>JAWXCE010000084.1:0-10327 GCA_034440495.1 Hyphomicrobiales bacterium | reverse complement strand
CGCGCCGATCGCGTCGTGTCTGCTGTCGATCATCTGGTAATCAAGATGCATATCGAGCCGAAGATCATACTGATAACATTCCATCAAATACAAATCGGTGCCCCACCCTGCCTCGATCACGGTGTCTACCCATCCCGTGTCGCCTGTAAACGCGAACACTTTGTCCCCTAGCTTGAAACGCAGGGCATAGGACGGCGCGCCCGAAAAGTGCCGCACCTCAAAAGCCTGCGTTTCAAACCCGTTAACGATTCGCGGCGCACCGCTGAGCAATTCGATAAAAGTCAGCGGAAAGTTACGCGGCGCCTTTGAAATTGTTGGATAGAGCGTCTCGCAGGCGAGCCAGAAACGATCTTCGATCCCGGGCGGTCCGGCGATGGTGATGGGCGCAGTGCGGCGGCTTATGTAAAGCCAGTCGATAAGCAGGAATGGCAGGCCGCCGAAATGATCGCCGTGCAGATGAGTGATGAAAATCGTGTCGAAAGCGAGTGGCGAAACGCCTGCATGTTTCATGGCGACCAGCGAAGTCGCGCCGCAGTCGAGCAGGAACTCCGCGCCGCCATGCTCGACGAAATAGCAACTGTTCATGCGCCCGCCCGCGCCAAACGCATCGCCACAGCCGATCAGGGTGAGTTTTGCCATCGCCGTCATGCCGCCGCGCTGGGGCGAGCCGAAACTTCAGCATGCCAGTGGTTGAGGTGCGTCAATTCCTCCGGACGCCTGATCCGTCCAGCGCGCATAAAGTCGATGGCGGCAAGCGCTGTGATGTCCGCGATGGTGAAGCTGTCTCCAGCGATGAACGCCCGCCCGCTTAATTCGTCATTCAAATATGACAGCATCAGTATTACCCGCTTGCGGTTCATCTCGGCCCAGTCCGCCAGTTGCAGGCTTTCGAGAGGAGCCATCGCGGCCACGCCGTGCCGCACCGCATTTGCGATGGGGTAGAACAATTCGAGTTCAACGCGGCGGCTCCACATCTCGACCATC
This sequence comes from Hyphomicrobiales bacterium, assembly GCA_034440495.1. Lineage (GTDB taxonomy): Bacteria > Pseudomonadota > Alphaproteobacteria > Rhizobiales > Rhodomicrobiaceae > JAWXCE01. The sequence continues at coordinate 9,343 of JAWXCE010000084.1, read as the reverse complement.
ACCTGCCCCATCGCCCCTTCGCCGAACAAGGGCGGGTTTGGATGAAGCGCCTCGAAGTACCGGCAGATGGCCACGGATTCTGAGATTACGGTTCCGTCATCCAGCACCAGCACGGGCACGCGCTGGCGCGGATTGAGCGCGCTAAAGCCGGGTTGGCGATGATCGCCTTGCATGATGTCAATCTGCTCATACGTCATGGCCACATTTTTCTCGGCCAAAAACATGCGCACCCTGCGTGGGTTGGGCGCCCGCCTGTCCTCTATGATTTTCATAAGCTATTTCTCCCCACGCGCGCACAAGCGTTAACCAATATTAGAAGAAAGTTAATAGCAGCCTGGGCTCGTCGCAACTAAGGCAAAGATGCGGCAAATTTAAACGTCAAATTAGGGAATTTTCGCGAAAGATGGATAGAGCGGGCATTTTAGCCATCGCCCTTCGCCTGGGCCTCAGAAGTAACGAGTATCATAATGGCAGCAACAGCGACCACCACATTCAAGACAGACATTGCTTCCGCGCCAAGCGCCGCGGCGCAAATCCGGCTGGAACGCCAGAAGCTGTTTTCGCGGGCAAATATTGCGCCTGACCTCGATTATCAGTTGTTATCGATGTTCGTTAAAAACGAGCTACTAGCGTCGCTCGCCATTCCCGTGCTGGCCGTTGTCGTCGCATTCTCGCTGATGGCATGGGCACCAGGCGACGAGCTGAAATTATGGCTCGCGACGGTGTTTATCTCCAAGGGCATTTTCCTGTTCATATGCCGCCGTTTCATAAGCGTGCCGCGCAGCGATGTCGATGTGGACTACTGGCGGCGCCACCTGGTTGCGGCGGAGTTTTTCCACGCCATGACCTGGGCCTCGATCGCCTTCGTGCAGGTCAGCCCCACCGACAAATCCGCGTTCTTTTTCCTCTTCGCCCTGCTGATGGTGGTCGTAGCCATCCGGATGATTTTCGCGCTGACCGTGCTACCGATCATCTACGCAGGCACGATCCCTCTTACCGCCGCCATCGTGATCCGTTTTTTCCTGACAGGCGACCCGTTCTTTTTCGCTCTCGCAGGAGTCGCGGTCGGCGTTCACATCTGTCTGATTTACCTGGTAAAAGGCCTCAATTTTACTGTGCTGGCCATGCTTGGTTACAGGGCTGAGAAAGACGCGCTTATCGCCGAACTTGAGCAGGCCAAAGCGGTTTCCGACGAAGCGGCCCGCCGAGCGGAGGAAGCCAGCGCCGCAAAATCCAAATTTCTCGCCACCATGAGCCACGAACTGCGCACGCCGCTGAACGCCATTCTCGGCTTTTCCGAGGTGATGAAAGGCGAGATGCTTGGCCCCATCGAGAACCCTTCATATAAAGCCTATGCGGGAGATATCCACGACAGCGGGCAACACCTGCTTAAAGTCATTAATGAAATTCTCGATATTTCGCGTATTGAAGCCGGGCGTTACGACTTGTCCGAGCAAGCGGTGCAGTTGAACGCTACGATGAGCGACTGCTGCCGTCTCATGCGTCTGCGGGCGGACAGCAAGGGCATCAAGATTACCGAGAATTACGCAAAGTCGATGACCCGGCTGTGGGCAGACGAGAAAGCCATTCGACAAGTTTGCCTGAATCTTTTGTCCAACGCCATCAAGTTTACGCCAACGGGCGGGCTTATCTCGCTCACATCCGGTTTTACGGAAACGGGCGGACAATTCCTCAGCGTGCGAGATGACGGCCCTGGAATCACGAAATCGGAGATGCCAGTGGTGATGACCTCCTTTGGCCAAGGCGCAGTCTCCCGCGCCAGCGGCGAGGGCGGCGCAGGATTGGGGTTGCCTATTGTGAAGGGGCTGGTCGAGCTTCATAGTGGCCAGTTCGAGCTGCGCAGCAACGGTAAAAAAGGCACGGAAGCGGTCGCCATATTTCCAAAAAGCCGCGTTATGCAGCCGCAACCTGCCCCCGCGCCGGCCGCAAAACGCAAGGCGACGGCAGCTCGGTCCAGCGTTCCAGTCACACGCCGTCCCGCTGCAGTCAGAGTCGCCGCCGGGCAGGACAAAGCCGTTGCAGCTCTTTAACCCATTACAGGGTTTTTGATCGAAGGCATCCGCCTTTATAGTGCGATTGCAGCGCAATGCTGATATTTTGCAAGGCGCTAGCAACTGCAGGATGGAACGTACCATGGCCGTCTGGATTGGTATCGTCGCGCTTTTTATCGCCATTATCGTGCTCATCGCGCAGAACGCGGGCGCGCTACTTGGCATGCAGGGCGACCAGTTCGTGCGCGTCGTGGCAGGCCTCGCCATTCTGATATTGCTGGCTGGAAGCCTCATCGGCTTCTACCGCGACAAGGTGGGCGAAACGATGCGTGCTGTCGGCATCTGGGCGCTGGCGTTTCTCGCGCTGATTATTCTTTACTCTTTTCGATATGAAATCATTTTAATCTCCGAACGGGTAGCAGGTGAACTCAGCCCATCAGGCTCACAAAAGGATATTGTCGAGCGGGGCGGCGAACGCGATCAGGTGCGCATCAAGCGTGATGGCGGGCACTTTTTCGCGCGCACAATGGTGAACGGCGCTCCAGTGGAAATGCTGGTCGATACAGGCGCGTCATCCGTAGTGTTGCGGCCGGAAGACGCGGATATGGCCGGGCTGGATGTGCGCGAGCTGCGTTTTAACGTGCCCGTCAGCACCGCAAATGGCACGGCCTATACCGCCCGCGTCCGTCTCGAACACGTGTCGATTGGCGGAATTCGCCTTCGCAATGTCGAAGCGCTCATCGCACAGCCAAATTCTCTCAATCAAAGCCTTCTTGGTATGAGTTTTTTAAGCCGTTTGCGCTCTTATGAGTTCTCAGGAGACTTCCTGGTCTTGAGGATATGACGGCGCAAAATCCGCGCTGTCACGTCCAGGGCCATTAGAGTTGAGGACAGGAATGACGAGCGTTGGTAAAATGGTGCGCGAGGCGAGCGTCTGGGGTGTTGCGGTATTTGCCGCCGCACTGAGTTTTCATTATTTCGAGGACGCTTATCGAGCGATCGGCAAAAACTGGCCGCTTCTCGTCGCAACCGACGCGCGCGCGCCAGTCGATATCACAGGCTCCGTTAATTCTCCAGCGCCCGCAAAAAATATACAGCCGCCAGCGCCACCCACCCCTCAAGCGCAACCGCGCCTTATCATTGACGCCACATCTTGGAAACCGATTGTTGTCGAGCAGGCGGCCGAGCCAAAAAGCGTAGCGTTGCAGGCGAATGCCTACGGCCATTTTCACGTGGAGGCGCAGATTAACGGCAAGCCTGTCGAGCTGATGACCGACACCGGCGCAACCTATGTGGCGCTCTCTTACGAAGCCGCGATCAAGCTCGGTTACACGCCCGCCGCCCTCAAATTTTCCGGCCGTTCCAGCACGGCGAACGGCATTGCGCGCGTGGCCCCCGTCACGCTGGACGCGATCCGCATCGGCGACATCGAAATCCGCAACGTGGCGGCGGTGGTGGCGGAGGCTGGCAAAATGAACCAGAACCTGCTTGGCATGAGCTTCATTAAAATGCTGAGTAAATTCGAATTGCGTGGCGACCGGCTCGTGCTGATTCAGTAATTACAAGAAGATCGTTCGAAGTTTCATTATTCTGCTGAAATAATGTTGTTTTGGCTTCGCGCCGCTGGCATTACAGGGTCTTCCGCAGGAGCGGATAGCCAAATCAGACCAGCGAGAGCACGATGACATTCCCGCGTCCCACCACCGGCCTCAAGATTAACACCGCCGAGTTTGAGCGGCTGCCGCTCATCAAGCCGACGGGCTTTCGTGAATATGACGCGCGCTGGCTGTACCCGGAGGAAATCAACCTCATGGGGCTGCAAGCCGTGGGGCTGGGGCTGGCGACGCTTTTGCCGCAAAAGGGCGTGCCCGCGCGGTTCGTGGTTGGCCACGATTTCCGTGGGTACTCGATGGCGGTGAAGCAGGCGCTGATGTGCGGGCTTCTGGCTGGCGGCGCGGAGGTTTACGACATCGGCCTGGCGCTGTCGCCGATGGCGTATTTCGCGCAGTTCGAACTGGACGTGCCGGGTGTCGCGATGGTCACGGCCTCCCACAACGATAACGGCTGGACGGGCATCAAAATGGGCCTCGACCGCCCGATGACGTTTGGCCCGGACGATATGACAGCGCTGAAGGAGATCGTTCTGGCGGGCGCATTCGAGATGAAAGGCGGCGGCAAATACCATTATGTCGGAGATCTGGCGGAGCGCTACATGGCCGATCTCACCGACCGGCCTAAACTCAAGCGCCGCATAAAGGTGGTCGCGGCGTGCGGCAACGGCACGGCTGGCGCGTTCGCGCCGCAGGTGCTGGAGGCGCTGGGGTGCGAGGTCATCCCGCTCAACGCCGATCTCGATTATAACTTCCCCAATCACAACCCGAACCCGGAAGACCTGAAAATGCTGCATGCCGTCGCGCATGCCGTTCAGGAGCACGGCGCGGACGTGGGCCTCGCCTTCGACGGCGACGGCGACCGCTGCGGCGTGGTGACCAACGAGGGCGGGGAGATTTTTGCCGATAAGGTGGGCGTAATGCTCGCGCGCGACATTTCCAGCCTTTACCCGAACGCGAAATTTGTGGTGGACGTGAAATCCACTGGTCTGTTCCTCACAGACCCCGTGCTGATCGCCAACGGCGCGACGACCGCCTATTGGAAAACCGGCCATTCCTACATCAAACGCTACAGCTTCGAGAACAAGGTGCTGGTCGGCTTCGAGAAATCCGGCCACTTCTTCTTCAACGCGCCGCTCGGGCGCGGCTATGATGACGGCCTGGTATCCGGCATCGCCGTGCTCGATATGCTGGACCGCAACCCGGGCAAAACCATCGCCGAGCTTGAGCGCGATATGCCGAAAACCTATCAGTCGCCCACTATGTCGCCCCACTGCGACGACGAACTGAAATATGGTGTCGTTGACCGCGCCGTCGCGCACTTCAAGGGCATCGCCGACCGCGGCGAGACTTTGGCCGGGCAGGCAATCCGCGACGTCATAACAGTGAATGGTATCCGCATCGTGCTCGCGGACGGCACATGGGGTCTGGTGCGCGCGTCATCGAATAAGCCGGAGCTTGTGGTAGTTGTGGAAAGCCCGGTATCCGAGGAAAACAAGATCGCAATTTTCCGCGAAATCGAGGCGCACCTGGCCACTTACCCCGAGGTCGGTGAATACAATCAGAAGATTTAACAATGAGTTTTGATTTCGAAACAGGTCTCGCTCTCGGCGAGAGCTTAGAAAAATATTTTCTAGATTCAGAACTCCTAAGGCGTTCCGACTACACAAAGCCCGATGTATGGGGTTATCAAGCGTTAATGCTCGCGGGAAAGGTACCACTCTGCAATTTAAACAAAGAAATTGATCTATACGATGAATGTGGCGTGAAACTTACGATTGATAGCGCTTATTTAGGTGCACAACTTCTATATTCGTCCTACTTATCGCAAAATTACAAAAACGCTGCATTTGTAACTGCATACAAAGCTGCGAATTGCTGGGCTTTTAATTTCTGTCTCCGTTATAACGCCAAAAAAATTGATCAACATTTGACCGTCTGCAGTCAATTTCTGAAGTCCGCAAAGTTTTGTTTAAATGAGGGCCTTCTTAATGCCTTTCTTGACAATGCATATTCTTCGTGTGAGATTTTGGCTAAAACGTATTTACTAGATTACCCTGATGCTATTACAGAGAAAGAAAGCCACAAGCATATATCTCAAGAAATCAATAAGCGTGCTAAACATAAAGCTGACGGAGCTGAAACAGCGAAGTTACTAAACAGACTTTCCCGGCTTCGTCAATCTGCACGGTATTTGAATAAGCCGCTCATCTTCGATGAAAATGAAATTTCCCAAATAATGCCTCTTATGAAATCTCAGTTTACAGAAAGATGTAAAGACGCACCGCTTAAGCGGTAGAGTTTAAATGTCGGGCGAGTCAAAGTTTGAGCGGACGGCGTCATCCTCGACTTCGGACGGGGAGATGCCCAGCTTTTCGAGGCCGGCTTCGAGATAATCGGCCAGCAGCGGGTCGCCGAGAAGGTAGCGCTGGGTGGATGTTGTCTGCTCACCGCGCGCGGCATCGAGCGCCGCCTTCCATTCCTCAACTTCGTACTCGCCGCGCCCGAGCCAGGTAAGCGCAACCAGTTCGGCCTTCTCATCGTCATTGAGAGCCGTGATAAATGACGCCACATCCTGCCGCGTTGCATCGCCCGGCAACTCTTCAAGGATCGTTTCTGAGACGTCGTCTATTTCATCGCCCGGAGCATCCCAGGCGCCGACTTTCGATTCCAGCTCACGCGCTCGCAAAATGATAAACGCGACCTTATCCGTGCCGATGTCCATGGCGCTCTCCTGGCTGTTTTTGTCTGGCGCATAACCCGCGAGGACATGCAAAGTTCAAATGCGCTCGCATAACAGCCGGGAGTTAACGGCCTAATTCACGCAGACTTTGCCCACGCCGTTAATGCCAAGCTGACGCGAGGCCGCCCGCGACAGGTCGATAATGCGGCCGCGCACAAACGGCCCGCGATCCGTGATGCGAACGGAGACCGAGCGGCCATTACGCGCGTTGGTGACAGTGACGCGGGAGCCAAATGCACGACGCCGGTGCGCGGCGACCATCGCGCCCGTATTCCAGCGCTCGCCGCTGGCCGTGCGTCCGGAGCCGCCATGCCACGACGCCATTCCGCACTCTGCCCGCGCCGCTAACGGCGCCGCCGTAAGAGCAACCAATAAGACAACAGATGAGATTCGCATCCCCGCTCCATAAAAAGTGACCTGTAACATGTCACAAAAAATCCGCCCGCGATGCGTAACGGACATAGCTTTGAAATTATACCGTCCCAGTGCCTCAGGCAATAAAAGCGGCGGCGATGACGCGGCCCGCTTCAATTTGCATGGCGAACAACTTATCTTCAGCATCCATCATAACGATGGCGCCGTAAGCGCTGGTCGGGATGATGCATACGCAGCTTGAGCAGTCGCTGTCGCCGCAGTTGGCTTTGGGGAAGAACAGGTAGCAGCTTGAGCAGTTGCTATCGCCGCAGCCGCAGTTTAACAAAAACTGAGTGGCGGTGAATGTGTCGGCTTGGGTCATCGCTTGGCCTCATCTGTTTCGCACGTGAGGTTAAAGAGTAACCCAGGCGGCGCTTTCCAACAATCTCATACGGCTCATGCATAACAGTGAATAGGTTGAACGCGGCGCATTGGCCGTTTTGCCCTTAAGAAGATTTAGAAAAGACAATGAAATTTCTCGATCAGACACGGGTTTACATTTTCTCCGGCGCGGGCGGCAATGGCTGCCTGTCGTTTCGGCGTGAAAAATTTATTGAATTCGGGGGACCGGATGGCGGCGACGGCGGCAAGGGCGGCGACGTGTGGGCGGAATGCGTCGCCAACCTCAACACGCTAATCGACTTCCGCTATCAGCAGCATTTCAAGGCCGAGCGCGGGCAGCATGGTATGGGCTCGAACTGCGCAGGGCATAACGGTTCGGATGTGACGCTGAAAGTGCCGCCGGGCACGCAGATTTTCGCCGAGGATAATGAGACACTCATCGCCGACCTCACCGAACCGGGACAGCGCGCGCTGCTCGCCGAGGGCGGCAATGGCGGCTGGGGCAACGCGCGTTTCAAATCCTCCACCAATCGCGCGCCGCGCCGCGCCAACCCCGGCGAGCCAGGTCAGGAGCTGGAGGTCTGGCTGCGCATGAAGCTGATCGCCGACGCCGGCGTGATCGGGCTGCCAAACGCGGGCAAGTCGACATTTCTCGCAGCGGTAAGCGCGGCCAAGCCGAAAATCGCGGATTATCCGTTTACCACGCTGCACCCAAACCTTGGCGTGGTAAAAGTCGGCGATGTGGATTTCGTGCTCGCTGACATCCCGGGCCTCATCGAGGGCGCGCACGAGGGCGCAGGCATCGGCGACCGCTTCCTCGGCCACATCGAGCGCTGCCGCGTGCTGCTACATCTGGTTGATGTGAATGAGGAGGACGTGGCGCTGGCCTACAAAACCGTTCGGCGCGAGCTTCGGCTATACGGCGCGGAGCTGCATAAAAAACTGGAGATCGTCGCGCTATCCAAATGCGATGCGGTGACGCCGGACGTTGCGGCGGAGAAAGCCGCGCAGTTGCAAAAAGCCGCGCGCAAAAAGCCGCTACTCATCTCCGGCGTCTCGGGCCTGAATGTGGATCAGGCTCTCTTCCGCCTCAGCCGCGCTATCCGAAACGCCGATGCGGAAGAGCGCGAGGCCGAAGAAGCCGAAACGCCGCCGCAGCCCTGGCGACCGGGCTTGGTTTAGCCCTAGAGAGCCATAGCGGTTGTCGGCCTCACGAGCGTTCCGTTAGATGGTTTTTTGCTTGAGTGTCAGGTTCGGGAACATAAGCACCTTCCGCTCCACGTCGAACGTGACGCCCTCGCTCACCGCGAACAACTTCAGCATGGGCTCGATGTCGTCGGAGTCGACTTCAAGTATGTACTCCTTGACGCCGTTGTCGAGGATGAGTTGCAGCGTGAACTTGCCTTCCTCGCCGCGCTCCATCTCCGTCCATGACGCCTGGATGTTTGTGACCTGACGCACCTGGTAGCGGCGCTCTAGCTCATGCGAGCGCTGATCGTTTTCGTCCGAGCGCGGCTGACTGGCCCGCCCGCTAGAGCCTTTATTCGTGCTTTCTGTATCCATATCCGCAGTCTGTTCATTTTGCCGGGCCATAAGGGTCTCCATCTGGTGTTTCATGAGCGTTTGCTCTGTCAAAGCCCACCGCGCCGATAAGTTCCTGGGCCGCGCGTAATTTCTCTCCAGCAGTTCTATGCTCGCGGCAAGCCCCATTGCTTTCGGAAACTCCGCCGCAGCCCTGGCGCCCTATCTTTCGTAACTCCGCGCACTTGAGCAAATAGCTCTATTAGAGTATTCCGCCCTAAACCTTTCGGAGTTGAGATGCGGGCAGAGTGGGACGCAGCGAAGAGGATAGTCATCAAGATCGGCTCGGCGCTGCTCGCGGATCGGGAGACGGGGGCGCTCAAGGCCGAGTGGCTTGCCGCCATGAGCGATGATGTCGCGGCGGTAAAGGCGGCGGGCAAGGAAGTTATTCTGGTGTCCTCCGGCGCGATTGCGCTTGGGCGTCACGCGCTAGGGTTGCCGCGCGGGGCGCTGAGGCTGGAGGAGAGCCAGGCTGCGGCCGCCGTCGGGCAGATCAGCCTCGCGCATGCTTACCAAGCCATGTTGGCGCAGCGGGGTATGACCGCGGCGCAAATCCTGCTCACCTTGGGCGATACGGAGGAGCGCCGCCGTTACCTCAACGCCCGCAACACGCTCTCCACGCTACTCGCCCTCGGCGCGGT
>JAWXCE010000083.1:0-8385 GCA_034440495.1 Hyphomicrobiales bacterium | reverse complement strand
GGGCGCTTGCCGCAACGGACAAGCTGCTGGCTCAGGATCATGAAATTGGCGGCATCCTGCATGCGCTCGATGGCCGCTTCGTGCGCCCGGCGCCGGGCGGGGATTTGCTGCGGACGCCGGACATTCTGCCGACGGGCCGCAACCTGCACGGCTTCGACCCGTTCCGCCTCCCGAGCGCATTCGCTGTCAAGGATGGTGCGCAACAGGCCCAACGGCTGCTCGACCGTCATATGGCCGATGGCAACTCATTACCGGAGAGCGTCGCCATCGTGCTTTGGGGCACCGATAACCTGAAAAACGAGGGCGCGCCTATTGCGCAGGTGCTCGCGCTGATTGGCGCAAAGCCGCGTTTCGACACCTATGGCCGCTTGTGTGGCGCGACGCTCATTCCGCTGGAGGAGCTTGGCCGCCCGCGCGTCGACGTGATCGTGACACTGTCCGGCATTTTCCGCGACCTTCTGCCGTTGCAGATCAAACTGATCGCCGAAAGCTGCTTCATGGCCGCCACTGCCGACGAGCCAGTCGAAATGAACTTCGTTCGCAAACACGCCCTCGCCTATCAAGCCGAGCACGGTTGCGACATGGAAACGGCCAGCTTGCGCGTGTTTGGCAACGCCGATGGCGCTTACGGCTCGAACGTGAACAACCTGCTCGAAAGCGGCCGCTGGGAAAACGAGGACGAACTGGCGGAAACCTATACCAAGCGCAAAAGCTTCGCCTTTGGCCGCGCGGGCAAGCCGATGGCGCATACGGCGCTGCTCAACAGCGCGCTGAAGGATGTGGAACTCGCTTATCAGAACCTCGACTCGGTCGAGCTGGGCGTCACCACCGTGGATAATTACTTCGACACGCTTGGCGGCATCAGCAGGGCCGTCACACGCGCCAAAGGTAAGGCAGCGCCGGTTTACATCGGTGACCAAACCTCGGGCAAAGGCGCGGTGCGCACGTTGTCCGAGCAGGTCAGCCTTGAGACGCGCACGCGGATGCTGAACCCGAAATGGTACGAGGGCATGCTCAAGCACGGTTACGAAGGCGTGCGGCAGATCGAAACGCACGTCACGAACACAATGGGCTGGTCGGCCACCACGGGCGAAGTGGCCCCGTGGGTTTATCAGAAATTGTCGGAAACTTTCATTCTCGACCCCGAGATGCGTGAACGTTTGGCGGCGCTGAACCCGACCGCATCAGCAAAACTTGCAAACCGCCTGATTGAAGCGCATGAGCGCAAATACTGGTCGCCAGACCCGGCGACGTTGGACGCACTCCGTCAGGCTGGCGAAGAACTCGAAGACCGGCTTGAAGGCATTGGCATGGAGGCCGCAGCATGAACGTGCATGTAAAACAACCCCTACCGACATACACGCCAAAGGGAAGCCGGGGCGACGGCGAGGGCAGCGTGCAGGTGGCGCTCGATCCGGATATGAAAATCGATAGCGCCATGGTGTTCGCCGTTTACGGCAAGGGCGGCATTGGCAAATCGACGACCTCGTCGAACCTGTCGGCGGCGTTCTCGCATCTCGGCAAGCGCGTGCTGCAGATCGGCTGCGACCCCAAGCACGACAGCACGTTCACGCTGACAAAGAAGATGATGCCGACCGTCATCGACGTGCTCGAAACCGTGAACTTCCACTCCGAGGAACTGCGGCCGGAAGACTTTATGTTCCAGGGCTATAACGGCGTCATGTGCGTCGAAGCGGGCGGACCGCCTGCGGGCACGGGCTGCGGCGGCTATGTCGTCGGTCAGACTGTGAAGCTGCTGAAGGAGCATCACCTGCTGGAAGACACGGACGTTGTGATCTTCGACGTGCTCGGCGACGTGGTGTGCGGCGGGTTCGCCTCGCCCTTGCAGCACGCTGACCGCGCGCTCATTGTCACGGCAAATGACTTCGACAGCATCTTCGCCATGAACCGCATCGTCGCCGCCATTCAGGCAAAGGCCAAGAATTACAACGTGCGCCTCGGCGGCGTCATCGCCAACCGCAGCGCCAACACGGACGAGATCGACCGGTTCGCCGCCGCGACCGGCTTGCAGCGCGTGGCGCATTTCCCTGACCTCGACATCATCCGCCGCAGCCGCCTGAAAAAATCGACGCTGTTCGAAATGGACTCGACGCCTGAACTTGAGGCCGTGAAGGCTGAGTATATGCGCCTCGCCGAGTCGCTATGGGAGGGCATACCCGTCGTGGACGCCAACCCTATGAAAGACCGCGATATCTTCGAATTTTTGGGATACGAATAATGCTCTCCAACTCTTACACTAGCCGTCGCGCGCAGCTTGAGACCTATTTCGACCGCACCGCGTCCGACGCGTGGGCGAAGCTCACCTCCGATGCGCCCGTCAGCGGCATTCGCGCGACCGTGCGCGCCGGCCGGGATAGGATGCGGGCGACGCTGCTCGACTGGCTTCCTGCCGACCTGCGCGGCAAGCGCTTGCTCGATGCGGGCTGCGGCACCGGCGCCCTCGCCATCGAGGCAGCGCGGCGAGGCGCGCACGTGATTGCCATCGACCTTTCGGCGACGCTGGTGGCGCTTGCGCGGGAGCGCGCGCCCGAAGACCTTAACGGCGGCTCCATCGAGTTTCATGTCGGCGACATGATGGATGCGAAGCTTGGACATTTCGACCATGTCGTCGCTATGGACTCCCTCATTCATTACGACGCAAAGGATATCGTCCGGGTGCTGTCAGGCGTTGCACCGCGCACGTCGGGCTCGTTCGTATTCACCTTCGCGCCGCGCACGCCGCTGCTGACGGTCATGCACAATGTCGGCCTCCTGTTTCCACGCGCCGACCGGGCGCCTGCAATCGTGCCGGTGGGTGGCGGCTCGCTTGAGCGTAAAATCGGCGAGGACGCCAACTTGCGCGGATGGCAGGTGGGGCGCACGCAACGCATCGTGAACGGCTTCTATACCTCCCAAGCTCTGGAGTTGCGCAAGGCATGAGCCGCATAAGCGACGTCTTCACGAAAAGCTGGATGCAGGTCGGCACGCAGTTTCTGCCGTTCGCCGACGCGGCAACTGTGGAGCTGCCCCTGAGCCGCCTGCTGCGGCTGTCGCTGTTCCAGGTGTCGGTCGGAATGGCCGTCGCGCTGCTGAATGGCACGCTGAACCGCGTCATGATCGTTGAATTGAATATGCCTGCGTGGCTGGTGGCGCTCATGGTGTCGCTGCCGCTGGTGTTCGCGCCATTCCGGGCGCTGATTGGATACAAGTCCGATAACCACCGCTCCTATCTCGGATGGCGTCGCGGGCCATACATCTGGTTCGGTTCGATGCTGCAATTCGGCGGTCTCGCCATTATGCCGTTCGCGCTGATCCTGCTGTCGGGCGACACGACTGGCCCGGCTTGGATAGGCCAGGCTGGAGCCGCCCTCGCGTTCCTACTCGTCGGCGCTGGGTTGCACACGACGCAAACGGCTGGCCTTGCCCTTGCAACTGACCTGGCGCCGCCCGATGCGCGCCCCCGGGTTGTCGCGCTGTTATATGTGATGCTGCTGGTTGGCATGGCGGCCAGCGCGGCGATTTTCGGGCTGCTGTTGCAAGATTTTAATCCGCTCAAGCTTATTCAGGTCATTCAGGCTGCGGCCGTCGTCACTATGGTGTTTAATCTCGCCGCGCTCTGGAAACAGGAAGCGCGCGACCCGGCTTTGACCGCGCATAACACGCCTCGTATCACCTTTCGGCAGACATGGCGCGACTTCACGAGGCATGGACGCTCCGTGCGCGTGCTGGTCGCGGTGGGCTTGGGCGCTGCGGCGTTCAGTATGCAGGATGTTTTGCTGGAGCCTTACGGTGCGCAAATCCTGAAACTATCTGTCAGCGCCACGACCGCGCTGACAGCGCTGACCGCGTTGGGCTCGCTTGTCGGTTTTGCGTTGGCCGCACGTATGTTAGGGCGCGGTTCCGATCCATATCGCATATCGAGTTTGGGAGTGCTTGCCGGGCTTGCTGCATTTTCGGCCGTTATTTTTGCGGCGCCGCTAGACTCCGCCTGGCTGTTTCGGGCCGGCGCCACCCTCATCGGGTTTGGCGGAGGCCTGTTCGCGGTCGGTATGCTGACAGCCGCCATGAGTCTAGCGCAGAATGGTTTGAGCGGCATTGCGCTCGGCGCCTGGGGAGCGGTTAACGCCACCGCTGCGGGCGTCGCCATTGCCCTTGGCGGCGCCATCCGGGACATCGTATCGGGCCTTGCCTCACAAGGTTCGCTAGGCGCGGCGCTGCACGATGCGTCGGCAGGCTATATGATCGTCTATCACATCGAAGTAGCTTTATTATTTGCGACCCTTGTAGCCATCGGGCCATTGGTGCGCAGCAGTGTCTATAAGACTGAAACGCAACAACGCTTCGGTCTCGCTGAATTTCCCGGCTAACGAAAAAGGATAACGGAGGCTCCCATGACAGAAGTAATCGGCACTATCGACGTTGCCCAGATCGTTCTCTACGCCTTCTGGATATTTTTTGCTGGACTTATATTTTACCTGCGCCGGGAAGACCGCCGCGAGGGTTATCCTCTTGAGTCCGAAGACGGCTTTATCGAAAATCCCGGCGTGGTTTTCATGGCAACGCCAAAAAGCTTTACCACGGAAGCGGGCGTAATATCGTATGCACCTCGCCTGGAAGCGCCACAACCCATGCCAAAGGGAACGCCTATCGATCCATGGCCCGGCGCGCCGCTCACTCCAAATGGCGACCCAATGCTTGCAGCGATCGGCCCAGGCGCTTATGCCGACCGTGTCGACACTCCGGACGTTTATGGCGAGGGCCACAACCGCTTGGTGCCGATGCGCGCCGATTCCGGGTATTTCCTGGAAAGCCGCGACGCCGATCCACGCGGCATGCAGGTTATTGGCGCCGACCGTGAAGTGGGCGGGGAAGTCACCGACGTCTGGGTTGATCGCGCTGAAACCGTGATCCGGTATCTGGAGATTAAGGTCAACAGCGCCACCCCAAAAACCGTGCTGCTGCCCATGCCCTTTTGCGATGTGAGCAAGCGCGCTGGCGAGGTTTATGTAAACGCCATTCTGGGGCGGCAGTTTGTAAACGTCCCCACGCTGAAAAATCCTGATCAGGTCACATTGCTGGAAGAAGACAAGATTTGCGCGTATTATGGCGGCGGATATCTCTATGCCACGCCACAACGCTCGGAGCCGCTTTTATGAGTGAGACCACGACATCCGAAATCCCTCGCGGGCTGCCCGAGCGGCTGCCCGAGGGGGAACACATTTTATGGCAGGGGGCGCCAGATTGGTGGTCTCTGTCCAGACGGGTATTTTATGTGGGAACCGCCGGGTTTTATTTCACCGCACTTATCGCCGTTCGCGTAAGCGTGGGCTTGTACAATGGCGAAACCCTGACGAAGGCGGCGTCCGATATCACGTCGGTTTTGCCGCTGGGTCTAGCAACCATGGCTATTCTTGCATTTATGGCATGGTGGGTCGCCCGGACGACGATCTACACAATTACGAACAGACGTGTCGTAATGCGCATCGGCGCTGCGATTTCCAAGACTGTGAACCTGCCATACAAGGTCATTATTTCGGTCGGCCTTCGGACATATGCCGACGAAACGGGCGACATACCGCTGAGTTTGAACGGCGACGGTAAAGTTGCCTATTTGCATTTGTGGCCGCACGCCCGCCCTTGGCGATTGGCGAGACCAGAGCCTATGCTGCGCTGCGTGCCTGATGCCGCCAAGGTCGCGGCTATATTGTCTTCCGCGCTTTCCGCGCATGCAAGCAATGGAAACGTTACATCGGAATCTGTTCGAGGTAAATTGCGGGTACTCAGTTCAGATCAACGCAATATGGCTGCTGCATAACAAGGTACCCGGCATGACTGACACAAAGAAAAAGCCGCCGTTCCCAACTCTCCCGCTTTATGCAGTCGGCGCACTGCTCGCTTTTACCATTATGGTGGTCATAGCTGCACGTCTCGGCGGAATTGAACCCACGTTCAAAACAGACGCTGAAGTGGTACAAACCCGAGAGATTCTCCTTAAGGATTTGCCCGGAGGAGGCATTAGCGTTCAGGATGCCACCACAGGAGCCGTAATCGACGAGATACCGCCGGGCGCGAATGGTTTTATCAGGGTCGCAATGCGCTCGATCGCTCGTCAGCGGCGGCTGAACAAGGTTGGCTTGGAACCGCCTGTCAGGCTTGTCGCTTTGAGCGACAATAGCGTAATGCTAGAAGATCCATCGACTGGCTTGCGCATCAATCTGCGCGCATTTGGCGAAGGCAACGCACGTTCGATTGCCTATTTAATCTCCGAGAAGGGGAAGTCGCAATGATCTCTGGACTGCTGGCACGCGCCCGTGTAGAGGCCCCCTGCACTGTGGAAATCTCACACACTTTCGAGAGCCTTCACGCACATGTGGAGCTGGGCGACGGGATTAAAATCCAGCCTGGCGATGAGGTTATCGTGCATGGCGAAGCCATAAAAGTGCCTTACGGCGAAAAAGTCACCATCAATCGCCGCGCAACTGTGATACGCGCCACATGGGTGGAGCGTATCTGGACGAGATTGACAGGCGATCTTGAGTTCATGGAACTCTGCGAATTCAGTTTTTCGGAAAAGAGAGAATTATGAACGCTCCCATCCCGCATGTGGCCGCAAGTCATATTATCAACGAGACCACCCGCGCGGCGGTGGAGGACACGCCTTTGTCCCCACGCTTTTACACCACCGATTTCGACGCACTGGACAAAATCGACGTGTCTTCGGTGCGCACCGAATGGGATCAGCTCATTGCTGAGATGAAGAGCGACCCGAACAAGCGCCATTTTAAACGCAACGAGAACTGGAATAAAATCTCCCTGGCTGACCTGCCGCCCGGATTGCAGAAGGAGTTCGTGGATTTTCTCGTATCTTCGCTGACAGCGGAATTTTCGGGTTGCGTGCTTTACGCCGAGATGAAAAAACGCGGCAAAAACCCCGACATCATCGAGTTGTTCACCTACATGAGCCGCGACGAAGCCCGTCACGCCGGCTTCATCAACGACGCGCTGAAAGAACTTGGCATCGGCGTCAACCTGGGCTTTTTAACCAAGTCGAAAAAATACACATTCTTCCGGCCGAAGTTCATTTTCTACGCTACGTACCTATCCGAGAAAATCGGCTACGCACGCTACATCACCATCTTCCGTCATCTGGAAAAGCACCCGGACAATCGCTTTCACCCGATTTTTAAGTGGTTCGAGGAATGGTGCAATGACGAGTTCCGGCATGGTGAAGCGTTTGCACTGCTGATGCGCGCCGATCCAAACCTGCTGACGGGCGTAAACAAGCTTTGGGTGCGGTTTTTCCTGCTCGCCGTGTTCGCCACCATGTATGTTCGCGATCATCAGCGGCCCGAGTTCCACAAAGCGCTGGGCGTCAATCCTACTGACTATGATTACAAGGTGTTCCGCATCACTACCGACATTTCGCGGCAAGTTTTCCCGGTCGAGCTGGACATAGACAACCCAATTTTCCGCGAGCGGCTAGACAAACTCCGGGTCATCGCTGAAGCGATCGACACCGCGAAAAACCAGCCTGGCATTAGCGGCTGGTTGCGCCGCACGTCCCTAAAAGGCGCCGTCGCGGTTAACTTCATCCGGCTTTATTTTATGCGGCCTATCCCTAATGAAATACCGGGAAGCGTGCGTTTAGCCCCCACCTGGTAATGAGAGGCGGCTTTCAGTGTTGGAATACGCTGCACCGATAGGATTTGCGCTGTTCATATGGTGGTTCAGCACCGGCGCGGTCATATACCTTGATGGGCTGCCTAGAAGCACCTTCCGCTGGAGCATGCTCGGTGCAACTCTGGTTGCCATCGCGGCGATTTACGGCGTGTGGGCGACTCGCAGCGATACATCCGTAACAGGCGCCTACCTCGGGTTCACCTGCGGGCTTCTGCTATGGGGCTGGAACGAGATGAGCTTTCTCATGGGCTTCATCACCGGCTCCCGCCGCAGCGTTTGCCCGGAGAACTGCAGCGGTTGGCGACGTTTCATTTACGCCAGCGAAACCCTCATTCACCACGAACTGGCCATCGCTGCTACGGGATTTGCGGTTATCGCACTTGTATGGGAAAGCGCAAATCAGGTTGCTCTTTGGACGTTCGCAGCGTTGTGGGGCATGCGGATTTCCGCCAAGCTGAATGTTTTCCTTGGCGTTCCTAACCTCACGGAAGAATTTTTGCCGGAAAATCTACAGTTTTTGAAAACCTACTTTAAAAATAGGCCTATGAACCTGCTTTTCCCTTTCTCCATTACGGCCGCGACAATGATTACGGTTCAGCTTTTCGTCGGCGCTGCAGCGCCGGAGAAAGCACCGTTTGAGGTGGCGGGCTACCTGCTAGTCGCGGCGTTGATGGCTCTCGCTGTGCTAGAACACTGGTTTATGGT
>JAWXCE010000082.1:0-12983 GCA_034440495.1 Hyphomicrobiales bacterium | reverse complement strand
CGCCCCGCTATACAGGCTGGGTTGACGGCAGCCACGCCAGTTACAAGCTGATCGAGGACGCGGGCATCGCCGTTGGCAAGATCAAACAGAAATAATGACGGAGAAGCGCGCCAATGACCGGGTGAAAGCGCCGCTCCAGTGGGGGAGATTGCGATTCATCGCGCTCCTCCTGATCGGCGCCGCGTTTTACACGTTTTTTCTGAACGTTTCCGGAGTCAGCGTCAGCAAGCTGGTCGACGGGCTGCCGAGGCTGGCGAACTGGCTTGCGCGCGCGTGGCCGCCGGACCTAAGCGATTTGAACGACCTTCTGCTGCGTGCGGCGGAAACCGTCGCCATCGCGACTGTCGGCACGTCGTTCGGCGCTATGATTGCGGCTCCCTTATGCTTTTTTGCGGCGCGGAACACATCAGCGGGCGGATGGATGTACTATCCAGCAAGGTGGCTGCTGAACGCGCTGCGTGGCATCGACAGCTTCGTGTTCGCTCTCATTTTCGTGGCGGCGGTGGGGCTGGGGCCATTCGCGGGCGTGCTCGGGGTGGCGCTTCACACTGCAGGGTCGCTCGCCAAGCTCTGGGCCGAGGCGATCGAGAGCGCAGAGCCGGGGCCGCTGGAGGCGGCGGTCATGAGCGGCGCCAGCCGATTCAAGGTCATCACCTACGCGCTGCTGCCGGACGTGCTGCCAGCGCTAACCTCGATATTGCTCTACATGTGGGAGTTCAACGTGCGCGCCTCGACAGTGCTCGGCATCGTCGGCGCGGGCGGCGTTGGGCAGGAGTTGAAAAACAGCATCGACCTGCTGGCATTCGATCGTGTGCTAACCATCATCCTCATTATCCTCGTGATGGTGACGAGTATCGACACGTTCAGCGCGTGGCTGCGGCGGAGACTGTTATGAGCGAGGTGCTGAGCGCGCGCGGGCTGTCGAAAAAATTCGGGGATGCGGCGGCGCTGCAGGACGCCTCCCTTTCACTGGCGCCGGGAGAGTTCGTCGCGGTGCTGGGCGCTAGTGGCTCGGGCAAAACCACGCTTTTCCGCTGCCTGACGCGCCTCACCGAACCTGATGCCGGGGAAATCCATCTCGGTGGCAAAGCGTTTCACCCTTTATCCGGCGGTCCCTTGCAACACGCGCGGCGCGAGATCGGTGTGGTTTTCCAGCAATTCAATCTGATCCGGCGCCGCTCCGCGCTCGCCAATGTACTGGCCGGGCGGCTGGGTGTGGCGTCCTGCTGGCGCGTCGCGTCAAACGTGTTTTCGCGCGATGACATTGAGCGGGCGCGGGCTGCGCTGGCGGCTGTGGGGCTTGAGCGGCAAACCGATCAGCGCGCCGATACGCTCTCCGGCGGACAGCAGCAGCGCGTCGCCATCGCGCGGGCGCTTGCGCAGGAAAGCCGCATTCTACTCGCCGACGAACCCGTCGCCAGCCTCGACCCCGACACCGCCGCGCAGGTGCTCGAACTCATGCACGCCCTGTGCAAAACGCGCGGCCTCGCCATCCTGTGCACGCTGCACCAGCCGCACCTCGCCGCCAAGTTCGCCGACCGCGTGCTGGAGATGCGGGGCGGCCGGATCGCTTAAAGTTCGATAGCTTGCCTAAAGCGTTGGTTAGTTCTAGTTTACAAATAGAACGGCGAAAGATGTAGTTCATGCCAGATCAGCCACGTGACCTGACTTTAGAAATTCTAAAGGAAATTCGCGCCGAAATTTCGGAAATCAAGTCCGAAATTTCGGAAATCAAGTCCGATGTTTCGGAAATCAAGTCCGATGTTTCGGAAATCAAGTCCGATGTTTCGGAAATGAAATCCGAGATTTTAGTGATAAAAACAGACGTAAAGGAATTAGCTCTTCGCACAACTTTGTTAGAGGTTCGTATGGGATCAATGCAGACCTCAATTGATCGGATGTCCGGCGACATTGAGGTCATAAAGCGCCATGTGGGCCTCGTGAAGGTATGAGGTTGTCCCTGGAATGAGCCTCTCGGGCTTCGCTGTGGCGCTTGACAGGGCGGGTGAAAAGCGCCCTAACATGCTATAGGTATTCAATCAAAAACAGACCGCTCCCATGAAAATTAACGGCAATGAAATTCGACCTGGTAACGTCATTCAATATGAAGGCGACATCTGGATCGCGGTAAAAACGCAGGCAGTGAAGCCTGGCAAAGGTCCAGCCTACAACCAGGTCGAGCTGAAAAGCCTCATTCACGGCACCAAGCTAAACCAGCGATTCCGGTCATCAGAGGCGGTAGATCGCGTGCGGCTGGAGCAGAAAGATTACCAGTTTCTGTATGTTCAGGGCGACATGCTGGTGTTCATGGATTCAGAAACATACGAGCAACTCGAAATCCCACAGGATTTCGTGGGCGAGCGGGCCGCGTTCTTGCAAGAGGGCATGACGGTGATGGTGGAAAGCCACGAGGGCCGCTCCATTGGCGTGTCGCTGCCCGATCAGGTCACACTGCGGATCACTGAGGCTGACCCGGTTGTGAAAGGTCAAACGGCCGCATCGTCGTTTAAACCCGCCATGCTGGAAAACGGCATTCGCATTCTTGTACCGCCTTTCGTCGGCTCGGGCGAGCGCGTGCTCGTAGACACCAATGAGATGACGTATATCCGCCGCGCGGAGTAGCGGGCGCTTCAAATACCACAACCCATGCACCAGATACGAAGTAACGCTTGCGGCCTTCCGTAATCGCAACCGAGAGGAACCGCCATGGCCGCTTCGGCGCTTACGACCGTGATGATGAACGCCGCGCGCAAGGCGGGCAAAAGCCTTGCCCGCGATTTTGGCGAGGTGGAAAATCTTCAGGTTTCCTTGAAAGGCCCCGCTAACTTTGTCTCCGCGGCCGATCATAAAGCGGAGAAAATCATTTATGAGGAACTGGCGAAAGCTCGCCACGGCTATTCGTTCCTGATGGAGGAGCGCGGGTTGGTCGAGGGGCCAGATAAAACCCATTGCTGGATCGTCGACCCGCTTGACGGCACCACCAATTTCCTGCATGGCATCCCGCTATTCACCATTTCAATCGCCTTGCAGCGCGACGGCGAACTTGTAGCCGGCCTAATTTACAATCCCGCCACCGGAGACGTCTATGCAGCCGAACGCGGCAAAGGTGCCTATCTCAATGACCAGCGCCGTTTGCGTGTTGCCGCGCGCAACAGCCTTGATGACGCCGTGATTGTCACCGGCATTCCCCATCGCGGCAAAGAGGGGCACGAGCGATCACTGCGGGAGTTGAAATCCGTGATGGGCGCGGCGGCGGGTATCCGACGCACAGGGTCGGCGGCCCTCGATCTTGCCTGGGTTGCGGCAGGGCGCTTCGATGGCTACTGGGAGCGCGGCATTCAGCCTTGGGACATGGCGGCTGGCATTGTGCTGGTGCGCGAGGCGGGCGGCTTTGTGACCGATGCGGACGGCGGCGCGGCGATGCTCAAAACCGGGACAATTATCGCTGGCAATGAATCCATCCAGAAGAACCTCACCGCACTGGTGCGTGCTAGCGCCTAGCCTTAACTGAAATCCGAACTTTCGCCTCTCTCCGCACTTGCCGTTTGCCGCCGCATACAATTTTTGCCTATAAGGGGCGGAGACGAATGCAGAACGTCAAGAAAGCCTCAAACAGGGGCGTCAGCGGAACGCGGTCACATGTCGAAACCAACCTATTACAAAACGCTTTCATCGCCCGGAGTGTTCTTGTGGCGGATGTTTTTATTCATCGTTCTTATCGGTTTTCTAGGAGTTATCCTCTACGATCAGATATTAACAAATTTCAAAGCTAACCCTGGTCTGAACAGTCTTATTCTCGGCGTTCTTTTTTTTGGCGTTATTTTTGCGCTTCAGCAGGTGCTGCGGCTTTACCCGGAAATCCGCTGGGTGAACAATTTCCGCATCTCCGATCCCGGCCTCGCCATGGAGCGCGCGCCCGTAATGCTGGCGCCTATGGCGACCATGCTGCGCCGCCGCCAGGGCACAGCCGCAATCTCCACCGCCGCCATGCGCTCGATCCTCGACTCCATCGCCTCGCGCCTCGACGAAACGCGGGAAACGACACGCTATCTGGTTGGACTGCTGATTTTCCTCGGGCTGCTCGGCACATTTTGGGGTCTGCTGGAAACCATTCAGTCCGTCAGCGGCGTGATAGGCTCTCTGAACGCAAACGGCGGTGACAGCAATCAGGTTTTCGACGAACTGAAAACCGGTTTGCAGAAACCGTTAGACGGCATGGGCACCGCATTCTCTGCCTCGCTTTTCGGCCTCGCCGGATCGCTTATTCTCGGCTTCCTCGATTTGCAGGCAAGCCAGGCGCAAAACCGCTTCTATAACGAGCTGGAAGAATGGCTGTCCGGCATCACCGAGATGTCGCCAGAGACGGCTTCGAACAATCAGGGATCGCCAGCGCAACTGCGCTTTGCACTTCTCGACATGCAGCGCAGCATCACGGAGATGGGCGACAAGTTCGAGCAGGGCGCGGGGCGGAACAACGACAGCGAGACATTAAAGGAACTGTCCCGGGGCATTGACGGCCTCGTGAAGCAGATGCGCGCGGAGCAGAAGGTTGTGCGCGAGTGGGTCGAGGAGCAAGCGCAGCAGCAGGCCGAGTTGACATCCGTGCTGCGCGACCAGAATAAACTGGCCACAGTGTTGCGCGATATTGTCGCCCGCGCCCCCAAGCGCGATGTTTAAACGACACGAAGCATAGGAGCGGACAATGGCCATTGCGCGCGGAGGACGTCGCCGTCACGCCGGAATCGATTACTGGCCAGGTTTTGTCGATGCGCTGTCGACACTGCTGCTTGTCGTCACGTTTCTGATGTCGCTATTTATGGTGGCGCAGTTTTTTGTTAGTCAAGAGTCGAGTGGCAAGGATTCAGCGCTCTCTAAGCTTAGAATTCAGATTTCGCAGCTCACGAGCCTGCTAGCGCTGGAAACCGGGCGCAAGAAAAGTTCCGAGGAAGAGCTTGCCTCTCTTTCCGCTACGTTAAGTGTAGCCGAGGCCGATCGCAAACGCCTGCAAGGCTTGCTAAGTGCAGAAGGTGACAAGGGCTCATCTGCGGATGCGCGCATCTCCGGCCTAACCGGGCAGTTGGACGAGCAGAAACAGCTTTCGGCGCAAGCTCAGGCGCAGGTCGAGTTGCTGAACCAGCAAATCGCAGCGTTGCGGCGCCAGATGGCGGCCATTGCGGATAGCCTGGACGTATCCGAGAAACGCGACAAGGACAGCCAGACGCGCATCGCCGATCTTGGTCAACGCCTGAACGTGGCGCTCGCCCGGCGCGTGCAGGAGCTTTCGCAATATCGCTCCACGTTTTTCGGCGAATTGCGCAAAGTGCTGGGCGACCGCGACGACATCCAGATTGTCGGCGACCGTTTCGTGTTCCAGGCCGAGGTGTTTTTCGACAGCGGCTCGGCGGAATTGAACCCGGAAGGTTTCGCGCAACTCGACAAGTTAGGGCAGGCATTGCAACAGCTTGAGGGCAAGATCCCGCCGGAGGTAAGCTGGGTGCTACGCATCGACGGTCACACCGACATCCGGCCCATCGCAAGCCCGACTTTCCCTTCGAATTGGGAGCTTTCCTCCGCCCGCGCCATCTCGGTTGTGAAATATCTTATGACGCGCGGCGTGCCCGCCAACCGGCTCGTCGCCGCCGGTTTCGGGGAGTTCCAACCCTTGCGGCCCGGCTCTGGCGAGGACGACCTCCGCCGCAACCGCCGCATCGAACTGAAGCTGACAGAGAAATAGACATTCATTAGAGCGGTGGGCTCAAATCGAAATCAACATCTTTGCGAGCGGAGTGAAGCAATCCAGCCTTTGGTCTGACACTGTTTTGATTGTCACGGCAGCAAAAAGCCGCCTCGCGACGACGATATGCATACGATCAAACGCACGACGGTCTAAGCGGCTTGCCGTCAGCTTGTTTTGACCGTCGCCATCAGCGAGAAACCTGCGGCCAGGAAAATGAGCACCACGGAAATCCCGAGGCGTTGGCTCCCGGTTGCCTGCGTCACCGCGGCGATGGCGAGCGGCGCCATGAATGACGTCACCTTGCCAGAAAATGCGAACAGCCCAAAAAACTCCGTCATCCGCTCCGGCGGCGCCATGCGGGCGAGGAGGCTGCGGCTGGACGCCTGCAACGGGCCAGACGCGAGGCCAATGAGGATGGCGAAGGCGATGTAAAGCCGCTCGCCTTGCCCGGCAAACGCGCCGCCATCCGCCCGCTCTACGGGCACGCCAAACAGCACCGAATCCGCGTCGATCGACAACACACCCGTGGCGCCTGCGATCAGCAGCACCAGCGCGCTCAGGATGACGGGTTTCGCGCCAAAACGGTCGTCGAGAAATCCGCCTGCGAAACCACCCGCCGCCGCTGCGATGCTGAGAATAATGCCGAACATGCCGAGCTGGAATGCCCCCCAGCCAAAAATCGCCGAGGCGTAGATACCCCCGAAGATAAAAATAGCGGCGAGGCCGTCCGTGTAGAGCATCCGCGCAATCAGGAAGCGCGCGATCTCCCTGTAATCCCGCACATTCTGAATGGTGCGCCATAAATCGGCGACGCCGTCACGCGCGGCTTGTCTCCATCTCGCGCCGGGCCGCACGGGGATATCCGGCGTAAACAGGAAAAACGGGATTATAAACACCGCAAACCACAGCGCGGAGAATGGGCCGACAAGCCGGTCCGCCTCCCGCGCGGCGCTGAACGGGATGAGCGGATCGAGGCCAAGCATCGATTTACCCGTCGCCGGATTGCTCACTACGAAGCCCGCCATGATGATGAGCGCAATAAGCCCGCCGACATAACCCGCCGCCCAGCCGAAGCCGCTAAGGCGCCCAAGCCCATCGCGCCCGACGAGCGCAGGCATGAGCGAATTGTTGAACACGGCGGAAAACTCGCCCGCCATGCTGACAGCCACGATAGCAAGCAGCACGATCCATACGGCGCTAGCGTCAGCGCCGGGCGCGGCCACCCATAGCGCCATCTGTCCCGCGACGAATACAAGCGAGAACGCGAAAATCCAGCGCTTCAGGCCGCCCGTGCGGTCGGCGATGGCGCCCAAAATTGGTGAGAGCACGGCAACGGCTAGCCCGGATACGGCGGCTGCGTAGGCCCACATCGCCTGCCCCTGCACGGGGTTCCCGATGAACACATTGGCGAAATATGGCGCGAACAGGAATGTGGATACTAGCGTGTAAAACGGCTGCGCCGCCCAATCGAACATTATCCAGCCGGTGAGTGCGAGCGAGTTTGATTTGGGTTCGGAGGCAGCGGGAGCGACTATGGCCATGATTTAGCCTACCGCATTCGCGGTCGCGTTCAAGAGCCGCAGCACGCTCCATATCATCCGAGATCGCGCAGATGCGACGCCGCCACGGTTAGTTTCGCCAGTGTCAACTCACCGGCGTCCAGTGTTTCGCTGATGTTTTTCCGCACACGCGCCACCTTGCTCGCGTTCGCCTCTAGCCACGCAGCAAAACTCGCGACGCCGCTGTTCGCGCGGATGGCATTCGTCACGATGGCGCGCTGCACGCCAGCCAGCGCTTCCAGGGTCCCGTTTACTGCGAGCCGGTCGAAGTGGTCGCCCTGCCCGAGCGCTACACTGCGCGCGCGCAACTCATCCAGGCGGAAATAGCTTTCCGTTTCGGAGAAGGCGCGGCCAACGGCGGCCTCATCCTGTCCGAGCGTTTGCGCGGTCAACACGATCTCCAGGCTTTTCGCCAGGTCGGGCAACTTTGCCAGCTTACCAGCCAAAGCCTCGGACGCGCCCCAAGCGGCGAACATCTCACTCCGGGCCGCCGCTTCGCCGTTTCCATTTAGCGCGGGCGTCGTCGCCATGCGGTGAACGCCATCGCGGTATGCTTCTATGACTTTCGTCAGCCCCAACTCGAACCGTCCGTGTCGTAGGAACCACGCGGTCGTCTGGCGCAGCGCGTCCTGCACGGTGTGATAGAGCGCGAGCTGCCTACCGCCGTCGACTTTGCCATCCAGAGCATCAATGGCGTTATACATTGACGCCATGCCGAAAACGCCCATGGCGGCGGCGAAGGCATAGGCGATGGTTTCCGGCTCGTGACCCGTTTCATCCGCGAGCCGAACCGAGAAGGTCGAGCCGCCGCAGTTTATGATGTCATTCGTGAGCACCGTCGCGACAATTTCGCGGCGCAGGCGATGCGCGGCGATTTCCTCGCCAAAGCGCTCGCGCATAGCGGCGGGGAAATAGTTGCTGAGTTCCTGCGACAGATAAGGATCGTCCGGCACATGTGAGGCGAGAATTTCGCGCTTCAGGTCGATTTTAGAATAGGCAAGTAGCACGGCCAACTCCGGCCGAGTGAGCGGTTGCGCCTTCATCCGGCGCTCGGCCAACTCGCCATCGGACGGCAAGCCCTCAAGTTTGCGGTCGAGCAGGCCCGCGACCTCAAACTTTTGCATCAGGCGACGCTGGAAGCCCAGATCGTCCATCCCGCGCCGCTCGCCCAGGCTAATTGCTAGCGTTTGCAGATAGTTGTTGCGCAGCACGCTGTCGGCCACCTGATCGGTCATGCTGGCGAGGAAAACATTGCGATCCTCCAGCGTGAGTTTTCCGGAGGCCATGGCGGAGGCGAGGCCGATTTTAATGTTCACCTCGAAGTCGGAAGAGTTCACGCCCGCCGAGTTATCGATAGCATCAGTGTTGATGCGCCCGCCGTTCAACCCGAACTCGATGCGCGCTTTCTGTGTGAGGCCGAGGTTGGCGCCTTCGCCGATCACTTTCGCCAGCACCTCCAGCGCGGTCACTCGGATGGTGTCATTGGTGCGGTCGCCAGCCTGTTCGTTCGTCTCTGTGGTAGCGCGAATGAAGGTGCCGATGCCGCCGAACCACAGCAAATCCGTCTGCATTTTGAGGATGGCATTCATGATCTGGTTGGGCGTGGCTGGGCTGGGTAGGCCGAGCAATGCCTGCGCCTGCAACGGCAAATCGATAGACTTCACGTTGCGGCTGAACACACTGCCGCCGGACGAAATCAGAGCGCGGTTATAGTCTTGCCAGCTTGAGCGCGGTAAGTCGAACATGCGCTTGCGCTCCTCCCAGCTTGTCTCCGTGTCCGGATCGGGGTCGAGGAAGATGTCGCGGTGGTCGAATGCGGCGACGAGTTTGATGGCGCGGGAAAGCAGCATTCCGTTGCCGAACACGTCGCCCGACATGTCGCCTACGCCGATGACGCGGAACGGCGTGGTTTGAATATCCGCGTTCATCTCGCGGAAGTGGCGCTTCACCGCCTCCCAGCCACCGCGTGCGGTGATTGCCATCTTCTTGTGGTCATAGCCGACCGAACCGCCGGAGGCGAAAGCGTCGCCCAGCCAGAAGCCGTGCTCAAGCGCGATGCCGTTGGCGATGTCAGAGAATGTCGCCGTGCCCTTGTCTGCCGCAACCACCAGGTAAGGGTCGTCCCCGTCGTGGCGCACGACGCGGGGCGGCGGCGCGATGGCGCCATCCACCAGATTATCCGTGATGGAGAGCAGCGTTGCGATGAAGGATTTATAGCATGCCACGCCTTCCGCCAGCATTGCGTCGCGCGCGACGGGCAAATTGCGCGGCACGAAGCCGCCTTTTGCGCCCTGCGGCACAATAACGGTGTTTTTAACCTGCTGCGCTTTGGCCAAACTCAGCACTTCGGTGCGGAAATCCTGTGCGCGGTCGCTCCACCGCAGGCCGCCGCGCGCGATGGGGCCGCCGCGCAAATGCACGCCCTCAAAGCGTGGGCTGGTGACGAAAATCTCGGCGTAGGGCTTCGGCGATGGCAGCCCCTCCACTTTCTCGCTGCGCAGCTTGAAGGCGATGGTTTCGGGCAAGCCACCGCCGTCGTTGCGTTGATAGAAATTGGTGCGCAGCGTTGAGCGGATAAGGTTCAGGAAATGCCGTAGCACCCGGTCTTCCTCGATAGAGGGCACGTCCTCAAGCTTAACCAGAACCCAGGCGGCGAGTTTTGCGGCCTGGATTTTTCTATCATCCACGCTCAAGCCGCGCGCGGGGTCGAACATGGCGTGGAATATTTCGACCAGATCGCTGACGATCTCGCCGTGCTTGTTTAAAATCTCGCCTTGCTTGGGCAAATCGAACGGCGCGCCTGTCTGGCGCAGATAAGCGCCATACGCCCGCATCAGCGCCGCCTCACGCCAGTCGATGCGCGCGTTCAGCATCAGGCCATTAAACGTGTCGTTCGCGGCGTGTCCTCGCCATATGGCGAGAAACCCATGCTCCAGCCGGTTCTCATGCTCCTTGAACAGGATGGCCGCGCCGCTTGTAGTTTCTATGACGCTGTCGTGCAGGAACACTGGGCGCGGCGCGCCGGACATCATGGGCGACAGCTCGAACGTGCGTTCGGATATGACCTTGAAGCCCAGGTTTTCCAGAATTGGCACGCGGCGGCTAAGGGCAATAGGCTCGTCCAACTGATATAGCGTGGCGCGCAGGCGGTTGGTAGCGCCATCCGCATCGCTGAAAATGTCAATGGCGGTTGGATTTTCGGCTGTCAACCCTTCGAGCCGCTGAATATCCTCGATAGCGCGGGTCGGGCGCGTCGTGTCCTCATAGCCTGCCGGGAACGCCGCCAGATATTTCGCAATGCGCGGCGAGGCGCCATCACCATAATAAAGCTGGAGCTGCGTAGAGAGTTCATCGCGCCACGTGCGGACGATATTCTCGATTTCTTTTTCCAGGTGCGCTTGCGGATAGCGCGGCAGATCTCCCTCCTCGCGCCAGATGACGATTTGCAATCTCACCATTGGGCCGTCGGGGAAAAACGGCGTGAAGTAAGCCAGCGTCCCGCCATAAACTTCGGCGAAAAACGCGGTGATTTTCTCGCGCACAGAGCTGGTGTAACGGTCGCGCAGGCCATAAACGAGCACGGATACAAACCGGCCGAATTCATCCTCGCGCACGAAAACGCGCGTGCGCGGGTTGAGCGTCAGTTGCGAGATGGCCGTTGTCCATTCCAGCAGTTGCGCGTCCGAGATTTGCAGCAGTTCGCCGCGTGGAAATGTTTCCAGCACATAACTGAGGGTTTTGCCGGAGTGGCTTTCAGGCGAATGCCCAGCCCGGCGCAGCACATTGTCCACTTTGAGCCGCACCAGCGGAATGTTTCGCGTCGAGCCGATAAACGCGGCGGTGGAGAAGAAGCCGACGAAACGGGTTTCGCCTGTTACCTCGCCGGTCGCGGAATATGCTTTGACGCCAATCGAATCCATATGCCCGCGCCGGTAGACTGTGGAGCGGGCGTTGGCGGTCGCGAAGACGATGGCGCTGGAGGAGAGGAAAAACTCCCGGCTTTCCGCCGTCAGCTTCACGCCACCCCCGCCACGCCGCAGAACTGTTAGTTCGGGATCGCGCAACAGGCCGAGGCCAGAGGACGCGATGGGGCGCAACTCGCCCATGCCGTCGCCCGCCACGAAATCATAGGAACGCGCGCCCAGTAGCGTGAAGTTGCCCGCCGCGATCCATTTAAGGAAGTGAATGGCCTCGCCCATGGCGTCCACGGGTAGCGGCGGCGGCGCGCTTTCGTAAGCTGCGATGCAGGCATTGAGCCGGGCCATCATTTCGGCGTTGTCGAAGGCAACCGCGCGGGCTTTTCGCAGTACGGTCTGGAGGCGCACAATCAGCGCCTGCCGCGCTTCCGCTTGATCAACACGGCTCGTATGCAGGTGAATAAAGCTCTCACGGCCCGCACTAACGCCATTTTGCGCGCTGGCTCCGAAAGTAACGACACGCCCTCCGGCATCGCGGGCAACGTTCAAGATCGGGTGCGCAACCAGATGCACCGAGACGCCTGCGTCTCGCAGCTCGGCGAGCAACGTATCAAGCAGGTATGGCATGTCGTCATTCACAATCTCGATCACCGAAATGCGGTGGCGCCCGTTGCGGTCGCCAGCATCCACGATCCTGATGGCCACCTCGAAAAGCGGGCGCTCTTTAAAGAACGCAAATGCGTCCGCCGCCAGTCGGGCCAATTCTTCAGGCGCGCTCGTCTGCATTTCTGCGTCGTCGACATCGCAAAGCAGAAGCTTTGCAAAGTTGAGCAGTGTGGCGTCGCCTGGAGAGTTACCTGCGATGACTGACGCAATTCGTTCCATAAACGTGACATCAGCATTGGGTGTGGACGGTGCGGCCAAGGACATAAAACGCTCCGCGTTTAGTTGGGACGATTAGCACGGCCTTAATGAGCGAGGCTTACTGCGGGCTTGTGTGTTCCGCAAGCGAACGCATGATAGTTATCAAACGAATATGTCGGTAATGATGGGCCGCAAGTTAGGGTGAACGGGTGGGCTATCTACTTGACTGTGACTAGGATTGTGACCTCAGCGCAACAAGTAAAAGCTCTTGCACGAGTGTCTGTATCGCGATCCGCGACGAAGCCTTATCATTATGCTAACCAAATCATCGCATTGTTCGAGCATTGCGCTTTTTGCAAGATCGGCAACGGAGAACTGGCATGTCATCGACTTTTCCGGCTTTTGTATCCGCGATCATCGCTGGCGTGGCGGCGCTTGTAATCCTACCCGCAACGGAAGCTAACGCTGAACCATGCGGCGCGGTCGCTTGTTACGAGAAGGGCCGTCCTTCGGTCGTTCATCGCACCTTCCGCAACAGGCACGTGATCGAACCCGGTCTGTACGAGGTTGCGCGCACGCCTTCGGTTTACGGATTGCGCCGCCGCCGCGTGCTTGTCGAGCCTGGCTCTACTGTGTGGCATGAAGCGCCAGCCGTTTACAAAACCGTCACCGTCAAAAAGCGTGTTGCAGGCGGTTATACCTGGGAGTACCGCACGATCAACGGCCGGGAAGTACGCTGCAAAGTCAGGCTTCCAGCCCGTGTTGTCACTTTTGAGAAACAGGTGCGAGTGAGTGGCGGCAAACGCTGGGCGGAGCGCTCCGCCCCGATTTATGGATGGGCCGAAGATCGCGTCCTGCTGAAACCCTACAAAAATATTGCAATTTACACTCCGCCCCATGTTCGCT
>JAWXCE010000081.1:0-25006 GCA_034440495.1 Hyphomicrobiales bacterium | reverse complement strand
TACTTTGATGCGTGCGGCGAAGCAGCACATCTGGCAATGCCAGTCATCGTTCCGGACATTGCAGCGGAGACTCGCTAAGGCCGGTTTCTCTTAAGGCCGGTTTCTCTTAAGGCCGATTTCTCTTAAGGATTGAACCGATAGCTTACGCCAACAGTGACGGTGTCCACAGTTGTGGAGACGCCTGTCTCGCCGAAGAGCCTTGAAACACAGGTTCCCTCCCATCCGCCACCGGAACACGGAAACGAGTAATCTCCAGCATATTTGGATGACGCGCCGCCGAAATCAAAATGCTGATACTGCGCCTTTAGTGAAACAGCGTTGGTGAGAGCGTATTCAACCCCAAATCCAGCCGTCCAACCCCATAACGTTTCGCTGTTTGCAAAATCGAAGGTGGAAGGCCCCGCCGGGCCTTTACAGATGCCCGTCGTCACACAATTGGCGCCGTCATAATGGGCTTTGAAATCAGCGTTCGTAACCGCTGCGCCGCCTTTTACATAAACAAGCAGGTTGTCTACGGCATAACCGACGCGAGCGGTCAAATCGCCATACAAATCGCCTGAAACCGAATAGGTGGCGCTGATATCATTGAGCGAATCGCCGGTAGGGTTTGGCAACTCGGCCGTTTTGCTCCCGGAAAGGTCGATGTAACCGATCCCAGCCTCGACCCCGTAAACAAACGCACCCGTTTGAAAGTTGTAACCGAGTTGTGCGCCGCCTGTAAAACCCGACGCGCTAATGCTGTTTTCGGCTTTAGGATCGCCGTTATAGTCGAAAATGTCGGTAATATCAGTATCGCCCTGCGCTCCGCCAAGGCTTATGCCAACGTAAGGACCGCTCCAGCTTACCGGAGCCGGAACTTCAGATACCGGCGGGTCTTTGAAAGATATATCTGCTGCCTGCGTTGCACTGACTGAACTTAGAAAAACGCCTAATGCATAACAAAGTACAATACGAAACATAAAATACACCCTCACCAGAAATAGCCACGCCTGCTCCCCTGCGCGACTTCGATGTAAGGCTAGTTAAGATTTAAGTTAAATGGTATCGAGAAATGAGGCTAACGGAGCGAAAACTAGATAAAGTCGCCAAAATAACACAGTGAATAATGTTAGCCTTTTTATTATCATTATTGCTATTACTCAGATGCTATGAGCCTTTTTTTTGG
This sequence comes from Hyphomicrobiales bacterium, assembly GCA_034440495.1. GTDB lineage: Bacteria > Pseudomonadota > Alphaproteobacteria > Rhizobiales > Rhodomicrobiaceae > JAWXCE01. The sequence goes on along the minus strand of JAWXCE010000081.1, from coordinate 23,841 downwards.
CGCAAATCGGCCCATTGCGCCAGACGCACTTCCAGCTCCGCTTCATGGCCGCGCTGCGATGGTTGATAGAACACTTGGCGTTCCATCTCGTCCGGAAAATAATTGCTTCCGGAGAAGGCGTTCTCCGCGTCGTGATCGTATTCGTAGCCTTTGCCATACCCCTCCTCCGCCATGAATTTCGTCGGCGCGTTCAAGATGTGTTTTGGCGGGGATAGCGAGCCGTGCTCCTTTGCAGCGCGCATGGCGGACTTATAAGCGACGTAGGCCGCGTTCGATTTTGGCGCGCTGGCCAGATAAATCACCGCTTGGGCCAGCGCCAGTTCGCCCTCGGGCGAGCCGAGAAAGTCATAGGTTTCCTTTGCCGCGTTTGCCTGCACCACGGCTTGCGGATCGGCAAGCCCGATGTCCTCCACCGCTATACGCACGAGGCGGCGCGCGAGGTAAAGAGGGTCTTCGCCGCCGTCGATCATCCGGCAGAACCAGTAGAGCGCCGCATCGGGATCGGAGCCGCGCACGGACTTGTGCAGCGCGCTGATGAGGTTGTAATGCCCGTCGCGGCTTTTGTCGTAAAGCGGCGCCCGGCGCTGCACGAGGCGGGTGAGCGCTTCACCGTCTCGCGGGCGGTCGTCGCCGGGCTTGGCGGCGGCAAATACCTCCTCGGCGAGGTTGAGGAGAGTGCGTCCGTCGCCGTCCGCCATACCAATGAGGAGCGCCCGGGCGTCGGCGTCGAGCGGCAGCTTGCGCGCTTCTGCGCCCTCCGCACGCTGAATCAGCGCTGCCAGCGCGTCATCGTCAAGGCGTCTGAAGGTGAGAACCTGAGCCCGCGAGAGAAGCGCGCCGTTCAGCGCAAATGACGGATTTTCAGTGGTCGCGCCGATTAGGATGATTGTGCCGTCCTCCATCAGCGGCAAGAAACTATCCTGTTGCGAGCGGTTAAAACGGTGAATTTCATCGACGAACAGCGCCGTGCCCTGCCCCATCACTCGCCGCTCGCGCGCTTCCGCAAACACGGTGCGCAAGTCGGCGACGCCCGAGAAAATGGCGGAAAGCTGCTCGAAATGGAGGCTCAAACCTTGCGCGACGAGACGCGCCGCCGTAGTTTTTCCCGTGCCGGGAGGCCCCCAGAAAATCATGGATCGCAAGCCGCCGCTGGCGATCATGCGTGTCAGCGCGCCATCAGCGCCAACCAGATGATCCTGTCCGGCTATCTCGGAGAGCGCTTGCGGCCGCATCCTTTCGGCGAGCGGCCGGGCAATGGACTGTGAGAGGCCCGCCGCTTCAAACAGCGAGGCGTCCTGCATTTTGCCAGCGCTTTTGGATCGCCCGGGTTTTTCCATGGCTTCAGCTTCGGACAACCGTCCGCAACTCCCGTCCGCCCCGCTTGATGACCAGGCGCCACAATTTCGTGGGCTGGTTGACGAGCGCCTGCACTTCGGCCACAGCGCGTATCGCCTTGCCGTTAACGCTGGCGATGATGTCGCCGGGTTGCAGGCCCACGCGGCGTGCGGTTGAATACGCTTCGGTTTCGATAATCGCGACGCCCTCGGTCAGATCGGCGGATAATTCCTCGGCGACTGCGGGAGAGAGATTGGCTATGCGCGCGCCGGCAAACGGATGCGTGCCGGACAAGGTGCGCTCGTCACGCGGTATCGTTTCGGGCGGGGGTATGAGGGAAATCGAAACGGTGCGTTTGCGTCCTACGGGCTGTAGAACGTCGACCTTAACAGAGCCTTCTAAACCCTTGGTGGTGAAATAGTAATAAAAGGTTTGTGGATCGGTGACAGTCTTGCCGTCCACCATCAAAATCACGTCGCCCGGGCGCAGACCAGCTTTCTCGGAAGGGCCGCCTGGCATGGTGGAGACGACAAGGGCGCCCGCGGCGCGGTCAAGACCAATTGCCTGCGCGATATCGGTTGAAACACCTTCGAGTTTGGCGCCGAGCCATGGCCGCCTCACGCGCCCGCCCTGCAGGGCGCTGTCCGCAATCAGCTTCACCATATTTGCGGGGATGGCGAAGCCGACTCCTTGCGAGCCGCCGCTACGGGTAAAAATCGCCGTGTTGACGCCGATTAGCTTGCCTTCCATATCGACAAGAGCGCCGCCGGAGTTGCCGGGATTGATGGCGGCGTCAGTCTGGATGAAAAACTGATAGTCACTGACGCCGACACGGGTGCGGGCTAACGCCGAGACGATACCGCTTGTCACCGTCTGCCCAACGCCGAATGGATTGCCGATGGCGAGCACGAGGTCGCCAACCTCAAGCGCGTCGCTATCACCGAAGCTGAGATAAGGGAATTCACCCTCCGCATCCTGGATTTTGAGCACGGCCAAGTCGGTTCGCTGGTCTTTTAGAATAACTTTGGCTTCGAACTCACGGTTGTCTGCAAGCGCGACCGTAACCCCCGCATCGCTGTCGCCCTGAATGACGTGGTTGTTGGTGATAATTAGACCTTCAGAGCTAACGATAACCCCTGAACCAAGCGAGTTTTGCGCCCGCTCCGGTCTGCCCTGATCCTGGCGGAAAAAATGGCGGAAAAACGGATCGTTCACGAGCGGTGTTTTTGGCTGCACCCGGCGGCTGACGTACACGTTAACCACGGCGGGCGCGGCGGTTTTCACGACTGGCGAAAACGAAAGCTGCGCCTGCTCGCGACTAGACGGCGGCGCGCGATCTCTTGGAGCCGCGTTAAGGCTAATGCTGTATAAAAGCGCTAAAAAGAGGAACGCGAACGGCGCTAAAACTTTGAAGCTCCGCATCTATGTTCCTATCGTAAAACCACTCTCGATGTTACCGGCATTGTGGACGGATGGATAACGGCATGACGATTTCAAGCCGCGACGCGCTCTTCTTCGCCCTGATCCTGACGCGGCCCGGAGTCCTGACCCTTGGCGGACGTGTCGCGATCCACCAGCTCGATCACGGCCATCGGCGCGCTGTCGCCATACCGGAAACCCGCTTTAAGAACGCGGGTGTAACCGCCTGCGCGGGTTTCATAACGTGACGCAAGCGTGTCGAACAGCTTTCTGACCATCGCCTCATCCTGCAAACGTGAAGCAGTTTGGCGACGTGCGTGTAGATCGCCGCGCTTGGCAAGGGTGATGTAACGCTCGACCACACCGCGCAATTCCTTCGCTTTGGGCAAAGTGGTGATAATCTGCTCATGCTTGATGAGCGCAGCGGCCATGTTCTGAAACAGCGCTTTGCGGTGCGAGTGTGTCCGGTTGAGCTTACGCCCTGAATTGCGGTGACGCATAGATAGTCTCCAAAGCTTTAAGCGGCAAGTTGAGGCTCGATCACAGAAGACCTACGCCTATCAATAGTGATCCTCGAACCTTTTGGCCAGTTCTTCAATATTATCAGGCGGCCAGTTTGTGACATCCATTCCCAGATGGAGACCCATGGCGGCTAGTACTTCCTTGATCTCGTTCAGCGACTTACGACCGAAGTTCGGCGTACGAAGCATTTCCGCTTCAGTCTTCTGAATGAGGTCACCAATGTAGACGATGTTGTCGTTCTTCAAGCAGTTTGCCGAGCGAACGGACAGCTCAAGCTCGTCAACTTTCTTGAGAAGCGCGGCGTTGAACTCCAGTTCGGGAACGCGGTCTTCGACCACATCCTTTTTCGGCTCCTCGAAATTCACGAAAATCGAGAGCTGATCCTGCAGGATACGAGCGGCGACAGCCACGGCGTCCTCTGGCGTCACCGAACCGTCGGTTTCGACTTCCATCGTCAGCTTGTCGTAGTCAAGAATCTGGCCTTCGCGGGTGTTGCCAACCTTGTACGAAACCTTTTTTACAGGGCTGTAAAGGCTGTCTACCGGGATGTAGCCAATCGGCGCGTCGTCCGGACGGTTTTGCTCGGCGGGGATATAGCCCTTGCCCATGGAGGCGGTGAATTCCATCCGAATGGATGCGCCTTCGTCGAGCGTGCAGATGACATGCTTCGGGTTTAGAATTTCGATGTCCGAACCGGCCTCTATATCGCCAGCGGTCGCGACGCCTGGCCCTTCCTTCTTGAGCACCATGCGCTTCGAGCCTTCGGCATGGACGCGCAGCGAGATGTCCTTGATATTCAGGATAATGCTGGTCACGTCCTCACGCACGCCGGGGATGGACGAGAATTCGTGCAGCACGCCATCGATCTGCACGCTGTTGATCGCCGCGCCCTGCAATGAGGACAGCAGCACGCGGCGTAGAGCGTTGCCGAGCGTCAGGCCAAAACCCCGCTCCAGTGGTTCGGCGACCATCGTTCCGAGACGCTTTGATTCGCGACCCGAAGCAATGTTGAGTTTTGACGGCTTAATTAAGTCTTTCCAGTTCTTCTGTAGCACGGAGCGTCCTCGCGTTTGCCCTTGGGCGAAACCTCTAGTTCTGACGGCGAGCGCGGCGCGCTCAAGCCCATTTTCGGTATTCCAAAGTCTTGCAAGCGAAATGCCAAAGCGCAGAATTATGGCGCTGCGTGACGCCGTTAGACCCGGCGGCGTTTGCGGGGGCGGCAGCCATTGTGGGGAATTGGCGTCACATCACGGATCGACGTGACCTGAAAACCGACGCTCTGGAGCGCGCGAAGCGCCGACTCGCGGCCCGATCCTGGCCCGCAAACCTCGATTTCAATCATCTTCATGCCATGCTCCATGGCCTTTTTGCCTGCGTCCTCAGCCGCGACCTGCGCCGCGTAAGGCGTCGATTTGCGCGAGCCTTTAAAGCCCATGGTGCCGGACGACGACCATGATATGGTGTTGCCCTGTGCGTCGGTGATCGTAATCATCGTGTTATTAAAGGAAGCGTTCACATGGGCAACGCCCGATGCGATGTTTTTCTTTTCGCGGCGCTTAACCCGCGTTTTGTCTGTCGTCGGAGCCATAAAAACCTCTTAAAAACCGCGAGACGCGGATACGCCTGCAAGCGGTAACGTTATCATTTTTATTCAAAGTTTATTTCTTTTTACCGGCGATAGCCTTTGCAGGGCCTTTGCGGGTACGGGCGTTCGTGTGCGTCCGCTGGCCGCGCACTGGCAGACCGCGCCTGTGGCGAAGACCGCGATAACAGCCCAGATCCATCAACCGCTTGATGTTCATCGACACTTCGCGGCGCAAATCACCCTCTACGACGTAATCGCGGTCGATCATCTCGCGGATTTGCAAAATTTCAGCGTCCGTAAGCTGATTGACCCGGCGCTCAGGCGCGATGTTCACCTGCGTGCAAATCTCCTTGGAGAACTTGGGGCCGATGCCATGAATATAGCGCAACGCGATTTCAACGCGCTTTGCGGAAGGGATGTTTACACCTGCGATACGTGCCACGTTGTCCTCATGCGATAAAGATCGAAATCCGCGCCCGCAGAACACTGCTTGCACGGCAAATTTTATTTGAAGCTGAAACCCGCGAGCGGGTTGACAAAATTCTAATTGTTACACTGCTAATCGTTTAGCGGATGTTTGCCCGATCCGTCAATCGGTTGCTTGCGCCATTGAGCCATTTACAGAAGCATTTGTTTCATTGTAGCCCGCAGAGCGCTCCATAATGTCTTCCACAGCGCAAGAGACCTCGTTAATTGTCTGTTCGCCGTCAATGATTCGCAATTTGCCTGAGGCGCGATAATAGTCGATTAACGGCTTAGTTTCATTGTGATAGACCATCATACGTTTCCGGACGGTTTCTTCATTATCGTCAGAGCGGCGTTTGAACTGATCGCCGCCGCAACGGTCGCATACGCCATATTGAATAGAGCGTTTCATCGTGTCGTGATAGCCCTCACCGCATTTGGCGCACGTATAGCGGCCGGAAACACGCTTCACCAATTGCTCGTCGTCCACCTCGAATACGATCGCCCAGTCGATCTGACTGCCGTCTTTGCCCAGTTTGACATCGAGCGCTTTTGCCTGGTTGGGCGTGCGGGGAAACCCGTCAAGAATGAACCCTGCGCCACCCGCCAATCCGTCCAGCGTCTCGAACACAGCGTCGACAATGACATCATCAGGCACCAAAGCACCTTGCTCCATGAAAGCCTTTGCTTTCAATCCAACATCGGTTTTGGCCGAGACGGCGGCGCGAAGCATGTCGCCCGACGATAGCTGACGCAGTCCGTACTTGTCTTCGATGAGCTTGGCCTGAGTGCCTTTGCCCGCGCCTGGTGGACCTAACAAAATCACGTTCATCGGCGCCGTGCTCCCGCTCCCCTGAGTTTGGCTTTCTTAATCAGGCCGTCATATTGATGCGCAAGCAGGTGGCTCTGTATCTGCGCGACGGTATCCATCGTAACACTCACCACGATCAGAAGCGATGTTCCCCCAAAATAAAACGGCACCGCCGCGTATGATCGCAAAAGCTCCGGCAATACGCACACCAGCGCTAGATATCCGGCGCCCACGACAGTAATTCGAGTCAGCACATAGTCGATGTATTCCGCCGTCCGGTCCCCAGGCCGAATGCCAGGAATGAAGCCGCCGTGCTTTTTCAGGTTGTCGGCCGTCTCTTTCGGGTTGAAGACGATGGCGGTGTAGAAGAAGGCGAAGAATACGATCAACGCCACATAAATGCCGATATAGAGCGGCTGACCAGGCCCCAGAAGCGCCGTCATGGTCGTGAGCCAGCCCGGCCCGCCCGCAGTACTTAAATTCGCGACTGTCGCGGGTAGAAGCAGAAGCGATGAGGCGAAAATAGGCGGAATAACCCCTGCGGTGTTCAGCTTAAGCGGCAAGTGAGAGCTGTCGCCCTGAAACTGCCGGTTCCCGATTTGCCGTTTGGGGTACTGGATGAGAAGCCGCCGCTGCGCTCGCTCCACATACACAATGAACGCGATGACCAGGATCATCATAACGCCAAGCGCCATAATCAGACCTGCGGACAGCGCTCCGGTACGGCCAAGCTCAAGCGTGCCCGCAATCGCGCCGGGCAATTCCGCCGCAATACCGGCAAAGATGATCAGCGAAATGCCGTTGCCGACGCCGCGCGCTGTGATCTGTTCGCCTAGCCACATGACGAACATGGTGCCGCCGACAAGAGTGATGACGGTCGTCGCCTGGAAGAAAAGCCCCGGATCGAGCACGACGTTTGACGCGCCTTCAAGCCCACGCGCAATGCCATAACCCTGAAGCGTCGCCAGAATTACCGTTGCATAACGTGTATATTGGTTAATCTGCTTGCGTCCGGACTCGCCCTCTTTTTTGAGCGCCTCAAGCGTTGGCGAGACCGTTGTCATGAGCTGGATGATAATCGAAGCCGAAATATACGGCATGATATTCAGCGCGAAAATTGCCATGCGGCCGATAGCGCCGCCTGAGAACATGTCCACCATGCCCAGAATGCCAGTCTGGTTCTGCTGCACGAGTTCGGCGAGCGCAGCCGGGTTAATACCGGGGAGTGGTATGTATGTGCCAAGACGATAGATCAGCAGTGCGCCGAGGGTGAACCAAAGGCGCTTCTTGAGTTCCTCAGCCTTCGCGAACGCTGAAAAATTCAGGTTCGAGGCAAGTTGTTCCGCGGCTGAAACCATAGTCCATAAACTCCAATCGTTCCAGCCTTACCGCTGGCATACGGCCGCGTTAGACAAGCCGCCGCAAGATCGTTCATTTAGCGTGTCACCGCGTATTACTGCGGAGAGAGCCTATATTTGTATCAAAATTACGCCCTCGCGCCAATCGTGTGTGCAGATGGTCGCTTAAACCCTTTTTTCAGCGGCCGCCTTCTTGCGAAGGGCTTTCTTACCAAGGGGCGCGTTCGAATCGACTTCTTTCATACGGGGTTTCAGCAGCCGCACGCTTCCGCCTAAAGCCTCAACCGCTTTCGTCGCCGAAGCGGAGGCGCCAGCCACTTCGAATGTGACCGCCGTTGTAATTTCTCCGTCCCCGAGAAGTCTTACGCCGTCGCTGACGCGGCGCAGCAGGCCTGACTTCACAAGAGCCACGCCGTTCACCTCGGATTTAGCGTCCAAACGTCCGGAATCAATAGCTGCCTGTACCTCGCCAATATTCACCTCGACATAGGTCTTGCGGAGAATGTTGGTGAAGCCACGTTTTGGCAGCCGCATGTGAATAGGCATCTGACCGCCCTCGAAGCCCTTGATGGCGACGCCGGAGCGCGATTTCTGACCTTTCACCCCACGGCCGGCTGTCTTGCCTTTGCCCGAGCCAATGCCCCGGCCCACGCGCTTGCGATCGCGCGAGGAGCCTGGATTATCCCGTAATTCGTTCAACCTCATAGCAGGCAGTCCTTATGCAAGATTAGCGGCGTAAGCGCACATTCAGGATTTCGCGCCATCGTCGATGATGCGCACCATGTGCTTTACTTTTTCGATCATGCCGCGCACGCACGGATTGTCCGGCACTTCGCGGCGGCGGTGCATTTTGTTGAGACCGAGACCCACAAGCGTCTCGCGCTGCTTGTAAGGGCGGCGAATGGGCGAGCCGATCTGCTCGATCAGAATTGTTTTTTTCGTCTCAGCCATGACTTCGGTCTCTCGAATTTCTTTGCTTACGTATCAGCGCCAGTGGTTGCGCCCTGGCCTTCAGCGCCATCGCGGCGGCGCGACACGATATCGCTCACCTTCTTGCCACGACGGGCGGCGACGCCACGCGGACTGTCTTCGTGCTTTAGCGCATTGAATGTCGCATGCACCATGTTGTATGGGTTCGACGTTCCGAGCGATTTCGCAACAACGTCCTGAATGCCGAGCGTCTCGAACACGGCGCGCATCGGGCCACCGGCGATGATGCCAGTGCCTGGAGGCGCCGCGCGCAGAATAACCCGGCCCGCGCCATGCTGGCCACGCACATCATGATGTAGCGTCCGGCCTTCGCGTAATGGTACGCGGATCATGTTGCGTTTGGCGGCTTCCGATGCCTTGCGGATCGCGTCCGGCACTTCGCGAGCTTTGCCATGACCGAAGCCGACCCGGCCCTTCTGATCGCCCAGTACGACAAGCGCGGCGAATGCAAAACGGCGTCCGCCCTTCACCACTTTCGCGACACGGTTGATATGGACGAGCTTGTCCATGAATTCGCTATCGCGTTCCTGGTCTTTGTTATCTCGACGATCGCGTTGTTCTCGAGCCACGGCTCCGTCCTTTCAGATGCATCATACAGCCCGGCCAGCAGCCTAGGCGAAAATTAGAAGTTCAAACCACCTTCGCGGGCGGCGTCGGCAAGCGCTTTAATCCGGCCATGATAAACATACCCACCACGGTCGAACACGACATCCTTAACCCCAGCCGCAACCGCACGCTCCGCAAGCAGCTTGCCGATTTCCGTAGCGGCGTTCACATCCGCGCCTTTGGTGAGCGTGCCGCGTACATCTTTCTCTAGACTTGAGGCGGAGGCGATAGTATGGCCCTTCCCGTCATCGATCACCTGCGCATAAATATGCTTGGATGAGCGGAACACACACAGCCGGGGGCGCTCCGAAACCTTACGGATATTGCGCCGAACGCGCGCCTTGCGTTTATCGCTGCTTGCCCGTGAATGTGCCATGGCCTATTTCTTCTTGCCTTCTTTGCGGTAAATGAATTCGCCCGCATATTTCACACCCTTGCCCTGATACGGCTCCGGCCCGCGATAGCGGCGGATCTCAGCGGCGATCTGGCCCACTTTGTCTTTTTCGATACCGGAAATCACAATCTCGGTTGGCTTCGGCACTACCACCGTTATCCCCTCCGGGATCGGATGGATAATTTCGTGGCTGTAGCCAAGCTGCAATTGCAATTCGCGAGGGCTTTTCAGCGCCGCACGATAGCCGACGCCGTTTATTTCGAGGTTCTTGCTGAAACCGTTGGTAACGCCGCCGACAAGGTTCTGCACCATCGACCGTGACATGCCCCACATCGAGCGCGCGCGTTTGCTGTCGTTGATCGGCGCTACATGGACTCCGTCATCGTCCAACTTCACCGACACATCGTCGACCAAAGTTAGCGACAGCTCCCCTTTAACGCCTTTAACCGTGACCTTCTGGCCTTCAACCTTGGCGGTGACGCCTTGGGGAACGGCGATAGGTTTTTTTCCAATACGAGACATGTATTCAAGTCCTCAAAAATCGACCGTTTGCGCGCCTAGAACACGCTGCATAAAACTTCGCCGCCGACATTTTCCTCGCGCGCACGGCTGTCCGACATCACGCCCTTCGGCGTTGACAGGATCGACACGCCAAGGCCGTTCGACACGACCGGCAGCTCTTTCACCGATGAATACACGCGGCGACCCGGTGTCGAAATGCGCTTGATTTCGCGAATAACGGGTTGCCCATCGTAGTATTTCAATTCGATTTCAAATTCGGGCATGCTGCCTGCATGCTCGACTTCGATATAACCGCGAATATAGCCTTCGTCTTTCAGAACATCGAGAACGCGAGCACGCATTTTCGAGGCCGGCGTTGAAACCTTCGGCCGTGAGCGCATCTGGGCGTTCCGGATCCGGGTCAGCATATCCCCCAAGGGATCGGAGATTGTCATGATCTAATGTTCCCTTACCAGCTCGATTTAACCAGGCCGGGTATCAGGCCATTGTTGCCAAGATCACGCATGGCTATGCGCGACATCCGAATTTTTCGATAATAGCCTCGCGAGCGACCCGTCAGCTCGCAGCGGTTATGAATCCGTATCTTGGAGCCGTTGCGCGGCATTGACGCCAACTTCAGAGTCGCCGTGAAGCGCTCGTCCATCGGCAACGTCTTATCCATAGCAATGGCCTTAAGCTCTTTGCGCTTCGTCAAATCCCGTTTGGTCATTCGGCGGCGTTTCAAATCCCGCTCGACCATGCTTGTCTTTGCCATATCCGTCTCCGCCCGCGTCTTAAACTTTAAACGGGAAATTGAAGTGCTTCAGCAACGCGCGCGCTTCGTCGTCATTCGGCGCCGTCGTGCAAACGATGATATCCATGCCCAAGATCTGATCCACTTTATCGTAGTCGATCTCGGGGAAAACGATGTGTTCTTTCAGGCCGCAGGCGTAGTTGCCGCGTCCGTCGAAGCTTTTCGGATTGAGGCCGCGAAAGTCCTTCACCCGCGGCAGCGCTATGGTGATGAAACGATCAAGAAACTCGTACATTCGCGCTTTGCGAAGCGTCACCTTGCAGCCAATCGCCATGCCATCGCGCAGCTTGAACGTCGCGATGGATTTGCGCGATTTCGTCAGGACAGGCTTCTGGCCGGCTATCAGCGCCAGATCGCGCGCCGCGTTGTCGGCTTTTTTCTTGTCATTGACCGCCTCGCCAACGCCCATATTAAGAACGATCTTCTCAAGGGAGGGTACGCGCATGACGTTGTCGTACTTGAATTCTTTGGCCATCTCCGCGCGGATTTTTTCGTCATACTCGCGCTTCATGCGTGGCATGTAGCCATTTACTGTCTTAGGCATCGATCGTCTCTCCCGAGCGTTTTGCGAACCGCACTTTACGCCCATCGTCTAAAATTTTAAAACCAACCCGCGTCGGCGCACCGTCTTTCGGGTCTTCAATCGCGATATTGGAGATGTTAATTGGCCCCTCCTTCGCAATAATTCCGCCCTCGGTTTTTGCCGACTGCTTGGTATGGCGCTTTATCATATTGACGCCCTGCACGAACGCGCGATCCTCTTTCGGCTGCACGCTCATGACCTCGCCACGTTTGCCCTTATCGCGGCCCGCGAGCACGACAACCTTATCGCCTTTACGAATTTTCTGCATTACAGCACCTCAGGCGCTAGGCTGATGATTTTCATGTGGCTTTTAGCGCGAAGCTCGCGTGGCACCGGGCCGAAGATGCGCGTGCCAATTGGCTCTTTCTGGTTGTTGACCAGCACCGCAGCGTTGCGGTCGAAGCGAATGATCGAGCCATCCACACGGCGAACCGGCGTCGCTGTGCGCACGACCACGGCCTTCATGACCTGACCCTTTTTTACGCGGCCTTTCGGAATCGCTTCCTTTACGCTGACAACGATGATGTCGCCCACATGCGCATAACGACGCTTCGATCCGCCCAAAACCTTAATGCACTGCACGCGGCGCGCGCCGGAATTGTCGGCGACGTCCAGGTTGGTTTGCATTTGTATCATAACGACTTCTTCTTTCGTAACGGCTCCAATAGCAAAGCCATCAAAGCCAGAGTTTGAGGGATGCTTGCTTAGGCGGCGCTATTTTCACGCGCAAGAGCAACCCAACGCTTATTCTTCGATATTGGTGGGCACTCCTCGATACGCACCAGCTCACCCTCCTTGAAGACGTTCTCTTCATCGTGAGCGTGATATTTCTTCGACAAACGCACCGTCTTTTTCAGCACCGGATGCGTGAGGCGGCGCTCGACCTTCACAACAATGGTCTTGTCGTTCTTGTCGGAGACGACCACGCCTTGGAGAATTCGCTTCGGCATTTTTAAACCTTCAAATCCCTAAACCTGGCCACGCTTCTGGCGGGCAATCGTTAAAATACGGGCGACATCGCGGCGAACGCGACGCACGCGCGCGGTGTTTTCCATCTGGCCGGTCGCTTTCTGAAAGCGCAGGTTGAACTGCTCGCGCTTCATCTTTATCAGCTCGTCCTGAAGCTGATCGACCGACAAATCTTTCATCTGTTCCAGTTTCATGGGCCGCTTCCTTAAACTTTCAATTCGCCGAGGCGGACGACGACACGGGTCTTAAGCGATAGTTTCGCGGCGCCAAGGCGCAGTGCCTCACGTGCGGTCTCATCATTCACACCGTCGATCTCAAACATGATCTTGCCTGGTTTAACGCGGGCCGCCCAATATTCAACCGAGCCTTTGCCTTTACCCATGCGAACCTCGGTTGGCTTCTTGGATATTGGCAGATCAGGGAACACGCGGATCCAGACACGACCGGCACGTTTCATCTGCCGTGTGATCGCACGACGAGCAGCTTCGATTTGGCGCGCAGAGACGCGCTCCGGCTCCATGGCTTTCAGGCCGTGGCTGCCGAAGTTCAGATCGGTGCCACCTTTAGCGTTGCCGTTCATGCGGCCTTTAAAGGCCTTGCGATATTTCGTCTTTTTCGGTTGCAGCATGGTCTTGTTCTAACGTTTCCAAATCAAACTGGTGCTGTTATGCGCCGCTTGTTAATCACGGTCGCGATCACGACGTCCGCCTCTGTCGCCGCGATCATCGTCACGGCGGCCGCGACCACCACCGCCGCCTCCGCCACCTTCTTGCGATTCAAGCGCCAGACGCTCCTGCGCCATCGGATCGTGCTCCAGGATTTCGCCTTTGAAAATCCAGACCTTAAGCCCGATAATGCCATACGCGGTTTTGGCCATGGCAGTGCCGTAATCAATGTTGGCGCGCAGGGTATGCAACGGCACGCGGCCTTCGCGATACCACTCCATACGCGCGATTTCAGCGCCGCCCAGACGACCCGAGCAATTGATGCGGATACCAAGCGCGCCAAGACGCTGCGCTGACTGCACCGAGCGCTTCATGGCGCGGCGGAACGCGATACGGCGTTCCAGTTGCTGCGCAATGCCTTCAGCGACGAGGTTAGCGTCAACTTCCGGTTTGCGAACTTCCAGAATATTCAGATGCACATCCGACGAGGTCAGCTTCGCGAGATCGCCGCGCAGCTTGTCAATGTCGGAGCCTTTTTTGCCGATAAGTATGCCCGGCCGTGCGCTGTAAACAGTGACGCGACACTTTTTGTGCGGGCGCTCGATGACAATTTTCGAAATACCGGCCTGACGGCGGTTTTTCATGATGAACTCGCGCATTTTCAGATCTTCATGCAGAAGCCGCGCGTAATCCTGGCCGTCGGCGAACCAGCGTGAATCCCACGTGCGGTTGATACCGAGGCGAAGACCGATCGGATTGACTTTCTGACCCATCAGGCGGTCTCCTCAACTTCACGCACGACCACGGTCAGTTGCGAGAACGGTTTTAAAATTTTGCCGGTGCGTCCCCGCGCGCGGGGACGAAAGCGCTTCATCACCAGGTTTTTGCCCACATAGGCTTCCGAAACGATCAGGCTGTCCACATCGAGATTATGGTTGTTCTCGGCGTTGGCGATGGCCGATTGTAACGTCTTCTTCACATCCTGCGCGATGCGTTTGCGCGAAAATGTCAACTCGGCCAATGCCTTGTCCACTTTTTTGCCGCGGATCATCGTCGCTACCAGATTGAGCTTCTGCGGGCTGATGCGGAGCGAGCGGCAGATGGCCTGCGCTTCTGTTTCCGGCAAGCGGCGTTCCTGCTTCACCTTGCTCATGGGTTACTTCCTCTTCGCTTTCTTGTCAGCGCCGTGACCGTAATACGTGCGCGTCGGCGAAAACTCGCCGAATTTATGACCGATCATGTCTTCGGTGATGAACACCGGGATATGCTTCTGACCGTTGTAAACGCCGAAGGTGAGGCCGACAAACTGCGGCAGCACGGTTGAGCGACGACTCCAGGTTTTGATCGCCTGGGTCGAGTTTTTCGAGCGCGCGACTTCTGCCTTCTTCAAGACGTGGCCGTCGACGAACGGGCCTTTCCATACGGATCGTGTCATGGCTTATTTCTTCTTCGTGCGGTTGCGCAGAATATATTTATCAGTTGCGGCGTTCGAGCGCGTCTTGGTGCCCTTGGTGCCCTTGCCCCATGGCGTGACCGGGTGACGGCCACCCGATGTACGGCCCTCGCCGCCGCCGTGCGGATGATCGAACGGGTTCATGGCGACGCCGCGAACCGATGGGCGGATGCCAAGCCAGCGCGCGCGCCCAGCCTTGCCGATATTGATGTTCGAATGATCCGGATTTGACACCGCGCCGACCGTCGCCATGCACTCCGACCGCACCATGCGAGTTTCGCCGGAGTTGAGACGAAGGATTGCGTAGCCAACATCGCGGCCCGCGAGTTGTGCATAGCAGCCCGCGGAGCGAGCAATTTGACCGCCCTTGCCCAGCTTCATCTCCACATTGTGGACGATAGTGCCGATTGGCATGCTGGCCAACGGCATGGCATTGCCGGGCTTTACGTCGACTTTCTCGCCAGAAATAACCTTGTCGCCGACGCTAAGGCGTTGCGGCGCAAGAATATAGACCTGTTCGCCATCTTCATATTTGATAAGCGCGATAAACGCGGAGCGGTTTGGATCATACTCAAGCCGCTCGACCGTGCCCGGCATGTCAAACTTGCGGCGCTTGAAGTCGATGACGCGATAGACGCGCTTGTGACCGCCACCGCGACGGCGCGTGGTAATGCGGCCGTGGTTGTTACGTCCAGCGCGCTCAATCTGCCCTTCAGTTAGCGATTTAATCGGGCCACCCTTCCATAAGGCGCTGCGATCAACGAGCACCAGCGCGCGTCGGCTTGGCGAGGTCGGGTTGTATGTTTTTAAAGCCATTTCATCCCCCTCACAAGCCTGTCGTCACGTCGACGGAATAGCCATCTTCAAGCGTCACAATTGCTTTTTTGACCGTGTTCTGGCGGCCTTCGATTCCCCGGAACCGTTTCAGCTTTCCTTTACGGTTCAACGTGTTGACTGCCTTGACTTTGACCTTGAAAAGCCTCTCGACGGCCTCCTTGATCTCGGTTTTGTTGGCGTCGCGCTTGACCTTGAAGATCACCTGATTGTTCTCGGACGCCATGGTCGATTTCTCGGTTACGACCGGCGAGAGAACGATGTCATAAATCTCATGCTCTTTCATTTAAACCGCTCTTCTAGCGCCTCGACGGCGGCTTTGGTCAACACCAGCTTATCGCGGCGCAAAATGTCGTAAACGTTGATGCCCTGCACGGGAAGCACGTCCACATTTGGAATGTTACGTGCTGCCAGAGCGAAATTTTCCTGCAATTCAGTGCCGCCAATGATTAGCGCGGAGGAAAGCCCCATGCCCTCAAACTGAGCGCGCAAAGCGCCCGTCTTCGGCTCGGCGATCTCCGCCTTGTCGAGGATGATGAGCTCGAATGCTTTCACCTTGGCCGACAGCGCATGCCGGAGGGCAAGCGCACGTACCTTCTTCGGCAGGTCGATAGCATGGCTGCGCGGCTGTGGGCCGAATGCCTTACCGCCGCCCCGGAACTGTGGCGCCTTCTTATTGGCGTGACGCGCCTGACCGGTGCCCTTCTGCTTATAAATTTTCTTGTTGGTGCCAATCACCTCGGAACGGCCTTTGGCGTAGTGTGTTCCCGCCTGGCGCTTCAGTAACTGATAGCGCACCATGCGGTGAAGGATGTCCACGCGCGGCTCAAGACCGAACACCTCATCAGGCAGCTCTATTGAGCCTGCGCTTTTGGCGTCGAGGCTGGTTACGTCGAGTTTCATTGCACGCCCTCCCCTTCGGCGTCAGCAGCATTTTGAGGCGCGGCAGCACCGCCCGGCATACGGAATTTGCCAGGCTTTGGCGCACCCTCAGGCAACGCGCGCTTCACAGCGTCGCGGATCATGACATATCCGCCCTTGGAGCCGGGCACGGAGCCTTTAATCATAATAAGGCCGCGCTCAACGTCAGTTTTGACCACCTGAAGGTTCTGCGTTGTGGTGCGCTCGGCACCGTAGTGGCCAGCCATCTTCTTGCCCTTGAACACCTTGCCCGGATCTTGACGCTGACCAGTCGAACCATGGCTTCGGTGCGAGACCGACACGCCGTGCGAGGCGCGAAGACCGCCAAAGTTCCAGCGCTTCATAACGCCCGAAAAGCCGTGACCGATGGAGGTGCCGGTTGCGTCAATCAACTGCCCTTCGACGAAATGGTCGGCGGTTATCTCCGCGCCCACTGCGATCATGTTGTCGGGCGTCACGCGAAACTCGGCGAGTTCGCGCTTCGGTTCAACATTGGCCGCCGCGAAATGACCGCGTTGCGCCTTGGTTACGTTTTTCACTTTTGCCGTGCCAACGCCGAGCTGGAGGGCGACGTAGCCGTTCTTCTCCTGCGTGCGGTGCGCGACCACCTGGCAATTATCGATTTTGAGCACAGTCACTGGCACATGCTCGCCCGTCGCCGTAAAGACGCGGGTCATTCCCAGTTTCTGCGCGATGACACCTGACCGCATGGGCCTGCCTCGAATTCTGAATAAAGTTTAAAGTTTGATCTCAACGTCCACGCCAGCCGCAAGGTCGAGCTTCATGAGCGCGTCCACGGTTTGCGGGGTCGGATCGACGATGTCGATGAGCCGCTTATGCGTGCGCATCTCGAATTGCTCACGGCTCTTTTTGTCCACGTGCGGCGAACGGTTGACGGTAAAGCGCTCGATGCGCGTTGGCAGCGGAATCGGGCCACGCACATCCGCGCCGGTGCGCTTCGCGGTGTTCACGATTTCCTTGGTCGACACGTCCAGCACCCGATGATCGAATGCCTTTAGCCGAATGCGGATTGTCTGCCCTGCCATGTCTTTATCCGTACTTTCTTAGCGACACTCAAAAGAAGAAGGCGCTCCGCCATGTCGGCCAGTGAGCGCCCGATAGGCTACACCGTAACTACTTAATGATGCTTGCGACGACGCCAGCGCCAACTGTCCGACCACCTTCGCGGATCGCGAAACGGAGTTTTTCCTCCATCGCGATCGGCACAATCAGCTCAACCTCGATGGCGATGTTATCGCCGGGCATGACCATTTCGGTGCCTTCTGGCAAATGCACGACGCCAGTTACGTCCGTCGTGCGGAAGTAGAACTGCGGACGATAGTTGGCGAAGAACGGGGTGTGACGGCCACCTTCTTCTTTCGTTAGAATATAGGCTTCGGCTTTGAAGCGGGTGTGCGGGAGAACGCTGCCAGGCTTGCAGAGAATTTGGCCACGCTGGATGCCTTCACGGTCAACGCCGCGCAGGAGGCAGCCCACGTTGTCGCCAGCTTCGCCCTGATCGAGCAGCTTGCGGAACATTTCAACGCCTGTCACGATGGACTTCGAGGTTGGCTTGATACCGACGATCTCGACTTCCTCGCCTACTTTAATAATGCCGCGCTCGATACGGCCAGTCACCACGGTGCCACGGCCGGAAATGGAGAACACGTCTTCAATCGGCATGAGGAACGGCTTGTCTTTCGGGCGGTCCGGCTGCGGAATGTAAGCGTCAACCGCGTCCATCAGCGCTCTTACGGCTTCCATGCCAATTTCTGGCGTCTTGCCTTCAAGCGCGGCGACAGCCGAGCCTTTAACGATTGGAATGTCGTCGCCAGGGAATTGATACATTGTCAAAAGCTCGCGAACCTCTAGTTCGACAAGTTCAAGCAGCTCGGGGTCATCGACCAGATCGACCTTGTTCATAAATACGACAAGCGCTGGCACGCCAACCTGACGGGCAAGCAGGATGTGCTCGCGTGTTTGCGGCATCGGGCCGTCCGACGCGGAGACGACGAGGATAGCGCCGTCCATTTGCGCGGCGCCGGTGATCATGTTTTTCACGTAATCGGCGTGGCCTGGGCAATCGACGTGCGCGTAATGCCGCTTGGAAGTTTCATACTCCACGTGCGACGTGGAAATCGTAATGCCGCGCGCTTTTTCCTCTGGCGCCTTGTCGATCTGGTCGTAAGCGGTGAACTTCGCGCCGCCTGACTCAGCCAGAACCTTCGTGATCGCCGCCGTCAACGACGTCTTGCCATGGTCGACGTGACCGATGGTGCCGATGTTGCAATGCGGCTTGCTACGATTAAACTTTTCCTTGCCCATGAGGCTCTCCGTCTTCCTTTGTCGTCACTCTGTTGTGGTTGGTTGTGGTTGAACTCAAGCGTACTTAGCTTGGACTTCCTCCGCCACGTTTTGCGGCACTTGCGCGTAATGATCGAAAGTCATGCTAAACGAGGCGCGTCCCTGGCTCATGGAGCGCAACGTATTCACGTAGCCGAACATGTTAGCAAGCGGCACCATCGAGATAATGACGGTCGCGTTGCCGCGCATTTCCTGACCCTGAATTTGTCCGCGACGGCCGGTCAAATCGCCGATAACGCCACCGACATAATCTTCAGGCGAAACGCACTCCACCTTCATAATCGGCTCAAGCAGTTTCGGTCCCGCCTTGTGGGCGCCCTCGCGGAAAGCCATGCGCGAGGCGATCTCGAAAGCCAGCGCGCTGGAGTCCACCTCGTGATAGGCGCCATCGACAAGCGATATCTTGATGTCGAGCATGGGAAAGCCGGCGACAACGCCGTTGTCCAAAACGCTCTTCAAGCCCTTCTCAACGCCCGGTATGTATTCCTTGGGCACGGAGCCGCCAATGACCTTCGATTCAAATACGAAGCCGCTGTTAGGCTCGCCTGGCTCGATAACGATCTTCACGCGCGCAAATTGGCCCGAACCACCCGTCTGCTTTTTGTGCGTGTAATCGACTTCGGCTTTTTTGGTCAGCGTTTCACGATACGCTACCTGCGGTGCGCCAATGTTGGCGTCAACTTTGTAGGTACGGCGCAAAATATCGACTTTGATGTCGAGATGAAGCTCACCCATTCCCTTCAGGATAGTCTGGCCGGATTCCTGGTCTGTCGAAACGCGGAAGGATGGATCTTCAGCAGCCAGTTTAGAAAGCGCGATGCCAAGCTTCTCCTGATCCGCTTTCGACTTCGGCTCGATGGCGATCTCAATGACCGGCTCAGGAAACTCCATACGCTCCAGGATGACGGCCTTCTGCGGATCGCAAAGCGTATCGCCGGTGCGAACTTCCTTGAGACCGGCAAGGGCGACGATGTCGCCCGCAAACGCTTCCTTGATGTCCTCGCGGTTGTTGGCGTGCATCAGTAGCATACGGCCAATGCGCTCTTTTTTGTCGCGCGTGGAATTGATGACATTTGCGCCAGTTTCCGCGCGGCCCGAGTAAATCCGGCAGAACGTGATGGTGCCGACAAATGGGTCGTCCATGATCTTGAATGCGAGCATGGAGAACGGCTCGGCATCGGACGCGCGGCGAACCACGTCAGCTTCAGTTTTATAGTCGATCCCTTTGATTGGCGGCACGTCAAGCGGCGATGGCAGGTAGTCAACCACACCATCGAGAAGCGGCTGTACGCCTTTGTTTTTAAACGCGGAGCCGCAGAAAACTGGATAAAATGAGCTTGCAACGGTGCCTTTGCGAATCAAGCGCTTTGTCGTCGCCTCATCTGGCTCGACGCCGTCCAGATACGCTGCCAGTACATCCTCATCCTGATCGACAATCGCCTCAAGCATCTGCTCGCGATACTCTTTGGCTTTGTCCAGCATGTCGGCGGGAATGTCTTCGTCGTGGAAAGCTGCGCCAAGAGTTTCCTCCTGCCACACAATCGCTTTCATGCGAACGAGGTCGATTACGCCCTTGAATGCGTTTTCGGAGCCGATAGGCAACTGCACGATGACAGTTTTCGCGCCGAGACGTTTATGGATGCTATCGACGGAGTCATAAAAATCGGCGCCGGTCTTGTCCATTTTGTTGACGAAAAACATGCGCGGCACGCCGTATTTGTCGCCCTGACGCCATACGGTTTCCGTCTGCGGCTCAACACCCTGGTTAGCGTCGAGCAACGCCACCGCACCGTCGAGTACGCGCAGCGAGCGCTCTACTTCGATGGTGAAGTCTACGTGGCCTGGCGTATCGATGATATTGATGCGCTTGTCTTTCCAGTAGCAGGTCGTGGCGGCCGAGGTGATCGTGATACCTCGCTCCTGCTCCTGCTCCATCCAGTCCATTGTCGCGGCGCCGTCATGCACTTCGCCAATTTTATGCGATTTGCCAGTGTAATAGAGAATGCGTTCAGTCGTCGTGGTTTTACCCGCATCTATATGGGCCATGATGCCGATATTGCGATAGTCTTCGATCGGTGTTTGACGCGCCATGATTTACGTCTCCCTAGCCCAAACCTTAAAAGTTACCAGCGGTAATGCGAAAACGCCTTATTAGCGTCCGCCATCTTGTGAGTGTCTTCGCGCTTCTTGACAGCCGTGCCACGATTGTTGGCGGCGTCGAGAAGTTCGCCCGAAAGACGCTCCTCCATTGTGTTCTCGTTGCGCTTGCGTGCGGCTGCGATGATCCAGCGAATGGCCAGCGCCTGACGGCGGTCGTTGCGAACCTCGACAGGCACCTGATATGTGGCGCCGCCAACCCGGCGTGAACGCACCTCAACTGCTGGCTTCACATTACCCAGCGCTTCGTGAAACATTTGCAGCGCGTCGCGCTTAGCCTTTGTTTCAATGCGGTCGAGCGCGCCATAGACGATCGCCTCTGCGCCGGACTTTTTGCCGTCGAACATGAGGCTGTTCATGAATTTGGTCAGCACCAGATCGCCGTATTTGGCGTCAGGGATAATGTCGCGTTTTTCGGCTCTGTGACGGCGAGACATGTCTAATTCCTCAAACGATAAATCAAGCGCTTCCGTCTGTTACTTAGGACGTTTCGCGCCATATTTCGAGCGGCGCTGACGGCGTTTAGCCACACCTTGGGTGTCGAGCACGCCGCGAATGATGTGATAGCGAACGCCCGGCAAATCCTTCACGCGGCCGCCGCGGATAAGCACCACGGAGTGCTCCTGCAGGTTATGACCCTCGCCTGGAATGTAGCTCGTCACTTCAAAGCCGTTTACGAGACGAACGCGCGCCACTTTACGAAGCGCGGAGTTGGGCTTTTTCGGCGTCGTTGTGTAAACGCGCGTGCAAACGCCACGTTTTTGCGGACATTCCTGCATTGCGGGCACTTTGTTCCGCTTTGCGGGCACAGTGCGCGGCTTACGAATGAGCTGTTGTACGGTTGGCATTAAATCCCAGACCCAAGCAAATGTTAAAGAGCGCTCGACGTGCCACCCTTTCGGAATGACGCACGACCGGCGCTCAAAAGCGACTAGAGGATCACCATCCGCAAGCGAGCGGCGATCATAACCCAGATTTTATCCGGCTTGCTTTCGCAGCAGCGTTTAAGGATATCAGCGCGAACAGTCGCGCGCTGACAGTCAATCCTTACCACCTGCCGATAAAGTAGGCGCAAAATAGTCCGCCCGTTTCTCCGCGTCAAGCCATAAGTGCAGGGAAATCGCGGCAGAATCGACATATAGTGACAGAAGCTTAAGCGGCGACTTGTTTCGAAGGGCGCGCAACTCTAGGCTCTAAGCCAATATTAGCCCGTAACACGGTGATTTGGATGCAATTTACACTCTCCATTTGTTGCCTGTCATGACCCCGGCGCGCCCACTGTCGGGCTTCAAGGTTGTGGAGCTGACGCGCGTGCTCGCTGCGCCCTGGGCCGGGCAAATTCTTGCCGACCTTGGCGCTGACGTGATTAAAATCGAAAGTCCGGCGGGCGACGACACCCGCGGCTGGGGTCCGCCCTTCGTGCAGACGAATGATGGCATTAGCCTTGGCGCCGCCTATTTCAGCACATGCAATCGCGGCAAGCGCTCCGCCGTGGCAGATTTCAAGACGCCGGAAGGGCAAGCGCTGGTGCGCCGCCTCGCCACCCACGCGGACGTGCTGCTGGAAAACTTCAAGGTTGGCGGGCTGGCGGCTTATGGCCTCGACTACGCATCCTTGCGTTCGATCAACCCACGGCTTGTGTACTGCTCGGTGACTGGTTTTGGGCAAACTGGCCCATATGCGCATCGTCCGGGTTATGACTTTTTAACACAAGGCATGGGCGGCGTGATGAGCGTCACCGGCGAGCTTGGCGGCCAGCGTCTGCGTTCCGGTGTGGCTGTCTCGGATATTTCAGCCGGGCTTTACGCGGCGATTGGCGTGCAGGCGGTGCTTTTGCAACGGACGCGCACCGGCGAGGGCGCGCATGTCGATATCGCGCTGCTGGACTCGACCGTCGCCATTCTCGCTTATCTCGGTTTGAACTTTCTGGCCAGTGGCGTCGAGCCGGGCACGCAAGGCAACACGCATCCAAATATCGTGCCCTATCAGCCATTCAAAACAGCGGACGGGGAAATCATCATCGCGGCTGGCAACAACGCGCAGTTCGCCCAGCTTTGCGCCGTCCTGGGTAGGTCTGATCTTGCCCGCGACCCGCGTTACGCGACAAATGCGGAGCGCGCCAGCAATCGCGAAAGCCTAGTCTCCGATCTTACCGCACATATTGCGCTGCAAACGAGCGCCGATCTACTATCGCAGCTTGAAAAATCCGGCGTCCCTGCTGGCCCCATCAACGATTTCGGCGCTGTTTTCGCCGACCCACAGGTCATCGCGCGCGGCATGCAGATTGACTGCGATGGCGTACCCGGCGTGCGCACGCCGATTATGGTCGATGCCGCTCCAGCCACATCCTGCCGCGCCCCGCTCCTCGCTGAGCATCAGTGCAAAATCGAAGCGGCCGAAGGTTGGCCCGATCTTTGATCGGTATCTATGCATTGCTATTATAATTATTCGTTTATCTCATCCTCATAACCGAGAAGCGACAAAGCCTGCGCTTTTAGCCCGCGCTTCTGGCACGCATAAACAAGCGCATCCTCGCGGCCATGGGTCACCCATACTTCAGACGCACCCGTATCATTAATGCTTTCAAGTAGTTCGTCCCAATCGCAGTGGTCGGAGATGATGAGCGGCAGCTCAACGCGCGCCTGCTTGGCGCGGGCGCGTATCTGCATCCAGCCGGAGGCGGCGGCGGGGATTATGTCGGGCAGCGCGCGTGACCAGCGGTCGGCGACGGCGGAGGGCGGCGCAAGCACGATTTCGCCCGCCAGCTCCTTCTTGTTCATGTGGCCAATGGGGCGCACGTCGCCCATATGGAGGCCAAACCCCGCATAAAGCTCGGTTAATTTCACTAGCGCGCCGTGGAGGTAAATAGGCTTGTCGTAACCCGCGCGGCGTAACTCCATAATAAGCCGCTGGCATTTGCCAAGCGCATAAACGCCGACGAGATGCGTCGCGCCCGGAAACGTGGCGAGCGAGGTCAGCAGCTTAGCGATCTCCGCCTCGATGGGCGGATGGCGGAAGACAGGCAGCCCGAAAGTCGCCTCGGTTACGAACAAATCGCACGAAATCGGCTCGAACGGGGCGGCGGTCGGGTCGGC
>JAWXCE010000080.1:0-17599 GCA_034440495.1 Hyphomicrobiales bacterium | reverse complement strand
CCGCACAACTCGGACGGCCCCGGCGGCATCGTGCGCAACGGCGTCCGCATCGACGACACCTTCGCCGAAGCGTTCGGCATGACAGGCACTGCGGTCATCATCACCGCGCACACGCCAAAATGGGCGATGATCGCCGCGACCACGATGACGGGCTTTGCAACCTCCGTCATCGGCTGCGGCTGCGAAGCGGGCATCGACCGCGAACTTTCGCCGGATGAAACTCCAGATGGCCGACCCGGCGTGCGCGCGCTTCTGTTCGGCTTCGCGCCGGATGGCGTTGAGACAACCATTATCAACCGCGTCGGCCAGTGCGTGCTTACCTGCCCGGGCACGGCGTGCTTTTCAGGCCTAGAAACGGAACAACGCATCAAGCTTGGCGCTAATTTGCGCTATTTCGGCGACGGCTTTCAAGCCTCCAAGCAGATCGGCGGCAAACGCTACTGGCGCGTTCCCGTGATGGAAGGCGAGTTTGTGTGCGAGGAAAACACCGGCGTCACCGGCGATGCGGTCGGCGGCGGCAACCTCCTCATCATGGGCCGCAACATGGCGGAGACGCTGGCGGTGACGGAAATCGCCGTAGAAGCTATGAAAGAAGTGCCGGACGCCATTATGCCTTTCCCGGGCGGAGTTGTGCGCTCCGGCTCAAAAGTCGGCTCAAAATATAAATCCATGCGCGCGTCCACGAACCAGGCCTATTGCCCGACGCTGCGAGGCCGGGTCGATACCGCGCTCGATCCCGACATTGGCTCCGTGCAGGAAATCGTCATCGACGGGCTGACAAGCGCGGCGGTGGCAAACGCCATGCGCGCGGGGCTAAAAGCCCTCATTGAGGCGGGGCCGCACGGCGGGTGCTTGCGCATCGGCGCTGGTAATTATGGCGGACAGCTCGGTCAGCACTATTATCATCTGAAAGACCTGCTGCCATGAGCGGTTTAACGCTGACGTTAAAGTCGCCGCCAGCGCAACGCTTGAACCTCGCGCACGTCACGCCGGGAAAACTGAAAGGCAAAAGCGAGCGTGAGATCGCGGCGATCCCGGTGGGAATAACACGCGAACCCGTGCTGCTTGGAGATGCTTTCACGCTCCGCATGGGCGACGTGGACGATATTCACATTGTCGGCTCGACTGAACGGATCGATCACATCGGCTGTGGGATGAGCGCGGGAACTATCGCAATTGAAGGCGCCGCAGGAGCTTACTGCGGTTGTTACCTTTTGGGCGGCTCGCTCACTATAAAAGGCAGCGCAGGGCCGTGGGCAGGCAGCGGCCAGAGCGGCGGCAAAATCGAAATTACAGGGGACGCGGGCGATAGCGTCGGCGGTGCGCTGCCCGGCGCTGGGTCAGGCATGCGCGGCGGCGTGCTTATCGTTCGCGGCAAGGCTGGGGCAAGGGCGGGCGATAAAATGCGGCGCGGGCTGCTAATGATCGAGGGCAAAGCCGGGGATTATCTCGGCGCGCGGATGATCGCCGGCACGATCATCGCCATGCAGGGCGCAAACGTCTATCCCGGCTACCTTATGAATCGCGGCACGATCATTCTGGATCGCGGCGGCGTTGAATTCGGCCCTGGCTTTATGGACTGTGGGCTGCAGGAACTTGTCATGTTACGGGTTATGGCCAAAACCATTGCGCCTATGAACAAGCAGCTCGCAGGCCGCTTAGGCGCATCTGTGCGGCGCTATGCTGGAGACATGGCGGCGTTGGGCGGCGGTGAAATCCTCTCATTCGAGACATAACTAGGACTCAAAAGCCGCAGAGGAATAGTTTTCCGTTTTGTCCTCAAATCCGTGCTTATCATTGGTGCACACATTAAGAAAATGTTGTGTAAGATCGTAAAAGTTTAATCTAACGAAATCAGCCGTATTTGAACGCCTCTTTGCGTTCTCATTTGGCGGGGAGAGAAATTGACCGCAAATGGCACAATCTGGTGGAACGAGCTTCATACGTCGGATGAGAACGGCGCAATTAGTTTTTATACGCAGTTAATCGGCTGGCGCACGTTTCAACTGAGCGGGATTGATTCCCTGAAACCCGCTAACGAGTCCGAGCCGATTTATACCGTATGGATGATGGGTTGGAACCAGGCTGGCGGCATGATGAAACTCAGTCCCAATCTTGCATCAAAATTGCCCCCAAGCTGGTTGCCGTTTATCGCTGTGACGGATGTAGACGCTTGCGCCAGCAAAGCTGAAGCCCTTGGAGGGCAAATCGTGGAGCCGCCGTTCGACGTTGCAAACTCCGGACGCTTCGCCATCCTGCGAGATCCACAGGGCGCAATTTTTGGCATCGGCCGGCCCGGCGATTTTGATCAAGGCTGATATACAACACAGGCTGCGTTTTGTCACATCCGTGCGAAAACTGAAAAACTTGACAGCTCCGCATATTCTTATCTGTCTTACTATGCTCTAAAGATAACGGGCGTGATGCGTTCGGGGCGGTGGCATGGATAAAGCTCAGACTCTTGAGTTGCTTGACGCGGGTAAAGACGCCTGGAATGCCTGGGCCGCCAAAGCGCTAGAAGCCAAAAAAGGTCTGGAAGACGCTGGAAAATGGCGTGCTGACTGGTTTGGTGAGGGCGAGAATGCGGAAACCCGGCAGTGGCTCGCTTTGGCCGCCGTTGATTTTGCGGGACATGAGTTTATAAGCATTGCCCAGTTCACTGGCTATGTGTTCCCCGGTCCCGCCAAGTTTCAGGCCGCTATTTTTAGCGAGTTAGCCATTTTTCAGGGCGCGACCTTTGAAGGCGCCGGAAATTTCTCTCATAGTCAATTCAGCTCGGACGCAAACTTTTCCGCATCCAAGTTCCGTGGGATTGCGGATTGCAGCGACGCTACGTTCGCTGGCACGGCCGGTTTTGAGCGCACGGAGTTTTTGGCCACAAGTAGCGGCCCATTGGTGCCGACGGCGCGATTTCAACGCGCTGTGTTCATGGGCAAGGCAGAATTCCGAGCAGCGGTGTTCAACGGCAACGCCGAATTTCACAAAACCAGGTTAGAAGGCAGCGCCCGTTTTGATGAGGCGATTTTCGTAGCGGAAGCCTCGTTTCCCGGCGCAACTTTTGGCGGCACATCCAGCTTTAACCGCGCGCGTTTCTCCGGCGGTGCCCGCTTTACCGAAAGCTTGTTTTCCGGCGAGGCGCGCTTCAGCGAAAGCACATTCTCAGCGCCAGGGATTTTTGAGAACGCACAATTCCTGGGGGCGTCGTCCTTCCGCCAGACAAAGTTCACTGCGGAAGCGGATTTCTGCGCTGCACATTTTTCCGGAAAAACAGTGTTCGAGAAGGCTGAGTTTGGCGCGCTGGCTAATTTTGCCAAGGCTACTTTAGGCGGCGGATCGTCGTTTCAGGACGCGCGGTTTCTGGCGCAGGCGGATTTCTCCGAGGCTCAGTTTGCGCGCGAAACCTCGATGACAAATGCAAACTTTGCAGGTGACGCCCGCTTTACGCAGGCTCATTTTGCCGGCCCCGCGCTTTTTGCGGGTACGCAGTTCAGCAAGGATGCGACGTTCAACTCCGTCAGCACTCAGGCCGCGTTTGTGCTGGCCGAAGCGCGGTTTCGCAACCCGCCAAGCTTTAGCGAGGCCGGTTTTCAGGACGATCCCGACCTTGAAGACATCACGGTTTCCGAGCCGCTCAGACGCTGGCGGCAGTGGAAGAGCACCGATTACACCGACCCGCGCCCATGGTTTTTGTTTGCGATGAAGGTAGCGCAAACGCCCCATGCCGCCGCGCGTTATCGCCGACTTCGGCGTCTAGCGCTCGACGCTCGCGACCATGCTCGCGCTCACGAGTTTTTTGCCCAGGAAATGCGTTGCCGGCGGTTTTGGCATGACAAACCGTTTGGGCGAGGATTTAAAACGTTTTGGCTTGGGATACTCTATAGCGGCATTTCAAACTTTGGCCGTTCCATTTCGCGGCCCCTGATGCTCTGGCTCATTTCGATCATCGCTTTCGCGATTGCTTTTTATGAAATGCGACTGAACAGCGCCAACGCGGGTGTAAGCTCTAGCGGTTTCCCGTGGACGCCTAAAAGCCTCGACTGGGTTGGGGCGCGCGAGTGGATGGGCGGCATGGGAGACTGGCTCTCTGGCGCTGTATCTCAGACGGGCGCCAGTTGCGCTTCTGGGCTATCCCATCCAGCGGCTGAAGCGTTATACTTGTCGGTGAAAAACGCGCTGGTTTTTTTCGGCTGGGACACCGCCGAGACTACGCGCAGGGTTTACGGGTGTCTCTATGGAGCAATCGAAGGAAGCGCAGTTGTTCCCGCGTCCGTCTCTGCATTGACGCTTTTGCAAAGCCTCCTGAGTGTCGGCCTCATTTTCCTTTTCGTGCTCGGCCTACGCAACACGCTCAAGTCATTCTGACCGCCTAATGAAATAATGCGGCTTTTTGCGCGTCGGTAAGCATGGCGATGGAAAGCTCCTCGGCAAGCCCGCTCATGATGGCTTGTCTGACCGATATTGGCGGTTTCAGATCTGGCAGAGCCTCTGGAGGGGCGGCATCGAAATCCCAGTTGTCGACAATAGCCATGATTTCGGCTTCGACCTGGTAAAACGCCGCCTCTAGCTTTTTAGCCCGCTCACGGTTCATGTTCACCACAGCGCAGGCGTGTAGAATGTATTCCAACTGACGCTCGATCTGACCGCACAAACGCTCCTGCCCGCCGGCTTGATGGAGCATGTTGGACGCCACGCCAATCGTTTCCGCCGCCTCGGCGATGACCTGCGCTGGCTCTCGCGCTTCCTCCACCAATGGAGCGGTTTGCGGAATTATGGTTTTGGCCGCGCTGGAATAAGCGGGCGAAACCTCCGCAAGCGCGCGGCGCGACCGCGCCATATTGCGCTGCAAGCCTCTCAGGTCGTGGCGCACGCTTTCCAGCCGTTTAGCGCCCGCTCCGCCAAGCGAGCGCTGCAGCTTGCCAATGGCCTCAAGCAGCGCTTCGGTTTCGGCAGAGCGGTTGCGGCGCAAATAATCGCGCAGGAAGCTGCGTCCCTTTTCGGACTGCATCATGGCGGTTTCAATAGCGGCGAATTGTTTGGAGCGCAGATATGACGGGGGCGATGACTGGCTCATGGGGCCACTCCAGCAGCTTGATATTTGTTGAAAATTTGCCTTCAAAACGACTTCGGCAAAGCGAATATGTAGGAAAATGCTTTCTGATTGGTTTAAATCCGTAACGTTCGCATAAGCCCGTTAAAATAATCGAGCCTTCATGAAAGATGGCCAAAGAATTGCGCTTTTTTACGCTGCGATTTTCCTCATCATCGGCTGCTACATGGCTTATCTGCCAGTGTGGCTGAAATCGCGCGGTTTTGATGAGGGGCAGGTCACGCTGATCTTCGCACTGCCGCTGCTGATGCGTATGGTTTTTACGCCGTTCATCAGCTTCCTCGCCGACCGCCTCGGCAACACTCGCCGAATGGTTTTCTGGCTGGCGCATGGAACGGCGCTGTCGCTCTTCAGTCTGGCGGGCGCGCCCTCGCACGAGATGATATTCGCGTGCCTCGTGGTTTACGCACTGTTGTGGACGAGCGTGGTTCCGTTGACTGAAACGATTGCGGTGGCGTCGGCAAGGCTGTCCGGCGGCGACTATGGACACATGCGCATGTGGGGATCGCTCACCTTTATCCTCGCCGTCGCCTTTGGCGGCTTTGCGGTGGATATCTGGGGCCCAGCCGCCGGGTTGTGGCTGGTGATCGTTTCGTCGGTTTTAATGGCCGCAGCCGCGCATCTCCTGCCCCGCACAACGCCCCCTCACCCCAGCCCTCTCCTATCGAAAGAGGGGATCACGGTGCGCAAGGCCCTGCTGTTTGCGCGCTCCGGGCCGTTTGTCCTATTCCTGCTTACTGCGACGGCGGTAAACGCATCGCATGCGGTTTACAATTCGCTCGCAACCCTGCACTGGCTATCGCTGGATATATCGCCGACGGTAATTGGTTTGCTGTGGGCGACGGGCGTCATCGCCGAGATCGCGCTGTTTGGTTTTGCGGGGCGCGTCGTGCGCGTTTTGCGACCGACAACGCTTATGGCGATTGGCGCCGCAGCTGCCATCCTGCGTTGGGTGGTGACAGCGTTTAACCCGCCGCTTTACATTCTGTTTCCCATTCAGATGCTGCATTCTCTGACCTATGGCGCGGCGCATCTGGGCGCGATTTACTTTCTCGCAGCGGCGGCGCCCGCGCGTTATGCAGCGACGGCGCAAGGTCTTTACGCGGCGGTTGCGGCGGGGCTAGGCATGGGTCTAGCCACCATAGCCGCCGGGCCGCTGTATAAATCGCTGAATGCCTGGGCGTTTCTGGCAATGGCGACGCTTGCCGTCGCATCGCTCGTTTTCGCCCTGATGCTGGCGGCGCGGTGGAAAGGCGGCTTGCTTATTCCGGCTGAGGCGGACGCGCCGCCCGCCACTCAACCCCAAAACGTGCGCAGCGGCGGGGCGATTATGCCCGCCGAATAACTCAGGCCGTCTTCACGGTCGCGCGCCAGCAGCAACGGGCCGTCCAGATCCACCCATGTTGCGCGCTGTGCGATAAGCAGTGCGGGCGCCATGGCGAGCGACGTGCCGACCATGCAGCCAGCCATAATTTTTAATCCATGCGCCTCAGCCGCGTCGGTGAGGGCAAGCGCCTCCGTCAGGCCACCCGCCTTATCCAGCTTTATGTTCACGGCATTGTAGCGCGCGGCGATGCGGTCAAGATCGCGGCGGTCATGGAGCGATTCATCGGCGCACAACGGCACGTCGCGCGGCATTCCCTTCAGAATGGCGTCATCGGCGGCGGGCAATGGTTGCTCCACGACTTCGACGCCAGCATCCGCGCAGGCTGCAAGCAGCGATAGCAGATTTGCAGCGCTCCACGCCTCGTTAGCGTCAACAATGAGCCGCGCATTCGGGGCCGTCTGGCGAACGGCGGCAAGCCGCGCCTCATCCCCCTCCCCACAAAGCTTCAGCTTAAGCAGGGGCATGTGCACGGCTGCGCGAGCCTGCGCGGCCATCTCCTCAGGCGTGCCAAGGCTGATGGTGAAGGCCGTCGTCACCGTTCGCATTTCGCTTGCGCCCGCAATTTGCGTGACGGGAACGCCGCTGCTTTTCGCTTCATAATCCCACAGTGCGCAGTCGATGGCGTTGCGCGCGGCGCCCGGCGGCATGGCGGTTTGCATTTCGTCCCGCCTCATACCGCCCGCAAGGGAATTCCGCATCGCGTTGATCGCCGCGACAACGCCCTCGACGGTTTCGCCATAGCGCGCGTAAGGCACGCATTCGCCCCAACCGAAATGCTCGCCGTCGTTGACGAGCGCTAAAACCACGCGCGCTTCGGTCTTCGATCCGCGCGAAATGGTGAAAGCGCGCGCGAGCGGCCAGTTTTCCGCCTTCGCCACAAGGTTTAGTCCGCGCATGCCGCATACTCTCCCTATTTGACGTGTTAATCAGTTACATCGGGGCCATTTTTTAGCGTTTTTGCAAGAAAATCGTTAACTGTCGCGTTTTACATGAGAGACACAGACTTTTGCGCGAAGCGCTGTAACAATCTGGATATGACGGTTTGATACGCAGTTCTGCAGTCAGCACACCCGGTAGCCAGGTAGAGCGCCGCTACATCCGGACGGAGTCGCTCGGCTCGGGCGTCCGGCTGTTCGCTGAGGGAGCGTGGATCGTGCGCGAACTCGCGGAGATTGAAGCACAGCTTTCTTCGATCATGAAAACGGCTGGCAAAGCCGGGAAAAGCGTTGAGGTCGATTTATCCGGTCTTACCGATTTCGATACCGCTGGCGCATGGCGCATTCAAAAGCTGCTCATCGATATCAAAACCAGCGGAGCGCAGCCGCTAGTGCGCGGGGCGTCTGAGGAGTTGCGCCTGCTGCTTGAAGAGGTAAACCGCAATAGTGTAGGCGAAAGGCCAGCGGCGCGGCGCCAGAGCGAGATGTCGCGGCTATCATCCGACGCTGTGGCGGGTATATTCACCATCACCAGCGACGCGCTGAGGCTCACCGGCTTTCTGGGGCTGGTTACATCGACCGCCGTCCGCGCGGCCACGAGACCATGGCGCTTCCGCTGGACATCTTTCGTGCACCATCTGGAGCAAAGCGGTCTGCGCGCGGCGCCAATCATTATTCTCATCTGCGTGTTGATTGGCGCGGTGATAATGCAGCAAGGCATAGTGCAACTACGCTATTTCGGGGCGGAGGCGCTTTCGGTCGATCTGCTGGGCGTGCTGGCCCTGCGCGAGATTGCCGTGCTGCTGACCGCGATTATTGTGGCTGGCCGTTCGGCGTCGTCGTTCACGGCTGAAATCGGTACAATGAAAATGCGTGAGGAAATCGACGCGCTGCGTACGCTCGGCATCGACCCGATTGAAACGCTTGTGTTGCCGCGTATGCTCGCGCTGATTGTCGCGCTTCCCTTGCTTGTGTTTCTCGCCGACATGGCCTGTCTGGTCGGCGGCGCTGTCATGGCGAAAATCTATCTGGGTTACGATTGGCAGGTCTACGCCCAGCGGCTCAACGCCTCGCTTGAAATCCGGCATTTTTTCGTGGGTCTTGTAAAAGCGCCGTTCGCGGCTCTCATTATCGGGCTGGTCGGTTGCCTGGAGGGCCTGAGCGTCGAGGGCAGCGCCGAGTCGGTCGGGCGTCGCGTCACGAGCGCTGTTGTGAAGGCAATTTTCCTGGTGCTGGTGTTTGACGCTGCATTCGCCATTTTCCTCTCAGCGGCGGGGTATTAGCCATGCGGCGCGCCGGGCAAACCATCGACAACATTATCCGCGTGCGCAAGCTGACCAAGCACTTCGCCGGGCGTCCCGTTTTCCAAGACCTTGATCTGGATGTGCGGCGCGGGGAAATTCTGGGTGTCGTCGGCGCCTCCGGAACTGGCAAGTCGGTGTTGCTGCGCACAGTGCTTGGTATCGTCGAGCCGGACAGCGGCAGCATCGAGGTTTTTGGCCAGCAAACGGCGGGGCTTTCCAACCGCGAACGCATCGACATGGAGCGGCGCTGGGGCGTACTGTTCCAGGACGGCGCGCTGTTCTCTTCACTCACCGTTTTGCAAAATATTCAGACACCAATGCGCGAGCAGATCAAATTGCCAAAAAGCGCCATGGATGAGCTGGCGTTCCTCAAACTCGGCATGGTCGGCCTCGATCAGGACGCGGCGCACAAATACCCGTCCGAGCTTTCGGGCGGGATGCGTAAACGTGCGGGGCTGGCGCGGGCGCTGGCGCTAGACCCGGAAATTGTGTTTCTGGACGAGCCGACATCCGGCCTCGATCCCATCGGCGCGGCTGCCTTCGACCGGCTTATTCAAAGGCTGCAACAAACTTTGGGGCTAACCGTCTATATGGTGACGCACGATCTCGACAGTATTTTTGCGGTATGCGACCGGGTGGCTGTACTAGCGGATCAGAAGGTGGTGCGCACTGGGCATCCAACGGAGCTGGCTCGCGATCCAGGTCACCCATGGATTAAAGATTATTTTTGTGGCGAGCGCGCGCGGGCGGCTGGCGCGGTCGTTTAAGGGGTTGTTGTATGGAAACCAAAGCGAATCACCTGCTGATTGGCGCCTTCGTTATCGCGGTCATCGGCGCTGCGCTGAGCTTCGTCTACTGGATGAAAAATTATTCCGATGGCGGCGATGGGCAAAAGTATCACGTCATCTTTGAGGGCTCCGTGCAAGGTCTGGCAGAGGCGTCCACGGTGTTGTTCAACGGCTTGCGCGTGGGTGCGGTTGAGACGTTAGCGATTGACTCTGATGACAGCCGCAAAGTGCGCGCCCTGATTGCTGTCAAAAGTGGCACGCCGGTGCGCGAAACGTCGCGAGCGCGGATTTCACAACAAGGGCTGGCGGGCCTCGTCGCGCTTGAAATCACGCCTGGCGCGCCCGATGCGCCGTTTTTAAAGGCAAAGGCAGGTGAGCCATTTCCGATCATTCTGGCCGACAAATCTGGCTCGGGATCGCTACTCAGCGGCGTGCCGGACGCCGTGGGAAGCGCGCAGGCGCTTCTTTCGCGTCTGAACGACGTGGTCGCAGAAAATCAGGACTCCATTCGCAAAACTGTGAAGCACGTCGAGGAGATCACAGCTATGCTGGATGAGAACAAAGACAACGTGTCCGAAATCATCAAAAACGCCAGGGATGTTTCTGAACGGTTCGGCAATTTGTCGGAGAAACTGGAAAAGGCGGTCGATAAATTCTCCGCAGCGCTTGTGGACAACCCCAAATCTTTCGTCACCCAGGCGCAACAGGCAGCGCAATCTTTCAAGCAACTGGCTGAAAAACTGGACAAATCCGTTGGCGATCAAGCCGAAGGGCTGACGCGCTCGACTCAGCGCTCGTTGCGAGAGTTCGAACTTTTCATGAAGGAAGCCAGACGGTTGGCCGAGGATTTAGATCGCGTGGTGCAGCGCGTGGAAAAAAATCCTTCCGGCTTCCTGTTTGGCGGAACGCAGACTCCGCAATACGCGCCGAACCAATAAGGCTTTCACAGGTTTTGTATGCATGCTAACCCTAAGGACATTATGCAGCGCACGAATCGGCGACGAACACTTGTCCGGGCAGCCACTATGGCGGCTCTTGCCGTATCGACCGCTTTAGGCGGATGCGCTCTTACCGGACTTGGCGGCTCTTCGCCGCCCGAAACTTATGACCTCGCAGCACCCGCTCCCAAAAAGGGCGGGGCCAGGGCTTCCGTTCATATCTCGGTAGCCTCCCCCAGCACGATACGCCCGCTTGACAGCGACCAGATTCTGGTTCGCGACCCTGAAGGACGACTGTCCTATTTTCCAAGCTCCGCCTGGGGTGATAGGCTGCCTAAACTGGTGCAGACGCGGCTGATACAGGCGCTGACAGATTCGGGACGGTTCCGGGCCGTTGGCAGCTCGCAAGATCGCACGCCGAGCGATGTGACGCTCAATATTGAACTGCGCAGCTTTAATGTGCAGGTGGAAGGTGCGCAGGCGCAGGCGGTGATTGATGTCGTGGTCAAGCTGGTGGACGAGCGTAGCGACCGCGTTGTGGCGACTAAACAGTTCACCTCAAGCGCGCCTGCCTCCAAGGATGATGCAGCGGCCGGCGTCGCAGCGCTGACGCAAGCGTTCGGGAAAATCTCCGACGACATCGTAGCGTGGAGCGCCAACCCGCGGCCAGCCTAAAGTTCCTCCGATATTGTAAACATGCGATGCCAGTTCGAGAAACTCAGCACCCATGCCAAGTTGCAAACCATAAGCTACTAGCCAAGCCTGCCGCTGGCGTGGGCGAGAAGCAGGTAAATTCGCCCGGTGTCTGACGTTAAATTGTCCTGGATCATGCGTCCCTTGGGATCGGTGCGGGCCGCGTCTTTTAGCAGGTTTTCGAAATCATCGACATAACGGTCGGCAATCTGACGGAAGTCTACGTCCGTTTCATAGCGCCGCCGTACTTTGTCGAATGTCTGTTGTCCGTTGGGATTGTAGATGCCGCTGTGGATGGCGCCGCGATCACCACGGTTATAGCGTTGCCAAATGTCGAGCACTTTCCCGGGCTCGATGGCGCTGGCCATTTCCTCCATGCCGAGATCCACGGGCGCGCGCGGACGCGGCGGCTCTGGCGGCGCAGAAAAACGCGGCGGTTGCATTTGGCGTGGCGGAGCTGGTGGCTGAAATGGCGGAGCCGGCGACTGGAATGGAGGAGCTGGTGGCTGGTGAACCGGGCGACCATACGATCCGCCCTGCGCACCGTAATCGTCATCATCTGGTTCAGACGCGCGAGCAAGAAGATCGCCGAGCGACCACTGACCGCGACGCTCGCCCGCATCAGCGCCCGGCGCATAGGACGGCTGGCGCATATCAACCTGCTGCATGTCGTCGGGGAGCGCATTTGACCAACTCGGCTGCTTGCCAGCGTCAAGCCGCTGCGAAAGGCCGGATGTTAGTGAACTCAAATCTTCGGGGCTACCACTCCACGGCGTTGGGCTGTTTTGAGCTACGTCGCCCGGCATAACATAATTGGTGTCGTCAAAACCGCCGTAGGAATTATACTCTTCCCGATTCCGAGGCGCTCCTGGCCGTCCGCCTTGTGCATTCTGATAATGTTCCCCTGCGCGCGGATCGCTTCTCGAAACCTGCGAGGCGTACCCGTGGCGACCCGCGATCTCCGCCATATTGCCTATCGCGGACAACTGATCGTTCAGCACCTTTCGCATGGCGGTAGCGCTCTGCTTGGTGACTTCCGGTAACGTCGTTGCCTGACGACGCAACTCGGTCTGCGTCATCTCGATTTCAGCGGCCGCTTTTGTGGCGGAGGCCCGAACCTCGCGGGTCGTTTCACCAAACTTGGTGGAGAGTGACGACATTTGCTGTGACACGGAGTCCGACAGCGTTGAAAAACCAGATTGCAAATCAGTGACGGCTTTATTGGTGTGGATTTGCGCCTCGGAGCGCAAACGTTCGATTTCCTTAATCGCGGCCTGGGACTTCTCCGCCGAGTCCTTGGCGAGAACTTCCGTGACCTTTTTTGCCCGCACCTCAGCCTGGCTGAGCGACTGCTCTAGCATATGCGAATAACTGTTCATCATCCGGTCAAGCTCGATGGCGCGGCCGTTGATGCTGTCAAGCAGCTTGGTAAGCGCACCCTGCCGCGCTTCCATCATGGTGTCTACCTTGGTGTTCGCCACATCGAGTGAACGCGCGGCGTTCATGATGGAGGAACCCTGATCCTCGAAGCGCTTCGTCAAAGCGTGGATCTGGTTGAGCAATCCACCCGATACATCTTTCAGCACCTGCGCCTGTTGAGTCATCTGGTCGGAAGATGCGCCCGAGCGCCGCGCCAGTTCCTCGACGGCACGATGTAACGACTGCGCGCTGCCGGCCACGGTGCGCTCGATTTGCTGGGTTTGCCGGGTAAGGTTTTGATCCAAACCTTGCGAGTGCTTTTCCAAAGTCTCCCGGATGCCGCTGGAATGGCGCGCGACCGCGTTCTCCAGAGTTTGCGTGCGCGAGACGATTGACGTTTCAAGCGTCTTGGTGCGCTCAGTGATGGTCGCCTCAAATGTTCGCGTGCGACCGCTTAACATCGTTTCCAGCACTTGGATTCGCTCCACCATCGAGGTGTCGATAGTGCGCGAATGATCGCTGAGAACTGTTTGGAGCATTTTGGTTTTATCAGCGAGAGTGACGCCGATGTTTTCGGTTTTCTCCGTCAACGCGCCTTCGAGCGCGGAGAGATTTTTTGTCGCGTTTTCAATAATGCCGCTCAGGCGTGACTGTTCGCCGCCCAGCCGGTCGAGAAGCGCCGGGATTTCCCGGCCGACACGCTCGCTCATGCTGATGACGGACGTTACCAGGCTGTTATTCTTGGCGGATATGGCGGCGGTGGTGCGGTCTGACGTTTCCTGGATCGCCTTCGTCACCTCCAGCGTGGACTGGCGTAGCACTTCTGCCGTCTGGGCGCCGTGCTTGACAAGCTGCTCAGTGATGCGGGTGCCACGTTCGGCGAGTTTCTCGTCAATGGCCGTGCCGGCCGCCGTGACTGCCGAGGTGATTTTATGCCCGCGGCTTGCAAGCGTGTCGGCCATTGATGCGCTGGCCTGCGTGAGGGACTGCGAAGCTTTTTCGCTTGCGGCCGAAATTTCGCGAGTCACTTGGCTGCCGACGCCGCGCAACGCTTCCGACACGCGCTCGCTATTGTTGGCCAGTGCCTCGCGCTCGCTTGCGAGTTCGTTGATGAGATTGCGAATGCGGTGTTCGTTATCGGTGTAGGAGCGTTCGAGAGCCGCCACTTCGTTGTGGACAAGCGCTTCCAACTCGCCCGCGCGGCCCAATGCGCGCGAGATGGCCTCGTTCATAGCGGCAACCTGACGACGGACGGTCTGTCCGAGCGAGGCGACGGACTGCTCCGCCATCTTGTCCGGCTCCGCAAGCCTCACCGCAACTTCGGTCATAGCGGACGACATCAGCCGCAGTTCCTGCGAGCGCCATACAAGAACGGCGAGGAACCAAAACAGAGCAATTGGCAGCATTACGGTCGCCGCCATAAGGGCAAGCGCGGACGGCTCCGAGAGAATGTCGCCAAAGCTTGCGCCCTCGGGCAGGAATTTGGCCGCTACGCCGCGACCGATCAAAAGCCCGGCGATCAGCCACATAGCCGACGTAATGAGCGCAATCAGGAAGGGCGAACGGGACGGCCTTTGTTGAAGCGCAAAAATAAGCCCGCCTATCGAAGGGGCGTCATCATTCGCGGCCAATTGCGCCCTAGAAACAGCCGCTGCACGTTTCGCGGGGGAAATCTGTGTGCCCTTGGCGCCCGGCGCCATAATTGTTTCGGTTTGACCGACGGCGTTCGATTGCGGCTTTAACGGCTGCGAGTTTTTCGCGGGCTGCACCAAGGCGGATTTCCCCAAATTCAAATTCTGTCTGGCGGCGGCGTTATCTAACCGTTCGCCGGGAATAAGCTGCGATACAGTCGCCTCTTTGCCCGGAACACGGGGCGTAGACGGTTTTTGAGTCATACCTAAGCCCTCTGCGCATCGGTGTGACTGAAAAAGTCGGCAGAAAGCATTATAAGCAATGCTTCTATAAACGCAAATAACTCGGTCAACGCCGCACTCTAACAGGTTACTTAAATTTCAAACTTATTTATCTACGAAGGTGATTCGCCCACCTGCACAAATGGAAATCTTTATTCCCTCAACGTCATCCACCCATGTATTGAAATTTTAGGGCTAAAAAAAGATTACAGGACGGACGCCCAGCCAGCCAATGAAAAAAGTTAAGTGCTTCAACTATGGGTTGAAAGTCTCGCGTTGAGGCTGCTGACGTCTTGCCGCGTCACAAGGGTTTATACGGGGGCTATTCTCCGGCAGCTTCCGCCGCCAGCCAGCGCAGAAATGCAATGAGCGCGTCAGCATCGTCCGCAGTAAGCCGCGCACCCAGCTTGACCTGATGGCTAAGGGTTGAACCAGACTTCACCGAGTCCTCAACGTCCTCGCCCGACAATGTGCTAACGAGTTCGCGAAATGGCGTTGCGTCCGTGACAGGGCTGTCGCCTCGCGGCTCGATGCTATGGCAACTGGCACAAGCCCGCGACGCCACAGCTTTTCCTTTCAAAACTGTCTGCAAGTCGTCTGCTGCTACTGGCGATTGAAACATCGCCAGACATACGAGAGGCAGCATAAAACGGAGCATGAGATACAACGAATTCACCGAGTAGGTTGAAAGGCTTGGTGTTAGGCGGGCGCGCGGATATTATCCACGCTCTTAGAGATCACAAGATGATCTGGCCCAAATCTGGCTGCGTTCCTTCGTTAACAAAGCCAAGTGTTGCCGCTGCGCAAGGGAATCAACGATTGTAGACGTCGACGCTCCGTCTCCCCGGGCGAAGCGATATATTGAAAATGGAATAGACCGTTTGAAACCCGAAACGCCTTCGGCATGGCTGCATGCG
Source organism: Hyphomicrobiales bacterium (assembly GCA_034440495.1). Classification (GTDB taxonomy): domain Bacteria; phylum Pseudomonadota; class Alphaproteobacteria; order Rhizobiales; family Rhodomicrobiaceae; genus JAWXCE01. Next base: position 2,198 of record JAWXCE010000080.1, on the reverse strand, counting down.
ATTGACGCCTTCAGCGAACTCGGCCAGCCCGAGCTTCGCCGCCTGCTCGCGCGGTGCTTTACGCAAACCGTCGAACGGGGTGTGCTTGTCGTTGAGGCGGGAGAGGCGGCGAATGCGCTGCATGTGCTCATTTCGGGACGGCTCGCCGTGCAGGAAGACACGCGCACCGATGAGCTTGCGCCGGGCGCTGTTGTTGGCGACGCAGCATTTTTTAGACGCGGGACTTATCCCCGTAACGTTGTCGCCGCGCGCGACAGTCTTGTGCTTACGCTCGAATGGGATGAGTTCACCCAACTCGCTGACCGGGCGCCGGAATATTGGCAGGCTGTCGCCGTATCGCTCGCCAAACGCGCCTCAATCGCGGAGGCGGCTACACAGCCATTCCCCAAGCCACGCACTCTGGCAATTATTGGCGCGGGGCCAGCGCCGTTGCAGGCACATATCGCCAACGATATTGCCGCCGCGTTCGATCCGCTCGCCGATTGTCAGGTTCTGCGATCAATCAGTTTTGGCCAGAATTTACCCGGCGGTATCACGCTTGACGACCCAGAAGTCGCGCATTGGCTCCGCGAGCAGCAGCAGGCTTTCGATCTTATCATTCGCGTGGCCGATAATGAGGTGAACGAGTGGACCCGAAACGCAATTCTTGAGGCAGACGAGATCCTTGTGGTTGCCTCTCGCGCCAAAGGACAAAATAGTTGCGCGTTGAACGCGGTCGAAACTCTGGCGGTCGAACTTCGCGGCGCCCACGCCTGCCGCCTCGTTCTCGTGAGCGATGGACAGCCCGAGCAGGTTCGGGCGCATGAGTGGCTAGCGCTGCGGCCCGTGCGTTTCCATCACCGCGTCAGGGTCGGCGCCCAGAATGGATTTGACCGGCTGGCGCGGTTTGTGCTGGGCCGCGCCACTGGTTACATCGCGTGTGGCGGGGGCGCTTATGCGGCGGCGCATCTCGGTCTTTTGGAGGCGTTGATTGAGGCTGGCGTGACCATAGACTGTGTTGGCGGCGCAGGCGCGGGCGCTTTTGTGGCCGCTCATATAGCACAGGAAACTCCGTTCGCTGAAGCTGCGAGGTTTTTCCCCCCGTTGCGCGCCCGCGCCGACTTCGAACGGGCGGTTAGCGCCGCATTCGGCGATCTGGACATTGTGGACACGGCTTTGCCCTATCGCGCGCTCTCGGCAGACCTGACCAGCGGCGTTCCCGTAGTGCATTCGTCCGGCCTAATCGTTGAAGCAGTTTTAGCCAACTGGCCGCCGCCCGGCCTCGCCGCACCTTTTATTTCACATAACGGCGCTCATCTGTCCGATGGCGGACTGGTCGACTCGGCTCCCGCCTGGTTGCTGCGCGACATCCACAGCGGCCCGGCTATCCTTGGACGCATCGAGCCGCCGTTGCCTCTGAGCGCACCCCGCGAGGCCCAATCCGCCAAGGACTGGGCCATCCGGCGTATTACCGGCGCGCGCGATAACGATGGAGGAGACCCGTTCGACGTGGCGAACCTGATGTTGCGCGGGATGGCTCTTCGCGGCTCGCAGGTCGACCGAACTGCGGCGTTGAGTTTGTCGCCGCCTTTGCGATTCGGAAGCGATCAACAGGACACGGCGCGCGAAGCCGCCTACCAATGGGCATTGACAGAACTGGAACGCCTACGGGCAACTGGCGAGGGCGGGCAGATTTTTAACAGGTGAGTTTTGTCTTTATTCTCCGAATTGAAGCTGCCTGTGGTTGGCGCGCAGTTGAGCCTTAACCGTGCGGCGGTTGAACGCAAAAGCGCAGCGTGGCTTGCCCAGCGCATGACCGCTCCCGATACGCAATTTATGATTTTAGCCGATCTGAAGCTTGCGGTTTCGTCCCCGCCGGATCGCTCATGCACAGACATTCGCTGGTTCACGTTGGAAGATATTGAGCGTTTGAAGCTGGTCGGCTGCGAAACGATTTTCCTCGGGCTGACGGCTACTGGAGGGTCCCGGTTCTGCATCCACGCATCGGCCATGGGTTGTAGCGGGCTGAACAGCACCGCCGAAGTTTTGCGGCCGATTGTCGACCTGAGGTCTCTCGCAACGCAAGGAGCGATGTCTAACGATGACCTCGCGTTAGGGGCGCAAGCGCGCGCGCTTGCCGCCTGGCGATTGAACGCCCGATGTTGCGGGCGATGCGGAGCGAACACGGCGCTGAAAGATGGCGGCTGGCGGGCCGAATG
>JAWXCE010000079.1:0-4273 GCA_034440495.1 Hyphomicrobiales bacterium | reverse complement strand
GCCGGGCTCGCGCTCCATGCCGGCATCGTGATTCCCGTTGCGGCGGTCATGATTACGGTCGCAGTGGCCTTTGGCGGCCGTTGGCTCTTCACCACGTTGGCAGACCTGCGCGAGCGCCGCCGATTACGAGAAGTGTTCGGCGGCTACGTCAGCCCGCAGTTGATGCAGGAGATTCTCGCCGGCCGCATGAGCGGCGATCTTGAGCCGGACGTGCGCATCGTCACCATCATGTTTGTCGACTTGCGTGGCTTCACGCGCCTGAGCGAGTCGATGGCGCCGCGGGACGTAATCGCAGTATTGAACCGATATTTCGAGCACGTCGCCGACGCTATCCACTCTGAAGGCGGTACGCTCAACAGCATCATGGGCGACGGCTTGATGGCGATCTTCGGTGCGCCGAAGCCGATGAACAACTCCTGCAAACCCGCGTTCGCCGCGGCGCGCGCGATTCTGACGCTGATGCCGAGCCTCAATGCCGAGCTTGAGCGCGAAGGCAAGCCGGCGCTGGCGGTCGGGATTGGCCTGAATGTCGGCGAAGCGGTCGTCGGAAATGTCGGATCGAAGACCCGGCATGACTATTCCGCGATAGGCGACACCACCAACGTGGCGTCGCGCCTGGAAGGGCTGACCAAGGTTTTGGGCACACCGCTGGTCTGTGCGCGAGCCGTTGCCCAATCACTGGGCTTTCCGCCGGAACTGGTGTCCCTCGGGGCGCAGTCCATTAGCGGCCATGCGCCGGTCGACGTGTATGGTTGGCGCGAAGCTAGCGTCAAGTGAACCATCGGCTTCCCACAGATCGATTAGTGGTCTCTTACACATTCATTATCTTGTGCGCAAACGCACTAGACCCGGCACCAATAGGATGTGCCTGGTTGCATTGAGCGGTGCACAATAGGATGTCGGTCTCGAGAAAAATGGGCTGTCCATGATCCATCGCACAATTTTCTACGCAATAAAGCTTACGTGCCTCGCGCTCGCTGCTTTCATGGCCCATGCATGGGGGGCACCGGTTGCACTGGTAACGGATATTCAGGGAATTGCGTCAATAGAAGTGTCGCAGGCGGCACGCGCTCTCGAAATTCTTACCGAACTTGAGGACGGCACGCGCGTGCGGGTCGAAGCGGCAACCCGCGTGGTCGTGCTGCATCACGCATCGCGTCAGGAATGGGTCATTCAGGGCCCCGCCACAGTCCGCATCGATGCGGCTGGCGTGACCGCCATTTCTGGCACTACGCCTATACGTGGCGCAGTGCTGAGTACCGCCGACAGACCCGGCGTGCCCACAAAAGACGGGCGCGTGGCGCAGGCGGGTACGGTGATGCGCGGCGCGTCCTTCGCCGACTGGGTGGTTGTTCAGCCGGCTGGCGCTCGGGTTCTGGAGACCCGGCCGGAATTTCGCTGGACCAATCTTGCGGGAGCGACCGCATACAAATTCTTGCTTGTGGATGCCAGCGGGCGCGTAATTCTGGAAAGCGTGGCAGGTGAATCCGGATTCATTCTTCCGGTGGATCTTGAATTGGCGCGCGGGATTGACTACAACTGGCGTGTGACCGCGCAGGTGCCTGGAAGGCCCGCCGTGGTGCGCTCCGGCCGTCTCTCGGTCGCCGATAATGCGACGCGAGACGAAGTCATTTCGACGCGTCCGAATTCCGCAGACCCGATCTCTCGCTGGATTGCCTTTGGCTGGTGGCTCGAGCAACTGGAGTTGAAGGACGAAGCACGCAAGGTCTGGCAACATGCCCTGGCCCAGCGACCCGAAGCTGCGCACCTGCGTAGGCTTGTCGAAAAATAGCGAGGCGATGCTTTTCTTTGACCGGCGCTTGCGAACAATATTAGTATCTGCTCTCACTTCTCGTCGTCACCGCCAATCCCCGGTCAGATTGAACGCGGCCCAAAAGAAAGGATGCTCGTATTCCTTCATGCGGCTGACTTCCAACTGCGCTTGGCGCAATGCGGCGCGCGGTTCGACGGTTACCAATTCGCGATAGAAGGTCGTCATAAGCTTCTCGGTCGATTGATCGGCTACTGGCCACAGTGAGAGCACGAGGGCGGGCGCGCCGGCTGTCAGAAATGATCTTGAGAATCCCCAGATTTCATCGCCACGGGTGATTCGCGACATCCCCGATTCACATGCCGACAGGGTGATCAGGGTGGTGCTGCTGAAGTTGAGGCCGTAAATGTCGCGCGCTTCAAGAAACCCGCTTTGGTTTTTTTCGGAGGCCAGTCGAACGCGAGAGTACAGCGGGTCGACGTCATCAAATTCCGCATGCGCGGCTACATGGATCATCGTGTATCGGGGTGCTTCCGCGATGAAGCGCGGTTTGCTTGCCTCGGCGCCGACAAAAGTCACGGCACCAGGGAATATCGCCTTGATATTCTCGACCTCGCGTTCCGCGCCGGGCAATGCGAGACTTTGGTTGCCCAGGTCCGGATTGCCGAAGGCGATCAGTTGGCGTGGTCTGCTCGCATTTCTTGTCTTCGCGATGTGTAGCAGTACCGCAGCAGAGGGTGCATAAGAAATGCTGCCGGCAGCGAGCAGGAATTGATCCCCGCTCCACAATGCCTGGAACGGGACGTGATGCAATGCGTCATGCGGGATAACGATGACATTGCTTCCCGACTTGATGTTCAGGGGCTTGATCAGAATATTGTGGAGCCTGCCGGCATGATCTTTAATGTCCGGTGCGCGCTCCACGATGGCGGCACGAAAGCGCTGGATGGCAGCGCGAAGATCGTCGCGTTTGACCGCAAGTTTCGTGATGCTCGCGTCTTTCGGGGAAATCAACCATGCAAAAGTCTGATCCTCGGTGACGTAGTAGGCGATAGCCACATCCGACGCACCCAGGATCGCTTGAACGCCGCCGATAGCCGGCGAAATCGTTGGCGTTGCCGCAAGCGCCGACGCGCCTTGTACGCGGCCGCGTATCTGATCTGCGAGCGCCCGTGCACGAGCCGCTTCAGCAACTTGAAATGCTCGGTCCGTTTCTCCCGCGTCGCCAAGTGCCGCAATGGTTCGTGCGAAAACGGCGTCCATCTCTCCAAACATTCCCGTCTTGAATTCTTCGCTGCGAAATCGGGCACGTACCTTTTCCGCGGCGGCGGTGGCGTCCTGGAAAGCGATCAATGCGCCTCGCTTATCGCCCTTGGCGGCCAATGCGCGTGCTTCGCCGTCTAGAGCCCATACGCGGTGGTAATCGCCGTCTTCCTTTTCGGCGGCGCTGCCGTATTCACGAAACTTCGTGACCGCTTCGTCGACCCGGCCGGCGCGCAATGCCATTTCCGCGCCGAGGCGCGCGACCATTTCTTTCAGCGGTGATTGGCCGTAGGTTGAAATTTCCTTCAACATGGCACTGGCGTTGTCATCCTGCCTGGCGTGGAAATATGCGTTCGCAAGTGATATCCGGACAAGGCGGCGCCATCCGACACTACTGTAACTCTCGGCCTTTCGATAGTGCTCGATCGCTTTTACGTGCTCGCCTTTTCGTGAAGCAACATCACCCAAGGTTTTGTAGCTCACGCTCCAAATATCCTGATACTGACTACCCGCGTTGTGGGAGATTGACTCCGTGGCATATTTCTGTGCCATCTCCAAATTCCCGGAGTAGCTGTAGGAAATCGCCAGATCGCGTTTGGCGAAGGCATACGCCATCTCTCGATTTACATCCGTTGATCCAACGAAGAGAGCCATGCTTGCAGCCTGGATCGCCTTGCGAAGTTCACCTTGATCATTCAACAGCCAGGCTGAACCGCAATACTGCCCCCAAGATCGAGGGTTCGGATTTGACTCATGGAGAAGTTTTCCTTCGGCGGTCAGTCGGTTGACCGACGCGGCATCTTGGAGAAGCGCCTTCGCCAATTCAGGACTGAGATTGCGGGTTGCAGTGATCTGTTGTGCCTGTGTCGCGCCAAAAGACATTGCGCAGACGACTGATGCAAGGAAAATCGCTTTGCGTCCGAAACCCGATTTGGCGTCCATATTCATCTCCTGAGAAACTGACTTGTCGATAGGGGATGCGGCATTCCTAACTCTTTAGAAATGCCATAAGCGATGCTGGAACGATAACAACGCGACAACCGCAAGCTTGCTGCGGGCTCCTCTCCGGTATGGTTGTTTTGCCGGACGATTGCCAACTTAGCACGGGGCAATATTGATTAAATCACAATTCGTTCGACCATATCTGGAAGGCGACGGCTGCAGCCGGGAGGGACAGACGTCCTATGCGTGCGGCTTCACGAGCGAGCCTCTGCGTCTGGAAGAGATCGATGGGGTCTG
>JAWXCE010000078.1:0-46402 GCA_034440495.1 Hyphomicrobiales bacterium | reverse complement strand
GCTGAAAGATCCCTCCCGCGAGCGACTCATCGAGTTTGGCAAGAAGCGGGCGAAAGAAGGGGCCGGTCCAGTCACGCTTTCAATCGACTTTTCTTACATTGGAACGGGTGTTGACACATGCGGCAGCGGTTCACGGGATTGATGTATCTTCAGAAAATGTGCGTCTCGTATACCAAGTGGCGCTGACATTGGCGCGCTGGGCGAATTCTTCCCGTCGAAGCCCGGAGTCCATCTTAGAGTCGGCGGTAAACCGAGAGCCGCAGGATCGAGCAAGGCCGGGGTTGTGCTTAATGCCCGGCTGCGGAGATGCGGATCGCCTCGGCGATGTCGCCGACGACGGATTGCACCAGCGTTTCATCGTCCGCCTCCGCCATAACACGAATGACGGCTTCGGTGCCGGACGGACGTATGACGAGCCGACCACTATTGCCAAGCCTCTCTCGGTTTCGCTCTATCACAGCCTTGACCGCATCGTCCTCCAGCGGCTTGCTGCCATTATACCGCACATTCTTCATGAGTTGCGGGAGCGGCATAAAACGGCTGCACACCTCGCTTACCGGCTTTTTGCTTGTGACAACGAGGCTCAGAATTTGGAGCGCCGTCACCAGCCCATCGCCCGTTGTGGAATGGTCGGATAACACGACATGGCCGGATTGCTCGCCGCCGACGTTATATCCATCGCGGCGCATGCGCTCGACCACATAACGGTCTCCAACCGGGGTGCGGATGAAGCCGAGACCCAAGCCGCCCAGATAGCGCTCCAGCCCCAGATTCGACATGACCGTGGCCACGACGCCGTTGTTCGCCAGTTTGCCTGCACTACGCCATGTCTCCGCTATGACCGCCAGAATTTGGTCGCCATCGACAATTGCGCCTTTTTCGTCAACGATAATAACGCGGTCGGCGTCTCCATCCAGCGCAATGCCAATGTCCGCGCGCATTTCCTTCACTTTAGCGCGCAGAGCGCCAGGCGCCGTCGATCCGCAATCCTTGTTAATGTTAAAGCCGTCCGGATCATTGCTCAGGGTGATAACTTCTGCGCCCAGCTCCCACAACGCCTCAGGCGCCACGCGATAGGCCGCGCCGTTGGCGCAGTCGATCACCACGCGCAAGCCGTCGAGACGAATAGTTTTATCCAGCGTGCGCTTGGCGAACTCGATGTAGCGGTCGTTGACGCCGTCAATGCGCTTGGCTCGGCCGATTTTATCGGGCGCCGCGAGCAAAGCCCCCATATCACCTCCGACGCACCGTTCGATTTCCATTTCGATGTCGTCGGATAGCTTATAGCCGTCCGGGCCGAACAGCTTGATGCCGTTATCCTCGTATGGATTATGCGATGCGGAAATCATCACACCGAGGTCGGCGCGCAGGCTTCGCGTCAGCATGGCGACGGCGGGAGTTGGCGTTGGTCCAAGCTGAAACACGTCCATACCCACACTCGTGAACCCGGCAACCATCGCCGATTCGATGACGTAGCCCGAAAGCCGCGTGTCCTTGCCGATGACCACCCGGTGCCGATGCGTTCCCTTCGTGAAAATATGTCCGGCAGCCATACCCACTTTCATCGCCATTTCGGCGGTCATCGGGTGCGTGTTGGCTTGGCCGCGGATGCCGTCCGTTCCAAAAAGCTTGCGTGACATTATATTTTCCCTAAGACGCATTACGCTTCGGCAGGAATTGTGGGTATGCGACCATAAATACAAAAGCGCTCAATGCTAATGAATTATTAACCACCAGGCTGATTTGCACCACGCCAAAGCCAATTTAGCGCTTCAACAAATATTACGGCAATGTGTGGTGTATGCACTATGTCCCATCATGTCCACGCGATGTGGCCTGCCATACACGCAAAGCCTGCCTCGTCGCCACAACGTTGTGCACCCGGACAATCTGCACCCCTTGATTGACCGCCAGCGCCGCCGCCGTGACGCTGCCGAAGTCCCGCGCTTTCGGATCAGTTTCGCCGGCAAGCTGGCCGGTGACGCCCTTGCGCGAAATGCCGATGAGCACCGGCGCGCCCAAGCCATGGAATAGGCTTACGCCCTCCATCAGCGCCAAATTGTGGTCGAAAGTCTTGCCGAAGCCGATGCCCGGGTCAACGATGATGGCCTCGCGCGCAACTCCAGCCGCGACCGCCGCCTCAATACGCGCTTCGAGATAGTCGTAAACCTCTAGCAGCGCGTCGAGATAGGTTGGGTTTTCCTGCATGGTCTGGGGCGTGCCTTGAGCGTGCATGAGAATGACTGGCGCTTGCAACGCCGCCGCAGCCGCCAAACTTTCCGCATCGAAGCTAAGGGCCGACACATCATTGATTATGGTGGCGCCCACACCAACCGCATCGCGCATGATCGCCGCTTTGCGCGTGTCAATGGACATTGGCGCAGGCAGGTTTTTGAGCCGCTCCAGAACTGGCAGCACGAGGGCGCGCTCGTCCTCAATGCTTACAAGCGGCGCGCCGGGCCGGGTAGACTCGCCGCCGATGTCGATAATGTCCGCGCCCTCCCCCACAAGCACGCGGGCGTGCGCCGCAGCAACGTCGGAGCCATTGTGCTGGCCGCCATCGGAGAAGCTGTCGGGTGTCACGTTCAGAATGCCCATGATGCGCGGACGGCTCCAGTCCAGCCCGGCGATGGAAGGGCGGGGGTTGGTGAGCTTGGCAAGCAGCGTTTGTACGGAGGGTTCATCAATGGCGGTCAGCGTCGGCGCGCGGGCGATAGCGTGTTTTGTGGCGCCCGGCTCGCCCTCGATAATCTGTGCGGCCAGAAACGCGGCGGGGGCGCCGCATAGCGGAAGCGCGATGCCCTCGGCCACGGCCTGGGCGGCGGTTGCGCCCCAGATGATGCCCATCGGCCTGAGATACACTTTCATCGGCGCCCGCCTCCTTCTATACCGGCTGTTGCGCGCCGTGTTCCTCCTATGCCAAGTCTGCCTTTATGAATCCAGACAAAATACTTATCCGCGCGGACCTTCATTTGCGCCTCTGGCACATCTGCGCCGCAATGGCCGCAGTCGTCGCGCTCGACCTTTATGTGACGCTGGTGAGCGGGACGCTTCTTGAGGAAATGGCGGGTGGAAAAGCGATATTTGACTTCCGCTTCGGGTATTCGCGTGAGACTGCAAACAGACTGCTCACGGCTTTTGGTGAGGATGGGCTTCGCGCATATGCACTTTGGCATAGCGGGCCTGACACCGCGCTAGCGATTGTTGAGTGTGTTGCTCTCATTATGATCTGCCTGCGTTTAACCCGGCCCGATGTGCGCTTCTCCATCCCTGCATCGACGCCGATGCGAATGGCTATGGCAGCAGCGCCAATTGCGCAGGCGATGTTCGATCTTGCTGAAAACGGCTTGGTTCTGGGTATTCTCGCCCGGCTAATTCCAGCAGACGGGTGGCTTCTCATCGCAGCAAGCTGGGCTACCGTTATGAAGTGGATTTTTGCGGGCCTCGATATCAGCGTTACAACCGCTCTTGCTGGATTTGCGTTCTTTAAATTGAACCGTCGCCGTTCAGGATAAATCCCAAGCGGCGACGGTTCATTGCCGGAAAGAGTTTTAAGACTGCGGCTGAGGTTCCATTCCGCCTGTGTTTGGCTCATCCTCTTCGTCAGACTTGCGGGGCTTGCCGGAAGTCGGAACCGCCGCGCGACGTTTTGGCTTGCTTGCATCATCGGGATCTTCACGGACAGGGCGTCTACCCGCCATCAGATCCTTAAAATCCTGAGCATTCAGGGTCTCGAATTCAAGCAATGCCTGGGCAATCGCTTCCCACTCATTCTGTCGTTCTGTGAGAATACGGCGTGCCGTCTGCTCGCCTTCCTCGATGAGCTTGCGGATTTCGCCGTCAACGATTTTGGCGGTTTCGTCGGACATGTTGACCGTCTGCGTGACCGAGTGGCCGAGGAACACTTCCTGCTCATTGCCTGCGTAACGCACGCGGCCAAGGCTATCCGACATGCCCCATTCCATCACCATCGAGCGGGCAAGGCGCGTCGCCATCTGGATGTCGCTGGTTGCGCCGTTCGTCACCTTGTCCGGTCCGAACTTTCTGATTTCAGCCTCACGACCTCCAAACAAGATGGCGAGACGTGATACGCACCATTGGCGCGTATAGGTGTAACGGTCGCCCTCGGGCAGCGACAGCACGAGGCCAAGAGCGCGGCCGCGCGGTATAATCGTGGCCTTATGGATCGGGTCAGCCCCTTCCACGGTCAGGCCGACGATGGCATGGCCCGCCTCATGATAAGCCGTGTTGCGCTTTTCCTCTTCGCTCATCACCATGGAGCGGCGTTCCGCGCCCATCATGACTTTGTCTTTCGCGTCCTCGAACTCGGAGTGAGTAACGATGCGCTTGGAGCGGCGCGCCGCCAGCAGGGCCGCTTCGTTGACGAGGTTGGCGAGGTCAGCGCCGGAGAAGCCTGGCGTGCCGCGCGCCAGAACCCGCAAGTCAACATCGGGAGCAAGCGGCACTTTACGCGAATGCACTTTCAGAATTTTCTCGCGGCCAATGACATCCGGCAACGACACGTTAATCTGCCGGTCGAAACGACCGGGGCGGAGCAGGGCCGGATCGAGCACGTCCGGACGGTTTGTCGCCGCCACGATGATAATGCCCTCGTTTGCCTCAAAGCCATCCATCTCCACAAGCAACTGGTTAAGCGTCTGTTCACGCTCGTCATTGCCGCCGCCAAGACCTGCGCCGCGATGACGACCAACAGCGTCGATTTCGTCGATAAAAATAATGCACGGCGCGTTTTTCTTGGCCTGCTCGAACATGTCGCGCACGCGACTCGCGCCGACGCCTACGAACATTTCGACGAAGTCAGAGCCGGAGATAGTAAAAAACGGCACGTTCGCTTCGCCTGCAATGGCGCGGGCGAGAAGAGTTTTGCCTGTACCTGGGGGGCCAACGAGAAGGGCACCGCGCGGAATACGCCCGCCAAGTTTCTGGAATTTTTGCGGATCGCGCAGAAATTCTACGATCTCTTCCAGGTCTTCCTTAGCTTCGTCAACGCCAGCTACATCGTCAAATGTCACGCGGCCCTGCTTTTCCGTCAGCAGCTTGGCCTTGGATTTGCCGAAGCCCATAGCCCTGCCGCCGCCAGACTGCATCTGGCGCATGAAAAACACCCAGACGCCGATAAGCAGCAACATCGGGAACCATGACACCAGCACGCCGAGGAGCGACGGCACGTCATCCTCCGGCGGCTTCACCGTAAAACCGACGCCGCCTGTCTTTAGACGCTCCACAAGTTGCGGATCGTTTGGCGCGATGGTCTGGAATACGCGGTTATCGTTAAACTGCCCGCTTAACGTTGTGCCGGATATTGTGACAGACCTCACCGTCTTGTTCTCGACCTCGGTCAAAAACTGCGAATAGCTTATTTCCTTATCCCGCGCACGCCGGGAAGGATTCTGAAACAGGTTGAACAACGCGATAAGGAGAAGAAGGATGATGATCCAGATCGCAAAATTACGGAAATTGGAGTTCATGGAACGCCTTCGGTTCGCGGGCAAATGCCCATTTTGAGGCGGTGCGCCTCTAAAGTTTATGAATTCGTCATACTGAGATAAGCGGCTGGCCCGGTTTTGCCAAGTGAAGCTATTCGATTTATCAGTTTACATAAATTTACTGCCTTTAGATTAAATCTTCTCGTCGAAAGGATTAACAAACGTGGCGCGGCATACCAGTGCGTCGCCGCTTGACGTCGAAGCCGTTGAGGCTAATGGAGCAGAAAGAAATTGGTCGTCGAGCCAAAAAGCGGGCGTCACGCTAAGCGCGGCTTTTGGCGCACCCAATAGCGGGCTATCCAGCCGCTTCCATCCCTCAAGTCGAAGCGCTGTAACGCGAACCAGCCCGCTTTGATGGTTGCAGGAGACCTCAAATCGGCCATCCCAAACCGCTCTCTCGCCTGGCGCTAGAAGAATGTCGTTACTTATTAGGCGCCCCTCCTCGCGGATGATCGTGACCTGCCCCGAGGCAAGGCGCAAAATGCAGCCGCCCAGCGTCCATTTGTCGTCCTCCTCTTTTAACAGCGCCAAATACAGAGCCTCGATTTTTGATAATCGTACTTGCCGCGCACCGCCGCCAAAGGCCGCCAGCACCTTCGAGAGAAAATTAATGGCGATCTCGCCTGGTGCTGATCTGAAGGCCGCAAGAGCGACGCGCGCCCAGCCTTCCGGGAAAACCTGAAGGTGAGACGCCGCAAAGTTCGATGCGGCGGACGCGCAGGCGTCTTTCGCCCGGCCGAGACGTTTGGCGGACAGCGCAATGGCGCGTGTGTCGAACCCCTGTTTTCGGAGAACGCCGATAGCACGCCGGACGCGCACACGCTCAAAATTGGCGTCTGCGTTGCTGGGGTCTTCGATCCAGCTTTCGCCAATGGATCGCAGAAATGCTTTCAGCCGAACTTTAGAGATGTCTAAAAATGGACGAATAAGGGTCATCTCACCCATATGAGTAACGGCCGCAATGCCAGCCAGCCCGTCTAGGCCGCTGCCACGCGCCAGACGCATCATCAGCGTTTCGGCCTGATCCTCTTGGGTGTGCGCGGTGACGACGGCGGCAAGGTGGTTCTCAGCCGCAAAAGCGCGCAAAAGCCCATAGCGAGCGTTACGCGCTGCATTTTGCAGCCCCGCGCCCGGCTTTGCGCCTTGCCAATTGAGGATAAAGTGCTGAAGTCCGATCCGGTTGGCAACCGCCCCAACAAACTCCGCTTCAGTGCGCGATTGTGGCCGCAAGCCATGATCGATAGTCGTCACGACAAGCCTTATGTGGCCTCCGGTGGCCCGACGCCAGCGATTGGCGGCATGCATCAAAGCCACGCTGTCCGCGCCGCCTGAGACAGCGATCAAGCAGCCGAAATGACCAGAAAGCGGCGAAAAAAGCGCGTCCATTTCAGCGGTTGAGAAAAACGGAGATAATCGAGACCGCCGCCGTTCCGCCATTTAACAGTTCGATCTGCGCTTCTCGGCCTGCGCACGCTGGATCACCGCCTGAGCTTGCGGGAACCTTTGCTCCAACTCAGAGAAGGTATTACAAGCTTCGCTGCTTTCGCCTAGACGCTTGAGAGACAATCCAAGCTTAAGAAGGCTTTCTGGCGCTTTTTCGCTAGCCGGATAATTGGTGTAGCTCTTCAGGAACATATCCGCAGCCTGCCGGTATTCACCCGAGACAAAAGCGGTTTCTCCAAGCCAGAACTGTGCGGGACCAGCAAGGGGGTCGCTTGGGTGCTGCTTTAAGAACTGCGTGAAATAAGTCTCGGCCGCTTGATACTCGCGTTTCACAAGGCTTCCATAGGCCTGGTCGTAAAGCGTTTTTGCCTCACCGGATGAGAACCGTGCGGGCTGGGCATCGCTCCCGCCGCCATAAGCGGGCGCACCTGTTTGTGGCCCGGCGCCCTGCGGCGAAGCGTACCGGCGTGGCGGCTCTGACGAAAATGCGCCGCCAGACGATCCGCCCGGCTCGACAGTGGTTGAGCCAAAGCCCCCGCCGGGGCGATTCTGTTCGCTCGCATAGCCTTGCGGAGACTGGCGTGAAGGCTGACTATTGAGAGGCTCGCGATTTTGGAGTGGCGGTGGGCCGGCGTTCGCAGAGGGCGGGGGGCCAGAGCTTCGCGGTGGAGCAAACCCTAACTGGCGCTCCAATTGCTGAAGCCTTTGCGTCAACTCGGCGACCTGAGCGGAAAGCGCCTGGTTCTGTCCACCACCGCCGCCATCTGCGCCAAATCCCGCTCCTCCATCGCGCGTCGCGGGAGCATTGTTCGCCAGACTTTCAAGCGCCGCGGCCTGAGACTGCAAATCGATGATCTGCTCTTCAAGTTTGTCGATGCGTCGGTCTATGGCTTGCAAATCCACGCCTTGTGGAGCCCCTGTTAGACCCCCGCTTTGCGCCATTGCAGCAAACCCCAGCATTGCGCCAGTCAGAAAAACAAACCCGTGAAGCGAGCGGCGTTGGGACATTGTTGCGATCCAGATTGCGTTTGCCGCAATTAGGCGAAACAAGTGGTCAGGAATGAGGCAGTGGCCGTGATGCGGTCATATCGCCACGCCACAGAGGGGAAGTTAGACTGCCGTGTCCTAATAGGACGCGACAGAGCCGCCGCCTCTGCTGTTCAGCACCGTGACAGCGCGTCTGTTTTGCGACCAGCATGAAATATTATCACAAACAGCCACCGGGCGCTCCTTGCCGTATGACAGCGTTTGAACGCGGCCAGGGTTAACCCCTTGAGACGCCAGGAACTGCTTGGCCGCCGTCGCCCGTTGCGCGCCTAATCCAATGTTATACTCGCGCGTTCCGCGTTCGTCCGCGTGGCCTTCAATCGTCAAAGAATATTGCGGGTATGATCGCAGCCATTGCGCCTGCGCCATCAGCGTCTGCTGGGCGTCGGCGGAAAGCTGTACGCTATCGCTGTCGAAATATACCGTATCTCCAACCTTAACGCTGAACTCGCGCGGCGTACCAGGCGTCACTGGCCCTTCAGACCCGTTCAATCCAAAACCCGCCCCCTGCGTGGACTTTTGCGAACAGCCAGCGAAAAGCGTTGCTATAAGCGCGGCGGCGATAATAGCTCCGAGCGGATGAATATGCATAATGTCACTCCAGATCGCACCGGCGCGGTAGCAACGCCCGAACGTAGTAAACCAGAAGATGATTAATTGACCCTAAATATGGCCAGATGCTGCGTTGATTTTAAGGCGATACGCACTTTTCGCATTCGTTACGCAGAAAAGTCGTCGAGATCGCCGCACCAAAGATGCGCAATAAAAACTAAAACGCCGTGTTCACCAAGTTAATGGCGCCACGGCGCTTCAGGTAGACGAAGCCATATGCTTCAAAATATTGCGTCAAAGACCGTTAGATTAACGAGCGGAGACGATGTCCGAAGCGCCGAGCTTCATTGGTTCTTCTTTGCGGCAAGCGCCAAGAGATACAGCGGCAAGAACTGAAGCGGCGAGAACCGCGAATTTGAAGGCTTTCATGGCCCCCTCCTTAAATTAAATTAGACCCCGTAGTACAGTGTCGGTAGACCAGAAATTAACGAACGATAGAAACAACGACTTCAGCGCCGAGTTTCATTGGCTCTGCTTCAACTTCTTTGCGGCAAGCGCCGAGAGCGGCGGCAGCTGCGATGATCGTGGCGATGACGATTGCGCCTTTCAAACCCTGCATGAACTTCTCTCCTCTGGTTAAACGGCATTGGCCGTACTTTCGAATTACCTGCCAATGAGGTTTCGATCAAGAAGAGACCCTAGATGTGGCCCGAGTTTGTACCTTCATGATGCGAAAATGCCACGAAAATTACACGTATGTGACATGCATAGGCGCCCATTCAGAAATAATCTGAAATCATTCAGGATTATGCAAAAACAAGGTAAATCGCTAATTGATCGATGGTGACCATGCCGGGTCGGACGCAAAAGACGGGGTTGGCACCATTCTCTCATTGTAGCCGGTTAGATCGATGGTGAACAGGCGCGGCCCGCCATTCGTGCCGGGCAAGTCCCGGAAAAACATCAGGACGCGGCCATTGGGCGCCCAGGTCGGCCCCTCATTGTGGTAGCCCTCGGTCAGGATGCGTTCACCGCTTCCATCCGGCTTGATGACGCCGATCAAAAACCGGCCGCGCGATTGCTTTGTGAACGCGATGAGGTCGCCACGCGGCGACCATACGGGCGTCGAATAGGAGCCGTCGCCGAAGCTGATCCGCTGCGCGCCCGAGCCATCACGGTTCATAACGTATAGCTGCTGCGTGCCGCCACGATCCGACTCGAACACGATGCGCTGGCCGTCTGGCGAAAAGCATGGGCCGGTGTCGATGGCTGGCGTATTGGTCAGCCGCATCTGCTGTTTGCTGCGCAAATCCATCAGGAAAATGTTAGAGTTTCCCTCCTCCTGTCGGCTGAAAATGATGCTTCTGCCGTCGGGCGAGAAGCGCGGCGCGAAAGTCATGCCCGATAGCGTTCCAACCGATTGCTCCTGCCCAGTCTCCAGATCGCGCAGCACAACCCTTGGTTGACCAGCGCTGTTATAGGCCATGTACGCAATCTCTTGTGTGGATGGGCTAAATCGCGGCGTGAGAACCAAATTCGTCCCCTTGGTCAGCGACCGCACGTTCTGGCCGTCCTGGTCCATGATGGCGAGGTTTTTCACCCGCGCACTCTTCGGGCCGGACTCATCGACGAACACGATGCGCGTATCGAAATATCCCTGCTCGCCAATCAGCCGCTTGTAAATGGCGTCAGCGATGATGTGCCCTACGCGGCGCCAGTTCGCGCCTGCGGTGAAAAACTGCTCGCCGGCAAGCTGGCGTCCGCCAATCACATCCCATAGCCGGAATTCCGCGCGGATGCGGCCGTCTGAACCCTGGCTGACGCGGGCAAGGATGAGCGACTCGGCGTTTAACACCTTCCAGTCGTTAAAGCGCGGAGGGCGGTCTATGGTCGCGCCGCGCTCTATGAAAGCGCCCCGGTCTATCGGCTTGAACAGACCGGAGCGCTCCAGATCGGCCTGCACAACATCCGCAATCTGCTCGCCAAGCTGGCTCGGGGCGCCGTCACCGCCTTGAAAAACCGGGATTGCGATGGGGAGCGGACGCAGGTTGCCCCGGTTGATTTCGACCTCCACGGCACGCGCAGACAATGCGGCGAACACAAATGGCGCCGCCAGCAATGCAAGGCAGGTAATGGCGCCGACAGTTCTCAAAATTTTCAGAGCGCATTGTTCAATCATGGCGTATCCTCAAAATCAGCGCAGGTTGGCGTCTAGCGCAGCATTTGATCGGGATTAAAATTAACCGTGATATCTCGCCATTCCGCATACTTATCAGCGGGCATGAACGAGAACGGCGCGGCTTTCTGAACGGCGCGAACAGCGCTTTCCGCTGCGGACTGGAAAAACGAGGAGTTGCCGGAGTTCATGACCTGAGGAGGCCGCGCGAGAGCCCCATTCGGCTGCAGCTCGATGCGCAGCTTCACGACGACCACCTCACCGCCGAGGCCCCCCGGCAAATCCCAGAACTGCTCTACATGTCTAACAAAGGCGTCTAGCTCGTTCGCGGTGAGTTTATCGCCAGTCCCCTGTTCCGAGCCTAGCGCCTGATCCTGGAAACTCGAAGGCGCACGCCCAAGCTTTGGCTGCTGCTCGGACGGCGCCACATCGCCTGCATTTGGGTCTTTGTTCAGCAGGGCAGAGATGCGGTTCGGGTTGAATTTGCTCGGTTGTTCGGGCGCTTTCGGTTTCAGGATGTCGGCGATGCGATCCTGGTTGAACTCGCGCTGTTCAGGCTTCGGCTTGGGTTTAGGCTTCGGCTTTTCCTCAACTTTTTTCGGCTTGGGAGGCTCGGGCTTTTTCTCCGGCGGCGTCTCAGCGGGCTCCGGTTTCTTCTCGGCTTCGGGGGGTTTCTCCACCTCGGTCTTCTTTTCCGGCTCGGCTTTTTTCTCAGGCTCCGGCTTTTTCTCCGGCTCGGGCGCTGGCTCGGATTTGGGCGGCGGAGGCGGTGGCGCGGCGGTTGCCTGACGCTCGGCGGGCTTCGGCGTCACTTGCGGCGTGGCGACAGGCTCCGGCGCGGCGTCGGGCTTTTTCGGCTCTGCCTTGGGCGGCGTGGTTTTATCCGCCTTGCCGTCAGCTTTGCCCACCTTCTGCTCGGTAATTTCCGACGTCATGGTGATTTCGACGGGCACGGGGCCTCGCGGTGGCGTCATCGTATTGCTGCTCGTCGCGAAATTCAGAAAAATCGCAGCGAAAAGAACGACGTGCAGTATTCCGGAGACGATCAGGCTTGTTTTCAATGCGCTGTCCCTACGGCGTTTGCTCTAAAACGGTAATCAGCGATATCCGCTTGAACCCGGCGGCGTTGATCTGGCCCATGACGCGCATCAATAACCCATAATTGGCCCGCTCGTCACCCCGCACAAACACCGCATCTTCCACATTCACCGTGCTGGTCATGGCGGCGAGCCTCGTCTTAACCTGATCGAGGGCGATTTCTTCATCCCCGATGTAAATTTTACTGTCCGGCTTCACGCTAACCGTCAGCGGCGGTTTGTCAGATTTCACCGCGCTGGCCTGGCTTTTCGGCAACTCGATCTGAACGCCAACGGTCAGCAGCGGCGCCGTAACCATGAACACGATCAGCAACACAAGCATGACGTCCACGAACGGCGTGACATTAATCTCGGCCATGGGCTGGTAGCGGCTGCTTCGCCCGCCTCGCCCTCGCCCTCCGCCGCCGCCCTGCATACTCGCGCCCATAGTCAAACCCTCATGTCGATCTGGCGCGATACGATCGCGGTAAACTCATCGGCGAAGGCTTCCAGCCGTTGCGCGTGCCGTGAGGCCTGGTGGCTGAATTTATTGTAAAAGATAACGGCAGGGATCGCGGCAAGCAGCCCCAGCGCCGTCGCAAACAGCGCCTCGGCGATGCCCGGAGCCACTACGTCCAGCGAGGTATTTTTCGACGCCGCGATGGCCTGAAAGCTCGACATAATTCCCCAAACTGTTCCGAACAGTCCCACAAATGGCGCAACCGATCCCACCGTCGCGAGAAACAGCAGCCGCTTCTCCAGCTTGTCCATTTCGCGGCCGATGGTGACGGTCATCACCCGCTCGATTCGCATCTGCGCGCCGGGCAGCGGTTTGGCGCCGCCCTCGATGGAGCGCCGCCACTCGCGCATGGCCGCCACGAATAATGCAGACATAAGCGTTGTTCGCTTCTGGGACAACCCAAGATAGAGTTCGTCCAGCGACTGGCCCGACCAGAACACGCGCTCGAACTCATCCGCTTCGCGCCCTGCGCGCCCAAACGCGAACAGTTTTTCGATGATGATCGCCCAGCCCCAGATGCTTGCGAACATTAGGCCAAGCATGACCACCTGCACGACAATGTGCGCGTCCAGAAACAGCTCCAGAAACGAAAATCCGGCCCCAGCGTTTGGTAAAGGAGCTGTTAGAGTTGGTTCCATTTACGTGTTTTCCCGGGACAATAATTAACAGTTATAATGATGCGTCACGAATCGTAATCAGCAATAGCCGCGCCAGAAATAGGGGCGCCGCGTGGTTAAGTTAAGTCCTGATGCAGCTTCATTGCGTTTTGTTCGCGCAATACCCGTCATGCGCTGTTTTTCCACAACACACGAATGCGTTATGCCACGCCATGCATGTTTATTCGCTAACGGGACTGAAGATGCTCATCGCCTCGACCGGGATATGCGCGGCCATGCGAAGCGGTTTGCCCGCAAGACTGATAAGCACGCAGACGACCTCGGCGCTGCACAGCACACCGCCCTCACGCATCGCGGTTTGCCGGAGAGTGAGCGAACTGGCGCCCAGCGCTACGGCCTCCGTGCCGATTTCCAGCAGGTCGTCCAGTCGCCCCGGCTTCAGATAATCGACCGTTATGCGGCGGACAATGAAAGCGTGCGGCTCACCCGTTTCCGGCGCCATCATGGTCGCGTGGTTCAGACCTGCGAGGCGCAGAAAATCTGAGCGCCCACGCTCGAACCAGCGGATGTAACTGGCGTGGTAAACCAAGGCGCCCGCATCCGTGTCCTCGAAATACACCCGTACCGGCAACACGTGGCGGCGGCCCTCGATACGGCCGGCAATATCAGGCCACTCCGTCATGCCGCCCTCCTATCGTGATGTGCACAATTTCCGGCGGCACTCCCAGACGCACGGGGATGATGGAGCACCCCAGTCCGCCGGAGACGACCAGATGGCGGTCATCCTCAACCACGTGCCCATAAGCGTAGCGGTTCCGATAGCGCGACGGCGCCATGGGTGAATAGCCGAACAGCCGGACTTGTCCTCCGTGGGTATGCCCGGAAAGAGTAAGGCTGACCCGTTTGGGAACATTCGGGAAAATATCCGGCTCGTGCGCCAGCAAAATGACGGGCGCGTCGTCTGTCACCTGCGCTAGCGCCCCCGGCAAATCATCGACGCCGCACAGGCGATTGCACTTGTTGCGGCCCGCTTTGGGGATAAGCGCGAGCTGGTCGCCCAAGCCTGTGAGCCAGAA
Source organism: Hyphomicrobiales bacterium (assembly GCA_034440495.1). Lineage (GTDB taxonomy): Bacteria > Pseudomonadota > Alphaproteobacteria > Rhizobiales > Rhodomicrobiaceae > JAWXCE01. The sequence goes on along the minus strand of JAWXCE010000078.1, from coordinate 32,388 downwards.
GCCCTGCCCGTCTTTTTGCAACCGCACGGACTTATTCTCATAAAGCGCGATGCCTACGTCCTTTAAAGCCTCGCCCGCGATTGTCGGCCCTGCGCCACGAGCTTGAGCGCCATAATCGTCCCACCAGTCATGATTGCCAAGGATGGCGTGCACGCCGAGTGGCGCGCGCAAGCCACCGAGAATGCCCGCCCATTCCGGCGATGAAAGCTGGCGCGTGACGAACTTGTGCCCGGCAACATAATCGCCAAGCAGCACGATCAGATCGGCGTTCAGCGCGTTCGTGGCCTCTACGATGCGGCGAATATGCCAGGCAGACATGGTCGGCTCGCCCGCATGGATGTCGGCGATGGCGGCGATACGAAGTTGCAACCCGGCAGGCCAGCCCATCGGGGTAATCTGATACCGCTGGACGCGCAGCCTCAACATCGGCTCGGCGCCAAAAGCGTAGCCGCCGAGACCGAGGCCGCCAGCCACAGAAAGGCCAAGCGCTTTGAAGAGGCCCCGTCGTGTAAACATGTTCGCCGCCCAATTCTACGCTTCGCTATCATCCAGCCCCGCGTCAAACAACGAAATCTGGTTGATTTCGCGGCGGGGGGCGGCGAGGCCGAGATGCTTGAAGGCTTTCAGCGTCAGGACGCGACCGCGCGGCGTGCGGCCTATAAAACCCTGTTGCAGGAGGTACGGCTCTACCGTCTCCTCAATGGCGTCTTTCGACTCGGACAGGGCCGCCGCGATGGTTTCAATACCGACCGGCCCGCCGCCGTAGTTTAGCGCGATGACGTTAAGGTAACGGTGATCCATGCCGTCCAGCCCGAGCGCGTCCACCTCAAGCTGCGACAGCGCGCCGTCCGCCGCCTCCTTCGTCACCTCGGCGAGGCCATCGGCGCTGGCGAAATCGCGCACCCGACGCAACAGGCGGCCGGCGACACGCGGTGTGCCTCGCGAGCGGCGGGCGATTTCCCGCGCGCCATCCGGCGTAATGCGCAAATCCAGCACGCGCGCGCCGCGCTTCACGATCTCCTCAAGCTCGTCGTCCGTGTAAAAATTGAGGCGGATCGGAATGCCGAAGCGGTCGCGAAGCGGGGTGGTGAGCAGGCCGGTGCGGGTGGTGGCGCCGACGAGCGTGAATTTGGCGAGGTCGATGCGCACCGAGCGCGCCGCCGGGCCTTCGCCGATGATGAGGTCGAGCTGGAAATCCTCCATTGCGGGGTAGAGGATTTCCTCCACCGCCGGGTTGAGCCGGTGAATTTCGTCGATGAACAGTACGTCGCGATCTTCTAGGTTGGTCAGCAGCGCCGCCAGATCGCCCGCCTTTGCGATGACCGGCCCGGACGTCATGCGGAAATTCACGCCCAGCTCTCGCGCCACGATTTGCGCCAGCGTCGTCTTGCCAAGCCCCGGCGGTCCCGCGAACAGCACATGGTCGAGCGCGTCACCGCGCGCGCGCGCCGCGTCGATGAACACCTTCATGTTGGCGCGCGCCCGCTCCTGCCCTATGAACTCGGCCAGCACCTGCGGGCGCAGCTTCAGCTCGCCCTCGTCCTCGTCCTGCTTGCGCCGATCCATCAACCGCTCGTTCATGCGCGCGACGTTAGCGGATTCTTACTGAGGCGGAAATGGTCGATAGCGATCAAAAGGGTGGGGCTCCTCTCGTTGGGCGTTTTTCGTGGAGCTTTGCCCTTTTCGATTACAGCAATGACGCCCCCTGCTAAGATCGAAACAATAAAGACCACTAGAATAGCGTAACTGGCCCGCTTCACCCGTGCTGAATACTCGTGCCCAGGTCGCGGCGGCATTATTCCAAGTGACGCTATGACAAAGCGGCACAAAAGCGCTGAGCTAAAGTAACAAAGCGCAAACATGCCAGACATATACAAAGCTCGTTCACTGTCATCATCAAAAATTAATGCGAAAATACAGACTGAAATTAACGACGCAGCTAGTGCTGCTAAAAAAATTTCAAGCCATGAAATCCACTTTCTTTGAATTAGGCGGAAAGCAATGAGAGATGCGAATACGATTGCCTGTAATCCGCCCATGAAGTAACTAAATATAGAACTAAACACTGCGACTGCCATAAAATAAACAATGTCAATAATGCTTATCTTAAGAAGAGAAACATTCGGGTCAAAAATACGAATCATTAACATTAGAAAAAGCGGTATTACCGCACCGAGCGGTGGGCCTAGCAGCACAATGAACAGCCACGCCTGCGCGGCTCCGGTACTTTGTTTAACGTGCGCATTATCCATGGGGGCACGTTAGCTGCGGCTTATAGCGAAGGCAACTCATAAGCCTATAGCCAGAAATGACAAATTTCAGATTTCGCGCTATACTCGCCTCAAAGGAGCAATGCCGATGACGCCGGACGCCGCCCGCCAGTTCGAAACCATGGCCCTCGACGATTTCGAGGAGCTGCTGCTCGACAAGCCCCGCGACGAGAAGTGGGAGCTGATCGGTGGCCGCGTCATTCGCGGCATGCTCGGCGCGCGCTGGGAGCACAAGGAGATCGTCCTCAACATCAGCACGGCGCTGCGCAATCATTTTCGCGCGACGGGTTCACGCTGCCGGGCTTATGACGAGACCTTCTGGCTGCGGGAAAAGTCCATTGATTTGAAGGTTTTTCCGGATGTGCTAGTGTTCTGCCGTAAGCTGACCGAAGGAGCGACCTCAGTTCATGATCCCGTCGTATTGTTCGAGGTGCTTTCCAAAGGCACGGAGCAGCGCGACCGCTCGGAAAAATGGGCTCTTTATCAAAAACTGCCTAGCTTACAGCATTACGTTCTGGTCGAACGTGACAAGGCGCAGGTTGAAGTTTTTAGCCGCCCGGACGCGGAATGGCTGGATTATGCTATGCTTGAAGGGATCCATGGAACGCTGAAGCTGCCCGCCATTTTGTTCGAGATTCCGCTAGCCGAGATATACCGTGACGTATTTTTGTGAGAAGCGAACATCACGCCCGACGCCGCGCAGCAATTTGAGACCATGGCACCCGACGACTTCGAGGAGCTGCTTCTCGACAAGCCCCGCGATGAAAAGTGGGAGCTGATCGGCGGTCGCGTCATCCGAGGCATGGTCGGGGCGCGGTGGGAAGCGTGATTGCTCAGCATATCTCCGCAAACTGTCGCCCGGTATCCCGCTCATAGAATGAGCTTTCTCCACATTAGGATTCGTCAGCTTCGAACTCCTAAATGAGAACTTTGATGGCGCGCGGCGCTTCCGGTTACAGCGCGCTTTACGAAGCGCCTGTAGAAAGGAAAACCCTATGCGATTTACATCGACTGTCGGCATAATACTGGCATTCTGCGGTTCGGCGGCCGCTCTTACGCCTGAAAATCCACCGCCGTCATCCGCACTCACCTCAAACTTTCTAAAGCCGCGGCAAGTCGAGGGCGGCGATCCGCTCGCAAACCTCAAATTGCCAGACGGCTATAAAGTCGAGGTGTTTGCAAAAGATTTGGTTAATCCCCGCATTCTCGCTGTCAGCGATAACGGCACGGTTTACGTCACGCGCCGTTCAATCGGCGACGTGGTGATGTTGAAAGCCGACGCAGACGGCAAGGCCCAGGCGCCCGTTGTTGTCGCCAGCCGGGACAAGATGCACGGCATCGCCATCAAAGGTTCGCAAATGTGGCTGGCGACAGTCGCCGACGTGTATGTCGCCGACATCAAGGCGGACGGCACGCTGAGCGAGTTACAGCGCATCATCAACGATTTGCCGGATGCCGGACAACACCCGAACCGCACCATGAGCTTCGGCCCGGACGGGATGCTGTATATCTCGGTCGGTTCGACCTGCAACTCATGCACTGAATCACGTCCTGAAAGCGCAACCATCCTGCAAGCGTCGCCGGACGGCAAGCAGCGCCGCATCTTCGCCAAGGGCCTGCGCAACACGATTGGGTTCGATTGGCACCCAGGCACGTCCGAGCTTTACGGCTGGGATCAAAGTTACGACCTTATCGATGATGAAACTCCCAAGGAAGAGTTCAACAAAATCGAGGACGGCAAATATTACGGATAGCCGCACGTCATGGAAGACAATAAGCCAAATCCAATCGCCGCGCAGGACAACACGGTAAAAATCTCCGAGTGGCTCAAGAAAAGCACGCCTATGGCGCTCGGCTATAAGGCGCATTCGGCTGGTATCCAGATGGCTTTCGCCAAATCCGGCGAGTTCGCAGGCGACGCCTTTGTGGCTTTGCGCGGTTCATGGAACGCCAAACCAGCGCGTGGGTATGAGGTTGTGCGCATCAGCTTCAAGGATGGCCAGCCTTCTAAAGTGGTACCGTTTCTGACCGGGTTTTTGCAAAAAGCAGACAGTAACTAGCCAACTGTAACGGGCCGTCCCGCCGGATTAGCGTTTTTGGCCGACGGCTCGATGATCGTTACCAGCGACACCAGCGGTTTATCCATCGCATCACCGTGGCTGGTTTCTCATCGCGCAATGAAGCGTCATCGAGCCCTGCAAAGATGGCGGCTAAGAAAGCGGAAACGCCCGAGCAGCTTGCGGGCGAATTGATTAAAGCGTCAGATAGCAGCCCGCTGGAAGTAACATCCTCTGATTTTACAGCGGATCAGGGGATTCCGTTCGAGCATTCCGCATTCGGCGAGAACGTGTCCCCGCAATTGGCGTGGAGCAATGCGCCAAAAGGCACAAAGTCTTTTGCGATCATGATGGAAGACCCGGACGCAACGCAGCCAAAGCCTTTCGTACATTGGCTCGCTTACAATATCCCAGCGGACATGACCTCGTTGCGGGCTGGGTTGTCCACTCCGCCGCGCCTCGTTGAGCCGAAAGATATGTTGCAAGGCGCCAACTCAACTGGCGGAACGGGTTACTTTGGGCCGAAGCCGCCAGATGAAATCACTCACCATTACCACTTCCAGGTGTTTGCGCTGGACACGAAACTCGACTTGCCGCCAGCCGCAGATCGGGAGGCTGTGCTTGAAGCTATGAAAGATCACGTGCTGGCTGTGGGAAATCTTGTGGGTGTTTTCGTCAAACCCGCGTCGTAGTAGTTTGAAAGGAGGCGTTGGGCACAGATACCCGCCGCCTCTCTCGCAAGGATGGCAAATTACGCGTTGTGCGGTACGCTTAGCCAAGGAGCAAAAGCATGACGCCCGCCGATATCGCACAGCAGTTTGAGACCATGTCGCTCGACGATTTCGAGGAGCTGCTTCTCGACAAGCCCCGCGATGAAAAGTGGGAGCTGATCGGCGGTCGCGTCATCCGAGGCATGGTCGGCGTGTGCTGGGAGCATAAACGCATCATCCAAAATCTGACAATCGCGCTGATGAACGACTTCCGGCGGCGCGGTTCGGATTGCCGCCCTTACGATGAGACTTTCTGGCTAAAGGAAAAGCTGCTTGACCTGAAGGTTTTCCCGGACGTGATAGTACGATGCGGCGAACTGGAGCCGGATGCCTCCGACCTATCAGACCCCATCATACTTATCGAAGTGATCTCTGACGGCACGCAAAAACGTGACAGGCATAAGAAATGGGCGCTGTATCAGCAACTGCCCAGCTTGCGGCACTATGTGCTGATCGAGCGTAAAATGCCATATGTGGATGTTTTTAATCGCGGCCGGTCAGACTGGGAGGCTTACACGCCGCTAAAAAGATTAGACGCCATCCTGAAACTTGAAGCTATTCAATTTGAAATGAGCCTGGCTGAGATTTACCGGGACGTGCTGAAATGACACCCGACGCCGCACGCCAGTTTGAAACCATGGCCCTCGACGATTTCGAGGAGTTGCTGCTCGACAAACCTCGCGACGAAAAGTAGGAGCTGATTGGCGGTCGCGTCATCCGAGGTATGGTCGGCGCACGCTGGGAGCATAAGCAGATTGTCTCGAACATCTCGTTCAGCCTGAATTCGCATTTCCGGTTGTCAGGCTCGGCTTGTCGCGCATTTGAAGAAACCCTTAAAAAAGAATAACTCTGCGAACTTGGATATATCCTTTATAGCGACTGCATGAACAAAGAAGGAATCTTTGTCTTCATAAGTTGATATATCAGCCGATAGATAGCTTAACCGCAAAAGCCCGTACAGGTGTATTGGCGCCATCGTTGTAAATGATTGGAAGGCCGCGCAGATCGACATTGTGATTTCGCAACACCCTTTCGTATGTTGTAGAAGAGCATAATACGTGGCGCAAAGCGGAGACGGCCTAAAAGTGTTTTCATATGTTCCACAAGCCGGCTGAGAATGAAGCTGCGAAGTTGACGCGGCTGAGAAGAACAGTATCAAGCCGGTTGACAGTAATGCACGTTCAAAAGAAGCGGTGTGATTTTGGCGCTGAGCGCCGCGCACGCCATTGCCTTTTGCAGGTTTTCATCGATCTTGTCGATAAAGCCGCTGGTTGAAAGCCAACACTGTTTGTCGCCGACGAGGAGGGCGAGGTCTTTGGTCATATGCCCCGCCTCGATTGTCGCGACGGTCACGTCTTCCAACGTCTGCGCGAAGCGATCGAGCGCTGCGTTCTCGTCCAGCTTGGCGCGATGCTTCAAGCCGCGTGACCATGCAAAAATCGAGGCGGTGGAGTTGGTGGAGGTTTCGCGGCCCTTTTGGTGCTCGCGGTAATGGCGGGTGACGGTGCCATGCGCTGCCTCGGCCTCGACCGTGCGTCCGTCCGGCGTCAATAGCACCGAAGTCATCAGGCCCAGAGAGCCATACCCTTGCGCCACCGTGTCGGACTGCACGTCGCCGTCATAGTTCTTGCACGCCCATACATAGCCGCCCGACCATTTCAGGCACGATGCGACCATGTCGTCGATCAGCCTGTGCTCATAAGTGAGGCCCGCCGCCTTGTATTGCGGCACAAATTCCGCGTCGAAGACCTCCTGGAAAATGTCCTTGAAGCGCCCGTCGTAGGCTTTGAGAATCGTGTTTTTGGTGGAGAGATACAGCGGGTAATTACGATTTAGCGCGTAATTCATCGAGGCGCGGGCGAAATCGCGGATAGAGTCATCAAGGTTGTACATCGCCATCGCGACGCCAGCTTCCTGGAAATCAAACACCTCGTGCTCGATAACCTGCCCATCCTCGCCCTGCCATTTTATGGTCAGTTTGCCCTTGCCCGGCACCTTGAAGTCCGTCGCCTTGTATTGATCGCCGAACGCATGGCGACCGACGATGATCGATTTCGTCCAGCCCGGCACGAGGCGCGGCACGTTCTGGCACACGATCGGTTCGCGGAAGATAACGCCGCCCAGGATGTTGCGAATGGTGCCGTTAGGCGACTTCCACATCTTCTTAAGCTTGAACTCCTCCACCCGCTGCTCGTCCGGGGTGATGGTTGCGCACTTCACGCCCACCCCATGCTTCAGGATGGCGTGCGCCGCGTCCACCGTCACCTTGTCGTCCGTCGCGTCGCGGTGCTCCATACCGAGATCGTAATAATGCAAATCCACGTCGAGATAGGGCGTGATAAGCTTGTCCTTGATGAGCTGCCAGATAATGCGCGTCATCTCGTCGCCGTCGAGTTCGACGACGGGGTTGGCGACTTTGATCTTGCTCATGGGGGCCCTCGCTTCAGGTTTCTGCAATTTTGATTTGCAATTTCTATACCTGAGCCGCGCCGCCGGGGAAAGCCCGCTAAAGTCTGACGCTACTCAAGAACCAACAATCAAGCACTACCCGCCAGCTTTCTCGCCGAGCCATTTGCGGTAGAGGGTTTCGTATGCGCCGTTCTCGAAAAGCTTTAAGAGCGCCTGGTTGACCGACCGGCGCAACGGCGAGCCGACCGGGAAGGCGATGCCGTAGTTTTCCGGCCTGAACTGCGTTCCAGCCACCCGGACGCGGCCTTCTTTCAGGGTGAAGTGCTGAATAACCGGCGTGTCGTAGACCACTGCATCGGTTTCGCCCGCGATCAAAGATGTGGCACAAGCTGAAAAGTCGAAATACTCCGTTTTTTGCGACTCGACGCTGTCCAGGTAAGCGGAGGCCGTCGATCCCTTTACCACCGCGACGCGCTTTCCTGCCAGATCGTCTGGCCCGTTATATCGCCGCGCAGGGTATTCAGGGTTAGCGATGTGGTTAAGTACGAGATGAGCACAATCCCCGCATAAAGCCATAGCAACGCTACGACGCGCGGAAACACCAGGCGCGGGTACCCTTGCGGAGCGCCGCCCATGGACTGGGCGCACCAGAACATGGCGTCGAAAATGCCCGGAATATAGGACTCGCGGATCGGCAGACCTCATCTCGGCCACGCGCAATGACCCAGAAAATATGCGCTGGAATGAGAATGACGAGAGCTAGAATGCCTAGGATTGCCAGCATGGTTTTGGAGAATATAATGCGGCTGACGTCGATACGCCCGTCCGTCGCGCGCACCATGATCGACAGGCCCGACCGGAACATAGGGTGTGAAAAATCCAGTGTTTTCTCGCGCTCCGCCGTAATGGAGATGGCGGCGATACCGGCAGCGTTTTTTGAAGTTTTCACCGCCTCCAGCAGCGCTGGCAGCGTGTCATACCGCTCAAAGCGGGTCTTCAACCCAAGCTCGTCCGAGATCGCTCGCCACAGGTCTATGCTGAAGCCGGAAAATTGTCCGCCCTCGCCCGCAACGACAAACGGCGCGACAAGCCGCGTCGCGACCACAATCTCATCTTTTTTTTGTCCGTTTGGGCGCAAAGAGGCGCAAAGAAAAATGCCACAAAAACTGCGGTAACGGCAAAAACTCCGCTGGAAAACTTTCTGATCTGATGCACCGACTTTAATACCGCGAACTAGCCTTGAGTTGCCGCTACGGCCCCACAAGCCTTAAACTTTAGTCAAGCACTACAAGAGGGGGTATGACCTCCTCATCATCCCTTTTCTGCGGCGCGCCAAGCTTCGAACCGCGCCGCGCGGCCTTCTGCGTCGAACGCTTCGAACTCGGCGAGTTCCTGCGCCTCGGCTTCCACGCGCGCAATCTCAGCCGCTTCGGCGGCGAGGCGCTCGGCGTTCTGGCGCTCCGCGTGCTCGATGCGCATGACGAGCGAGCGCTGCTCGGCGGCGAGTCGCATGTCGCGTAGCAGCTTCTGGCAGTCCTCAGCGTTCAGATGCTGCAGCAGCGCCGCAGTCTCCTCGCCCGTCGGCTCGCGGGTGTCGTCTGGTAGTGTCCCCCAGGCGAGACGGTTGCAGGCGAGCACCAGCCGATTGAGTTCGTTCTGCGCGTGCAAATGCGCGTTGGCGAGAGCGCTCGGCCGTTGCATCCAGCCCTGCACTGCCGTCTGCTGCTGCGCTAGAATGTCGTTGCTCAACGCTTCATTATAACCCTTGCTGGCGTCGAACTGCGTGCTCATGGCGTGCCTCTTTGCAGACGGTTGCGGTTGCCGTCTTAGCACCATCAACATCGCGCAAAGTCAATCGCTCTCGCGGCTGCGCGCATTAAATTATGCGGCGCGGCTCTTGCGTTCGACGCGCATCAGATTTAATGCGGCTCATGGAAGAAGACAAACCCACCGCGACGCCCGCCATCATCCTGATGGAGCCGCAGCTCGGCGAGAATATTGGAGCCGCCGCACGGGCGATGGCGAACTTCGCGCTGGACGATCTGCGGCTTGTGGCCCCGCGCGAGCCGTGGCCCAACGATAAAGCGCGGGCCGCATCGGCTGGGGCCGACATAGTGATCGATAAGGCGCAGGTGTTTGCCTCGCTGGGCGAGGCCGTCGCCGATCTCAACTTCCTGTGCGCCACCACCGCCCGCCCCCGCTACATGGTGAAGCCGGTGCTGACGCCGGAAACGGCAATCGCCGCATCCGTGGAGCGGTTAAAAGATGGACAAAAATGCGGCTTCCTGTTCGGGCGCGAACGATGGGGGCTGGAGAATGACGCCATCTCACTGTGCGACGCCGTGGTAATGGCGCCCGTGAACCCGACCTTCGCGTCCCTCAATTTGGCTCAGGCGGTGCTTATTTTAGGCTATGAATGGCGCAAGGCGCAGGAAAGTGAAAGCCTAGGGAGGCACACGCAGTTCGATGGTTTGGAGCGCGCTGGGCTTCCACACGCGGGCCGCGCCGCCACGAAACAGGAGCTTTACGCGCTTTACGAACATCTTGAACGCGAACTGGACGCTTCCGGCTTTTTGCAACCGCCCGAAAAACGCCCTAGCATGGTGCTGAACATTCGCAATGTATTTGCCCGCATGCAGGCGACGGAGCAGGAAATACGCACCCTACGCGGCATTATTGCATCACTGTGTCGTGCGCACCGCCCAAAGCCGAAATAGACCATTTTTTGTCCCTGAAGAGAAAAAAGGTGTCATAGTTATGCCAGGATTTTGGTATTGCAAAACCTGTAAGCACAAGGGCGTCGATCCGTGCGGGATAAATAGGGGCAGAGTATGCAAGTGTTGAAAAGCGGGATGGGTGTCGCTGTGGCTTTGGCGATCAGCCTTGGCGGCGCTTTGTTCTCTGGCGTTAGCGCGCAAGGCCAGGTGGCTGCCACGCCCGCCAAGCCCAGCGAAATCAGTTTGAAAACCGTCAAGGTTTTAATTGGCGAGACGATTACGCTTATCCCCAGCGAGATTACCAAGCCCGATGGGACAGTGATCAAGTTCGACAAAGCGGATCTGGCGAAAATTATAGTGCCATTCGATGACGCTGTGCGCATTATCAAAATCGCAAACATGTCCGCTGAGGCGCATCTTTGTGAAATGCCAGAAGTCGAAGCACAGAACTGGGACGCGCTTCGCCAGCACGAAATTGCAAAGAAAGTATGGTCCGATCAGCAGTTGTTCTTCATCAACAGGCTTCACTTCCTTGTTGTCGTAACCCGAACCGGGAAATACGAAGTTACTGAAACGGAAGATAAATCCAAAGATAAAGGCGCAAAGCCAACCGTAAGTACGGATTTGAGCCAGATCAAAAAGCCCACATGCTCAGACACTCAGAAAAATGATATTCGCAACAAACTTGAAGCTTACTGGAACGAGCAGGACAAGAAAAAGTCCTAGGCTCTTGCGGCGAAATCTACTTCGCAGTGTTGACATACGTCTATGTGTATGGTTTTTTAAATTGGGTTATTTGCCCGCAGTTTTACGTGACCGTGGCGCATTCGTTTCAGAATAGCGCCTGTCAGCTTGAAGAAGGTCGTATGGCCCCTTCAGACAAAGGAGGACACGTTGAATATTAAGCTTCCACATTTTCACAAGATTTCGGAGACTTCGAATGACCAAGCGCATCAGCGCCAAGCATAAAATCGACCGCCGTCTCGGCCAGAACATCTGGGGACGCGCGAAAAGCCCGATTAACAACCGCGAATACGGCCCCGGCCAGCACGGCCAGCGCCGTAAAGGCAAGATGTCTGACTTTGGCACCCAGCTTCGCGCTAAGCAGAAGCTCAAGGGCTATTACGCCAGCATGAACGAGCGCCAGTTCAAGAACATCTACAAAGAGGCGACACGACTAAGGGGCGACACATCGGAAAACCTGATCGGCCTGCTAGAGCGCCGTCTGGCGTCGGTGGTTTATCGCGCCAAATTCGTGCCGACGCCATTCGCGGCGCGGCAACTTGTGAACCATGGCCACGTCAAAGTAAATGGCCGCCGGGTGAATATTTCGAGCTATCGCTGCTCCATCGGCGATGTGATTGAGCTGAATGGGAAAGCCAGGGAAATGGCGCTGGTGCTGGAAGCAGGCCAAAGCGCCGAGCGGGACATTCCGGATTACCTAACAGTCGATCAAAGTAAAATGACGGTGTCTATGGCGCGGGTGCCTAACCTCGCCGACGTGCCATATCCGGTCATGATGGAGCCGAATCTCGTCGTCGAGTTTTACTCCCGTTAACAGTTTCGCCGCTGGTTCGCTCCTCATACGAGTCAGCGGCGTCCGCCTCAAGCAGCCCGTATGCAATCATTGTCAAAATGACGGACGCGGCGAATAGGTAGATGCCTGACAGTGTTGTAGCGTTCGTCAAATGCATCGTCTTGGCGTAAAACACGATCAGCGCCAGAACCAGAACATCCAGCATTGACCACTTTCCAAGCCAGTCGAGCCGCTTTCGCTCTCGCCCCTTCAGTCCCTTATGATGATGACCCGGCGATATATAAACGATCAGCAGGTATGCCAGCTTGAACGCCGGAAACAGGATTGAAAACACAAAAATAATCGCAGCCAGAAAGAATTCGCCCGCCTCGAACAGTTGCCACACGACCCCGGTCAGCGAGTATGTGTCCGTCCAGAAATACAAATAGTCGAGCCGTATGACTGGAAATGTGAGGCCGAGAGCTAAACATGCCGTCGCGGCGAGAATGAGAGTGGCTGCTGCGGCGCTGCGAACGGGTGTGCTCATGCCTGCAAATGTAGCATAAATGCTTAGACTCACAAATCGCGCAGCAAGTGCGAAAGGCGCTGGCAACGATTATAACAGGGAATGGTGGAGCCGGGCGGGGTCGAACCGCCGACCTCAGCAGTGCGATTGCTGCGCTCTCCCAACTGAGCTACGGCCCCAATACATTGGCTCTATTTAGTGCGCGCATTGGAGGAGTGTCAAGCAAGGCGCAGGCGATTTGAAAAGGCGTAGCAATGACGATCTCACGCACGCTTGATCTGGACAAAAAACCAGCGCTTCACTACAATGTTTTCAAGGCAATGGCGACTGGGCGGAAAACAAGCCGCTTCAGCGCATATTTTTGTTTTCAGGTTTAACCTACTTAGGAGGCTGCGTGCAGGTTCACGTTCGCGATAACAATGTCGATCAGGCGCTGAAAGCGCTTAAAAAAAAGATGCAGCGCGAAGGCATTTTCCGCGAGATGAAGCTGCGCGGCCATTATGAAAAGCCGTCTGAAAAGAGAGCGCGTGAAAAGGCTGAAGCTGTCCGCCGCGCCCGCAAGCTTGCACGCAAACGCCTGCAGCGTGAAGGTCTGCTTCCTGCAAGTCCGGTGAAGCCGCGCACTGGCGCTGGCGCTCCTCGCCTCGCTTAAATCTACGCGGTTTTGCGGGCATAACGGCAATGATCTATCCGAATTTATGTTTGTGCTGCGCAAAACGCATTTACGCCAAAATCGCATGGAGTCATGGATGCCTTATAGCGTGATGAGGCGTTTGATTTACCGCAGTGCATGCTGCATATCCCCGGTGCGTTAGATATCGATATGAACAAGCGGCGACATTGTATGCTTTTGGCGATGACCGTAGCGTCTGCTGCGCTCGCTGGCTGCGAGACTACAAGCGTCGTCAATCAGGCGGCGCAGCAGCAGAACCGGCTCGATCAGAAAAACAACATCGCGTCTATATCGGAGGTCATCAAGACAAACCCTTCGGATGCGAACGCGCTCAATTTGCGCGGGGCCGCTCTGGGGCAAGCTGGAGAGTATCAGAAAGCAATTGCTGATTTTAATGCCGCGCTGGCGCTGACCCCGAATTATTATCAGGCTTACGCTAATCGTGCGCTTGTTTATGTGAAGGCGAAACGCTTCGATCAGGCCATGGTGGATTACAATCAGGCGATCAGCATAGCGCCTGAGTATGCGGTCGCTTACGTCGGCCGCGCTAACCTTTATCGCGGCATGAACAACATGCCGATGGCGCTTGCCGACTATGGCAAAGCGATCCAGCTTCAGGCGGACGATCCAATAGCTTACTTTAATCGCGGCTTGGTGCATCAGGCGATGAACGATCATGCAGGCGCGGTGGATGATTTTACCATGGCGCTCGGCATGCGTCCGGAGGAGCCGGAGGCGGCTTACGCGCGCGGTTTGAGCAATCTCGCGCTTCAGCAATACAAAAAAGCGTATGACGATTTTGTGGTGGTCTCAAATCTTAAGAAGGATAACCACGAGGTTTGGACATATCGCGGTCGCGCGGCTGAAGGTGCAGGCGATGCAAAAGAAGCGTCGCGGGCTTACAAGCGGGCTTTGCAGATCAGCCCCTATTTCCGTCCTGCAAGCGAGGGCTTATCCCGCGTAGGGCGCGGCGAGGCGTAACAACAGTTCGCATAGGGATAAACCGATTATTGGCCGACAGGCTTTATGTGCTTTTGCACAAAATCATTCACGCTTTGCAGAGCGCCGTGATTGTACAAATCCGTGTGATTGCCCTGCTCAAACACAACCATGTCTTTGGGCTGATTGGCGAGCGCGAACAGCTTTCTTCCCAGATCGGCGCCTACGATCCCATCTAGGGCGCCGTGCAAAATCAGTAAGGGGGCGGTGACATTCGCAATGTGCTGGTCGCTGCGGTAGGTGTCGATTAGGAACGGCTTTACAGGCAGCCAAGCGTAATGCTGCTGAGCTGCGGCAATCATCGACGTATATGGCGCGTCCAGAATGACGGCGCCCGGTTTTCGCGCCGCCGCCGTTTGCACGGCAACGCCTGTGCCCAGTGATTCGCCGTAAATCACGATCTCGCTGGGCCGCACGCCACGAGCGACAAGTGTGTCAAACGCCAGCGCAGCGTCAGCTATGTTGGCCTTCTCCGTTGCCGCGCCGGTCGAGCCGGAATATGAACGGTACGACATCATGAACACGCCGTAACCCGCCATCGTGAATCGCTGGATGCGCTCGCGACGGTCGATAAGCCCGCCGCCATTGCCGTGGAAATAGAGGAGGGTTGGCCTGCCTTCCTTCGCGGGCGCCGCCCAGACAATGAGCGTTTCGCCGTCAGGGGTTTTCATCTCGACTTCAGAAACGTCCGTTAGCCCGGCCTCGCGAGGGGAAACGCGCGCCGCGTCCGGTATATAGAGGAGCCTGCGCTGAAAAATCATCGCCGCCACGGCGACGAGCAAATAGATCAAAATCAGCGCCGCGGATATATAGCCCGCAAACGACAGTACATTTTTTACCATTTACTGAGTGCCTCAAGCGCCGCGACTGCTAGTATTGCGACGAATAATATGAAGTAGGCGAATAACACTGTTCCAAAGCTCGCGCCCAGTAGTCTTAGCCAGAGCGGACGGGGCGGCAGCTGTTGGCGGCGCGTGTAATCGTAGGCGAGGCATCTCGTTTCAGTCGCTAGAACCAGATCTTGAATTGTCAAAGGCCATTCGGCGCTGGCGAGAGGGCGTCTCTCCATAACACCCACGGCCTCATGTCCCAACCCTCGCTGCCAAGATGTTTCCCAAGTTCAAAGTTTTGGGCATCGACATGGAAACTGCGGACAAATTCCATCATGAGAATAGCAGCGTCGTCGCCGTCACACCCTATGTCCTGCAGCAGCCGCGTTTCCGCATTGAGTTTTTCGAGGTGGACACCGGTTTGTCTCGAAACTAACTCCATGACAGCGGCTTGCGTCATAGTTTCATGAGCGCCGTGTGCCGAACCAAGCCTGGAGCAGGGCGGCGATGGCGCTTACGATCGAGGAGCCGACGGACGCAATCATGGCCCGTCCTGACGCGCGGACGCCTGACGACGCTCCTGGCGGTCCGCGCGACGTTGTTCGCGAAACTCGCGGACACCATCGCGAACGGGGCGGTCAGACTGTAAGCTGCTGAATGACTCAGGGCCGCCTGGCGCGAGCGTGCGCCAGGCGAAAATGCCGCCGGTGGCGAGCAGCGATAAAATCGTCAGGGTGACTAGAAATCCACGCATGCGCATTGCCCTCCAAACGTGAAACTCACAGCGACTTAACGATCTCTTCCGTCATTTTTTTGGCGTCGCCGAACAGCATCATGGTGTTGTCGCGGTAGAACAGCGTGTTGTCGATGCCCGCATAGCCCGACGACATGCCGCGCTTGATGAACATCACGGTGCTGGCGTTCCAGACCTCCAACACGGGCATGCCGTAGATTGGTGAGGTGGGATCGTCCTTCGCGGCGGGATTTGTTACGTCGTTAGCGCCGATGACAAAGGCGATATCCGACTGCGGGAAGCTGGAGTTGATGTCTTCCAGCTCGAACACCTCGTCGTAAGGAACGTTGGCCTCGGCGAGCAGCACGTTCATGTGGCCGGGCATCCGGCCCGCGACCGGGTGGATCGCGTAAGTCACCTCAACGCCCGCTTTTTTCAGCGCATCCGCCATTTCGCGAAGGGAGTGCTGCGCCTGCGCTACCGCCATGCCGTAACCTGGCACGATGACCACTTTCGAGGCGTTTTTGAGCATGAACGCCGCGTCGTCCGCCGAGCCTTGCTTCACCGGCCGTTGCTCGCCGCCTTTCGCGCCGGCCGCTACTTCACCACCGAAGCCGCCGAGGATGACCGAGATGAACGAGCGGTTCATGCCCTTGCACATGATGTAGGACAGGATCGCGCCGGACGAGCCGACCAGCGCGCCGGTAATGATGAGCGCCGAGTTGCCGAGCGTGAAGCCGATGCCCGCCGCCGCCCAGCCGGAATATGAGTTCAGCATCGACACAACCACGGGCATGTCAGCGCCGCCAATCGGGATAATGATGGTCACCCCGAGCACGAGCGCGACGACCGTGATGGCCCAGAACAGTGCGATGGATTGCGTCTGCACGAACAGCACGATGAGCACGACAAGGCCAATGGCGAGCGCAATGTTGATGAGGTGGCGCGATGGCAGCATGATCGGCGAGCCGGACATGTTACCGTTCAGCTTGGCGAATGCGATGATCGAGCCGGAGAACGTGATGGCGCCGATGGCGACGCCGAGCGCCATTTCGACGAGCGTCGCGCCCGCGATCTCGCCGCTGGCGTCGGCGATCTGGAAGGCTTGCGGCGCATAGAGCGCGGCGGCGGCCACGAACACGGCGGCGAGGCCAACGAGGCTGTGGAACGCGGCGACGAGCTGCGGCATGGCTGTCATGGCGATGCGTTTGGCGGTGATCGCGCCCACGCCGCCGCCGATGGCGATGCCGCCGACGATGAGCGCGAGCGAGGATGCGTCGCGCGGCGCGGCGACCGCGAGCGTGGTGAGGATGGCCAAGCCCATGCCCGCCATGCCGTAAATATTCCCCTGCCGCGCCGTCTCGGGCGAGGACAGCCCGCGCAGCGCCAGAATAAACAGCACCCCCGAGACCAGATAAAGCAGCGCCACCAGATCAGCCGACATCATGAAATTCCCTTGCGAAAATTGAGAAGAACTCACGTTCGTCATTGCCGGGCTTGACCCGGCAATCCATGCCACAAAATGCAACACTCGCTTGGAGCCTGGATCCCCGCGTCAAGCGCGAGGATGACGGTTGCGGGGGTGTGAATATCGCCCGAAACACTACTTCTTCTCTTTCTTCTTATACATTGCCAGCATGCGCGAGGTGACGAGGAAGCCGCCGAAGATGTTCACCGCGGCCATAACAAGCGCGAGGAAGCCGAAGGTTTTCGCCTCGCCGCCCACCCCGTCGATGCCGACCGCCAGCAGCGCGCCGACCACGATGACCGACGAAATCGCGTTGGTGACGGACATCAGCGGCGTGTGCAGCGCGGGCGTGACGCTCCACACCACGTAATAGCCGACGAACACCGCCATGATGAACATCGAAAAGCGGTAGACGAACGGATCGATCTCCGCCCCGCCCGCCGCAAATGCCGCCGTGGGCGCGAGGATAGCCGCCGCCGCTATAACTGCCGTCCGCGCGCCATGCCGCCACCACCCCCCGTCATGGCCGGGCATGACCCGGCCATCCAGAGCCGCGCACGAAAGGCTAGATCCCCGGGTCTCGATGCGCTCGCCCGAGGATGACAAAGGAGCGAGTGGCTCGCCTGAGGATGACGATGGGGAAATCATGCTTTGGCTCCCGTCAGGCTGGGGTGGACGATCTGGCCGTCGCGGGCGATGAGCGTGCCTTTGACGATCTCGTCGTCCCAATTGATGGCGATGGTTTTGGTTTTCTTGTCCCACAGCGTCTCGATGAAGGCGAACAGGTTGCGGGCGTAAAGGCTGGAGGCGTTGCCCGGCACGCGGCCCGGCAGGTTCAGCAGCCCCATGACACGCACGCCGTTGTGCTCGACGATCTCGCCCGCTCTGGTCAGTTCGCAGTTCCCGCCGCGCTCCGCCGCCAGATCGACGATGATCGACCCGGGCTTCATGCTCTCCACCATGGCGCGGGTGACAAGGCGCGGCGCCGGACGGCCCGGAATGAGCGCCGTGGTGATGACGATGTCCTGCGCAGCGATGTGGCTCGCCACCAATTCGGCCTGCTTCTTCTGATATCCTTCTGACATCGGTTTAGCGTAGCCTGCCGCCGTCTCGGCCTGCGCGAATTCCTCGTCTTCAACCGCGATGAACTTGGCGCCAAGCGATTTCACCTGCTCCTTTACCGCCGGGCGCACGTCCGTCGCCGTCACGACCGACTGCAGCCGCCGCGCCGTGGCGATGGCTTGCAGCCCCGCAACGCCCACGCCCATCACGAACACGCGAGCAGCAGGCACCGTGCCCGCCGCCGTCATCATCATCGGCATGGCGCGCTCGAATGCTGCCGCCGCGTCGATCACGGCTTTATAGCCGCCGAGGTTGGCCTGGCTCGACAGCACGTCCATGGACTGCGCGCGGCTGATGCGCGGCATGAATTCCATAGCGAAGGCGATAGCGCCAGTTTTCGCAAGCGCTTCCAACCCCGGCCGGTCGTCATACGGGTTGAGCACAGCGGCCACCATCGCGCCGGATTTCAACATGCCCAGCTCTTCGGCGGATGGACGGCTAACTTTCAGCACAATATCCGCGCTCTCAAGCGCCGCCGCAGTGGATGCGACGATCTCCGCGCCGTTCTCGCGAAACGCCGCGTCGGAGAAATGCGAGCCAGCGCCAGCGCCCGCCGCCACTTTTATCTGAAAGCCGAGGCCTACAAACTTTTTCACCGTCTCGGGCGACAACGCCACCCGCGCCTCGCCAGCCTGCTCGGATACGACACCAATGATGGCCATCGACAGCCCTTTAAAAGGTTGGGGAAACTACACAGCAATCTGGAGTAGGCGACGCACACTTAAACGAGGAAAATATACAAGCCAACCAGAATGGCGATAACCACCGCTGAACCGATTTTAACCAGCTTTCCGAAAAATGCATAGGTGCCTTTGTGACCCTCGTAATCCATGTGCGGATTACCGCCTTCCATATCGACGCTCATAAATGTCTCCCTGTTAGGCCGCCGCCGTTCGTTCGCCGTAAATTTACATATTTTCATCCACAGGCCAAGCCTTGAACTGCTTCACGCAGGTGTTAGAAGAGCCTTGTATGAACGAGCTATCCGGCGACCTGCCTTCCAACTTCATTTTGTTTCTCATGAGGGACGACACATGTCACGAGTTTCCGCGCGCATCAACGTTGCGCTTGCCGCATTCGCACTCTCCGCAACCCTGTTTGGGGCAGTTTCTGCTCAGGAGCTAACGGAGAAAGAACGCCTGAAGAAGTGCGAAATCGATATCTGCAAGATCATTACCGAAAAAAAGAAAGATGGAGCCGATTTTGGCTGTGACCTTTCCAAAACCTGGGCAAAGGAAGACATCTCCAAAGAAGCTGAAGAAAAGAAGCTGTCATGGGGATTGGGCGACGCGAAATGCAGCGTGAGCGTCAAGGTCGCGCGCGCAAATATCGTAAGCGCTGTTACCGACGCTGATTACACCCTCACAGTCCCGCCACAGAAAGTCACCTGCGACGTCGATCAGGGCGGCACCAAATATCCGATTAACCTTGCGATTGGGCCGGTGGTAAAATTCAAGGGCGGCGAGGCCATCGAAGCATCGTTAGGCGTGACCGACATTGAAGCAGCCTCGGCGATCAAAGCGGTGATCTGGACAGCGGCGAAGATGGAGGAGAATTTCGGGATTTTCCACAAGGATATCCTGAAAGACATCAACAAGTTCATCACCAAGAAGTGCCCGAAGGCGCTCGCTGAAGCGAAGTAATCAGAACAATGAGGCGGCGTGGAGAGTATTCCCGCCGCCTTTTCAGCGTTCATGAATGGATGGCAATGAACTTGCCGGAAAGTTCAGGGTAGCATTATTACCCGAAGCGATCATAGCGATCACACCCTTAGGATGTGTGGCTTCTTCATGCCGCTGCCCTGCGCGTCCGCAAACGCAGCTTGATAAAATTCGGTTCGTGTGCGTGGGCATTCACGACATTATCCAGAAACTGGTCGGCCGAGCGGCGCCAGCTATGGGCCTGCGCGTAATTCAAACACCCCGCTTCACCGATATCGAGGGCGGCGAGAGCGGCGGCGCGCAGGTCATCATTAAGAAAGCCGGTCACTCCGTTTTCAACAATATCGACTGGCCCCATCACGGGGTAAGCGGCGACTGGCAAGCCGCAGGCCATCGCCTCCAGAATAACGATGCCATAGGTGTCGGTTTTGCTGGGAAACACGAAAACGTCGGCGGCGGAATAAGCTCGCGCCAGGTCTTCCCCAAATTTCGGCCCGGTGAAAACCGTCGTGGGGTAAGCGGCTTTGAGCGCATCGAGTTGCGGGCCGCCGCCGACCACGACCTTTTGGCCAGGGAGATCGAGCTTGAGAAACGCTTCGATATTTTTCTCAACGGACAAGCGACCAACATACAGAAAGACTGGGCCGGGGCCGAAGAGCCTCTCTCCACGCGGATAAAAAAGTTTGGTGTCCACCCCGCGCGACCAGGGCATAAGCCGCCGCACGCCGCGCTTTGCCAGATCGTCCATCAACGATTGGGTGGCGACCATCACGCCCGATGCAGAGTTGTGAAACCAGCGCTCGAAAGCGTAACCCCATGACAGCGGGATCGGCGCGCGGGCCGACAGATATTCCGGGAACCGGGTATGATAACTCGTTGTGAATGAGTGCTTGTTAAGCTGACACCAGCGACGCGCGGCAAGGCCAATTGGCCCTTCGGTCGCGACATGCACATGGTCTGGCTGGAATTCCTCAACCCTGTGGCGGACATGACGGGGCTGGATGAAGGCAAGACGGATTTCCGGATAGCTAGGCAAAGGCAGCGTTCGGAACCCGTCTGCGGTTAGGAAGCTAAGGTCGTGTCCCATAGCCTCGATTTCAGCCGCTACTTTTTCATAGGTGCGAACGACGCCGTTGACTTGCGGGCGCCATGCGTCCGTCGCGATGAGAATGCGCATTCAGGCAGCCACCGCATCTGGAAGCGGCTTTTCGGACTCCACGGTCTGCATGATCTCGCTCCACCGGATGATCTCGAATGTGCCATCGTGATTTTCCACCGCAGCCGTCACGCTTTCAACCCAGTCGCCGGTGTTGATGTAAGTGACGCCGTTGATGTCGCGCATGCCGGCGTGGTGGATATGCCCGCAGATAACGCCATCCGCCTCCTGCCGCCGCGCTTCGGACGCCAGCGTGGTCTCGAAATCGCCGATAAAGTTGACCGCTTTTTTCACCTTGTATTTGAGATAGGCCGAGAGCGACCAGTAGGGAAGACCGAACTGCCGCCGCATTTTATTAAAAGTCGTGTTCAAACCAAGCGCCATTACGTAGGCCCAGTCGCCGAGGAAGGCCAGCCACTTCACATAGCGGATGACCACGTCGAACTCGTCGCCATGCATTATCAGGAATTTGCGGCCATCAGCCGCAATGTGCATGTCCTGAAGCTTGAACTCGATACCGCCAAAATGCTGCCCGCAGTAGGCGCGCAGATCCTCGTCATGATTTCCGGGGATATAAATGATGCGCGAGCCTTTGCGCACCTTGCGCAGCAGCTTCTGGATTACATCGTTATGCGACTGCGGCCAGTACGGGCTGGCCTTGATTCGCCAGAAATCTATCACATCCCCGACCAGGAATATGGTATCCGCATCGTAGTATTTTAGAAACTCAAGAAGGTGTTCCGCTTGGCAGGCCTTGGTGCCAAGATGAATATCGGATAAAAATAACGTCCGGTATTGCCTTCTTTCCGTATGCGTATCGATTGGCAGCTCCACGATGTCCCTCTAGCGTCGGCCCGCCTTTTAAACCATAAACGGTATCCTTATTTCAAGATTATGACAGGAAAGCCAGACCCAAAGCGGGGACAAGTGTCAAACGCCAGCGCAAACTCCATTGAAACGATCATCGAAAACTTTGAGTTTATCGATGATTGGGAAGACCGTTACCGCTATCTGATCGAGCTTGGCAAGACACTGGAGCCGCTTGCGCCAGATGAGCGCACCGAGACGAATAAGGTACGCGGCTGCGCCAGCCAGGTGTGGCTGGTGACTGAACCGGGCGAAACTAGCGGCCCCGGATTGAAATTCCGTGGCGATAGCGACGCTCACATCGTTCGCGGCCTTATTGCTATAATTATCGCATTGTATTCAAAGCGGAAGCCACAGGACATTCTGGCGTTGAACGCGCAAGAGACGTTTACCAAGCTTGGATTGAAAGACCATCTGACGCCGCAACGATCAAACGGCTTGGCGTCCATGGTCGCACGCATCGAAGCCGATGCGTCCGCTCGCGCATGAGGCTGCAAGCGTGTCAATCGCCGGACATGCGCAGGGACTGCCCCGCCGCCGCCACTGGCCCAAGCAGATTGACCATGATGGCGGACGCTTTACCCGCGCCGGTGTTAACAATGCGGTGCGGCCTGTCTGCCCGATAACGCGCGGTTTCGCCGACGTTGAGCGTAAATTTTTCCTCGCCTACCGCGACCTCCACCTGCCCCTGCAAAATCGTGAGATTTTCAACCGAGCCCGCCGGATGCGGATCGCTATCCAGCACACCGCCTTCGTCAGCCTCGAAATAATATGTTTGCACCAGCTCGATGACCTTGATCCAGCCGACGATTCGCAGTCGGCATTTGCCGTCATCGCTGACGAGCAGCGGCGTGCCAGACGGCCCCAGCTTCTCAACAAGTGCGGGGCTGTCATCTCCTTTCAGCATATCCTCGATCGGGGAGTTTAGCGCGCGGGAAAGCTTGAACAGGGTGGACAGCGTTGGGTTGGTCTCGTTTTTTTCGATTTGCGATATGATGGACTTGGCGACGCCGGACTGCTCGGAAAGGTCGCCGAGCGAATAGTTGTAAGCATTACGCAGCCGTTTGATCGTCTTGCCTAATTTTTCCGACACGTCCAGAGGCTCTCCCTCGCTCAACGGTTTTTTTATTGACATTCTTAAGCCCAATCCTCACATTCTGCACTGTTCTGTATAACGAACAGCATGCCTAGATAGGCATCATTGCAACGGCGTGGCAATTCATTTCTTGGCGGGATGTCGGCGCTAAACTCAGACATTAGGAGCGCTGACGAGGAAAAGCATGGGAGTTATTATTGTCACCGATCGCAGCGGCGTGACGCACGAGCTGGAAGCCATCGAAGGTTGGCGCGTGATGGAAATTCTACGCGATTACAAGGTCGGTATTGAGGGCACGTGCGGCGGCGCTTGCTCATGCGCTACGTGTCATGTGATCGTCGATGAGGCGTGGGTGCCGAAGCTACACCCCGCGCGCGACGAGGAAACTGAAATGCTCGACCAGATTCCGGTGCTGCACGACACATCCCGCCTTGCCTGTCAGATCATCTGGGATGATAGCCTTGACGGTTTGAAATTGACCATTGCGCAAGACTAATGGGTTGAGAGAGTAATTCCATGTCGAAAAAGAATGCACCTAAAATTCTGACGGCAAATCAGCTACTCGGCGGGTATTCCGTGTTTTGGGCGGGCAGCGTGTGGCGCGCCGATCTGGAAGGCGCAAGCGTGGCCAGTACCCCGGAAGCGGCCGCTGCGCTGATGGAAAAGGGGCAGGCGTCCGAACAAGCGAACGAAGTTGTGGGCGTTTATCTGGTGGATGTGGAGCTTGACACAAACGCCAATCCATGTCCCACCCATTACCGCGAGAAAATGCGGGTTCGCGCGCGTCCGTCGTTTTGGCCGGATGCCGCCGATCCTGCTGGTGTGACGCCATTTAAAGCATTCATCTCCGCTGAAGCCGCTTAAAGAGAGACGCCATGTATCAATATGACGCCTTCGACGCCCGTTTCGTCCGCGAGCGCGTTGGGCAATTCAGGGGCCAGGTTGAGCGCCGGTTGACAGGCGCTTTGAGCGAGGAAGAATTCCGTCCGCTGCGGCTGATGAACGGGCTCTATTTGCAGCTCCATGCCTACATGCTTCGCGTCGCAATCCCTTATGGCACGCTTTCCTCGCTGCAAATGCGCCAACTAGGAATGATCGCGGACAAGTATGATCGCGGCTACGGCCACTTCACCACCCGCCAGAATATCCAGTACAACTGGCCATTGCTGAAGGACGTGCCGGATATCCTCGACGATCTGGCCGACGTGGAGATGCATGCCATCCAGACCTCCGGCAACTGCATCCGCAACGTCACTGCCGACCCGTATTCCGGCGTCGCGGCTGACGAGGTGTCCGACCCGCGCCCATTCGCCGAGCTGCTGCGGCAATGGTCGAGCGGCCACCCGGAATTCTCCTTTCTCCCGCGCAAGTTCAAGATTGCCGTCACCGGCGCGCCGAACGACCGCGCCGTCATCAAGTTCCACGACATCGGCCTGCGCGTGGTGCGCAACGCGGCTGGCGAGCGCGGTTGCGAGGTCTGGGCCGGTGGCGGTCTGGGCCGCACGCCGATGATTGGCGTGAAGCTGACGGATTTTGTCGGCGAGGAGGATTTGATTCCTTACGTCGAGGCGATCATGCGCGTCTATAACTCGGAAGGTCGGCGCGACAACAAATACAAAGCGCGCATCAAAATCCTGGTGCATGAAACCGGAGCGGATGAGTTCCGGCAGGCGGTCGAAGCTGAATATGCCCGTATCGACCGCTCGTCCCTGCCGCCAGTTGCGCAAGAACTTGCCCGCATCGAGGCGTTTTTCGTGCCCCCACCTTACGAGATTTTCGACAACGCCTCCAAAGCGCTGGAAGGCGCGATGTTGACGGAGCCGGATTTTGCCCGCTGGGTGCGCGTCAACACACGCGAGCACAAAGCGCCCGGGTACACAATTGCGCTAATCTCGCTGAAGCCCACCGGCAAGGCGCCGGGCGATGCGACGGGCGACGAGATGCGCTCCATGGCCGACATCGCCGACGCGCACAGCTTGTCCGAGTTGCGCGTTACGGCCGAGCAGAACATCGTGCTGCCCTATGTAAAAAAGCATGAGCTTTTTGCCGTTTGGCAAAAACTGAAGGCGGCAGGCCTGGCCTCGTCGAACGCGGAACTGATTAGCGATGTGGTGGCCTGTCCCGGCCTCGATTATTGCGCGCTCGCCACCGCCCGCTCGATCCCCATCGCTCAGGAAATCACCGAGCGCTTCGCCGACGGCGCGATGCAGGAAACCATTGGGCCTATCCGTATCAAGATTTCAGGCTGCATCAATGCCTGCGGCCATCATCACGTCGGCGACATTGGCATTTTGGGGCTTGAGAAAACCGGCGCTGAGGCCTATCAGATTACGCTCGGCGGCGACCCCACCGACACGGCGGCGATCGGCGAGCGCTCCGGCCCCGGCTTTCCGGCGGAGGGCGTGACCGACGCCATCGAGCGCCTCATCCATTTCTACCTGCAAAAGCGCGAGGGCGGCGAAACGTTCAAACAGACCTATCACCGCCTCGGCCACAACATCATGAAGGGTGCGCTTTATGCCCCTCATTAAAGACGGCGGCTTCACGGTGGACGACTGGCGCGTGCTAGCGGACAGCGAAACGGCGGCGCCCGGCGAAAAAACTATCGCGCCGCTGAAGCGCCTTCTGGACGAGGGCGACGCACTGGGCGCAAATGGCGTTGAAATCCCGAACAATGCGTCGCCGGAGAGCTTGCAGCCGCTCTTCGACAAGATCGCGATGGTTGTAATCCCCTTCCCCGGATTCAACGATGGCCGCGGCTTCTCGCTCGGCAAACGCCTGCGCCGCCTCGGGTTCCGCGGCGAACTGCGGGCTAAGGGCCACATCATTCCCGATCAGTACGCCTATGCCCGCGCCTGCGGCTTCGACACCGTCGAAATCTCGGACGCCCTGGCCGCACGCCAGCCCGAGGCGCAATGGCTGGAGGCCGCAGCATCCATGAGCGTTGGCTACCAGCCCGGCTATCCCGGCCCGCAAAACATTCTCATAGCCCGCTGGTCCGCCCGCCAAACATAGACTACGTCCGGTTATGATGGGATCGGGTCAAGCCCGGCCATGACAAAAGGGCACGCTGCTTCGACTTAAACCAGACTCTCAACTCGTTTTTAAAGCACCTTGTGCAGCACGTCGCCGACAAGATACGCGACGCCCGCTGCGGCCAGACCGATGAGGGTGGTTTCCAGCCCGGCCCGCCACCACACCTTTGGCGACCATTTCGAGCGGATGGAGCCGATGGCGAAAAACGTCGCGCCCGTCATCACGGCGGCGAGCCATGCGGCGTGCGGCAGGCCCAGCACGAACGGCGTGATCGGCACCATTCCGCACAGAACGAACGCGGCAAACGTCGCCAAAGCCGAATGTGTGGCGGAGCGGTTGACCGGCGGCAGGCCGTGCTCCTCGGCCATCATCGTCGCGATCCAGCGATCGCGCTCGGCGGTGATCACGTTCACCGCGCGATCGAGATCGCCCCCGGCGAACCCCTTGGCCTCGAAAATCTGCCGCACCTCCTCCCGCTCGCCCTCCTCGTCGGCGTCGAGGTGCCGCTCCTCCATCGAGCGCACGTGCTCATATTCCTCGATCTCGGTGCGGGTGCCGAAGTAATTCGCCGCCGCCATCGACAGACCGTCCGCCAGGACGTTGGCGACGCCGAGGATGAGCACGTAGCGGCTTTCCAGATTGGCCCCAATCGCCCCCGCGACGATGGCGAACGTGGTGATGGCTCCGTCGATGCCGCCATACACCCAGTCACGGATGTAGCTCGCGCGCGGCCCCGTCGCCAAACGCTCGGCGATATGATCCGGATGATGCGAGTGTTCGAGCTTGTTCATCACCACGTTCTGCCACGACATGGCAGCGGGGTAAACCAGTACGCGCGGCTATCTCATCAGCATCGGGAAGGTGACGGCGATGGCCCACGCGAATGCGGCGGCGTTTGCTATGCCTCCCGCGAATGGGTGCCGCGTTCGGCTGTAGGCCCATCCGCTCAACAGGCCATAAACCGTGAAAAAGATAAGAATGATCGGGATGATGAGAATGAGGAAAAACAGCTTGTCGAAGTTAAGCGCCACGGCGATGCCGAGCGACACGAGGAGGCAGAGTTTGGTGACCGCATAAGCGCCCCATTGGGCACCCGCGCCGCGCGTTAGCCACTCATCAGCTAGGAAATAAGGCAGCGTGCCAATCATAACCGCGCCGATCAGGGTCAGGCGTTCGGGGATAGGCCAGAATGAGGTTATGTATCGGTCGATAGGCAGGCCGAAGGCGAAGATGCTGTATGCGCCCACCACGCACCCGCTGATGGCGAGCTTCCCATAGCTGACGAATGAGAGTTGGGTATTGTCCCTGCTGGCGCCACCGCGCGTAACGAACCAAAGGCCCACTGCTGTCAGTAGGCCGTAAAGCGCGAAATGCACGGTGATGTAGTCGCCAAGCAGGATGGGCAGAAACTCGGTTGGCGCCTTCCATAAAATGAGCGGCGTCAGAACGGCGGGCGCAATGGTGACCGGGAGCAGTTTGCGCCACGGCAGGCCTGCGCCCTGTGGCGCCGGGGAAACCTGCGGCAAAAGCTTGGAGAGCGGCCACGCCAGCAGCAAAATCCCAAGGAAAAGTAGGCCAAGCCATGGGCCGCGAGCATCGGCCTGCCCATCAGAAGCCCTCGCAAAAACGGCGTTCAGCCAGTCGCGCGCCTCGGTCAGGCTTTCAGCGCTATAAAGCACGCCGATATGCTCGACGCCGGACGAGAACGAGAGGCGGCGTGCATTGCCGCTGGCCACGTCGCCATAGGTTTTGCGCAAGGCGGGCGGCTCGCCGGAGACCATGCCGACCACGCGGCGACCCTCGTCCTTCAGCGCCTCGGGTTCGAGGTCGCCGACTATCACAGCGAGATTGCGCGGACTTGCCGGGGTCACCACAGGCGAAAACATGGACACCGCCACCGTCGCCGATACAACCGGGTGCGCCATCGCATACCGGATGACGATGTCCGAGGCCATGGAATGGCCAAGCACCGCGATGCGGCCATCGGAGCCGTCCAGGCCGCGCGCGAAAGCCGCCACACGTTCAAATTCCTCCACCAACGCTTTCGTAGCCCCGTCCGCCTCCGTGATGCTGCCGCGCAAGGGCTGCGGGTTGCGGCCGTGGCCGAGGCAGTCAAACGTCACCACGATGTAACCACTACGCGCCAGAGTTAGCGCAAACGGCTGCATAAGCTGCTGCGATCCCGCGAAGCCGTGGGCGATGACCACCACCGGCGCCGGGCTTCCCGATGCTGGCCGAAACACGTTAGCAGGCGTTGCGCCGACTTGTGCAGGCGTAACCGTGACTCCCTCCGTGGCGGCGGAGAGCTGCCATGACCCCACCGCGATGGCGACAAGCGCGATCCCAGCAACAAAGATGGAAAGGAGTTTCATAGGGAAAGGAACCTGGTTAGATCACGAGCACTGATACGGGCGGCGTAGTGGGTTGGAGATGGGTGATCCATGCGTTCTGCCACACGACTTCATGTTTGTCATGTAGGGTCTGCGCAATTCGCACGTGCGGACGAGAACTCTGCTACTTCGCCACGCAGAGAGTAGAGTTGCCTCGCCGCCATACCACGGCCGACAACGAGCTACGGACGGAACTCGCCGCCAAGACCAAAGCCGCTACGGCTTAGCGCAGGCGCTGACGCTTTGTGAGAGGAAAGGTGTCCGCTGCATTTGCGGCTTCAACTTATCCACGAAGTTCACAGCCAACAATCACACAATTGTCCGATTGTACACAGGGGAAACTCAGTCTTATCATATACTCTTGTTCGTGCAAGATTCGCAGGTTACGAAACCGATATGGCTAAAAAACTTAATGACCCAAATCAGTTGTCATTTCTGGTAAAGAATCCAAATCTGGAGGGGGAGCTTTCTAAGTTAGAAAGTGTTCCTACAAAACATAAACCTCAAAAAACGATAAATAAGCTGGAAAAATCTAACCCTATATATATCGATAATTACAAGACAATAAACGTCTTTAGTAATAATACTGTAAGAACAAACGTTTTTGCTGTAAAAATTACTGTCCGGAAGTCAATTAAGTTTTTAATTAGTGTGATTGCTCTAGTCTTTACGTGTTTTATATCCCGAATTTGGCTGATAACTCTCAGCGTAGTGTGGTGCAGAACAAGAATTTAACTGGTTGGAAGCCACTGCAACCTATAATCAAACGCGTGAAATAATTTGTCCGCTCTTCGGCACATTATACCCGCGCGGGACGGCCGAGCGCGCGGCGATGGCGCGGTACCAGCGCACCACGTTCGGGTAGGCGGCGATGTCGATAGTCTGCCACTCGTGCCTCGCTATCCACTGGAAAATGGCTATGTCGGCGATGGAGTAATCGCCGCCCACGAACTCGGCCTCGGCCAGCCGCCGGTCGAGCACGCCGTACAATCGCCGCGCTTCCGCCAGAAAGCGCTCCTCCGCATAGGGCGCTTTGCCGGGGTTATATTTCACGAAATGATGCACCTGCCCGAGCATCGGCCCGGCGCCGCCCATCTGCCACATCAGCCACTCAACCACGCGCCATTTTGCGGGCGAGGCCTGCGGCCAGAACTGCCCCGTTTTCTCCGCCAGATACATCAAAATCGCGCCGGACTCGAACAGGTGTAGCCCCGTGTCATGATCCACAATCGCGGGGATGCGGTTGTTCGGCGCGATGGCTAGAAACTCCGGCCGGAACTGCTCGTCTCTGGTGATGTCCACCGGGAACACCGTGTAAGGCAGCCCCATTTCCTCCAGGCAAATGGAAACCTTGCGCCCGTTCGGTGTGCTCCAGGTGTGCAGATCGATCATCGCCGTGGTCTCCACTTTCGTCATGTCCGGGTTTGGCCCGGGTATCCAATCTCACGTAATCAACAGAAACTGGATCGCCGGGTCAAGCCCGGCGATGACAAAAAGTATGCTATGGCGCAGGCATGGCTGGCATCAACCCGGCCATTTGCATGACAAAAATCCAGGCGGTGACAGTGAGCGCGCTCAGCACCGTCGAGATGAACACGGTCGAGGCGGTGAGCGCGGGCGCCGTATTGTAGCGCGCGGCGAATACGGCGACCATCACGCCGACAGGCGTTGCCGAGCCGAGCACGAACAGCGCAGTGAGTTCGCCCGAGAAGCCGCACAACATGGACAGCCCCCAGGTGATGGCGGGCGCCGCGATGAGTTTCAGCATCAACCCGAGCGCCAGTGGCCCACGCTCGCCTATCGCGGTAACGCCAGCAAGTTGCGCGCCCAGCAGGAACAGCGCCAGCGGCGTGAACGCCTCGCCCATCAGCATGAGGGGGATGGCGAGCGCCACGGGCAGCGTCACGTCCATGCCCTTCAGGGCAAGCCCCAGCGCTACGGCCGGGATCATTGGGGTGGCGAACACGGTCTGCAGAAACTTCGGCTTTTCCTCCGAATGCCGCGCCATCATCCACAGCCCGACTGAGGCGAGCAGCACCATGTGCATCGACAGCACGATGGTTTGATGCAGCAGGTAATCCGGCGGAAAGGTAAGCTGGATGAGCGGCAATCCGTAATTGCCGGAGTTATTGAAGCCTGGAACCAGCGCCAGAATTGTGCGCGCCGGGCCTGTCACGCCAAACGCTACTGCCAGCGCCCACCCTACAGCGAAATGCGCGGCGAATTGCAGAACTGTAAACCACACTGTCGGCAGCGCATCGCCGAGCGGAAGCCGCGCCGACACGAGGAAATGCAGAATGGCGCAAGGGATCAGCACATAAATCTGAAGCTTCGACAGCGTCGCCAGGTCGAATTTGGCGCGGCTCTGAACGCCGTAGCCAAGCGCTACGAGCAGCAAAATCGGCAAGGTGATGCTGGTAAGAATGCCCGTAAAAAGCTGCACGCTGAAGATATCCGGCTGGAACGAGGCGATGACCTGCGCTTAGACGCGCGCATGCAGTGCTGTCAAGCGCGATGCATCCGGCAATGCAAGCGGGATCAGACTGCGCCGCCCTCGCCGGAGTTGCCAATTTCGGCGCTATGGCGCTGCATAAACAGGCGCATGCTCAAATTGGAGTGCGGCAAATCCAGGATTTTCAGCGTTTCGGCGCGAAGGGTTTTGTAATCCTCTGCGTTGAGATCAGGCTGCGCTTTTAAAAACTCTTCCTCGATACATGCCGTTGCATAGATAAGTGGGTGGAGATCAATGGCGGCGTTCGTCTCGGTTAGCGCGCGCTTGACCTGGCCCGCGGTGTAATTACCGCTAGCGCCGAAATGCTGCTTGAGAACCGCGCCAATCTTGGGCAACAGCCAGCGCACGCGGTCGCGCCCAAACACGAAACGGTTTATCACATCAAGCATGGTGCTCTCCTTCCTTACACTGTATATCTAGGAGCGATTGCTAGGTTTCACAGCGCACCTCTATAAATAGTCCGAGAGCCAGCGTGCGCCATAGGTGACTGGCGTGAGAATAATCGCCGCCCAAAACAACGCCGAGACAAGAGTTGCGACTATGAACTTTAACTGGGGCATCCTGACAATCCCTGCCGTCAACATCACGATGGGCCTCGCTGTATACAGGAAACGGCAGACGAAAAGACTGAGCACGCCCCAGCGTTCAAAAAAAACGCGCCCCTCGTCGATAAGTTGCGGCCTGCGCGATAGCGGCCACATGCTGCGCAGCGGCTGTTCGAAATAATATCCCATTAAATAAGACAGCCAGTCGCCCACCGCCGCGCCGACACCGACTGCGAGCCATAGTGCGAACAGGTTCTGACCGGCAAACCCGCCAACAGACGCGAGCACGACGAATATTGCTGTTGACGGGATAAAAATCGAAAGACCGATAATCGCTTCCGACGCTGATACCGCGAATGCGATTGGCAAAATCCATTCTTCGTTGGTTTTGGCGAAGTTGACAATGGTTTCAATCCACTCGCTCGCCATATTTTTTCCTTTGCGCCCGAAAGCCGGATGATTTGAGATTGAAGCGCTCTACGATCCAGTCTCAAATCTGAATCCGTCTCTACATTATGATCTAGAGCCGATTCACCCGATTTTATTGATTTAATCAAATCGGGTTCGGGCTTAGAATTGGCTGTGCTGTAACAGTGAAATGTAAACGTTGATTATCGGGCGTAGGTCAAGCTTGCGTTCAAGGAACTCGCATGGGCTAAATGCGTTGTCGCAAAGACTTTAATTTTCTCATTTTATTTGTGGGGCCAGCATGATTCCGATCGGCGACGACAACACCGCAAGCAGGTCCTTCCCTTTTGTCACCTACCTCTTTATCGCCATTAACGCCGCCGTGTTTTTCATGCAGACGCAAGGCGGCGAGGCGTTCACACGGCAATGGGCGTACATCCCGAGGGAGTTTTTAAGCAATCCAAGCGATGAGGCGGTGACGCTGATTTCCTCCATGTTCATGCATGGCGGCATCGCGCATATTCTTGGCAATATGGTATATCTCTGGACGTTCGGCGACAATATCGAGGACCGGCTGGGCCATTTCGGCTATGTGCTATTTTACATCGGCACGGGCCTGGCGGCGAT
>JAWXCE010000077.1:0-47934 GCA_034440495.1 Hyphomicrobiales bacterium | reverse complement strand
CTATCGCGAAATCGCCGTCCATTCGCTCAAAGGCAGCGATGCTTATCTCGCCGTGTTCAGCCCGCCCGCTACCGATGGGCGCCCACAACCGGCAGACATCAAGACATGCAAAGCTGGATAAAGGGGCCAGTAATGCTTTCCTAGAAAGTCATAGAAAGCGTGAGGCTTAGTCCTACGACGCTGTTTCCCATACCTATAGCGATGCTGACCTAGGTGGCCGCGAGCGCGGCGTAAATCACTCCGTCATCTCTACGAGCGGAGTCTTGCTCGCTGGCGCTTGACGATGCGGACACCGGCCTCGCGCGATTTGCCGTAGACGGCCTTTCTGATTGCTGCATCAAACTTTGCAGTGTGGTCCGAGGGTCTTAATGCACATAAAACTTCGCTTTTCTCATTGATCCCCTTACCCCGTATAGGTATAGATCGCATATTGTAGAGCGACGCTATTAAACACATCGGGATGGTCATGACAGAACGCCTTATAACCACAACAGGAATTGCTTGGCGAACGTTTTTCACCGCTTTGCTTTTAATGACCCTTATCAGCGCGTCAGGTTATAACCTCGCGAAGGCCCATGAGGGCCATGACCACGGGGCCAAGCCGCCAGCGCTCCCCGAGAGCACTGCGCCAAGGCTTGCGCTTCAATCCGATGTGTACCAACTGGTTGCCATCCTAAGGGACGGCGATCTAACGATTTTTCTCGATCGGACATCCGATAACTCGCCAGTCTCTGACGCCAAGGTTTCCTTAGCTATCGGCGATGCGACGCTTGATGCAAAGCCATTAGCGGATGGCGCCTACCTGCTTGAAGGCGGGCCATTTCGTAAGGCCGGGCAATATGAGATTGTCGTCACCATAGCCGCCGCGTCCGGCGATGATCTCCTCATAGGCTCTCTAACAATTCCTGAAGCTCGCGCCACAGCCACGCCAGGAAAAAGCGATGACGCAAACACGCCAAGTCTCGCCAGCATTCCCGGCTGGAGCTATGCGCTCGGCATATTCGTCGCTGGCGTATTGGCTGGGTTGCTCTTGTGCGGCGGACGGAAAACGGCGGTGGCAAGCGCATTAATCCTGATCTGCGCGGCGACTCTCATCCCGCCATCCGCATCCGCCGCTTCGCTCACCGGGGAAATACCGCGTCGTCTGGAGGATGGCTCGCTGTTCGTGCCGAAGCCGACGCAGCGTTTGCTGGATGTTCGCACAACCGTTGTAAAAACCAGTTCGGTGCAGCCCGGCCTGCGGCTCATAGGACGTATAATCGCCGATCCAAACCGCTCGGGTTTGGTGCAAAGCGTCAATGGAGGGCGGATTTCAGCGCCTGCGGGCGGATTACCCAAGCTGGGGCAAACAGTGAAAAAAGGCGACGTGGTCGCCGAAGTTGAGCCGCCCATCGCCACCGGGGATTACTCCGATCTGGCGGAGCGTTCCGGCGAAATTGACCAGCAGATCGCTCTTGCTGAAGCTAAAATCGGTCGGTTCGAGCGCCTCATTACGACAAACGCCGTAGCCCAGTCTTCACTTGATGACGCGAAGGTTGAGCTTGACGGCTTGAAGCGCCGCAAAGCTGCAATCCGCAGCACACAGCGCGAGCGTGAGGTGCTGCGCGCGCCGGTTGATGGAGTGATTTCGGCGGCAAGCGCCACGCCAGGGCAGGTGGTGGAGGCGCGCGATGTGCTGTTCCAGGTGATCGCGCCATCGAGTTTCTGGGTCGAGGCGTTGGCGTTCGATCCGCGCAATGCGGACGGGATCACCGGCGGTCATGCGGTGCTGGAGGGCGGCAAAGCGCTCAAACTCACTTTTCAGGGTAAGGGCAGGGCGCTGCAACAACACGCGACGCAGCTTCAATTCGCTTTGGAGACAGCCGAAAACCTCAGCATCGGCCTCCCCGTTACCGTGCTCGCGCAGCGCGACAAAACCGTCACCGGCAAGGTGCTGCCGCGCGAGGCGGTGGTGCGCGGAGCGAATGGCGAAACGCTGGTGTTCGAGCATCTGGAGCCGGAGCGATTCATGCCGCGCCTTGTGCGCGTGGAGCCGGTCGATGGGCAAAGCGTGCTTGTGCTCGGCGGTGTGGAAGAGGGCGCGCGCGTCGTGGTGCGCTCCGCCGAAATGCTGAATCAGGTGCGGTGATATGGAACATCAAAGCGTGTTTCTCAGCTTCCCGTCATGGCCGGGCTTGACCCGGCTATCTAGCGAAATAGCCGCGATTTCTCGTTCGGCTTGGATGGCCGCCGCAAGGGCGGTCATAACGAAGTGCGGAGGTGTCGATGTTTAATTTTCTTGTCCGCACCAGCTTAAACAATCGGCTGTTCGTTCTCGCCGCTGCGCTGCTGCTCGTCGGATACGGGGCGTTCATCTTGCCGCGCATACCGGTGGACGTATTCCCCGACCTGAACAAGCCGACAATCACGCTGCTGACCGAGGCTGAGGGTCTGGCGCCTCCCGAGGTCGAGCAGCTCGTCACCTACCCAATCGAGACGACCATGAACGGGATGCCGGGTGTGACGCGGGTACGCTCAGTTTCGGGCGTCGGCCTATCCATCGCTTATGTCGAGTTCGAGTGGGGCACGGATATCTACCGCAATCGCCAGCTTGTGGCGGAGCGGCTTTCGACGCTGCAAAGCCAGTTGCCCGCTGGCGTCGTCCCGCAAATGGGCCCGGTCTCGTCCATCATGGGCGAAATCCTGTTGATCGCGGTGGCGAGTGACACGGCCAACCCGATGGATTTGCGCGAGATTGCCGATTTCGTGCTGCGCCCGCAATTGCTCACGATCCCCGGCGTCTCCCAGGTCATCCCCATTGGCGGCGAGGTGCGGCAATACCGGGTGACGCCAAACCCCGCGCTGATGCAGGCGCTGGATGTGAAGGTCGAAGACATCGAGGCGGCGATCAGGAAATTTGGCGCGAACACTGGCGGTGGCTTCGTCGATCAATACAACCGCGAGTTTCTGATCCGCAATATCGGCCTCACGACGAAGCTTGAAGACCTCCAAAACACCGTGGTCGCCTATCGCGGCGAGCAGCCGTTGCTGCTGCGGCAGGTGGCGAGCGTGGAATTCGCGGCGCGGGCGAAGCGCGGCGACGCAGGGTTTCAGGGCAAACCGGCCGTCATCGTTTCCGTCCAGAAGCAGCCTGGCGCTGACACCATCGCGCTGACGAAAACCATCGAGGCAACGCTGGCGGATGTGCAGCGCACGCTGCCTGAAGGCGTCACCGTCACCAACGTGCAGTTCCGGCAGGCGACGTTTATCGAAACCTCGTTGGCCAACCTCAAGCGCGTGCTGATCGAGGCGGGGATCATCGTCGCCATCATCCTGTTTTTATTCCTGCTGAACTGGCGGGCGACGGCGATTTCGCTAACCGCAATACCGATCTCGATTCTCGTCACTGTGATCGTGTTTCAGTGGCTGGGGGTCACTATCAATACCATGACGCTGGGCGGCCTCGCCATCGCCATCGGCGAGCTGGTGGACGACGCGGTGGTGGACGTGGAGAACATCATCCGGCGGCTGAAGCAGAACAACGCGCTTCCGAACCCGCAACCGCCGCTGGAGGTGATAGCTAGGGCTAGCCAGGAAGTGCGCTCCGGCATCGTCTACGCCACGATGATTATCATTCTCGTCTTCGTGCCGCTGTTCGCGCTCTCCGGCATCGAGGGGCGGCTGTTCTCGCCGCTGGGCGTCGCTTATATCGTGTCGATCCTCGCCAGCCTTGTGACGGCGATCACCGTCACGCCAGTGCTGGCTTACTACCTGCTGGGGCGGCGCGCGGGCGATCACGCGGAGCACGATGGCTTCATCGTCCGCAAGCTGAAGGCCGGCAATCGCGGCTTGCTAAACTGGGCGTTCGACCGTCCAGCGTTTCTCGTCAGCCTCGCCGCCATGGCGGTGGCGGGCGCTGCATATTACGCGACCTTGCTCCCGCGCTCGTTTCTGCCGCCCTTCAACGAAGGCACGCTCACCATAAGCGCGATTTACAACCCTGGAATTTCGCTTCCAGAATCGCACCGGCTTGGGTTGATCGCCGAGCGTCTACTGCTTGAGGTGCCGGAGGTGAAATCCGTCGGTCGCCGCACCGGACGGGCCGAGCTGGATGAGCACGCCGAGGGCGTACATTCGAGCGAGATTGACGTGGATTTGCGCGCATCCGCACGCTCCAAGGAAGAAGTGCTCGCCGATGTGCGAGGGCGGCTCTCAGCTCTCCCCGTCGCGGTGAATGTCGGTCAGCCGATCTCGCACCGCCTCGACCATTTGCTCTCCGGCATCCGCGCCGAGATCGCGCTTAAAATTTTCGGCGAGGACGCGGACACTTTACGGGCCCTTGCCGAGCGCATGAGGCAGCAGCTCGCCGGCGTGCCAGGTCTGGTCGATTTGCAGGTGGAGAAGCAGGTGCGCATTCCGCAATTGCAGGTGCGCGTCGATTATGAGCGCGCGGCGCTGCACGGCATCGCGCCCTCCGCTATCACCGAGACGCTAGAGACTCTGTCGAATGGCCGCAAGGTCTCCGAGGTTATCGACGGTGTAAAGCGCTTCGACGTGGTGATGCGACTCGCCGAAACCGACCGCTCGACGGAGGGGCTTTCCGGCCTTCTCGTATCAACCCCCGCAGGCGCTATCCCCTTAAGCCTCATCGCGGACGTCGAGGAGACCGACGGGCCGAACCAAATCCAGCGCGAGAACGGGCAGCGCCGCATCGTGGTGTTCGGCAACAACGGTGGCGGCGACATGGCGGCGCTTGTGGCCAGCATCCGCCAGATCATTGCCGCAACTACCTTGCCGCCGGGCTATACCGTGCGGCTGGAGGGCACGTTTCAGGCGCAGGAGGAGGCGGCGACCCTAATCGCGGGCCTGTCCATCATTTCGCTGATCCTAATTTTCCTCGTGCTCTACACACGCTACCGCTCCGCTGTGCTAGCGGGGATCATCATGGCCAATATTCCGCTGGCGCTGATCGGCAGCGTCGTCGCGCTGTGGCTTGCCGATCAGCCGCTGTCTGTTGCGAGCATGATCGGGTTTATAACTCTGGCGGGTATCAGCGCGCGCAATGGCATCCTTAAAATCAGTCACTACATCAATCTGGCGCTGCATGAGGGCGAGACGTTCGGCCGGGCGCTTATCGTGCGCGGCAGCCTTGAACGCTTGACGCCGGTGATGATGACGGCGCTCTGCGCGGGGCTGGCGCTCATTCCGCTCGTGCTCGGCGCGGACAAACCAGGCACGGAAATCCTGCATCCGGTGGCGGTGACAATCCTGGGCGGACTGATCTCTTCTACCCTGCTCGACACTCTTCTAACGCCTGTACTATTCCTGAAACTCGGACAAGCACCCCTCGAAAACCTGTTGCGCACTCAGGCAACTGGCCAGCCCGCAGAAGCGTTCTAACGTTAACAAAAGGAGTAGAATATGAAATTAGATAAGGTTGCTATGGCGTTGCTGGTTTCGTTTGCCACATTTCCCGCGTTAGCGCAGGAACAGCCGAAAGGCGCTAACGGCGGCAAGGTCGTGAACGTGAAGGGGCATAAACTGGAGTTTGTGCCATCACCTACCGACGTGAAAATCTACACCAGCGACCCCGCGACCGGCGCCAAAGGCCGCATCGTTATCCAGAGCGGCGGCAAGACAACCCAGGTTGAACTCGCCCCTGATGGCGCGGACAAGCTCGTCGCCCCACTCGCCGCGCCGCTGGAGAAAGGCGCAATTGTCGCCGTGTCCGTCTCGGGCGCGGATGGCCACACCACGCAAGGCCGGTTCACTGTCGATTAAACCGCTTTTACTATTTCAAAAGGGAGAAACTTTATGAAAAACCGCACCATTATTTTGGCCGCCGCTTTTGCTGTTCTAACGACCTTGGGTTATGTCGCATCAGCTCAAAAAATGGATCACAGCGGCCATGGCGGAATGGACATGACAAAAGCCCCATCCAATGCCCAGGAAGCCTACGAAGCCGCCAACGCGAAAATGCACAAGGACATGACAATGACCTTCACCGGCGATGCGGATGTGGATTTCGTGCGCGGCATGACCCCGCATCATCAGGGCGCAGTCGATATGGCCAAGGTGGTTCTGCAGTACGGCAAAGACCCTGAGCTCAAAAAGCTCGCGACCGAAATTATCAAATCACAAGAGACTGAAATCGCCTTCATGAAGGGTTGGATGGCGAAAAACGGTAAATAAGTATTTCGTAGCCGGGCTTATACATAGTCCGGCTACTATGCCTTGGTATTGGTGCGTTATTAGTTATTTGCCCGCGCGTTTTGCCTGCTTTCCAACCCATTCCGTGAGTTGGGCAATCTCTTTTTCCTGGTCGGTGATGATTTTCTCGGCGAGTGACTTCATTTCAGCATTGTTGCCCGTTTTCAGAAGGGCTTTGGACATATCGATTGCACTCTGATGATGCGGGATCATGGAGCACGCCCAGGCGATGTCCGGGTCAGCAATCATCATCCCCTGCATCATGGCTGGCTCCATTTTCATCATCGCCGTGTGAAATGCCTTCTGCGTCTCGTTCATGTCGTCCATCATCATCATGGGCGGCTTTTGTGACATCGTCATCTTGCCCATTGGAGCGGAGGTACACGCCGCGGGCAAACCAGCCGCAGGTTTCATAGTGTCGGATTGTGCGATCGCAGAGGTTGAGAAAATCAGACCTAAACTGAGCACGGTAAGAGTTGTGCGGTTCATAGTAGTTTTCCTTTGATAAATTAAGCCGCCATGCGGCGGCAGCTTTCGGCGCAAGCGCGGCAGGCATTGACGCATTCCTGCATATCGCCAACCTGCTCGCAGCTTTTGGCGCAGTCCTCGCAGACATCGGCGCACTCCGCGCACATATGCTTGTGATGCACGGTGCCGATGAGCATGAAATTGGCGGCCGCCTGGCAGGCTTCCGAGCAGGTGAGCATCAGCCGGAAGTGCATCGGCTCCATATGTTTGCCGCCAGCTTCCAGGCAATGATGCATAGCCATGCCGAGGCAGACGGAATGGCAGCGCAAACATTCGTCGATACAGGCCTGCATATCCGATGAAAGTTTATGATCGTGGTGCATAAGGTTCTCCTGCTGTTTCGCTTATCCTCCGCAGCGATAAAAACCTTTATCCCAGGCGCAAAGATATTGAATGTAATACCCCATGAGGGTATAAAAGTTCCATGCATCAGGAAACGAAACAGAAATGCCTGCAGCGGCTTAGTAAAGTCGAGGGGCAGGTGCGCGGCATTGCGCGTATGATCGAAGATGACCGCTATTGTATCGACATCATCACGCAGATTTCAGCGGCGCAGGCCGCACTGCGCAAGGTCGAGGAGGAATTGCTACGCAATCATGTGAGCCATTGCGTCGAACACGCTATCGCCAGCGGCAACGCCGAAGAGCAACGCAAAAAAGTGGCTGAACTGATCGAAGTTCTGGGACGCAAAAGCCGCTGAGATTCACCTATCATAATAGTAAATGATGACAAAACTAAACAAATGTCGCCCCCTTCACTACTTTGCTTGATCCGTCCAGCATCATGTCGTTCAAACAGGCTCGCAAGCTAAGCGCCACGAGTTTCGAATACACCGGGCTGGCGGGATCTTAACCCGACCTTGCTGCATGGTAACTTTTATCATCAATTTTCTCGCTTCGAAGAAAGAAGCCTAGACCTATTAATGCAGCGCTAGCCAGTGGCTTTCGGCGACTAAAAGTATCATTCTCACAATAAAAAAATTTCTGTTCATTATTTGTTCTTTTCAGTTTCACTTGTTTATTTTACGGTCTATCCTCTCTTGAAATTTCAGTTCTCCGGTGCCTTTGCGTGGCGGGGTGAAAGGTATGTTGTGAGCAGCCAGACTATTACCTGCCCGAGTTGCAAAACGGCCTTCAAGCTTGATGAGTCTCTGGCCGCTCCCTTGCTCGCAGCGACGCGCACCGAGTTTGAGCGTAAGCTGGCGGAGAAGGATGGCGATGTCGCCCGGCGCGAGGCTGCGCTGCAGGCTCAAAGGGTTGAACTAGCCCGGCAGCAGTCGTCACTGGAAGAGCAGGTTGCGACGAAAATTGCCACTGAGCGCACCCGTATTGTAGCGGAGGAGGGCAAAAAAGCACGGCTGCTCTTGGAAAACGATCTTACGCAGAAGTCTAACGAGCTGGCTAATCTAGCCGAAGTACTCAAAGCCCGCGACTTGAAACTCGCTGAGGCTCAGCAGGCGCAGGCTGACTTCCTGAAAAAACAGCGCGAATTGGACGACGCCAAACGCGAACTTGACGTGACGGTCGAGAAGCGTGTGCAGGACTCGCTTGTGATCGTGCGCGATAAGGCCAAACTGGAGGCGGAAGGCGCGCTTCGTTTGAAAGTAACTGAAAAAGAGACGCAGATCGCCTCAATGCAGCGTCAAATTGAGGAGTTGAAACGTCGCGCCGAGCAAGGCTCGCAACAATTGCAGGGCGAGGCGCAGGAGATCGAGCTTGAGGCGTTGCTACGGGCTAAATTTCCGCATGACAGTATTGAGCCGGTGGGCAAGGGTGAGTTCGGCGGCGACATTATTCAGAGGGTAACAACGACATCCGGCCAGGAATGCGGCACGATATTGTGGGAGTCCAAGCGCACTAAAAACTGGGTAGATGGATGGCTGCCCAAGCTTCGCGACAACCAGCGCGCCGCCAAGGCCGACATTGCATTGCTCATTTCGCACGCTCTACCCAAAGGCATGAACACGCTCGATCTGGTCGAGGGGGTTTGGGTGGCGGAGGTGCAATGCGCCATCCCGGTCGCGATTGCGCTGCGCCAGTCGCTAATCGAACTGGCGGCGGCGCGCAAAAGCGCTGATGGCCAGCAGACGAAAACCGAGATGGTTTACCAATATCTGACAGGCCCACGCTTCCGCCACCGCGTCGAAGCCATTGTCGAACGTTTCCGCGCCATGAAAGACGATCTAGAAAAAGAGCGCACGATGATGACCAAGCAGTGGGCCAAGCGCGAGACGCACATCCGCATTGTCATTGAGGCGACCGCGGGAATGTATGGCGATCTCCAGGGGATAGCGGGCAGCGCGTTAGCTGAAATCGATAGTCTTGATGCGCCAATGCTCGAAGCGCCGTCTCAATCCGCTCTTGGTGGTGCTGAAACGTGAACCAGCGAGGTGCCTATAAACTAGGCATCATCACGATGCGGCCGCGCGCCTCAGACCGCAGTGTTGTGCGAGGGTTTGATATGACTGCAAGTTCATTCGGCACACCACTTGCAAGTAGGCAGCCGTGCAGGGCGTCTAGGGTTCCGGTCGCAATGAAGCGGCGCTGGTCCGAGAGACGCAAGCCGGGGTTAACCCGGGGACACGGCGGGCTAAAATCCCGGGAGATGCACACGGTTTGCTGGCGCAGACCCTCCCGGTTATGCGCTTTACGCACCGTTTTTGAAGGGAGCCGCGGTCGCGGCGAAACGGATAGGAGACGCACATGCTTCGCGTGATAGCCCGCAGTCTTTTCATATTACTGGCTGCATTCACTTTCAGCGCGCACGCCGCGCCGAAGAAGGATTTCAAGGTCTGCTGGTCGATCTACGCCGGATGGATGCCCTGGGGATATCTTCAGGACAGCGGCATCATGAAAAAATGGGCCGATAAATACGGCATCAAGGTCGAGATCGTTAAAATCAACGATTATATCGAGTCTATAAACCAATACACCGCAGGCGCTTACGACGGCTGCTCAATGACCAACATGGATGCGCTGGCCATCCCGGCTGGCGGCGGCGTGGATACGACCGCGCTCGTCGTCGGCGATTTCTCCAATGGCAACGACGGCATCGTGCTGAAGGGTAAGGACAAGCTCGCTGACATCAAGGGCCAAAAGGTCAACATGGTTGAGCTGTCGGTTTCGCATTACCTGCTGGCGCGTGCGCTTGAGGGCGCGGGCATGTCGGAGAAAGACCTGACGATCGTCAACACATCCGACGCTGATCTCGTGGCGGCTTACGCCTCGCCCGACGTCACCGCGGCCGTCACATGGAACCCGTTGCTTTCCGAGATCGCCGCCGCTCCCGGCTCGAAGGAAGTGTTTAACTCCTCCAAAATTCCGGGCGAAATCATCGATCTCATGGTGGTGAATACGACAACGCTGAAAGATAATCCGGCGCTGGGCAAAGCGCTCGTTGGCGCCTGGTATGAAATAATGGGCATCATGGCGAAAGACGACGCGGCGGGCAAAAAAGCCAAGCAGGCCATGGCGGAAGCCTCCGGCACGGACTTGAAAGGCTTCGATGCGCAACTCGCCACTACGGCCATGTTCTATAAACCAGCCGAAGCGGTGCAGTTCACCAAAGACGCCAAGCTGATCGAAACGCAGAAATTTGTGGCCAAGTTTCTGTTTGATAAAGGCATTCTGGGGCAGGGCGCGACCAGTCCGGACTTCGTTGGCATGGAGTTTCCCGGCGGCAAGACGCTGGGAGATAAGGCAAAAATCACGCTTCGCTTTGACCCGGCCTATACGGAAATGGCGGCCGGAGGAAAGCTTTAGGCCGATGATCTAACATCACAGTCGTCGTCTTTGCTCCGGCAACCCAAACATACGCCGCAAAATCAGACTGAATGCACGGGTCAAGTCCGTGTATGACGAACAACGGGGTTTGGCTTTGCGATTAATCAACCAGAAGCCTGGATGGGGGGAGAGCGTCTTTCTTGGCGCCCTCCCGTTTATCCTGCTTCTCGCCTCCTACCAGATCGCCAGCAGCATCCGGCTAGCGGAAAACCCGAGCGACAAGTTGCTGCCGTCGTTCTGGTCGATGGCGGTGGCGTTCGCGCAAATCGCCTTCACGCCGGAGCAGCGCAGCGGCAGTTACCTGCTTTGGCTCGACACTAGCGCAAGCCTTTACCGTCTTGGCGTGGGCATGACCATATCCGCGCTGATCGCCCTCAGTATGGGCATTCTGATCGGCTTTATTCCGCGGGCGCGTATAACGTTTGCGCCTTTTGTTTCAGCGGTTTCGCTCATTCCGCCCATCACGGTGCTGCCAATCCTGTTTATTATCTTCGGACTGGAAGAGGCTTCAAAAATTATGCTCATCATCGTCGGCACGGCTCCGGTGATGATCCGCAGCCTGTCGCAATCCGTGACTGAAATTCCAGCGGAGCAGATTATCAAGGCCGAAACGCTTGGCGCGTCCACTTGGCAGATGATTGTGCGGGTGGTGGTGCCGCAGACCTTGCCCAAACTCATCACCGCTGTTCGGCTAGGCCTTGTCCCCGCGTGGATATTTCTCATCTCGGCGGAGGCCATCGCCTCTACCAGCGGCCTCGGCTACCGCATTTTCCTTGTCCGCCGCTACCTCGCGATGGATATCATCCTGCCCTATGTCATCTGGATCACGCTGATTGCCTTCGCGCTCGATCGGCTTTTGTACCTATACTCAAAACGTCAGTTCGCCTGGGCGCATCTTGGCCCCGGTGCTTTATGAGCGGCGCATTATGAGTTTTGTGCAGGTTAAAAACGTCGCCGTCAGCTATGGCGATGTGCGTATTCTTGAGCGTGTGTCCATAGAGGTGGACAAAGGCACCTTCTGCACCATAGTTGGCGCATCGGGCTGCGGCAAATCCACATTTTTGCGTTTGTTGCTCGGACAGGAACGGCCACGCAAGGGCCGCATCTTTATCGACGGCAAGGCCATCGCACCGGAGCCTAATC
The DNA here is from genome assembly GCA_034440495.1 of Hyphomicrobiales bacterium. GTDB lineage: Bacteria > Pseudomonadota > Alphaproteobacteria > Rhizobiales > Rhodomicrobiaceae > JAWXCE01. The sequence goes on along the minus strand of JAWXCE010000077.1, from coordinate 36,292 downwards.
CTGAGCGCGGCATTGTTTTTCAACGCTATTCGGTTTTTCCGCACATGACGGTCGCCGAGAACCTGATCCTCGCGGCGGAATTTGAAAAGTCCGCTTTTACGGGACGCCTCTTCTTCAGAGCGCGAAGGAAAGCTTTTGCGGCTGTGGAGGAAACGCTGCAAAAAATCGGCCTCGGCCATGCGCGAGACCTCTATCCTAGTCAGCTATCGGGGGGCATGCAGCAGCGGCTCGCCATTGCGCAGGCGCTAATGAAAAAGCCCAAAGTGCTGCTGATGGACGAACCTTTCGGGGCGCTTGACCCCGGCATCCGCGCCGACATGCACGACTTGCTCTTGAACATCTGGCGCGAAACGGGCATGACCATTTTCATGGTGACGCATGACATTACCGAAGCCTTCAAGCTTGGCACCCGCCTGATTGTGTTCGATAAAATTCGCCACGACGCGCAGGCGCCAACCGCTTATGGCGCGACGATTACTTATGACATCGCCCTCAAAAACGGGAAGCACGCCGGGCTATTGCAGCCAGTGCTCGGTGGCCCGCCCGAGACCATGAACGGAGTTCTAGCCCATGTTTGACACCCCTCGCCGAAGCGCACGCCGCGCTGGTTCGCTGTCTTCTGTAATACGGAACCGCTGCCATCACCCGGATTTCAACGCGCGCGAAACGCAAGGCTGGAAAGCGCTCGACGCGGAGGGTAAACTGCCCGAGGACGGTTGGCGGCGCGAGCAGCAATGGGCGCTTGACATGGGCCTGCCCGGCGCGGAGTGCCTGACGGACAAGTCCATCCCCACTTTCGCGCGCGGCGAGCTGCCCCATTTCGCGGGCATCAACACCTTCCTGAAAGCGCCCTATGTCGAGAACGTGCGCGACGTGTCGAAATACGACGCCGCCGTGATCGGCATCCCCTTCGACAGTGGCACCACCTACCGCCCCGGCACCCGCTTTGGCCCGCAGGGCATCCGTCGCATCTCCGCGCTCTATACGCCCTATAACTATGAAATGGGCGTCGATCTGCGCGAGCAGATGACGCTGTGCGACGCGGGCGACGTGTTCACCATTCCCGCCAACCTGGAGAAAAGCTTCGATCAGATAACGCGCGGCGTAGCGCATGTGGCGTCCTCCGGCGCGCTACCGGTCATGCTGGGGGGCGACCATTCCATCGGCTTCCCATGTGTGCGCGGCATTGCGCAGTGTACCAGCAAACGCATTGGCATCATCCATTTCGACCGGCATATCGACATCCAGGAGAAAGACCTGGACGAGCGGATGCACACCACGCCGTGGTTCTGGGCGACCAACCTGCCGAATGTGCCCGCGACGAACCTCGTGCAGCTTGGCATTGGTGGCTGGCAGGTGCCGCGCTATGGGGTCGCCGAGGCCCGCAAGCGCAACACCAATGTCCTCACCATCGCCGATATCGAGAAGCTGGGGCTGGAGAAAGCCGCCGAGATCGCGCTGGAACTGGCGTGGAAAGATGCCGACGCGGTCTACATTTCATTCGACGTGGACAGCATCGATTGCGGCTTCGTGCCTGGCACTGGCTGGCCCGAACCGGGCGGCTTCCTGCCGCGCGAGGCGCTGAAAATACTGGGGCTGGTCGCGGCGGAGGGTCTGTGCGGGCTGGAGGTGGTGGAGGTTTCGCCGCCTTACGATACATCCGACATCACCGCGCTGTTCGGCGTGCGCGTGGTGGTGGAGGCGCTCGGGTCGATGGTGGCAAACGGCAAGTTGGGCAGCCACAAGCACATGATCGACAAACCGGTAGTATACTAACCCCCTACTTTGTCCCTCTCGCCATGAGAAGGAAACGCATGTCTTAGCCACCTTAGCATTGTAACCCTCTCTCTCCATGGGAAGGGTTGGGTTGCGGGCTTATAAGTATAAACAGGATTTGCACATGCACCGCCAACACGTCCATTCACACGATCACCCTCATGAGCACACTGACGCCGATCATGACCACGCTCCCGGCCCTGGGCACAATGCGCCTCGCCGCGCGCTGCAGTGGCAAACGCCGCATAATTCAAACACGCAGGCGCCCGAGCCGCGCCAGCCGGAGCCCGATTTTGATCTGGTCGAGGCCGCGTTCATCGAGGGTTTTGCGCGCGCGGACGACCCGACGAGTTTCCTCCGCCTCGCGCGCGTACCGTTCGCGGGCAAAACCGGCGATGGCCAAACGCTCAATCTGTTGCGCGTGGAGACCGAGGACGCGGTGGATGTCGGCTCCATAACGCCGCATCTCGGCGGCGGCTCCATGAGCTACAAGCCGCTACCGGCGAAAATGGCCTCCCGTCGCCGCCGCTTCGCCTTCATCTATTTCGATGGCCAGGGCGCTCGCCGCCTCAGTTTCGCCGAAGCGCTATCCCTTGCAACTTAGTTTACGATTTGAGCGGGCAAAGTCTTTGTTGAGGAAGGTGACGCGGCTAGAATGTAGTTATGATAAAATGTCGCGGGCGGAGTGTTGCCGAAATAAAGAGCCATAACAATTTTTTCCAATCCTCGGCGAAGCATATGCCGAACACTATGCTTAACGCGGCTCCTAAAATTTAAAAATGTCCAGGTTGGCTCACCTAGATAACGTACATCCCAGCCGCCTTGATGAAAAATTTGATCGACACAACCTTTTCCCAGTGCAATTTTGTGCGTGTAGTCGCCATGTTGAAGGGGAAGGCTGAAGGGGCTGTCGCCATTTGGAAACCGTGCGATTAAAAGCGCACCAGGTTTTGCTAGTTGTTTCATTTGTGTTAAAGCTGCAATGCTTTCCTGAGGGGAAAGATGCTCAAAAACGTCGAAAGCAGCAATCAGGTCGAATGAATGAGCTGAGTATACAGCCTGAATATTGTCCAGGGTGTTATACACGTGAAATTGTTTTTTCGCAGCCCGCGCTAGAAGCACGTCCTGTACTTCAACACCCGTAACCTCGGCGCCATGATCACGAGCAAAACCTAAAAACGTCCCATTGCCAAAACCAAACTCGAGTACACGGATACCCTGACAATCAACCCCATGCCGTTTTAACTCAGATTTAAAGTAATGAGCAGTATTAGCGTCATAAATACCAAAGTTGTCTGACTCTCATTCTTTCATATCAGCGTAACTACCATACTGCATGGCAATAAAAATCCGATTAATTAAATTTTACCGTAAGTCTTTGATTAGCGGCTCATGCAAAGTAGTATATGGTTGTCGGAATTTTTGATACGTCAAAATTTATGCGGAGTTTTCACCTGCTGAACGAAACTGCTTTCTAGCTTTAAAACCGCCTTTATACTCGATGAATTCAGTTATTGTTTCAACACCCTCGCCGCGCCGCAAGCTTGCAAATACGAATGGTTTCTCACCGCGCATACGCCTCGTGTCCTCCTCCATGACAGCCAGCCGAACGCCGACATAAGGGGCAAGATCAGTCTTGTTTATGACAAGCAGGTCAGACTTCGTAATGCCCGGCCCGCCCTTGCGAGGAATTTCCTCGCCCTGCGCCACGTCGATCATGTAAATCGTCATGTCCGCCAGTTCGGGCGAGAACGTGGCGGCGAGATTGTCCCCGCCGGACTCGATGAGGATGATGTCCAGCGCGGGGAAGCGCGCACGCATCGTGGCGATGGCTTGCAGATTAATGGAACAGTCCTCGCGAATGGCGGTGTGCGGGCAGCCGCCGGTTTCGACGCCCATGATGCGCTCCAAGGGCAGCGCCTGGGCGCGCATTAGAATTTCGGCGTCCTCGCGCGTGTAGATGTCGTTGGTGATGACGCACATATCAAAGCGGTCGCGAAAACGCTTGCACAGCGCCTCGGTCAGCGCGGTTTTCCCCGATCCGACCGGCCCGCCAATGCCGATGCAGAGCGGGCCGTGCGGGCTTTTCCTTTGGGTCATGACCGGAACAGCCTCGTGTATTGGGTTTCGTGTTGGATAGAGGCGAGGTCCGCCGCGAACGTGCATGTGCCAATGTCTTCCAGATTGTGCGGTACAGCCACCACCGCTTGAATGTCCGGCAGCAGGGCGGCGATGATGCGCTGGCCATCCGTTTGCCCGATCACGCCGAGGCGGATGGCGGCCGATGTCTGATTTGACACGAAAGCCAGCGTAAACGCCTCCAGAACGAGAGTGAGTTCGATGCTATGAGCGGCAGCCGCAATCCCAATAGCCGTTGGGTAGGTTAGCGGATTGATATTTGCGCTTTCGGCAAGCTCCGGCGAAGGCCAGGAAGCGAAAACCGCGTCCATGAAGCACCGGCCCAGCGTCGTTGCTTCGAGGTAGCGTTCGGCGGATGGTTGCAACGCCGCGCTGAGTTCAGCAATGTCGGCGACCGTGTACGAGCCTTCTCCACGCATCGCATGCCATCCGGCGGCGATGATGGCGGCGTCCGTGCGCGCCGAACCGTAGCGCAAGAGATCGCCGATCCATAGTTGTAAGCTGTCGCGGTCTTGAACCGACCCGGCCTCAACAGCGAACTCCAGGCCGTGGCTGTAAGCGAAACCGCCAATTGGGAAGGCGGGCGAAAACCATGTCTGGATAAGGACGCGCTGGAGCGCGTCGTGCGCAATCGGCGGCGCTGCCAAGTCAGCGGCGGATGCGTCGGGCACGTTCATTCGCCGTCCGGGTGGTTGTGAGGCGCATGTTCGGCATGCCCATGTTTTTTATGATGGTTATGGCCTTGTGTGCCATGCCCGCCGTAAGCGCCGCCTTCGGGATTGAATAGCCGCATGACATCGGTTGTTGCCGCGCCCAGTCTGCGCGCCATGTCGCCAAGCACATGATCGGGTTGTATATAAATCGCGTCCGCCGTGATCTCAGCGGCGGTGTGGCGGTTTCCCAAATGCCATGCGATGCGGGCAAGGGCGAGCGGATCGGCGCCGCGGATTTCAAGCAGCTCCTCAAGCGCGGCGCGCATCTCGATGAAGCCGCCGTCCACTTCAAGCCGGGCGCCGTGGGCAAGCTGCGCCGCCTCCGCAAGGTCGATCAGCACATCGCGGCCGTTGTCGGATGTGACGCGAAAGCGGCGTTTGGAGCGCGTATCGTGGTCGAGCGTTACGGTGTCGAGCGGCGCGGCGGCGTCATGTGCCTGCAAAAGTCGTGTGGCTATCAGCATCGCGAGCCTCAATACAGGAAATAGCGCTGCGCCATGGGCAGCACGCTGGCGGGGTCGCACACGAGCGGTTGGCCGTCCGCGCGCACATCGTAGGTTTCCGGATCGACTTCGATGTTGGGCGTCGCGCCGTTGTGAATCATGCTTACTTTTGACAGCCTGCCGCGCGTGTTATCCACCGCCGCGACCACTTTCTGAAGACCGTAGCGTTCCTTGACCCCGCCTGCGAGCGCCGCTTTTGATACGAATGTGACCGAGGTTTGTGTCATCGCTGCCCCATATGCGCCGAACATGTGCCGGTAATGTACCGGTTGTGGTGTCGGGATCGAGGCGTTCGGATCGCCCATCGCGGCGGCGGCGATCATGCCGCCTTTGATAACCATGTCCGGCTTCACGCCGAAAAACGCCGGAGACCAGATCACCAGATCGGCGAGCTTGCCGACCTCGACCGACCCGATCTCGCGCGCCATACCGTGGGTTATCGCCGGGTTAATCGTGTATTTAGCGATGTAGCGCCGCACACGAAAATTATCCGCGCCCGTGCCGACATCCTCGGCCAACGCCCCGCGCTGCGTTTTCATCTTATGCGCCGTCTGCCAGGTGCGGATAATCATTTCGCCGACGCGGCCCATCGCCTGGCTGTCGGACGCCATCATCGAGAGCGCGCCGAGATCGTGCAGGATATCCTCCGCCGCGATGGTTTCCTTGCGGATGCGGCTTTCGGCGAAGGCGAGGTCTTCGGGGATGGAGCCGTCAAGGTGATGGCACACCATCAGCATGTCGAGATGCTCGTCGAGCGTGTTGATCGTGAAAGGCCGCGTCGGGTTGGTGGATGAGGGCAGCACATTGGGCAGCCCGCACACCTTGATAATGTCCGGCGCGTGGCCGCCGCCCGCGCCCTCGGTGTGGAAAGCGTGGATGGTGCGGCCCTTGAACGCCGCGACGGTGTCCTCCACAAAGCCGCTTTCGTTCAGCGTGTCGGAGTGCAGCATCACCTGCACGTCATGCGCGTCGGCGACGGAGAGACAACAATCAATGGCGGCGGGCGTCGTGCCCCAGTCCTCATGCAGCTTGAGCGCACAGACCCCGGCGAGAATTTGCTCCTCCAGCGCGGCAGGGAGGGCGGCATTGCCCTTGCCCGCGAAGGCGAGATTCATCGGGAATGCGTCTGCGGCGCGCAGCATCATCTCGATATGCCATGGGCCGGGCGTGCATGTGGTGGCGTTGGTGCCGGTCGCCGGGCCGGTGCCGCCGCCCAGCATGGTGGTGACGCCGGACATCAGCGCCTCGTCGATCTGCTGCGGGCAGATGAAATGGATATGGCAGTCGAAACCGCCCGCCGTGACGATCTTGGCTTCGCCCGCGATGACTTCCGTGCCCGGCCCGATGATAATGGTGACGCCGGGCTGAATATCCGGGTTGCCCGCCTTGCCAATGGCCGCGATGCGCCCGCTCTTGAGGCCAATGTCAGCCTTCACGATGCCCCAGTGATCGACGATCAGCGCATTGGTGATGACCGTATCGACGGCGCCTTCCGCCCGCGTGCGCTGGCTTTGCCCCATGCCGTCGCGGATAACCTTGCCGCCGCCGAACTTCACCTCCTCGCCATAGGTGGTAAAATCGCGCTCGACCTGGATGAACAGCTCGGTGTCGGCAAGCCGCACCCGGTCGCCGGTGGTGGGGCCGAACATATCGGCGTAGGCGGCGCGGGTGATTTTTACCGGCATGTTAAATACTATAATTTTAACAAGGTGAATACGGGCGTTTTCGACGCTTCCGCGTCAAAAGTCATCGTCGTATGTGCGCGTGCGGCCAGGTCAAGTTCGCCGATAAGTGCATCTCCAAACTCCAGTTTATGCCGCCTGCAGTTTTCCAGCGCGCGATTTGCGGCGACCATATCGGGAAAATGATAAGAGTTGCTTTTTAGCAACACGTTAATGCGGTTCAGTACATCGTCGCGCTTGCGATTAAAGTTGGTGCGCAACGTCCAGGTAAGCTCCGCCAAAACTACGCTGCTAATGACACCGGGATACGCTGGGGTAAGGCTAGCGAGAAATTTACGCGCTATCGGAGTTTGCTGGAGGTCATCATTCGTGATCGCGCGCAACAAGACGTTGCTGTCAATCCCGATCATTTGCGCGACCCTTGCCTTTTGAACGCATATCTTTTGCATGAATAGCCGCCGCCATAGCTTCATCATCCGTTGCATAACGGGCAACCATGACCTCATCCTTGAAACGCTCAAAAACGGCCGTAGGGGGCAGGTTTCTTTGCCGCATCAGTACGTTACCGTCGGCGTCGCTGTAAATTTCCACCTTGTCGCCGTCCTTGAGATTCCACTTCGCCCGGAGTGCGGCGGGAATGGTGATTTGCCCTTTTGACGTAATGGTCGCTTCATGACGCATTTAATATTCCTTACAAAACGCTATTCTCCTTACTTTATCGCATTTCTAAGAATTTTCAAATTTCACATCTTCCCCATTACAGCTTGCCTGAAACCATAGATGACGCGGTCGCCGGTGATTTCGACGAGCGTCACGGTGCGCGATTGGCCCGGCTCGAAGCGCACCGCAGTACCCGCCGCGATGTCGAGGCGGAAGCCGCGCGCCTTGTCGCGTTCGAAGCTGAGCGCCGGGTTGGTCTCGAAGAAGTGGTAGTGGCTGCCCACCTGGATCGGCCGGTCGCCGGTGTTGGCGACGGTGAGCGTGACCGTCGCGCGGCCCGCGTTCAACTCGATCTCGCCGTCGGCAGGCATGATTTCACCGGGGATCATTGTCTAGCCGCCAAAATTTTGGAAAATATCTTGATAAATTCGTTATATTTTAGGTTTCTATCTTTTTTTTCTGGAGTTTTAAAATCGATACCTAGATCAAGGCATTGCGGTTGCGTATATAGATAATTGGAATGAAGTATCATATCGATGATAGATTTAAAATCGTAAGCGCCCACTCTTTCTTTTTTAAGACTTATATGAATGGCTCCATGTTCACTCAATTTTCTTGAGTACAGACAACCAGTGAGAATATTTTTCTCTACCAATATCGCGAATTTTCCAGAATTTGCTTTCAAACCCTCATCACTCTTAAATTCCTCTAAATTTTTTACGATTTGTTCCAAATCCTCAAAATGGCTAGATGGGTCTACGTGCATAATGGCTCACCGTATAGGGTTGTGGACGGTGACGAGCTTGGTGCCGTCGGGGAAGGTCGCCTCGACCTGCACGTCGTGGATCATCTCGGCGACGCCCTCCATCACCTGATCGCGCCGCACCACATGCGCGCCCGCGCTCATCATCTCGGAGACCGAGCGGCCGTCACGCGCGCCCTCCATGACAAAATCGCTGATGAGGGCGATAGCCTCGGGGTGGTTGAGCTTCACGCCGCGCTCAAGGCGACGCCGCGCGACCACGGCGGCCATCGAGATCAGCAGCTTGTCTTTTTCACGCGGCGTCAGGTTCATGGGCTTCCTGGTTCAGCGGATGCAATTAATTATACGAGTAGCAAACGGCGCGCCATCTCATTCAGCGGGCGCGGGCGGCGCATTTACCTCCAGTTCGATGCCGGATAGAGGCTCCGAATGCAGTACCGCCTCGAACGCCTGAAGCCGCTTGTAAATCGAGATCAGCTCCACAATTGTCGTCCATGACGACACGAGAAACTGAAACGAGGATTGCACCTGCCCGAAGGCGCGCACGATCTGCTGCATGACGCCAAGCGTGATCGCGCCGGCGACAAGGGTCGGCCCCAAAGCGACATAAGCGACCAGCACGCTTGCCTGCAAATATCCGAAGCGGAAGACGTTGAAGTATAAGTAGTTAAAGTACAGACGGAAATAGTTCTCGCGCACATTCGTGAACAGCGCGCCGAGGGTTGGCGGTTGCGCCCTTACTGCATCATCCTCGCCCAGCACCAGCTCCTTGCGATAGGAGGCTTCCACGCGCTGATTGCGGAACTCTAGTCCAGGCAAACGGATGCCTGCAAGCGCAAGCAGTCCAGTGCCAAAGATCGACCAAATGATCGCCACGAAAACCAGCGCCTGGGAAACTTCGCCAATCAACGGCAATTCTTTAACAAACGCTGACAGCGCCCACAAAATCGGAATAAAGGCGACGAGCGTCATGAGAGATTCGATAAACTTGACGCCAAGCCTCTCCATGATGGTGGCGAAACGCATCGTATCTTCCTGCACGCGCTGCGAGGCGCCTTCGATCTGGCGCAGCTTCTGCCAGTTCGCCGTGTAGTATTCGTTCATCGCCGTGCGCCAGCGGAATATGTAGTGGCTGACGATGAATTCAGAGAAGACCGCGACGGTTATGTAAGTGAGCGCAATGGTGGCGAATGTTGCGAGTTCTCCGTAATACTCTCCCAGAGACACGCTGCGGGGCGTACCGAGCGCGCGCTGGATCAAATCGTAAAACGTGCCGAACCAGTTGTTAATGAGCACGTCCAGTTGCACCTGAAACCAGGTGATGAAGATAATGACGGCCGACACCGCCACCGACCACCAGAACCAGCGATGCGGCGCGGCCCATCCCCAGAACGCCGTGAACGCCGTCATGCAGAGGATCATGTATTGATAGACCCAGATCGTGCTGGCTGAGTCGGTGGTGGCGACGAATAGCGCCTTCTGCGCCTCGTCAGCGGTTGGCGGTAACTCAGCCGGATAGCCGTAGCCGAACAGCCCGCCCAAACTCAGCGACGATCCTAAATCGCCCGCAAACATGTACCAAAGCGCAATGCACAGCGCAGACCAGGCAATCGCTGACCACAAAAACAATTTCGGTTTTGGGAAGAAGGATGCGAACACGGGATGGCCTCATACTCGTTTTGGCGGGGAGTGGCTGGGTGGTCAAGCGCTCCAGACGCGGGGCATGGCAACGCCGCGTATCGCCACAATGGCCTGCCCAAGCGTGCGCCGCAAGACCTCAAAATCGGCGCTGACCGCGCGGATGTACAAAAGCCCGTTCCAGGCGCTGGCGCCAATTCCTTGTGCATCGACAAGCGCCGCCCGCACGCTGGCTAAACGGCTTTCGGCGTCCGGCGCAACGTAAAGCACTGTCGCCAGAATATGCGCCCCCCCGCCAATCGCCGATCGCATAAGCAGCTCCGCGATAGGGCCATCGAACCGGTTATTTTTCGCAAATACCATGCGCCCCGAACGGCGCACACGCCATCGATCGATCCACGCGCCTTGTGTTACGGCCTCGCTCATGCCCTTCCGGCCAAACACGGTGGTTTCCGCCAAAAGCGCTGAGGAGTCGGCCGCCATTTCGATATGAAATTCGCGAGTGAGCCGGGCGTTATCATAAAGGATCGTTTGCTGCGGCAGCCAGGCAAGCCGGGCTTTAGGGGCGAGGGTAAACTGGACGTCAATGCCCGCGTAATCTCCCTCCGAACGGTAAATGCGCTCGGCGGAGGGTGCGGTAATGGTCACATCGGCGCCATCACCGCACTCGACGTTGTGAACGATGCGATCTCCCGCCACCACGCCGCCTCCGGTATTGAGAATTACGCCCTCGCATCCAATCCCGCCGCGCGGGAAGCGCATTCTGTAGCCATCGCGCTCCTCGATTTTAAAGACGGCGGTCTTGGCGCCGTCATGCCGGAACGTTGCACGCACCCCGCCGTGCGCGCGCGCCGGTTGAATAGCGGGTAAAATAGGGAATGCCTGAGTCATGCCACGAGAGGCGCCATATATTTCGATCCCGTCGCACAATAGTGCCGTCGATGCGGATCAGGTTATCTGCGGGCATAAAAAAGCCGCCCTTAATGAGGGGCGGCTTTTCATATTAAAATATCTATAAGCGACGAGCGTTAAGCCGCGCGGATGTTCGACACGGCGGTTTTGCCGCTGCGACGATCTTCTTCGGTGTCGAATTCAACTTTCTGGCCTTCGACCAGACCGCGCATGCCAGCACGTTCCAAAGCGGTTGCATGAACGAAAACGTCCTTGCCGCCGTTGTCAGGTTGAATGAAGCCGAAGCCTTTTTGATCGTTATAGAATTTCACAACGCCTGTATTCATAAGATGTCTTTTCACTGTCTAGTTGTTATGAGCGCCAATGGTAAGCACCCGGATCGTCGATGTTTGGAGACAGTTGGAATGCACACCCGGCCAGGCCAAGGCGAAACAGCCTTTTCGTCCGGCCAAATTCGATATTTAATACATATAAAAGATTGCGCCAAATAACAAGACGTTATTCAGTTCTAAAAAAATGCCGGAAGTTAGTTTTTGCCCAAATGATGTGTCGGGCATGTAGCTAGTTTTATGTTCTTGCTCAGAAATATTATTTTGCCGACACATTGTATTTTTTCGCAATAATCCACATTTAGCCCTTAAGAGTGCGTAATTGAAAGCAAAATATTTGTTTTGCTATTCATAATTTTGGGTTCGCTATGTAGGCGCACCGTAAGCGTCGGGGAGAATAATCCATGACACAAGCCTCGAAAACCAAAGCTGAACTGCGCTATGCGGAGATACAGGTTAAAGACCGGGCCGTGCGCAACGACATCCAAACCGCTAGCCGGATTAAAACCGAGCGGACGCTAAAACTCCGCGAATTGCGGCTCGCTAAGGAAGCGCAGGATGCATCCGAGAAAAAAGTGGAGGCTTTGACGGCGGCGAAAACCCCCGCCAAAGTTCGAAAGGCGCGCGTTAAGACCGAGTAAGCATCCCAGTCAAAGCTGGCTGGCTGATTGCGGCCGCCAGAACTTCAGGCTCGGCTGAGTAGAGGCCGCGTTAAACATCGCCTGCTGGCTAGCAAGTTCTTCTGCCACCGCCCGGTTTACAGGACGGTGGCCTTGGGTGTCCGCTTCACCAAACAGGCCCACCTGACACATGCGTTCATTGTCCCATCCCGGGTAGCATGTGATTGGATATAAGCAAATGCCCAGAACGGGCACCGCCTTGGCGGTAGCGGCCCTTACCTCACTCGCAACATAAGATATCCACGAGGCGCGGGCGCTATGCTCGGCTCCGGTTTCGGCGATGAAAATCGGTTTCTGGTAGCGATTATAAACTTCTTCAAGTATTTCAGAAAACGGACGGTAATTGTGATGTCCGAGAGGGATATAGCCGCCACGCAGCCGCCACTGATTGTGGGGATAATAGTTGATTCCCACCGCATCGAGAGCGTCCATATGGCCGCCAAGCTCGGTATGCGAACGCCCTAAGGTCATATCAGTCGCCGCGTACTGGCTTTCATGAAACGCGGCAGCCGCCACGATGTCATGCTCTTCCAGAGAGTCCGGAACAATGTTTATCGCTGGTTCAGCATTGACAATAAACGCTTCCGCATCAGCGGCGCGAATGGCTCGGATTGCCTTAAGTTTAGCTCGAACGAGGTTATACTTTACCACATCGCCTTGTTGCAGGGTGTATGGATTGATTTTACCTTCCTCGCCTCCGAGCCATGACCAAAATGAGATCTCATTAACCGGACACACAAACGGGCGGTTTTGCGACTCCTCGCGTATAAGGCGCACTGCGGCTATACAAAATGCAGCGAACCGCGTCGAAAACTCGTCGCTCATGAGATCGAGCCAATCGGGATAGCCATAATGGCACAAATCCCAAATAACGGTTATGCGCTGGCGGCGGGCTGCCCGCAGCATGGGACGGACACTAGACCAGTCATAATGCCCGGGTTCTTTTTCAATCAAATGCCAGCGAAAACCATCGCGGGCACCCTTAAGTCCATGCCTCATGCAAGCCGCGTAGTCTTTTTCGCAAAACACGTCGTGCTTGGCGCCTTCAATCATATCGAGGCGGCGCTGATCCCAACGACGCTGCGTTGAGCACTCAAAACCGGCAAACCAGAAGCTTCCAAACAAACTCTTTGGCATCTGTATTGTCCGTCGATGTTGAAAGAAATCAAGGGTGGCATCGTGCCCTTAAGGTTGTGTCCGTTATAATGCCGCTCCATTGGCGGCGATAGGCTCAAGCCGAACTTTTTCGCCGTTGAAAGCTGCGGCTTTTCCGCGCCCCGTCATGTATACGGGCAACATTTGAGGCGTTGTTACCTGGATTTTATCAAACGTTGCCAGCGCTTGCCCCACGACCTGATCCATATTGTAGTATCGATACGTTGCTAGCCGCCCGACGAAATGGACGTTGCTCGCCTTGTTCGCCAACGCCTGATATTTGCGGAAGCGCTCCTGATTTTCCTCACGTGGAATGGGATAATAGGGGTCGCCTTCGTCGGTTGGATACTCGTATGTCAAACTTGTTTTTGCATGAGATTGGCCCGTTAGGTGCTTGTACTCTGTAATTCGGGTATACGCTTCGGAGTTCGGATAGTTTACCGTCGCGACGGACTGAAATTGCTCGGTGTCCATCGTTTTGTGTTCAAAGCGAAGCGAACGATATGGGAGTTTTCCATATCGATAGTCGAAAAACTCATCGATCGGTCCGGTGAAGATAAGGCGCCGGTAAGGGATAATGTCGGCGACAGCGCGGTAGTCGGTTTTCAGCATTAGTGAGATATTCGGGTGATCCAACATACGCTCGAACATGCGCGTATAACCATGTTTTGGCATAAACTGATAGCTGTCGGTGAAATAGCGGTCGTCCGTACAGGCGCGTGTGGGCACTCGCGAGGTGACGGATTTATCCAGCTCCGATGGGTCAAGCCCCCACTGTTTGCGGGTGTAACCCTGGAAGAACTTCTCGTATAAATCGCGTCCAACGCGGCTGACGACAACGTCTTCGGATGTGCGGATTTCTTCAACCGGCTCAGCCCGCGATTGCAGAAACGCTTCCATTTCGTCTTCAGTTTCAAGATTGAGGTTATAAAGCTTATTAACTGTTGTGCGGTTGATAGGCATCGGCACAAGCTTGTCATCCACGCTGGCCAATACGCGATGTTCGTAAGGTCGCCATGCGGTGAAGCGGCTTAAATGCTGGAAAAGGCGGGCAGAGTTGGTGTGAAAAATATGTGGGCCGTACTCATGTATCAGGATGCCTGCGTCATCATAACGATCATAGGCATTGCCCGCGATGTGGCTGCGCCGGTCAATAACCAGAACTCGTTCGCCGCGCTCCTCCGCCAAGCGTTCAGCCAAGACACTGCCAGCAAACCCGGCGCCAACTATGAGCCAATCATACATTATGCACTCTCCTTAAGTCGTGCTGGAGATGCTTTGGCCGCTTTCGCCGAGGCCATGACGGCCAACATATCGCTCCAGGTTTTGTCCCATGATTTGTCGGCAAGAAAATCGTCGATCCTCGCCAGCGCTTCAGGGCCGTGCGCATCGATGGCGCGCTGCAAAGCCTCCGCCATGCCTTGAGGCGTATCCGCGATTTGAACAAGCCCGAGGTCGCGGTATGGCCGGACAATGTCGCGTACCGGCGTTGCCGCTACTGGCACGCCTGCAGCTAGAAATTCTGGAGTTTTGGTAGGGCTGATAAACCGTGTCGATTCGTTAATCGCAAAAGGGATGATCGCCGCGTCCCATGACGCTAGGTAGGCTGGCAGGTTTTGGTAGCTCTTCTGGCCAAGCCAGTGAATGTTGCTAGCTTGCGGGAGACTTGACGGCTCGATTTTGACCACCGGCCCAATCATGACAAACTGCCAGTCTGGCTTCAGCGCAGCCAGTTGGCCCATGAGATTGGAGTCAAATCTCTCGTCGATCACTCCGAACCAGCCGATGCGCGGATAAGATATGCCTGTTTGATCGTCCGGCTCGGCACCCGTCCACTCGCGCGCCTGATGAAAGTGCGCTTTGTCGATGCTGCTCGGAAAGGGGTGAATGTTGCTATGGCGGCCTTGTTTGGCTTCAAAAATACTCATGCCGCCTGTGAACACAGCATCTGCGCGCTCAAACAGCTCGTTTTCCAGCTCGATAAGTTCGCGTGGCGCGTGGAGAAACGCGGACAGTTCATCCATGTTGTCATAAATTGTGAGATCAGGTTTGAGATGATCGGAGAAAGCCAACATCATCGGCGTCGCATACCAGGCTATTAGCGACTGCGGGTTCATTTGGGTCAGAAGGCCGTCCAGAAGGCTGCGCTGCGCATCAATAGCGTCCAGTTCAGACATGCCAAGTGGAAGTACCGGCGCGGCGACTGTAACCATCTCCGTTTGATGCTGTAGATCAAGTCGCGGTATATCAACGGCCGAATGCACGGCTTCTTCCCAAAACACCACTCGATAAGTCTGGGCCGCCTTCAACATCAGATGTTGGGGGCGCTGAAAAACAAAATTCCAACGGAGTTGAGAGAAACAGATCAGCAAAGCAGGCTCAGCAGCACTATTCGAAGCAACGCTGTAGGCCATAATCTATCTCCTAATCTCACTAAGGCGTCAAAAGGGTTGTTGCAGTCATCGCGCAGTTATGCATATCGAAAGCTATAAATAGCTCCCGTCCGAACTTCGATGCCTGTGGGATAATTTAGGTACTAATTCCCCCGCTTTAGCAGCGGTCTTCGCCATGGCAGCATGAACAATACTTCCATGCTACAAAAAGGTTCCAAGTGATGTGGCGTGATTTATGCATAGCGACAAAATCGCACGCATAATCCGTAGGGAGATCGAGTATCGAATTTGGGCGCCCGGTTAACGCTTATTCACACGGCCAAACGCCATGAATAGGATAAGACCAAGGATAAAGGCCCAGACGAAATCCGGCGTGACAGCTCCGATTTTAACACGTGTGTCTGCGGGCAAAAAGACGATGCTTCGGACAACGGTGTCCCCAAGCTTTACAGTCGCATCCACAATCTTCATGAGCGCCGTAGCGACCGTCACGGGGACTTGGTCGCTAAGCTTTGCGTAAGCTGCGTCAGCCGTAACGCCCACCGCGAACCATAGCACCGCCGCCTGCGCCACGGGCGCCAGATGACGTAGGAATGAAAAGTTCGTCAGTCCCGCCGCAAACAGTCCGAGCAAAGCCGCCGCCGTTCTGTTTGGCAGCAGCCAAACCGCAACGGCGCAACCGGCGATAGCCACGATCAGCACAATGATCGGTAAAGCACGCAGTCTGATGTCAGTCAGTAAGTTGCGCCAATCCATGATTTGCTCCGTCGAATCACTTGTCTGCGGTCAGGGTAGCGCGCTTGCCGGGGCGGGACTACATGGGATGCATTCTAAGTGGCCGCCTAAGTGGCGACAAAGCCAATTGATCGCGCTGTCGAGAAAAACACGTATATTTATGAAAACCTCGCATCATATGTGCGCCCGCTTGTATGAGCATTGAAGTTGCGGCTATTTACGGTCACTATCCGGCGCAATGCTGGCACGACGCCTTTACTCAAAAAATGCTGTTTCTTTGACGTGTCGGTCTACTGCTTTGGACAGGGAATGTCAGAATGCCGAAATTAATCATCAACGATGTTCCGATGGAAGTCGAAGACGGCCTTAATCTGCTGCAGGCCTGCGAGCAGGCGGGCGCTGAAATTCCGCGTTTCTGCTACCACGAACGTCTGTCCATCGCGGGCAATTGCCGGATGTGCCTGGTCGAGGTCGTCGGGATGCCCAAGCCTATCGCGTCATGCCATATGGCGGTTAGCGATATGCGTCCGGGGCGAGATGGAACGCCGCCGACAGTGCGCACCGATTCGGCGCTGGTGAAGAAGGCGCGCGAGGGGGTGATGGAGTTCCTGCTCATCAACCACCCTCTGGATTGCCCAATTTGCGACCAGGGCGGCGAGTGCGATTTACAGGATCAGGCCATGTATTACGGTCTGGACGGCAGCCGTTATCAGGAAAACAAGCGGGCGGTCGAGGACAAATATCTCGGGCCGCTGATTAAAACCATCATGACGCGCTGCATTCACTGCACGCGCTGCGTCCGATTTATGACGGAGGTCGCGGGCGTCGAGGAGCTTGGCGCGACGGGGCGCGGCGAGGATATGGAGATCACCACTTATCTCGAAGCGGGCATGGCGTCCGAACTGTCCGGCAACGTGATTGATTTGTGCCCGGTGGGCGCGCTCACCTCAAAACCTTACGCTTTTTCCGCCCGGCCATGGGAGTTGCGCAAGACTGAAAGCATCGACGTGATGGATGGCCTTGGCTCCAACATCCGCATTGACGCGCGCGGGCGCGAGATCATGCGCATCCTGCCGCGCAACCACGACGGCGTGAACGAGGAATGGATTTCCGACAAGAGCCGTTTCATCTGGGACGGCCTGAAACGCCAGCGGCTAGACCGGCCGTACATGCGCGTCGGCGGTAAACTGGTCGAGGTTGGCTGGGATGAGGCGTTCAACGAGATCAATGCGCGGGTGACGGCTTCGACCGGCGCGCGCATTGGCGCCATCGCGGGCGATCTATGCGCGGTTGAGGAAATGTTCGCGCTGAAACAGCTCATGCAGAAACTCGGCTCGCCGAACCTGGATTGCCGACAGGACGGCGCGAAGCTGCACCCCAAAAACGGACGCGCCAGCTATATTTTCAATTCCACCATCGCCGGATTGGAGGAGGCCGACGCCATTCTCCTTATAGGCGTAAATCCGCGCGCCGAGGCGGCGGTGCTGAACGCCCGCATCCTGAAAGGCTGGCGCTCCCGCCGCATGAAGGTCGGTTTGATCGGCGAAGGCGGGGATTTTGGCTACCCGTATGATTATCTCGGCGCAGGGGCGCAAACACTCGCCGATGTCGCCAACGGCTCGCACCCCTTTGCGAAAACGCTGAAAGACGCGCGGCGTCCGATGCTTATTGTGGGTACTGCGGCGCTGGGTCGACAGGACGGGGTCGCGATAGCCGACCTGGCGGGGCAAATCGCCGCTTCGTGCGGTCTGCTGCGCGCTGAAGATGGCTGGAACGGCTATAACGTGCTGCATGCGGCGGCGGCGCGCGTCGGAGCCCTTGACATCGGCTTTATTCCCGGCGACGGCGGCGCGGATATGGGCGGGATGCTGGATAAGGCGCAGGGCGGCGGGCTTGACCTGCTGTATCTGCTCGGCGCGGACGAGTTTGACATGAGCCGCATCGGCAAGGCTTATGTGGTTTATCAGGGTAGCCACGGCGACCGGGGCGCACGCCTCGCTGACATTGTGCTTCCGGGCGTCGCCTACACCGAGAAAAGTGGCACGTATGTGAATACCGAAGGCCGCGTGCAGATGGCGGAGCGGGCCGTGTTTCCGCCCGGCGACGCGCGCGAAGACTGGACAATCATCAGGGCGCTGTCAGACCATTTAGCCAAAACGCTCGGCTACGACAATCTGGGCGAGCTGCGCGCCGCGATCTATCAATTGCATCCGCATCTGGCGGCGCTCGACGCGATCCTGCCCGGCAAAATGGCAGACATCAAAACCCTGGAGAAGGCGAAAACCAAGCCGTCCGAGCGTCCTTTCCGCAATGTGATTGATGACTTCTATCAGACGAACCCAATTGCGCGCGCATCGAATATCATGGGCGAGCTTTCCGCGCTGAAGCAGGAACGTGACGAGGGGGCAGCTGTCCATGGGTGATTTCGCGGAGTTCTGGACGAACTACGGTTATCCGGTGGCGATCATCGTGCTGCAAAGCGTGGGGCTGCTGGTCGCCGTGCTGGTCATCGTCGCGTATCTGCTGCTCGCCGACCGCAAAATCTGGGCGGCGGTGCAACTCCGTCGCGGGCCGAACGTGGTGGGCGCGTTCGGGCTGCTGCAATCCTTCGCCGACCTGCTGAAATTCGTTCTAAAGGAGCCGGTGATTCCGGCGGGCGCCGACAAGACCGTGTTTTTGCTGGCGCCGATTGTCACCGCCGTGCTGGCGCTCTCGGCATGGGCCGTAGTGCCGGTGGCTGACGGCTGGGTGGTGGCGGACATCAACGTCGGCATTCTTTATATTTTCGCCATTTCGTCGCTTGGCGTGTACGGCGTTATCATGGGCGGGTGGGCGTCGAACTCGAAATATCCATTCTTGGGCGCCTTACGCTCGGCAGCGCAGATGGTGTCGTATGAGGTGTCCATCGGCTTCGTCATCATCACGGTGCTGTTGTGCGCGGGCACGCTGAACCTCACCGGCATCGTCAACGCGCAGCGCGGCGATTACGGCATGTTCAACTGGTACTGGCTGCCGCTATTCCCGATGTTCGTGATCTTTTTCATTTCCGCGCTGGCGGAAACGAACCGGCCGCCCTTCGATCTGCCGGAAGCCGAATCCGAACTCGTCGCGGGCTTCATGGTGGAATATTCCTCCACGCCCTACATGCTGTTCATGCTCGGCGAATACGTCGCCATCACGCTGATGTGCGCGATGATGACGATCCTGTTCCTCGGCGGATGGCTACCGCCGTTCGATGTCGCGCCGCTGAACTGGGTGCCGGGCGTCATCTGGTTCGTGCTGAAGGTGTGCGTATGCTTTTTCATGTTCGCGATGGTGAAGGCCATCGTACCGCGCTACCGCTACGATCAGTTGATGCGGCTCGGCTGGAAGGTTTTTCTGCCGTTTTCGTTGTTCATGGTGGTCGCCGTGGCCTCCGTGCTACAATTCGGTGGGCTAGCTCCATAGCAATATCGCCGAGTTTGTTCATAATTCGATTTGTTAAGTTTGCATCTAATATAATTATATTGTTCTCTGCTTTTGTAGTTGTTGTCTATATCGTTATTACACTGGCTGGCATTTTTTATGGGGCTTATTTGCGATTATTGAGCGCAGGATTTTTGGATCGGAGAAGCAAATGAGCAAAATCGTGCAAAGCTTAAAAAGTGCGTTTTTGTGGGAGTTTGTCTCGGCCTTCTGGCTGGGGATGAAATACTTCTTCAAGCCGAAAGCGACGATCAACTATCCGTTCGAGAAGGGCGCGCTATCCCCGCGCTTCCGGGGCGAGCACGCGCTGCGCCGCTATCCGAACGGCGTCGAGCGCTGCATCGCGTGCAAGCTGTGCGAGGCGATATGCCCGGCCCAGGCCATCACCATCGAGGCCGGCCCGCGCCGCAACGACGGCACCAGGCGAACCACGCGCTACGACATCGACATGGTGAAATGCATCTATTGCGGCTACTGCCAGGAGGCGTGCCCGGTCGAGGCCATCGTGGAGGGGCCGAACTTCGAGTTCGCCACCGAAACGCGCGAGGAGCTGCTGTACGACAAGGACAAGCTGATGGCCAACGGCGACCGCTGGGAGCGCGTCATCGCCAAAAACCTTGAACTCGACGCACCTTACCGGTAGTTTATAGACCTAATCCCAGTATACTCATGATTGTATTGTTGATTGTGCCAAATATCGTTCAAAAAACATGACACGCTCATTGTTGCTGAATGACTTCCCTTATTTCTCTAGCTTGATAATATATTGTTTTTAATCGTGCTATTGCTGCTGTGTGGTTTTCTCGGCTTATTTGGCGGCTTTGGTTATTTAGGTAGTCGTCGTGGCGCTGGGATTTTTACGGCTATTTCTTTATTTGTATGCTTTACATTGTAATTTTTTTTGATTTGGAATTTGCGATACTTGTTTTGCCTTAAACTCGCACAGTTTGAGGAGTGTTTCACGATAAGGAGTGCCTAGTGGCGAACGGTGACCGCTGAGAGCGTGTGCTCACCAAAAACCTCGAACTCGACGCTCCGTATTGGTGATCGTCATGAATGTTTGCGCGCATAGCGAGGTGGCTGTGCGCCGATCTGGCAAATGCCTTGAACTTGGCGCGGCTTACGGTTAATCCCAACATTGAAATGATACTTCACATGGATCGCCATTCATGACGGTCGCCGCCGCCTTCTTCTATCTCTTCGCCGCGATCACCATCGGGTCGGCTTTCATGGTCATAACGGTGCGCAATCCTGTGCACGCCGTGCTGTTCCTCATTCTCGCGTTTTTCAATGCGGCGGGGCTGTTCCTGCTGCTCGGCGCCGAGTTCATCGCGATGATTCTCGTCATCGTCTATGTAGGCGCGGTCGCGGTGCTGTTCCTGTTCGTTGTGATGATGCTGGATGTCGATTTCGCCGAATTGCGTGCCGGCTACATGAAGCTGCTGCCGGTTGGCGCGGTGGTCGGCTTCGTGCTCCTCGCCGAACTTATTCTTGTCGCCGGGCAATGGACAACGCTCGCCCCGGCTGCGATGAAGCTGAAAAGCCCGATACCGGACGCCGCCCAGGTTTCCAACACCGAGGCGATTGGCCGGGTGCTCTATACCGATTACGTGTTTTATTTCGAGGTCGCGGGCCTAATTTTGCTGGTTGCCATGATCGGAGCGATTGTGCTCACGCTCCGCAGTCGCGTTGGCGTGAAGCGCCAGAACATCGCGGTCCAGGTTGGGCGGCGGCCGGAAGAGGCGATTACTATCGTCAAGGTTCCAACCGGCAAGGGGCTCTCATGACCGCACGCGCAACACGGAGGTGCCCATGACGGACATTGGCTTGTCGCACTACCTCACCGTCGCCGCGATCCTGTTCACCCTGGGCATTTTCGGCATCTTTTTGAACCGCAAGAACGTTATCATCATCCTGATGTCGATCGAGTTGATCCTGCTCGCCGTCAACATCAACATGGTGGCGTTTTCGGCGTATTTGGGCGATCTGACGGGGCAGATTTTTGCGCTGCTCATCCTTACCGTCGCGGCGGCGGAGGCGGCAATCGGCCTCGCCATCATCGTGGTTTACAACCGCAATCGCGGCTCCATCGCCGTCGATGACGTCAGCATGATGAAGGGGTAGGGAAATGCCGTCCAGCCCCGTTATTGCGAGTAATGGAGTGACGAAGCAATCCGTGCCGTCGCGCGGTGGATTGCTTCTCTGCGCTCGCATTGACGAATGCGCTCACCGTCATCCTCAGGCGAAGCGGAGCGTAGACCCGGGGATCCATGCCTCGGGTGAGGTCGCCTGGATTGCTGGGTCAAGCCCGGCAATGAAAAGTAAGGCCAGGACTACCGTGATAGAATCAAGCACGGACTGCGGGGCAGGCCATGTATAGCGCCATCGTTTTCCTGCCGCTTGCGAGCGCGTTGCTGATCGGCATTTTCGGTAAACGACTGGGCGACAAGGCGTCAGGGCTGATCTCCGCCACGATGGTGCTGACAGCCGCTGCGCTGTCATGGATCGCTTTCTACCAGGTCGGGTTCGACGGGCAGACGGCGCGCGTGCCGGTGATGGAGTGGATCACGTCCGGCGACATGCGCGCGGTATGGAGTTTGCGCATCGACACGCTCACCGCCGTGATGCTGGTGGTGGTGAACACCGTGTCGGGCCTCGTACATCTCTACTCCATCGGCTATATGGCGGACGATGACGGGCAGCCGCGCTTTTTCGCATACCTCTCCCTTTTTACTTTCGCCATGCTAACACTGGTGACGGCGGATAACTTTGTGCAGATGTTCTTCGGCTGGGAGGGCGTCGGCCTCGCATCATATCTGCTGATCGGCTTCTGGTATCACAAGCCGTCCGCAAACGCCGCCGCCATCAAGGCGTTCGTCGTCAACCGCGTGGGCGATTTCGGCTTTGCGCTCGGCATATTCGCGGTTTTCGTGATCTTCAAGACTGTCGATTTTGACAGCGTGTTCGCGGCCGCGCCGGATCAGGTCGGCAAGACCATGAGTTTCCTCGGCTATGACCTTGATGTGATGACGGTCATCTGCCTGCTGCTGTTTATGGGCGCGATGGGCAAATCGGCGCAATTCCTGCTGCACACCTGGTTGCCGGACGCGATGGAAGGGCCGACGCCCGTCTCCGCCCTCATTCACGCAGCGACGATGGTGACCGCCGGCGTGTTCATGGTGGCGCGGCTCTCGCCCATGTTCGAGCTGTCGCAGACCGCGCTCACAGTGGTGACGGCGGTCGGGGCGCTTACTGCCATTTTCGCCGCAACCGTCGGTCTGGCTCAGAATGACATCAAGCGTGTGATCGCTTACTCCACCTGTTCGCAGCTCGGCTATATGTTCGTGGCTTTGGGCGTCGGCGCGTATTCGGCGGGTATTTTCCACCTTTTCACCCACGCCTTCTTCAAGGCGCTGCTGTTTCTTGGGGCGGGCTCAGTCATCCACGCGATGCATCACGAGCAGGACCTGCGCAACATGGGCGGGTTACGGAAAGCGCTGCCGGTCACGTTCTGGATGATGCTGATCGGCACGCTCGCGCTTACGGGCTTCCCGTACACGTCCGGGTATTTCTCGAAGGATATCGTGATCGAGACGTCTTATGCCGCGCACAACGAGGCGTCGCGGACGGCGTTCTGGCTGCTGGTCGCCGCCGCGTTCCTAACCTCGCTCTATTCATGGCGGCTGATGTTCATGGCGTTCTTTGGCAAGCCGCGTGCTGATAAGGAAACTATGGAGCATGCGCACGAGTCGCCTTGGGTCATGCTGGCGCCGTTGGTGCTACTCGCCATTGGCGCGCTGGCGGCGGGCTTTGCCTTCCACGAATGGTTCGTCGGCGATCATTATGGCGAGTTCTGGAGGCAGGCGCTGTTCACCCGGCCCGACAACAAAATCCTTTATGAGGCGCACAAGGTCCCCGAATGGGTGGTCTGGTCGCCGACCATCGCCATGGCGGGCGGCTTTGTCGTCGCGTGGTTTGCCTACGTGCTTGCACCCAGCACGCCCGCTTTCGTCGTGGGCGCGTTCTGGCCCATTCATGCATTTCTCTACAACAAGTGGTATATCGACGAATTGTACGATTGGATTTTCGTGCGGCCGTACCGCTGGCTCGCGCGGACACTCTGGAAAGTCGGCGATGGCGCCATCATCGACGGCCTCGGGCCAGACGGCATCGCGGCGCGCGTCATGGACGTGACAAACCGGACGGTAAAAGCGCAAACAGGCTACGTCTATCACTACGCCTTTACGATGTTTGCGGGCATCGTGCTGCTGGTTAGCTACTTCTTCTACCTCTACACACGGGCGCTGTAAGCCATGACAGATTGGCCCATCCTCTCGACCGTCACTTTCCTGCCGCTGCTCGGCGCAGCGCTCATCCTGATGCTGCGCACCGACGACGCCGACAGCCGCCGCAACGCCCGCTGGATTGCGCTGTGGACAACGCTCATTACCTTCGGCGTATCGCTTTTCGTCCTCATTGGCTTCGATCCGTCCACCGCGAACTTCCAGTTCATAGAGAAACAGCCCTGGATCGGCGACGCGATCAGCTACCACATGGGCGTGGACGGCATCTCGATGCCGTTCGTCATCCTCACCACCCTGCTAATGCCGCTTTGCATCCTCGCAAGCTGGGAGGCCATCGAGACGCGCATGAAGGAATACATGATCGCGTTCCTCGTGCTTGAAACGCTGATGATCGGCGTGTTCTGCGCGCTCGACCTCGTGATCTTCTACCTGTTCTTCGAGGGCGTGCTGATCCCGATGTTCCTCATCATCGGCGTTTGGGGCGGCAAGCGGCGCATCTACGCCAGCTTCAAGTTTTTCCTCTACACACTGCTCGGCTCGGTGCTGATGCTGCTCGCCATCATGTATATGTATGGTCAGGCGGGAACCACGGACATCCCCACGCTGCTGGCGTTCAAGTTCACGCCAGAGATGCAGTTCTGGCTGTGGCTAGCGTTTTTCGCGTCATTCGCGGTGAAAATGCCGATGTGGCCGGTGCACACGTGGCTGCCCGACGCGCACGTCGAGGCGCCAACCGCCGGTTCCGTCATCCTGGCGGGTATCCTCCTGAAAATGGGTGGGTACGGCTTCCTGCGTTTTTCGCTGCCCATGTTTCCGCTCGCCTCCGCCGATTTCGCGCCGCTGATTTTCGCCCTGAGCGTCGTCGCAATCATTTACACATCAATTGTCGCCTATGCCCAAACCGACATGAAAAAGCTCATCGCTTATTCGTCGGTCGCGCACATGGGCTTCGTGACGATGGGCATCTTTACTGCGACCACCCAAGGTATCCAGGGCGGCGTATTCCAGATGATTTCGCACGGCGTCGTCTCGGCGGCGCTGTTCCTCGCCGTCGGGGTAATTTACGACCGCATGCATACGCGAGAAATCTCCGCTTACGGTGGCCTCGCCGACCGGATGCCGCTTTACGCCTTCTGCTTCATGCTGTTTACGATGGCGAATGTTGGCCTGCCCGGCACCAGCGGCTTCGTAGGCGAATTCCTGTCGCTGATGGGCGCTTTCCGGGTGAACACGTGGGTCGCATTCCTCGCCACGTTCGGCGTCATCGCGTCCGCCGTATATGCGCTGTTCCTCTATCGTCATGTGATTTTCGGCAAGCTCGAAAAAGCCAACCTCAAAGCCATCGCCGACCTTAGCCCTCGCGAAATCGCCATCATGGCCCCGCTCGTCATCCTCACCATTGTGCTCGGCTTCTATCCTGCGCCAGTGCTCGACTACACGGCGGCGTCCGTGCAAAAGCTTATCACGAACTATGACGCGGCGCTCGCTGCGGCTGCAAAACTCCAGTTTGCAGCGCAATAGGGATTACTCATGCCAGCCGAGATCACCGCCCTAATAAATGGATTTCCGCTCGCGCCAGAGGTGTTTCTGGCGATCTGCGCCATCGTGCTGCTGCTGGTCGGCGTTATGCGCGAGGAAACCTCCGCCGGGCCTGTCGCCATTCTCGCCATTCTGGCGCTCATCCTGACCGGCGCGCTCATCGTGCTCGCCGAGTCGGGGCCTCGCACCGCTTTCGGCGGAGCTATCATTGACGATGCCTTCGCGCGGATGATGAAGCTGCTAACCCTAGCCGCCTCTGCGCTGTCGATCATTCTCTCGCTCGACTACCTGCGTCGCGAAGGCATATTCAAATTTGAATACCCCGTGCTCATCCTGCTCGCGACGCTCGGGATGATGCTTATGATTTCATCTAACGATCTCATCACAGTCTATCTCGGTCTGGAGCTGCAAAGTCTGGCGCTCTACGTTATCGCCGCCTTCCACCGCGACAACGTGCGCTCGTCGGAAGCGGGCCTGAAATATTTCGTTTTGGGCGCCCTGTCATCGGGAATGCTGCTTTATGGCTGCTCGCTCGTTTACGGCTCGACCGGCTCGACCTCGTTCGCGCAAATCGCCATCGCCGCGCAGGCGCAACCTGCATCCATCGGCCTGATATTCGGCCTCGTGTTCGTAATCGCAGGTCTCGCCTTTAAGGTGTCGGCCGTACCGTTTCATATGTGGACGCCGGATGTTTATGAAGGCGCGCCGTCGCCCGTCACCGCGTTTTTCTCCGCCGCGCCGAAAGTTGCCGCCATGGCGCTGTTCACGCGCGTGGTGATCGACGCATTTCCGGGTGCCGTCGATCAATGGCGGCAGATCGTCATCGCCATCGCCGCGCTATCTATGGCCCTTGGCGCGTTCGCCGCTATTGGGCAGCGCAATATCAAGCGGCTCATGGCGTATTCATCCATTGGCAACGTAGGCTTCGCGCTGGTCGGCCTCTCGGCGGGGACAGTTGAGGGCGTGCAGGGCCTCATCGTTTACATGGCTATTTATATCGCGATGACGCTTGGCGCCTTTGCCTGTATCATCGCCATGCGTCGCGATGGTAAGTCAGTCGAGGATATCGACGAACTCGCGGGGTTATCGCGTGCGCAGCCAGTGACGGCGTTCATCCTGGCGATGCTGATGTTTTCGCTGGCAGGCATCCCGCCGCTCGCCGGGTTTTTCGCCAAGTTTTACGTGTTCGACGCCGCGATCAAGGCCCAACTGTTCTGGCTGGCGGTGTTCGGCGTCGTCATGTCTGTTATCGCGGCGTTCTATTACATCCGCATCGTCATCATCATGTATGTCTACGAACCAGCGGAGCGCTTCGAGCCAATGGCAGGCTCGGTGAAGTTTGTATTCGCCCTAACCGGCGCGTTTGTGCTGCTGTATTTCATCCTGCCAAATCCCCTGATCGAGACGGCGAGCCAAGCCGCCCGCTCGCTGTTTTAGAACCGCCATGACATCGCCGCTTGCCGCCCCGCCGCAGTTTACACTCCCTCCAGGCTACCGCCTCGCCGAATATGACTGCATCGACTCGACCAACGCGGAAGCCCTCCGGTGCGCCGCTGCTGCCGAGCTTGGCGGACTCTGGGTTTTAGCGGGCGAACAACTGGGTGGGCGCGGACGTGCAGGGCGCTCTTGGGTTTCGCCGCCTGGCAACTTGTACGCCAGTTTGCTGCTGCGCCCTGACTGCTCTGCGACCGCCGCGCTTGGTCTCTCGCTTTTAACAGCAGTCGCTGTGCGCCAAGCCATCGCGGACTCGTGCGGCGCGTCAATGTCCAAAAGCGCGCTAGGACTCAAATGGCCGAACGACATACTACTGAATGGCGCGAAGGTGGGCGGCATTCTGCTGGAAAGCACGGGAACGGCGGGACGGGCAGAACATGCCGTGGTCATTGGCGTCGGCCTTAATGTCGGCCAGCATCCGGACGGGCTGGAGCGTTCGGTTGCGCATTTATCCTCAGCCGCGCCAGCATTGCGCGTTTTGGAACTGTTCGAGGGGCTAGCGCGCACCATAGATCATTGGCTCGGCATCTGGCGCAACGGGCAAAACTTCGCCGCCATCCGCGCTGAGTGGCTCGCCCATGCGCACGGAGTGGGCGCATCGGTTTCCGTCCGCGTCAACGGAATGGTTGTCGAGGGCGTGTTCATCGGGTTAGATGACAGCGGCGCATTGCGGCTCGGCGACAGATTCGACGGCCCCGAGCGCCGGGTGACTGCAGGCGACGTCTTTTTCTGATATCCTCAGCATAAATTGCACCCTTTTAACATATGACGGAGACTGGATGGCCCGCGACCTCGCGCAAGACGACATGGTTTTCCTTGCCCTTGGCGGCGTCGGCGAAATCGGCATGAACGTTTACCTCTACGGCGTCGGGCCGGAGGACGACCGCAAATGGCTTATGGTCGATCTGGGCGTCACCTTCCCGGACGATCGCGAGCCGGGCGTCGATCTGGTGCTGCCCGACATACGCTTTATCGAGGAAGAGCGCAAAAACCTCGTCGGCATCCTGCTCACGCACGCGCATGAGGATCACTTCGGCGCGATCCCCTATTTGTGGCCACGCTTGCGCGTGCCGGTTTACGCCACCCGCTTCACCACGGAAATGCTGAAATCGAAGCTGCATGAGCACGCCTGGAAAAACGAGGTGCCGCTCAATGTCGTCGCAGCCGGCGCGCGGCTGAATATCGGCCCGTTTGACGTGGAGTTGGTTAACATGGCGCACTCTATCCCTGAGACCAGCGGCGTCGTGTTTCGCCACAAGGGTGGCGTCGTTTTCCACACGGCGGATTGGAAGCTCGATCCCGAGCCGGGAATGGGCGCGGGCACTGACATCACGAAGTTGCAGACCATTGGCACCGAGGGCATCGACGTGATGGTGTGTGACAGCACGAACGTGCTGGTGGAGGGCACGGGCGGGTCGGAAGCGGATGTGGAGCGCGGCCTTTCGATGCTGATTAACGGCGCCAAGGGCCGCGTTGCGATCACGACCTTCGCATCCAACGCGGCGCGGCTGCTGGCGGTCGCTAAAGCGGCGAAAGCGGCGGGGCGCGAGCTGGTGCTGGCGGGCCGGGCCATGCACCGCGTTGTCGATGCGGCGCGCGAAAGCAGCATCTGGCCGTCCGGCTTCGAGTTTTTGACCGAAGATGAATACGGCTATTTGCCCGCCGAGAAGGTGGTGCTGCTCTGCACCGGCAGCCAGGGCGAGCCCCGCGCGGCGCTCGCCCGCATTGCCGAAGACGAGCATCCGCGCATCACGCTCAGTCGCGGCGACATGGTGATTTTTTCGAGCCGGACGATTCCGGGCAATGAAAATGCCGTGCTGCGCGTGCAGAATAATCTGGCCAACCAAGGCGTCGAGACCATCACGGGCGATGACGCGACGCCGGTGCATACGTCCGGCCACCCGCGCCGGGGCGAGTTGCAGAAAATGTACGGCTGGACAAAGCCGAAGGTGCTGATTCCCGTGCATGGCGAGGCTCGGCATCTGGAGGAGCATGTGCGGTTTGCTGGCGAAAACGGCCTGAAAGCGCTGGGCGGCGTTCGCAACGGCTCCATCGTGCGGCTGCTCCCCGGCCCGCCCGAGGTGATTGACGACGCCCCCATCGGGCGGTTGTACCGCGATGGCCATCTGACGGTGCCCTCCGAGGAGGGGCCGGTGCAGGAGCGTCGCAAGCTTGCTCATGTCGGCGCGGTGACTGTGTCGCTGGTGCTGCGCCGCGACGGCGAAATGGCGGCCGATCCGCAATGCGTGATGACGGGCGTACCGGAGTTCGATGAGGACGGCGAGCATTTCGAGGATATTGTCGAGAAGGCCATACATGGCGCGCTGACCAGCATTCCGCGGGCAAGGCGTAAGGATACGGCGATGGTTCAGGAGGCCGTGCGCCGTTCGGTGCGCGCGGCGGTTAATGCGGCGTGGGGCAAAAAAACCGTGTGTTCGGTGATGGTTACGGTTGTATAGTGGGAGCGAAAGGGAGGCCAGAGCCATGATAGGACGCTTGAACCATGTCGCCATCGCGGTGCCGGACTTAGCCTCCGCCGCTGCCGTTTATCGCGACCGTCTGGGCGCGATTATTTCTGAGGTGGTGACGCAGCATGAGCATGGCGTCAGCACGATTTTCATCGAGCTGCCGAACACGAAAATCGAGCTTCTCGAACCGCTCGGTAAAAACTCGCCCATCGCAGGGTTCCTGGAGCGCAACCCCGGCGGCGCCATCCATCATATCTGCTACGAGGTGGACGACATCCACGCGGCGCGCGACAGACTTGCGGCAGACGGCGCGCGCATCCTGGGCGACGGTACGCCAAAAATCGGCGCCCATGGCAAGCCGGTGCTATTCCTGCACCCCAAGGATTTCTTCGGCACGCTGGTCGAGTTGGAGCAGGCATGAGCGCCACGTTCGGCTTTGCCATTTATTTTATCTGCTGGTGGCTGGTGTGGTTCGCCGCGCTGCCATTCGCGGCGCGCGGGAGGGGACAGGATGGAGCCGAACTGGCGGATGGCGAAAAGCCCGTCAGCCTGTGGCTGCTTGCGGGCGTGACCACGCTGATTGCAGGCGTCATATTTGCCGGTGTGTATGCTGTCGTTGTGTATCGCCTGCTGCCGGTGGACAAATTCCCATTCTAGACTCGACCGGATTTGATTGACTGGCTGAAATCGGGTGAACCAACTCTAGATTTATAGATATAGCCGTTACACTCCGAAACCGCATACGTTTCGGAAAAGGCTAAATCTCATAAAAAATGACGGACTTTGCAGCCCGCCATTTGCAGTTCACATTTGCTTCGGTGCGAATTTTTAATAGCCAAGTTACCGATGACGCTTATTGCGCTATCAGCCGTCTTTTGGCGCCCGTGCTTTGGTGTTATCCTCCCAGACTTGGACCGTCTTCCGCAAATTCATGCAAAAGGCTCTCCCTTGCGGCCTACATCCAACGCGAAACATGATTAATCATGCATTTCACGAAGGGCAGCGTAGCTAAAAACGCAAGGCTTGTCACTATTCCTCGCAAGTTTTAAGCGTGACGCCTTGTCATCATGCGGGAAAATACCATCCCATGAGGATATCGGCGTGCTGAAAGCCTCATGAGATTGCGTATGCCGTTCGAAGCGGTTAACACATTCATAACAGAAGTTGCTTGCAACCGCGAAAGAAACGCATGCGCCTTAGCCGGTATTTTCTCCCCATTCTGCGGGACGACCCCAAGGAAGCCGAGATTATCTCCCATCGGCTCATGCTGCGCGCTGGGCTCATCCGGCAATCTAGCGCCGGGATTTACTCCTGGCTGCCGCTCGGTTTGCGTGTGCTGAACAAAATCGAGCAAATCGTGCGGGAGGAGCAGGATCGCACCGGCGCCATCGAATTGCTCATGCCGACTATCCAGCTTGCTGAGCTTTGGCGGGAAAGCGGGCGCTACGACGCCTACGGCCCGGAAATGCTGCGCATCAAGGACAGGCATGAGCGCGAAATGCTGTTTGGCCCAACCAACGAGGAGCAGATCACGCAGATTTTCCGTGACGGGGTAAAGTCTTACCGCGATTTGCCGCGCACGCTTTATCACATTCAGTGGAAATTCCGCGATGAGGTGCGCCCGCGTTTTGGCGTCATGCGCGGCCGTGAATTCCTAATGAAGGACGCCTATTCGTTCGACCTGACCGAGGAAGCCGCCCGCCACTCTTATAACAAGATGTTCCTCGCTTACCTTCGCACATTCGCGCGGATGGGGCTGAAGGGTATCCCGATGAAGGCCGACACTGGCCCTATCGGCGGCGATCTGAGCCATGAGTTTATCATTCTGGCCCAGACCGGCGAGAGCGAGGTATTTTGCCATCGCGATCTGGTGGACATGCCAACGCCACCCGAAACCATAGACTACGATGCGGACCTGTCTCCTGAGGTGGCCAAGTGGACGGGAAAATACGCCGCTACCAGCGAGATGCACGACGCCGCCTTGTTCGAGCGCGAGGTTCCCGAGGACGCCCGTGTCTCGGCGCGCGGCATCGAAGTGGGGCATATCTTTTATTTCGGCACAAAATACTCTCAGCCGATGAAATGCCAGGTGCAGGGGCCGGATGGCGGCATTGTTCTCGCGCATGGCGGATCGTATGGCGTCGGCGTTTCCCGGCTCATGGGCGCGATTATCGAGGCGAGCCACGACGATGCCGGGATTATCTGGCCGGAAGCGGTCGCGCCGTTTAAGGTTGGCTTGATTAGCCTCAAACCAGGAGACGCGGCGACGGAGAAAGCCTGTGGCGAAATCTACGACGGTCTGACGGCTGCTGGCATTGACGTGCTTTACGACGACACCGACGAGCGGGCGGGTGGCAAATTCAAAACCATGGATCTGATAGGCCTGCCGTGGCAGGTTATCGTCGGGCCGAAAAGGCTGGCGGCGGGCGAGGTCGAGATTAAAAACCGCGCGACGGGCGAACGTGTTACGGCGACGCCCACGGACGCCATAAAAATGCTCGAAGTGCCAGTATCCATGCAAACTCTATCTGCGAATGCCGACGCCGCCAAAGCGGAGCCTGAAAAGCCGCGCGATAAGAAAGCCAAAGGCAAAGCATGACAACTGCTGTCGTTAAAGACACAAAACCATTTGCGCCGTTCGAGTGGGTGCTAGCCTCGCGCTATTTGCGCGCACGGCGTAAGGAAGGTTTCATCTCGGTTATCGCCGGTTTTTCATTCATCGGCATCATGCTCGGCGTAGCGACGCTGATTATCGTCATGTCGGTGATGAACGGCTTCCGCAAGGAACTGTTCGACAAAATCATGGGGCTGAACGGACACGTGATCGCCCGCCCGCTCGCCCGCGCCTTCAACGATTACGACGACGTAGTGAAACGGCTTTTAACTGTGCCGGGCGTCACGACGGCGCTGCCGGTGATCGAGGGACAGGCGATGATCTCGACGCCTGCGACCGCCACGGGGGCCGTTATCCGGGGCATCCGCGAAGCTGATCTGAAAGCGCTTGAGAGCGTGTCCAAGAACATCTTCTTCGGCACGCTGGACGGGTTCGACACGAGCGGCGGCATCGCCATCGGCTCGCGGCTTGCCAACTCCATGAACGTGACGGTGGGTGGTGAGGTGACGCTGATTGCGCCGCGCGGCGCCTCTACGCCGTTTGGCACGTCGCCCCGCACGAAACGCTATCCTGTCGCCGCAATTTTCGAGATTGGTATGTCGGAGTATGACAGCTCAATCGCCTTCCTGCCGCTCATGGAGGCGCAGAAGTTTTTTAACCTTGGCGACACCGCGACCGTGATTGAGGTCATGGTTGAAAACCCGGATAAGGTGCAGAACTACACGGTTGCGATGGGCGAGGCGGCGGGCCAGGACATCGTGATGAACGACTGGCGAACCCGTAACGCCACATTCTACAACACGCTGAAGGTGGAGCGGAATGTGATGTTCATGATTCTGACCCTGATCGTTCTGGTCGCCGCGCTGAATATCGTGTCGGGCATGATTATGCTGGTGAAGGACAAGGGGCGCGACATCGCGATTCTGAGGACGATGGGGGCGACGCGGGGCTCGATCATGCGCGTATTTTTCATGACCGGCGCGAGTATTGGCGTTGTGGGCACCGTCGCCGGTCTCCTTCTCGGAGTGGTAGTTTGCCTGAATATCGAGCCAATTCGTCAATTTGTGCAATGGATTACCAATACCCCGCTTTTCCCGGCGGACGTTTATTTTTTAACCAAGCTGCCGGCCGTCATTGACTGGAACGAAGTAGCGACAGTGGTCATCATGGCGTTGACCCTGTCCGTGCTTGCCACGTTGTATCCATCCTGGCGCGCGGCGCGTCTCGATCCCGTCGAAGCGCTTCGATATGAATGAGGGTTTAGTGGAACAGCGAGCGTTCAAACCAGCCGTCCGCCTCGTAAACCTGCAACGATCTTTCAGTCAGGGCGGGCGGGACTTGCACGTGCTAAAGGGCGCTGGCGCAGATCTTTATCCAGGGCAGGCGGTGGCGCTTGTCGGACCATCGGGATCCGGCAAATCCTCGCTACTGCATATCATCGGATTGCTTGAGCAGCCACAGGGCGGTTCGGTCATCATCGGCGACCGCGATTGCGTCGCCCTGCCGGATGGCGAACGAACGCGCCTGCGACGCACGCAGATCGGCTTCGTCTACCAGTTCCACCACCTGCTGCCCGAATTCTCGGCGCTTGAAAACGTGGTGCTACCGCAAATGATCGCAGGCGTTTCCCGCGTCGAGGCGGAGCATCGCGGGCGCGATCTGCTCGCCAGTTTCGGCCTTACGGAGCGAGCGACGCACCGGCCAGCCGAACTGTCCGGCGGCGAACAGCAGCGCGTCGCCATCGCCCGCGCCGTCGCGAACCATCCGCGCCTCCTGCTTGCCGATGAGCCAACCGGCAACCTCGATCCGCCGACCGCTGACAGGGTGTTCGAGCAACTGGTCGGGTTCATCCAGAAAACCGGCCTCGCCGCGCTCATCGCCACGCACAATTTCGAACTGGCGGAGCGGATGGATCGCATCCTGCGCCTCGAAGACGGTCTGCTTGTTGAGCAACCGCGCGGTTACGTATCGACCCGCGAGACGGCGAGCAGTGCTGCATTTCAGCCGCGGGCGGCGGAATAAGCGCTATCAGTCGGCTACAAAAGGGCTGCATGAAGGCCCGGTTTGCAAGCTGAAGCCGATTGGTCTTTCCGCCATCAAGCTCGCCCCGCAAATGTGGAAATCCAAATTTTAGTGTGCGCATATTGCTGGTCGCCTTTTCGGAGGACGACATTGCTGAGTAGGAATCGGGCAGTATCGCGAAGATTCATCGACCTAAGAGGTTTGCGCGTGACCGCTCCAAAAAGTCCCGGCTTCATCCACTTGCGCGTGCATTCGGCCTACTCGCTGCTGGAGGGCGCGTTACCTGTCAAAGCACTGGGCAAGCTGGCGAAGGCGGATGGGCAGCCAGCCGTCGCGCTGACCGACCGCAACAACCTGTTTGGCGCGCTGGAATTTTCGGAAACCCTGGGCGATGACGGCGTTCAGCCGATCGTCGGATGCACGCTTGCCGTGTCGTTTCCGTCTGCTGACAACCGCAATGGCGCGCAGCAACGCATTGGCTCGCAAAATACGGGCTTGAAAGGCTCGCTCGCGCTTCTCGCCAAAGACGCCGCTGGCTACGCAAACCTTGTGCGCCTGACAAGCAAAGCATTTCTCTACCATGCCGAAGGTGGCGACCCACACGTGTCGCTGGGCGATGTGCTAGCACACCACGAAGGTCTGATATGTCTGACCGGCGGGCCGGAAGGGGCAATCGACCGGCTGCTCAAGGAGGCGCGGACCGACGCGGCAAGCGCTATCGCCGCAACGCTCGCCGCCACTTTCGGGGACCGGCTTTATGTTGAATTGCAACGTCACGGAGTGGCGGATAGCCGGACGACCGAAGCCGCCCTTGTCGATATTGCATACGCGCAAGGATTGCCTCTTGTGGCCAGCAACCAGGCGTTTTTCCCCAAACGGGAGGATTTCGACGCGCATGACAGTCTGCTGTGCATCTCCGAAGGCCGGTATATCGCCGAGGATGATCGCCGCCGCGTGACGCCGGAGCATTACTTTAAATCCCGGGCCGAAATGTGCGCCCTGTTCGCCGATGTGCCCGAGGCGCTGGAAAACACCGTCGAGATCGCCCGCCGCTGCGCCTTTCGCCCTACATCGCGTGCGCCCATTCTGCCGCGCTTTACCGGTGAGGGCGCGGATGCGCTTATGGCGGAAGCCCAGGAGTTGCGCCGTCAGGCCACCGAAGGGCTGGAGCTGCGCCTCCGCGAGGGACGGTTGGCTGCGGGCAAGACGGTCGAGGATTACCAGGCGCGGCTCCAATTCGAGTTGGATGTCATCATCAACATGAGGTTTCCCGGCTACTTCCTAATCGTGGCCGATTTTATCGGTTGGGCGAAGCGGCAGGGCATTCCGGTCGGGCCGGGGCGCGGTTCGGGCGCGGGTTCGGTCGTGGCTTGGGCGCTGTCGATCACCGATCTCGATCCCTTGCGTTTCGGCCTGCTGTTCGAGCGCTTCCTCAACCCGGAACGCGTGTCGATGCCGGATTTCGACATCGACTTCTGTCAGGATCGGCGCGACGAGGTCATCCAGTATGTCGTTGACAAATACGGCAAGGATCGCGTCGCGCAGATCATCACGTTCGGGAAGCTGCAGGCGCGGGCGGTGCTGCGCGACGTGGGCCGCGTGCTGCAAATCCCTTATGGCCAGGTGGATCGGCTGTGCAAACTGGTGCCGAATAACCCCGCCAAGCAGATTACGCTTGCGGACGCCATCGCGGGCGAGCCGAAACTGCAGGAAGCGCGCGACGCCGAGCCGGTGGTCGCCCAACTTCTAGAGATCGGCCTCAAGCTTGAGGGGCTGTATCGGCACGCTTCTACCCACGCGGCGGGCGTGGTGATCGGCGACCGGCCACTTGTGGATCTTGTGCCGTTGTATCGCGATCCGCGTTCCGAAATGCTAGTCACCCAGTTCAATATGAAGTGGGTGGAGCCAGCGGGCCTCGTAAAATTCGACTTTCTCGGCCTGAAAACGCTCACCGTGCTAGCGAAAGCGGAGGAACTGATCCGTGGTTCCGGCACGGTCATCGATTTGAGCAAGGTAGAACTGGACGACCCGGCGACCTACGAACTCATGTCGAAGGGCGACACAGTTGGCGTGTTTCAGCTCGAAAGCACCGGCATGCGCGAGTCGCTGCGCAAGCTGAAGCCTGACCGTTTTGACGACATCATCGCCATGGTCTCGCTTTATCGTCCCGGGCCAATGGCGAATATCGATCCCTACATCAACCGCAAATATGGGCTTGAGGAGCCGGACTACCTGCATCCGCTCATCGAACCGATCCTGAAGGAAACCTACGGCATCATCATCTATCAGGAACAGGTGATGCAGATCG
>JAWXCE010000076.1:0-5465 GCA_034440495.1 Hyphomicrobiales bacterium | reverse complement strand
TCGAAGCCGCTTCAAGGCGCGCGCATCGCCGGTTGCCTGCACATGACAATACAAACGGCTGTGCTGATCGAGACGCTGCAGGAGCTGGGCGCGGACATCCGCTGGGCGTCGTGCAACATTTTCTCCACCCAGGATCACGCCGCCGCAGCCATCGCCGTGCGCGGCACCCCCGTTTTCGCCGTGAAGGGCGAGACGCTGGCTGAATATTGGGATTATGTGGATCGCATCCTGGAATGGCCGAACGGCGAAACCGCGAACATGATCCTGGACGACGGCGGCGACGCGACCATACTCGTCATCCTTGGCTCCGAGGCGGAGACAAACCCATCCGTGCTCGACAAGCCCGCGAGCGAGGAAGAGGAAGAGCTTTACGCGACCATCAAGCGCCGTCTCGCCAAAAACCCGGGCTGGTATTCCAAAGTGAAAGCCAACATCAAGGGTGTGACCGAGGAAACCACCACAGGCGTACTGCGGCTGTACCAGATGGAGAAAAAGGGGCAGCTCACCTTCCCGGCCATCAACGTGAACGATAGCGTTACCAAGTCGAAGTTCGACAACAAATATGGCTGCCGCGAAAGCCTCGTTGATGGCATCCGCCGCGCAACCGACGTAATGATGGCGGGCAAGGTCGCGCTCGTGTGCGGCTACGGCGATGTGGGCAAAGGCTCGGCGCTTTCGTTGCGCGGCGCCGGCGCGCGCGTAGCTGTCACCGAGATCGACCCGATCTGCGCTCTTCAGGCGGCCATGGACGGCTTCGAGGTGATGACCATCGAGGACGCGCTCGAAAAGGCTGACATTTTCGTCACCGCCACGGGCAACAAGGACATCATTACCGTCGATCATGTGCGCGGCATGAAGGACATGGCGATCGTCTGCAACATCGGCCATTTCGACAACGAAATTCAGGTTCAGGGCCTGCGCAACTTCAAATGGAGCAATGTCAAGCCGCAGGTCGATATGATCGAGAAGCCGGACGGCCGCCGCATCATCCTGCTGTCCGAAGGCCGCCTCGTGAATCTCGGCAACGCCACCGGCCACCCGAGCTTCGTGATGAGCGCCAGTTTCACCAACCAGGTACTGGCCCAAATCGAGCTGTGGCGCGACGGCGCTAAATACGAAAACAAGGTCTACACGCTGCCGAAGGAGCTGGACGAGCGCGTGGCGACGTTGCACCTCGAAAAACTGGGTGTCAAGCTCACCAAGCTTACCCCCGATCAGGCCAGCTACATCGGCGTTTCCGAGGAAGGACCGTTCAAGTCCGAGCAATACCGCTACTAGGCCTGGTGCATTTAGATCTCTATCCAACCCGTCGTCGCGAAGAGGCTTTTGCCGTCGCGGCGATTCATCGCCGTTTCATACTCGAAAGTTGGATTGCTTCGCTTCGCTCGCAAAGACGTTAAACCGTATGCACAGCGTTCCCCACCTTGTGGACGCCTTGGCTATTTCTCCCCGTTAACGCTACATTTACGAATGATTCGTGCAATTGGAGTCGTATCCGCTTGCGCGGTCACAGCGGATTGGGAGATCGATCATGGGGCGGTTGAACGCATCCGGGTTATGGCGTGCGGGCGCGGCGGTTTTCGCCTTACAACTCTGCGGAATAGCCGTAGCCGCCCCCAATTCACCAAACTCTATCGCGGCGATGTCTATCGCTGGTGAATTGTTTGCGGGCGCCATCCTGACCGGCGCGGTCGTATTTTTCGCCATGGCTGGCTTCCTGTTCCTGAAAGGCAGCTATCGGGCTAAGCGGGCGGAGGCCCGTTTCGCGGAAGAGGCGGCGACCCTTTCGCGCCAGCTTGAAGTCGCGCAGTCCATCATGACAGCCGAGCCGCAGGCGCTCGTCGTGTGCGACAAAGATGAAACCCCGCGACTTGTCACCCATACGCTCAGCGCATCGTCCGGCGCGCCCGCAAAGCTGGCGATGCTGATGCGCTTTGGCTCGTGGGTGGAGCGCGACGCAGCCGCAATTCTCGACGCACGACTGAAAAAACTGCGTGAGGACGGCGCGCCGTTCTGGCTGGTGGTCAAAACCCTGAGCGGGGCAACGATAGAGGCGGAGGGCCGTGCTTCGGGCGCATGTTATTACGTGAAGTTTCGCGATCTGGCCGAGCGTCGGCTGGAGCTTACCAATCTCATGTCGCAAATCCGCACGCAGAACGACGAACTGGCCTCGCAAACCGCCCTGCTGGACGCGCTACCGCTGCCGGTGTGGTTTCGCGCCGCCGATGGGCGCCTTAAATGGGTGAATAAGGCTTATGCAGCGTCGGTCGACGCGGCAAATCCGCAGGAAGTCGTCGACAGCCAGATTGAGCTGCTGGAGGCTCGCCAACGCGCAAAAGTCCAGTTTGAGACAGTGAAAGGCGATGTGTTTCGCAGCCGCCTGCAAACTGTGGTGAGCGGCGGACGGCGCACATTTGAAACCGTCGTTGCGCCTGCGGGTCAGGGAAGCGCGGGCGCCGCCATAGACCTGGCTCCGCTGGAGACCGCAAAGGACAAACTTTCCCGCCATATGGCGGCCCACTCCCGTACCCTCGACCGGGTGGCGACCGCCGTGTCAATTTTCGGCCCGGATCAGCGCCTCG
The DNA here is from genome assembly GCA_034440495.1 of Hyphomicrobiales bacterium. Lineage (GTDB taxonomy): Bacteria > Pseudomonadota > Alphaproteobacteria > Rhizobiales > Rhodomicrobiaceae > JAWXCE01. The sequence goes on along the minus strand of JAWXCE010000076.1, from coordinate 2,883 downwards.
TATTCTACAATCAGGCCTATCTTGAATTCTGGGGCATCGAGGCCGAATGGCTGGATACAAAGCCAAAGCTGGGCGAAATCCTGGATCGCCTGCGCCAATCGCGCCAGCTCCCCGAGCAGCGCAATTATCGCACATGGCGGGCGGAACAACTTAAAGCCTATGAAAGCGCGGAAGGACATGAGGATTGCTGGCATCTGCCCGATGGTCGCAGCGTGCTCGTTGTCATCGACCAGCGCCCCGATGGCGGCGTCACGCTTTTGCACGACGACGTGACGGAGAAATTCGCGCTGGAGAGCCGTTATAACGCGCTCATCCACGTCCAGCGTGAAACCCTCGATCACCTGCGGGAGGGTGTCGCGGTGTTCGGTTCGGACGCGCGATTGCGGCTGTTCAACCCGGTGTTCGTCGCCATGTGGCAACTGAACGCCGCCGTACTGGAGAGGGCACCGCATATCGAGGAAGTGGCGCTTATCTGCCGGACGCCAAATAATGAGGAAGACCCCTGGGTCTCGGCAAAACTGGCAGTCACCAATGTAAATGACAAACGCCAGTCCTTTGACGGCTATCTGAACCGCGCCGATGGCAGCGTCATCGCTTATGCTGGCGTGCCCCTGCCCGATGGCGGCACGTTGCTTACCTACATCGACATAACCGACCGCAAGCGGGTCGAGCAGGCGCTGATCGAGCGCAATGAGGCGCTGGAGGCCGCCGACCGGCTGAAAAACGCCTTCATCAGCCATGTCTCGCGCGAGCTACGCACGCCGCTCACCAACATCATCGGCTTCTCCGAGTTGCTCGCCAGCCAGCATTTCGGGCCGCTGAACCCGAAGCAGCGCGAATACATGAACGACATCAGCTCATCAAGCGTGGCGCTGCTGTCCATCATTAACGACATCCTCGATCTCGCGGTCATCGACGCGGGCGCGCTGGAATTGACGCTCGCACCCGTGTCTCTACAGGACGTGATCGATGCGGCGGAGCTTGGCGTGCGCGACCGGCTGGTGAAAAGCGGTCTGCAACTCGAAATTCAGGTCGCGCCAGAGGTCGGACAGATCATGGCGGACCGGCAGCGGCTGACCCAGATCCTGTTCAACCTCCTCTCCAACGCCATCGGTTTCTCCGAGGAAGGCAGCGTCATCACGCTCAATTGCCGCCGCGAGAGCGGACGCATCGCCTTCACCGTGCAGGATATGGGTTGCGGCATTCCAGAAGAATTCCAGAAGGCGGTGTTCGAGCGCTTCGAGAGCCGCACGCTCGGCTCCGGACATCGCGGCGCGGGGCTGGGCTTGTCGCTCGTCAAAAGTTTGGTGGAAATGCATGGCGGCGAAATCCGCCTGCGCTCATCGCCCGGTGCTGGCACAACCGTGACTGTGCTCATGCCGGACGGCGGCCCAAAACGCTACTCCCATATCGCGACAGAAGCGAAAGAGACGGCACGCGCATCGCAGCGGACGATTTCAGCCATATTTTCCTCATAACGCCGGGCATATGAAACGACAGAGCCGGATGATTTGAGATGGAATCGCATACGCGATCCATCTCAAATCATCCGGCTCTAAATTATAATGTAGAGTGCGATTCAGAGTTTAGGCAGAAGCGCCATAGCGTTTCAGCCTAAACTCATCGTGCTCTACGGTGAATGGCTTCGATCATGCTCGCGCAAAACCAGTCGCCACCCTATACGCTCGGCCCGCTCGATTTAAGCGGCATGGCGCGCCTGGCTCGCATTATCGCCCCTACCCTCAAACCGGGCGACGCGCTCACTTTGAAAGGCGAAATTGGCGCTGGCAAAACCGCATTTTCGCGCTTTTTAATCCGCGCTCTGACCGGCGATGCGGCCATGGACGTTCCCAGCCCCGCTTTCTCGCTGCATCAAACATATGACACGCCCAGTTTCCGCATTTCGCATTTCGATTTTTACCGTCTCAAGCATGAAAGCGAAGTCGCCGAATTGGGGCTGGCCGACGCGCTGGCGAGCGACGTAACCATCATCGAATGGCCGGAGCGCGCAGGCGGCGCCATAATGGGCGACGGGCTGCAACTCATCTTCACGGAAACCGCCAACACTGACGCGCGCCTTATCACACTGACCGGATGCGGGCGCTTTGCCACGAAAGCTGGAAGGCTTGTCGCGATTTTCGGGTTTTTGAGCAATGGCAAATGGACGGACGCCGCCATTGAACCCCTGACTGGCGACGCCTCTACCCGCGTTTACTATCGCCTCCGCCGGGGCGGCGAGACGGCGCTGCTCATGGATTGGCCGCGCCAGCCGGACGGCCCGCCCATTCGCGGTGGCAAGCCCTACAGCCAGATCGCGCATCTGGCCGAAGGCGTGCCACAGTTCGTCGCCATCGCATCGGCATTGCGTGAAACAGGTTTGGGCGTGCCTGAGCTTTACCAAAGCGATCTGGACAACGGCCTGCTGATTCTAGAGGATTTCGGCGACGAGGTTTTTCAAACCCTCGCTACATCGGGCCACGACATGGCGCCGTTGTGGCGACTGGCCGTCGACGGTCTTATTCCACTACGCCAACACCAAACGCCACAAACGCTGTCAGCGGGCGGCGATGAAATACCGATGCGCCGCTATGACCATGAAGCGCTAGGCATCGAAACGGAGCTGCTACTCGACTGGTATTTGCCCGAAATGAGCGGCGCGGCGCCATCTTCGCAAGGGCGCCATGATTTCCTGACCATCTGGCGCAGCCATTTTGATTGGCTGGCGGCGCAAACGCACGAGATTGGATGGGTTCTGCGCGATTATCATTCGCCCAACCTGCTGCTGCGCGATGGCGGAGATGGCCCGGCGCGCCTCGGCGTTATCGACTTTCAGGATGCGCTGATCGGCCATCGCGCTTATGATCTGGCGGCATTACTGCAGGA
>JAWXCE010000075.1:0-17686 GCA_034440495.1 Hyphomicrobiales bacterium | reverse complement strand
TTCGCCGCCGCAGAGATGGCTTTCTTTGCCGCTCGAGTTCAGCGAGAACGTTGTCTAGGTCTTCGACCCCCATCTCCCCGCGCTGTATGGCGGCGAGGCGTCCTCCGCTTCGGCGGCCAGGGCGCGTCGATGCGCGCGTCCGGCTCGTCTAAGCTGGCGAGCAAATCGTCGATGAGGGCGGCGCGTTCGACAGGCGGCAGCTTGCGCGTCTCGCGGCTCAACGCCCTTACCCTGTCGCTCATGCAAGTCTCTGTTTGTTCTTGTTAGGTTCTTATAATTCCGACGGGAAGTCAAGTCGTATTAGCGCGGGCAGGGGCGTGGAGGATTTTGCAGGCGGCATGGTCAGCGTCGCGATGTCGTAGACGATCTAAAACTTCTTCTACAAGGGCTAAGCTATTCTTAGTTATCTTAAGATAACTATCGTATTTATTAATGAAACTATAGCCCCCAATAAGAGGTCGGGCGGGGCTGAATCGCGGTCCCGGAATAGCCAGTGATATGACCGGCGAGGAGTTTTGTCACCCGCGAACACGGCTAAGCCCCGGGGTTGATGGCCCTATTGGCTCGCAGCGCCGCAACTGTGAAATCTACAAAAGCGCGCACTTTGGCGGAAGCTTTGCGTCCTTCGTGATGCAGGACATGCACTGGCCAGGGATCTGGCTCATACTCGCGCATCACCGTCTGCAAACGGCCATCCATCAGATACGGCGCGATCTGGTAGGATAGTACACGGGTTAAACCCCAGCCGCCGACCGTGCTTTCAATTGCCGCGTCGACTGTGTTGAACGTAATGGCGGGCTGCAGTTGCACACGAAGCGTGTTGCCCTTTTCACCAAACACCCATTCCATGATGGAGATCAGGCTGCCCGCTCCGATGACGCGGCGGCTGGTAAGCTCAACTGGGTGTTGTGGTAAGCCATATTGCTCCAGGTATGACGGCGCGGCGCAAACCACCCTCCGCACGCTACCAACTTTTATGGCGGTAAGCGATGAATCGGGCAGCGGCCCGATGCGGACCGCCACGTCGATCCCCTCCTCCAGCATATGCACGAGCCTATCCACAAACAGCGCGTTCGCCAAAACGCCGGGATATTTGTCCACGAAATCGCAAAGGATCGGGGCGACGAAGTATCTGCCGAAAAGCGCTGACGCGGTTACATTTAGCACGCCGCGCGGGGCCGTGAAGCTGCCGGTTGCGGCTTCCTCCGCCTCCTGCAAATCCTGAAGGATGCGCTGGCAGTCGATCAGGAAACGTTGACCGCTTTCAGTCAGGCGCACGCTTCGCGTCGTGCGCAACAAAAGCCGTGCGCCGAGGCGAGTCTCCAGCGACGTGATGGCGCGGGTGACTGCGGGCGGCGACAGACGCATGGCGCGCGCCACTTTGGCAAAGCTCCCCGCAGCAGCCACTGCGGCGAACACCTCGATGGCGTGTAAGCGATCCATGATTATTCCTTCCAGCGAAACAATCCATTGCTTTCGGAGGTCATTCTAACATCGCTTGCGCTGGTTTACATACACCGCATCCAACGAAGTAACCAGCCAAAGGAGAGACAACATGGCCCGCATAAATACTGTAGACCACGCATCCGCCACCGGAGAGCGCAAAGACCTTATGGACGGCGTCAAAGCACAATTCGGCGCCGTCATCAAAATGTTCGGCACAGCCGCGAACTCGGCGCCTGCGCTGAAATTCATGCTGGCAGGCTTCGGCGCGCTTGGACAAGGTAGACTTGGCGCGGCGCTTGGCGAACAAATCGCCATCGCCATGGCCAATCGCAACTCATGCGAATACTGCCTCTCCGCGCATTCCGCGCTGGGTAAAAGAGCCGGATTAAGCGCGGATGCGTTGAGCGCCGCCCGCGAAGGCCGCTCGGACGATGCGCGCGCCGCCGCCGCCATTACTTTCGCACTGGCGCTAGTTGAAGGCCGCGGCCATGTGTCGGATGCGCAGTTCGCCGCCGTCCGCGCCGCCGGTTTTGACGATGAGGAAATCGTCGAAATCATCGCTCACGTCGCGCTTAACATATTCACGAACTACCTGAACGTGGCGCTGGATGTGCCCGTGGACTTTCCATCGGTGAAACCACTCACGCGCGCCGCATAATTTCGCAGGTCAGACTTTGGAGTTTTTCAACCGGCTGAAGGCAAATGCCCTCAGCCGCAATGGAGGAGATTTACCATGTCTAAACATCGCTTGCTTTACCTGGGCGGTTCAGCCGCAGCGTTCAGCGCGTTTCTATTCGCCGCGCCACTCGTTACTTCGTATTTGACCGGCAGCGCACGAGCAGAAACGGCTATTGCCGTAAATGAAAACCTGCGCGTGCGCTACAAGACGGTAAAAATCGACGGCTTGGAAGTGTTCTATAGCGAGGCTGGGCCGAAGGACGCGCCCGCGCTGTTGCTGCTGCACGGCTTCCCGTCGTCCAGCCATATGTTCCGCGACCTGATCCCGCTACTGGCCGATAAATACCGGGTCGTCGCGCCGGATTACCCGGGCTTCGGGTCCACTACACAACCCCCGCGCGAGCAATATAAGTATACGTTTGAGAATCTTTACAAAACCATGGATGGCTTCATCAAAGCCGTTGGGCTAACCAAGTTCGCGATTTACGTGCAGGATTACGGTGGCCCGATCGGTTTTCGAATCGCGTCGCGTCAGCCGGAGCGCGTCACCGCCATCATTGTGCAGAACAGCAACGCCTATGACGTTGGTCTGGCGCCAATCTGGAATCCGATCCGCGCTTACTGGGCGGAGGATACGAAAGAGCGGCGTGAGGCTTTACGCGAGTTTTTGAAGGAGCGCACCACCGTGTTTCAGTATAGCGAAGGCGTGCCGGATAAAGCGCTCATCAACCCGGACGCCTGGAAGCACGATCAGGCGGGCCTCGACCGTCCGGGTAATGACGAAATCCAGCTCGACCTGTTCGGAGATTATCGTACAAACTTGGCGCTTTACCCGGAGTTCCAGAAATATTTCCGCGAGAAGCAACCACCAACGCTGGTAACATGGGGTAAAAACGACCCAATCTTCACGACGGAAGGCGGAACGGCCTTTAAAAAAGACTTGCCTAAAGCCGAAGTGCATTTGCTTGACGCAGGCCACTTCGCATTGGAAACGCATCACCGCGAGATCGCCGCGCTCATTCGCGATTTTCTCGGCCGTAACGTTAAATAGCGCTAAACCGGGGCGGCGTTCCACGCGCCGCTCCCCAACCGACAATGGAGATGACCATGACTGACGCCGGCCCGCCATTCCCGCCATTCACCGCCGAAACAGCCGCGCAGAAAGCGCGCGCCGCCGAGGACGCCTGGAACCGTCGCGATCCGGCGAAAGTCGCGCTCGCCTACACCGAGGACAGCCAATGGCGCAATCGCGCGGAGTTTCCAAAAGGCCGCGTGGAGATCGTACAATTCCTAACCCGCAAATGGGCGAAGGAGCTAGATTACCGGCTTATCAAGGAGGTGTGGACATTCGGCGGAGACCGCATCGCCGTGCGCTTTGCCTATGAATGGCATGACGACAGCGGCCACTGGTTCCGCTCCTACGGTAACGAGAACTGGGAGTTCGACGAAAGCGGGCTGATGCGCCGCCGCTTCGCCAGCATCAACGACATGCCGATCAAGGAAAGCGACCGCAAATACCACTGGCCGTTAGGTGTCCGCCCGAGCGACCACCCCAGCCTTTCGGAGCTTGGACTTTAACCCCGGCGTTACTAGATCAACATTATTGAACCATTGATCTGGAGGCTTACATGAAAAACGAACCCGCGTTAAAGCCGATTTCAGCGCCCGCAAATCCGATAGCTGCGGGCGTCCGCATCGGCCACGTGCATCTAAAGGTTGCCGACCTCGACCGCGCACTAGCGTTTTACTGCGGTGTGTTGGGCTTTTCGCTCATGCAGCGCTATGCCAGCGGCGCGGCGTTCATCGCGGCGGGCGGCTATCATCATCACATCGGGCTGAACACGTGGGAAAGCCTTGGCGGATCGGCGCCGCCCGCAGGCGCCACCGGGCTTTATCACTTGGCTACTCTTTACCCTACACGCCCGATCTGGCCGACGCTCTGCGGCGCATACAAGCCGCTAACATCTCGCTAGACGGAGCCAGCGATCATGGGGTCAGCGAAGCGCTTTACTTGCGCGATCCGGATGGCAATGGCGTGGAGCTATACTGGTACCGCCCGCAGGACGCATGGACTCGAACAGAAAGCGGCGAACTCGCAATGTTTACCCGCCGCCTTGATCTCGACGATTTGCTCGGCGAGCCGCCTGTAAACACCGTTTGAATAGGAGACAGCCATGGCGCATAAATTTGCCCAGATTGCATATACGCCCAACGTGCGCGCGGTGCAGGAAGCTATGGGCAGCCGCCGCGCCTACGCCCGCCAGGACGAAGGGCCGGATCATCACGATCGCCTTACCGAGGACGAGATCGGTTTCATCGCCGCGCGCGACAGCTTTTACATGGCGACGGTGGGTGAAACCGGGTGGCCATACATCCAGCATCGCGGCGGGCCTGCAGGATTTGTGCGCGTGCTAGACGAAAAAACTATTGGTTTCGCGGATTTTCGCGGCAACCGGCAATATATCAGCGCGGGAAATCTTGCTGCAAATGACCACGTTTCGCTGTTCTTTATTGACTACCCGAATCAGGCGCGGCTTAAGCTGCTTGGTCGCGCGCGGCTGGTTGGCGTTCATGATGCGCCCGAACTCATGGCCCGTCTTGCAGCGCCCGAATACGGCGCGCATGTCGAGCGCGGTTTTATCATCGCCGTGGAGGCGTTCGACTGGAATTGCTCGCAGCACATAGCGCCCCGCTTCACCGCCCTTGAGGTGCGCGAAGCTGTGCAACCTTTGCAAAATCGTATCTTGAGCCTTGAATCGGAGTTGGAAGCGTTGCGGCTAAAGCTCACCTCTTCCTAATAAACGCAGCATCGCCGCAGTCATCTAAAAGCTCATCGCGGCGAAACCCGCCTCTTGATTGCCAATTAAGCCTGCAAAAATCGTCATTCCGGGCTTATAAACGCAGAATAGACAGCAATGTAATTAAATCTATTCTTAAATCTAATCAAAGTATAAAGTATCATTTCATTGACTTGATAATACTAGATTTATACCTTGCCCTAAGTAACGAACAATGATTCGGGGTAGGCATGATCGTAATCGTGGACGACAGGGACTCCGTCAAGGAGGGCTTTTCCGCTTGGTTCAACCGGGAAGGCGTCGCCACTGCGGCACTGTCGCCTCAGGATTTAGGCGCTTGGGTGGGCGGCGTCGCGGACGCGGATATTGTCGCCATAGAGGCGTTTTTGCTCGGCGAATGGAGCGACCGCCGCAATCTTCCAAAGCTCATCAAAAACCGCTGTTCGGCGGTCGTGATTGCGCTGAACGAGAATAAATCGCTTGAGGATACGCTGGACCTGTTTGCGTCCGGGGTGGACGATGTTGTGCGTAAGCCCGTGCATGTTAAAGAGATTCTGGCGCGCATCAACGCCATACAGCGGCGCGGCGGCGCTCAGGACACCAACGGCGAAAGCGGCGACCTGCGCGTCTTTTTCGATGGCCGCGACCCGGAGGTGAAAGGTGAGGTGTTGCCGCTGCCCCGGCGGGAACGCCGCATCCTTGAATATCTGATGTCGCACCAAGGCAAGCGGGTGACGAAAACCCAGCTCTTCAACGCTGTTTACGGCATCTTCGACGAGCATATCGACGAGAACGTTGTTGAAAGCCACATCAGCAAACTGCGCAAACGCCTGCGTCAGCGAATGGGCCACGATCCGATCGACTCGCAACGATATCTTGGCTACCGCATGTGCGCCTAAAGTAATAATTTTATAAATATTATAAATAATATCGTAATTATTTTTAATATATTACTAATATTTGCGCTTAGGGCGAATTAAAATCAATATTATTGTAGTATTCTAAATTTTCTGCGCGTTGCTTGCACACTTTGACCAAAAGAACGGGCGGATACAATGAGCCTTTACGGATTAATGAGAACGAGCGCGTCAGGCATGGCGGCGCAGGCGAACCGGCTGGGTACGGTCGCCGACAACATCGCGAACGGGAGCACGGCGGGCTATAAACGCGCATCAGCGGAATTTTCGTCTTTTATTCTCGAATCCGGCGTTTCCGACTACCAGTCGGGCAGCGTCGAAACGAACATCCGCTACGGCGTCAGCGAACAGGGCGCCCTCAGCTACACCTCGTCCATCACCGACTTGGCCGTGCGCGGGGATGGCTTTTTTGTCGTCTCTGGCTCGGATGCACAGCCCATGCTGACGAGGGCGGGGTCTTTCGTCGAAGACGGCGAAGGCAATCTGGTCAATGCGGGCGGATTCAAGCTGATGGGCTACAGCCTGGTGAACGGCGCGCCTAGTGCGGTGGCGAATGGCGCGGCGGGACTGGAGGCGATCAATCTCGGATCGGTTGGAATGCAGGCCAACCCGTCCACCGAAGGCAACCTTTACGTCAATGTTGACGCCGATGCGGCTCTAGTTGCGGCGGCCAACCTTCCATCAGCCAACGCTACAACTGCGGCTTTCTCATCGAAAACATCGCTCATCGCTTATGATAATCTGGGGCGCGAGGTTACGCTCGACGTTTACTTCACCAAGACCGCCGCCAACGCCTGGGAGGTCGCGGCTTTCGATCAGTCAGGCGCGGCGACCGGTGGCGGCTTTCCTTATTCTGCGGCGGCGGTTCTGGCCGACGACGCGCTCGCATTCGACCCCGCGACTGGCAAACTGACGGCGGCCAACGCTCAATCGCTGACCATCCCCGTGCCTAACGGCGGCTCTCTCGTGCTTGACCTGTCGCAGACCACGCAGCTTGCCGCGAATTACACGGTTCTAAGCGCGAAGGTGGACGGCAACGCGCCTAGCTCGGTATCCGAGGTGCAGATCGGCGAGGATGGGACAATGTTCATTGTCTTCCAGGATGGCTCCCGCGTGGCGGGCTATCAAATCCCGCTTGCCACAGTGCGCAGCCCTGACAACCTCGATCCGCTGGCGGGCAATGTCTACATGCCCAGCATTGACTCCGGCGACATGCTGATCGGTTTCGCCGATCAGGGCGGCTTTGGCGCCATCGTGTCCGGCGCCATCGAGCAGTCCACCGTCGATCTGGCGACGGAGCTGACCGCCATGATCGAGTCGCAGCGCAATTACACGGTGAACTCCAAGGTTTTCCAGACTGGCGCTGAACTGATCGACGTTCTCGTCAACCTGAAGCGATAGGGGCGAGCAGATGTCGCTCAACATTGCCACAGGCGTCGCGAACTCCAGCCTCGGCGCCAATTCCGAGCAGATTGCCGTGCTGTCGCGCAATATCGCGCGCGCCGGGGAAGCCAACGCATCGCGCAAAACCGTCAATCTGGTCACGACCGGTGATGGCGGGGTGCGGGCCGCGTCCATAACGCGGGCATCAAATCAGGCGCTGTTTGTGAACTCACTGACCGCCCGCAGCGCCGCCGCCTCGCATCAAGCCATCACATCGTCGCTCAACCAACTCGAACGCACCATCAACGATCCCGAACTTGACGCCTCGCCCGCTGCGCTCATCGAGAAGCTCGGGTCGGATTTGCAGCAATACGCCACTACGCCCGGCGACATCACGGTCGCAAAGTCAACCGTGCTAACCGCAAAAAAGCTGGCGGTTTCGCTTAACGAAGCAACCTCCATCACGCAAGCCGTGCGCAAGGATGCTGACGCGGGCATCGCCGAAGCGGTGACGCGGGTAAACGAATTGCTGCGCCAGTTTGGCAAGGCCAACGAAACCATCGTCAAAGGCGTGCAATCCGGCGCGGATGTCACCGATGCGCTGGATGAACGCGACAGCTTGCTTGCGAGCGTCTCGGAGTTGATCGGCGTGCGGCCGCTAAACCGCGCTGGCGGCGACATGGCGCTTTACACCGATGGCGGCGTGACCCTGTTCGAGACCACCGCAAGGACGGTGCAATTCACCGCCACCTCGATGTTCACCGCTGGGATACAGGGCGGCTCGGTAACAATTGACGGCGTGCCTGTCACCGGCAGCAGCGCGGCAATGCCCATTTCATCCGGCAAAATCTATGGTTTGACGCAGGTGCGGGACGATTACGCAGTCAGCTATCAGCGGCAGCTCGACGAGACCGCCCGCGCGCTGGTGGACATTTTCCGCGAGACCGACCAGAGCGCGACGCCATTGCTTGCCGACGCCACTGGGCTTTTCACTTACTCCGGCGCGCCAGCTATTCCCGGCACAGGCACTATCGTAAACGGCGTCGCAGCGTCCATTGCGGTGAACCCCGCCGTTGACCCTGATTTAGGCGGCAGCGCAAAGCTGTTGCGCGATAGCGGCGTCAACGGCGCGGCCTATGTTTACAACGCGACTTCCGCGTCTGGCTTTTCGGATCGGTTGCTGACGCTGTCAGACGCTTTGGGCGCAAACCGACCGTTCGACGCTGTTGCCGGGCTTGAGACCTCAGCGAATGTGCGCGGATTTTCCGCCTCATCCGTCGCCTGGCTCTCGGAGGCTCGCAAAACCGCGTCGGAAGATATGGACTACAGCGAAACCATGATGCAGCGCTCCGGCGAGGCGCTGTCCTCGGCCACGGGCGTGAATATCGACCAGGAAATGACGCGGATGTTGGAGGTTGAGCGCTCCTACGCCGCCTCCGCCAAGCTTATTGCCGCCATTGACGGAATGTTTGAAACCCTCCTAGCCGCAGCGGGATAGTGGATATGACCTATTTTGTTTCGACAAAAACCGTTTCAGAGGCGTCGCGCTTCTCGCTCATGTCGCTGCAGACGCGGCTCGCCGATGGGCAAAAGGAACTCACGACCGGGCGGCTTATCGATGTTGGCGAAAGCCTCGGGTATGAGACCGGCAAAACGGTTTCGCTGCGTCAGGAGTTTGAGCGGCTTACCCAAATAACGGAAACCAACGTGCTTGTAGCGACCCGGCTCGCGGCGTCGCAGGCCGCGATTAAGCAGATGGCCGGGAATGCGCAATCGTTCCTCGACTCGCTGACCGGCGCGAGGGAAAGCGCGAGTGCGAAGGCGACCGTCGCCGCCGCCGCGAAAGCCGGGCTGGCGGCGCTGACGGATATGCTTAACACGACGGCTGGCGGCGAGTACGTATTCGCTGGCATCAACACGGATATGAAGCCCGTGGCCGAATATGTCGCGTCGCCGGCATCCGCCGCCAGTACGTCGGTTGCGGCGGCGTTCTTGGCCGAGTTCGGTTTTGCCCAGTCCGATCCGGCCGTCTCAAACATCTCCAGCGCGGATATGGAAGCGTTTCTCGGCGGAGGCTTTGACGGGCTTTTCGGCGCAGCGTCATGGAGCGCGGACTGGTCGTCGGCGTCCGACAGCAACATTCGCAGCCGCATTTCGACATACGAACTGATCGACACGTCTGCCAACGCCAACGAACAGGCTTTTCGCGACCTTGCGCAGGCATACACAATGGTGGCCGATCTGAACGTGGAAACGTTAAACCAGAATACTTATGAAGCCGTGCTAAACGCGGCGTCCAAGATACTGGGCAAAGCCGCGCAAGGCATTGGCGATATTCAATCGCGGCTTGGCATAGCGCAGCAACGAGTGAGTAATGCCGACGAGCGGATGGCGCTGCAAGTCAACATCCTGACCGAACACATCAACGGTCTTGAAACCGTCGATCCCTATGAGGCTTCGACCAAGGTAAGCGCTCTAATTACGCAGATTGAGACGGCTTACGCCCTTACCGCCCGGGTTCAAAGGCTCAGTCTGCTGAATTATTTGTAGGCGTGGCTTGCCTTACACAAAACAAGGATAAACTCATGTATCAATTTTCCTATACTGACGTTCTGGAAGATACGCCGCAGTATAATCGTGTAAACGAGCGCCGCGCTATCGAGCGATCCATCGAACTATTGCGCAAGGCCGAGGCCGCTGGGCCGCGTTCGGTGGACGCCGTTCAAGCGCTCGAATTTGTGATGCGGTTATGGAGCATCGTTCTCGAAGACCTCGCAAAGCCCGATAACGAGCTGCCAAAGGAGTTGCGGGCCAGCATCATCTCCATCGGCCTATGGATTTTGGGCGAGGCAGAGCAGATACGCCAAGACAGATCGGCCAATTTCGCCGGAATTATCGCCGTATCCCAATCCATCGCCGACGGACTGCAATGAGCAAAAGCCTGCATATCGCCGTAAAAGCGGGCGAGCGGATTTACATCAACGGCGCCGTGATGCGTTTCAACTGCAAGGTGTCGATAGAAATCCTGAATGACGTGACGTTCCTGCTGGAAAGTCACGTCATGCTGCCAGAGCAAACGACATCGCCGTTGCGGCAACTGTATTTCGCCGCGCAAACCTTACTAATTGAGCCAAACCTTAGCGCGGAAGCGCTCCGCGTTTTCTTAAATACACATTCCTTGCTATGTAGCTCAACGCACAATCAAAAGCTTCTGTGCGACCTGAACGATATCCGTGATCTTGTCACCGAAAACCGTGTCTTTGAGGCGCTGAAGCTGATCCGGACGCTTTATGTGGCGGACGATAAACGGATCCCCGCGCCTTCGCCACGTTGCTTAACCATGCCCTATAATCTGGAGATGACATGATGGATGTGACCGCAACCGCCGCGACGGCGACCCAAACTGCGCTGAAGACTGAAAAATCATCGACGCTCGATTACGATTCATTCCTGCAACTTCTCATCGCGCAGATGAAAAACCAGGACCCGACTGCGCCGATGGACTCCTCGCAATATGTGGCGCAACTGGCGTCGTTCTCGGGCGTTGAACAGGCTGTCAAAACCAACGCCAAGCTGGATGAGCTGTTGGCCTCGCAAACTCTGGCGCAGGCGGACGGTCTGATTGGCCGCACGGTCACGTCCGAGGATGGCTCGGTGACGGGCAAGATCGCCAGCATCCGCGTGCTTTCAGGCAGCGCGGCGGCAGTGCTGGAAGACGGGCGGCAAGTGACGCTCGGCGCTGGCGTGAGCATTGCTTGAGCCATGAACGAAGCGGACGCGCTCGACATTATCCAATCGGCCATCTGGACGGTGCTGATCGCGTCCGGCCCGGCGGTTGGCGTCGCGATGGCGGTGGGACTGGTGATCGCGCTGTTTCAGGCGCTGACGCAGATTCAGGAAATGACGCTGACATTCATCCCGAAAATCATTGCGATTCTGCTTGTCTCCGCTCTTACCGCGTCATTCGCTGGCGGCGTCATCGGACGGTTCGCTATGGAAGTTTACGGGCGCATCGAGAACGGCTTTTAACGTATGTGCGCTAATCATGGAACCCAGTCATGGCTGGGCTTGACCCGGCCATCCAGAGAACCTGTTTGCTATGGGATGAAAAAAACTGAATGGCCGGGTCAAGCCCGGCCATGACAAAAGGGTAGGCTGTTTCCGTCTGAATGGAACAAGCCCTAAGCTTCTCGCAAGCCTCGCGCGCTAAAAACACTCCCAAATATTGAGGAATTGATGATGGCGGGTTTACCGGTTCCGGCAAGTGCTGAGCCTGCGCGCGGCGGAGCGCAGGATGTCAGCTTCGCGATCGGCATCGTGTTTATCCTCACGGTGCTGTTTCTGCCGTTGCCTGCGGTCATCATCGACCTCGGCCTCGCTTTCTCCATCGCGCTGTCGGTGCTGATCCTGATGGTGGCGCTGTGGATACAGAAGCCGCTCGATTTCTCCGCCTTCCCCACCGTGCTGCTGATCGCCACGCTGCTGCGACTAGCTCTGAATATCGCCACAACGCGCCTTATCCTCTCCAACGGCGCGGAGGGGCCAGAGGCGGCGGGCCACGTCATCGCCGGTTTTGCGCAGTTCGTGATGAGCGGCGATTTCGTCATCGGCGTCGTGGTGTTCGTCATACTCATTACAGTGAATTTTGTCGTTATCACCAAGGGCGCCACGCGCATCGCGGAAGTTGGCGCGCGCTTCACGCTCGACGCGATACCAGGCAAGCAGATGGCCATCGACGCGGATGTGTCGGCGGGCGTGATCGATGAAAAAGAAGCCATGCTGCGGCGGCGCGAGCTTGAGGAGGAAAGCGCGTTTTTCGGCTCGATGGACGGCGCCTCGAAATTCGTACGCGGCGACGCGGTCGCGGGCCTTATCATCCTGGCCGTTAACGTATTCGGGGGCATCATCATCGGCGTCACCCGGCACGATATGTCCTTCGCCGACGCCGCCGACACATACGTCAAGCTTTCCGTCGGCGATGGTCTTGTCACACAAATTCCAGCGCTTGTGGTGTCGCTCGCGGCCGCGCTACTGGTGTCGAAAGGCGGCACGCGAGGCTCTGCGGAAAAGGCAATATTCGGCCAGTTGGGCAATTACCCGCGCGCTTTGCTCGTCGCCGCTTTCGTCATGATCGTGCTTGCGGTTGCGCCCGGATTGCCATTTTTGCCGTTCGCGCTGCTGGCTGCCGGCATGGCGTTCATTGCCTACGCGATACCGAAGAAGCGGGCGGCGGCGTTGGCGGCGGTTCAGGAGAACACGCGCGTCGCCGGGCTTATGGCGGATGAGGAAGCGCGCCAATCGGTAAAAAAGTCGCTGAAATCGGCGGAAATTGAAATCTGCCTCGGCAAACAGCTTTCCGCCGCAATGATGCCTGCCCATGACGCGCTTGCCCAGCGGGTCGTCAAAATGCGGCGTAAGTTCGCCCTGCAATATGGTTTCGTCACGCCGGAGATAAAGCTCGGCGAAGATGTCGCCATCGCGCCGAAATCCTACCAGATCAAAATTCACGGCACGGCCGCAGCGGTTTCCGAGTTGCGCATTGGCGAAGTGCTGGTCGTAACCGGCGATGCGCGCGCGCCTGACTTTCCGGGCGATGAAACACGCGAACCCGCCTTCGGCATGAAGGCGGTTTGGGTGTCCGATACGTTCTCTGACATGCTGAAGCGTGAGGGCTTCACGCCCATCGACCCGATGTCCGTGCTGCTCACCCATGTCGGCGAGGTCATCCGGCATCACCTCGCGCAGCTATTGTCCTACAAGGACATGCGCCTCCTGCTTGACCGGATGGAGCCGGAATACAAGCGGCTGATTGACGAGATCATACCATCGCAAATCTCATACTCCGGCTTGCAGGCGGTGCTGAAGCAGTTGCTGTCGGAGCGGATTTCCATCCGCAATCTGCATTTGATTTTAGAGGCGGTGGCTGAAATTGCGCCGCATACCCGCAAGGTTGAGCAAATTTCGGAGCACGTGCGCATCCGGCTGGCGCATCAGATTTGCGGCGACTTGTCCGATAACGGCGTGCTGAACGTGCTGCGCCTCGGCGCGCGGTGGGATCTAGCGTTTCATCAAAGCCTGAAGCGCGACGCAAAGGGCGAAGTGGTTGAATTCGATATCGATCCGCGCCTCATCGAGCAGTTCAGCACGGAGGCGGCGCAGGTCATTCGCGGCCATATGGATAAGGGGCAGCCGTTCGTGATCGTCGCGGCTCCGGATGCGCGGGCGTATGTGCGCATGGTGGTCGAGCGCTTGTTCGCCACGCTGTCCGTGCTGTCGCATGTCGAGATCGCGCGCGGCGTCGAGGTTAGATCGATTGGCGCGATTTCCTGATGCCCATAACTGCGACGGCTGCGCTTCCGGAGGCGATTAGCGCAGCGGCGATCACGGCGTTCATCATTTTCTGCCGCATTGGCGGATGTCTGATGGTCATGCCCGGATTTTCCAGCCCGCGCGTGCCGTTTCAGGCGCGCATGTTCCTCGCCATCGCGGCGACGCTGGCGGTAGCGCCGCTGCTGATGCCGTCAATAGACCAGATTACGTCGGGGCTTTCGCCACCGGCTCTCGCGCAACTCATCATCGCGGAGACTATCACCGGTGCCATTCTCGGCCTGATGGGCCGCTTTTTCTTCCTGGCGCTGCAGTTCATGGCGACCGCCGCCGCAACGGCGATCGGTTTCGGCGGCATACCCGGCAGCCTCGCCGAGGATACGGAACCGGCGATGGCTCCGGCGACGCTTTTTACCCTCACCGCAACGCTGCTATTCTTTCTGACCGATCAACATCTGGAAGTGATCGGCGCGCTTATTGAGACCTACGAGGTTGTGCCTCCGGGCGAAGGGCTGAACACCAATATCGCCTTGCGGCGCCTAGCGGACACTCTCGCGGCGTCATTTCATGTGTCGCTGCAGGTCTGTGCGCCGTTCTTCGTTTATTCGCTGGTCATCAACTTCCTCGTCGGCGTCGCCAACAAGCTCACCCCGCAAATACCCGTGTACTTCATCTCGATGCCGTTCGTGCTCGTGGGCGGATTGCTGCTGATGCACGCCTCCATCGATGAGGCGCTGCGGCTGTTCATGTCGGCATTCATATCGTGGCTAGCGAAAGGATAATTCGATGCAACGACGAGCAAAAACGCTGCAACGGATGCTGGCGGTTCAGTTGCAGTTGCAAAACCTTGATGCGCTAAAGCTTGCCGGAATACAGCAATCGATCAACCGCGTGACGCTTGAGGAGTCTGAACTGATCGACCGGCTCAACGGCGAGGAAATGCCCGGAGCCGTGTTTGCGTCAGCAGCGATGAAACGGCTTCAAATTATTCCCTTCCAGCGGAATAAGCTCGATATCGAAAAACACCGTCAATCGCAGGCGTTTGTTGCAAGATCGCGCAAAGTGAAACTTTGCGAGACGATGCTGAAGAAGGAGCAGGCTAAAGTGCGTTTACTGCATGAGGGCGCTGAGTTGCGCGGCATCCTGGAAGTTTTTATGGGTTCCGCTCAAGCGCAAGCCTCTGACAAGGCATGAACGTTATTTTGTCCACAACTTCATAACCATAAGGGCAAAGCGTTGGCCGCAAATCCAGTCATAGACATCATTTCAGGGGTCATGCGCGCCGCAGATCCGAGATCGTCAGCAGACGCTGCGCGGGGGTTGAACGGGCCGCTGTCAACGAACTCCCCGAAATTGCCCTTTACCGCTTTTCGCGTTGAACAGCACATAATGCCGCAACAAGGAACGACAGCCGCGCCAAGGCCACCGTCGCACAAAAGCGCGATGATGCAGTTTGAGGCGTTCGTGCTGCAAAGTTTTATCGAACCGATGCTTCCATCAAGCGACGGCGTGTATGGCGGCGGAACTGCCGGCAGCTTCTGGAAATCCATGCTGGCCGAGAAACTGGCGACCGAAATGGCGAAGAGCGGGGGCATTGGCATCGCCAAACATATCATGCGCGACGGATCGGGAGTTGAGAATGTCGAAGTCTCCAATTGAACTTATCGGGCATCCGGCAACGCTGATAGAGAGCACTCTCGACCGGCTCGCGGACATGCTGGACGAAGAAACCTCAGCGCTAAGGGGCTTTTCATCTGCTGATGTGCGGCGCTTTAACGAGAGGAAAAGTCAGGCGCTGCTGGAACTGACCAAAGCCATAAAACACGGCGGGGGGCTTCCGGCAGACCCGGCGTTGCGGCCAAAACTGGAGCGCGTGAAGGTGAAGCTTGAAGCCAACAACGCCGCCTTGCAGATCCATCTGAGTGCAATGCGCGAGATTTCACTCATTCTTTTGGGCGTCATCCATGACGCTGATTCCGACGGCACCTATTCCATCACCCCCGGCAAAGGCCATGCTCGATGATAAAACTGATGGCGTGCGGAATTTGGGTCTGCACGGTGGCGCTGGCCTGCGCCTATGCGAGTGCGGGGCTATGGCCGAATGGCTTTCTAAAAGCGGAGGCGGAGGCGCAGGCTACAAAACGAGAGGTCTTCAAACCCGGTCAGATCGCCGTGCCCATCATCGCCGATGGCGTTTTGAAGGGGCATGTCATTGCGCGGTTTGCGTTTACCGTAAAAAGCAAGGAAGCCCAGCAGCTTCCGGTAGCCATCGACGGATTTCTGGTCGATGAGGCTTTCCGGTCCGTCTATGGCGCGAAAGATGTCGATTTCACTCATATGAAGCGCCAGGATTTGACCGCGTTGGCCAAAACCATCGCTTTGAACGTCAATAACCGGCTGGGTTCGCCTGTCGTTGAAGACGTGCTGATTCAGGAACTGACCTATATGCCGAAAGAGCCAGGGGCCGTCGCGGCGGGTGGCCAATGAACGGCGTGCAGCCGAGACTGCAAGATTCTTCCTCGCCCGCTCTAAAAGGGTTGGACAAAGTCGCCGCCATTTTTCTGGCCTTGGGCAAACCGGCGGCGGATAAGCTTTTACGGCATTTCGATCAGGAAGAGATTACCGAGATCGCGCGCTCGGCCTCAAAGCTTGGCGTCATCCCCAAAGTGGTAATGGACGGCCTCATCACGGAATTTATCGAGAGCCTTGTAACTGACGGCGATCTGCAAGGCACGGCGGTCGAGGTCGAAAGGCTTTTGTCGGGCATCATGAGCGCCGACGAGGTTGCGCAGATCATGTTCGAAATACGTGGCCAGTCTGCACAAACGGTATGGCCAAATCTATCGCAGATCGCCGATCCAGCGCTGGCGCAATATCTTACGAAGGAGCACCCGCAGGTGGCGGCGTTCATTCTTTCAAAAGCCAGCCCGGCCTGCGCCGCTGGCGTGCTGGAGATTTTACCGCGCGACTTCCGCAACGAGCTGATGCGGCGCATGCTGTCCGTAAAGCCAGTGACGGACGCGGCGGTCAACCTGCTGGAAAGCTCCATCACGACTGATTTGCTGTTGAAAATGGCACGCAAATCCGGCCCGGATATCCACGCCCGCGTCGCCGACATCATTAACAAAATGAAGCGCGAGCATATGGATGACGTGTTCAATAGCCTTTCAATCACCAGGCCGAAGGAAGCGGAGAAGGTTAAAGATCTGCTATTCACTTTCGACGATATTATCAAACTCACCCCGGCCGGCCGCGCCAAGCTGCTGAACGAGGTTCCCGCCGATCGCCTTATCATCGCGCTGAAAGGCGCGGACGCAGGGCTGACGCAGAACATTATTGCGGCGGTTGGCGCAAGGTCGGGGCGGATGATCGAGCAGGAATTGCAAAGCGGGGTGGAGACGCCATTGCGTGAAGTGCTGAAAGCGCGGCGCGCGATCGCCGATCTGGCGCTCGATATGGCTGATCGCGGTTTGATCGAACTCAAGCCCGATGAGGAATAGCTGACTTTTTCAGCCTCGCGCAAGCCGAAGCGGAAAGTCTTACCAAGACACTTCCCACTGCAAATTCGGGCTCTCAATAAGGAAATCCCCATGGCAGCTTCATCCGGAAGCGCCGCCAAGCTGCTGGAGGCCCCGAAACTCAGCGTGGGCCGGATGCCTGTTCTGCGGGCAATTTTCGAGCGCCTGGCGGCTGAGTCGAACGAGCTGCTAGCGCGGCTTTGCAATGAAAGCATGACCTTTTTCGTTAACCAGATCGAACCGGGACAATCCTGGGACATTCTTGAGACTTATGAAGACAGTGTCGGGGCAATATATCACGCGGCGGAGTGGGATTCCCGCATACTCATCGGGCTGGATCGGCGGTTTATTTTCTCGATCATGGAGGCGGCTTTCGGCGGCGATGGCAGCGAGAACGCGCTGGAAACCTCGCGCGCCTTTTCCAGTCTTGAGCTGCGGATGGTCAAAGAGATCTTGAACACGCTGGTTCCTCTGCTTGAGGCGATGTTCGCCCGCGTTTCGCCAGTCACCTTCGATTTCGAGAAACTCTCGACACCGCTTGACTTTACCGTTCTCGGACCGTCCGATGTGCCCGCCGTGCAAGTGCAGCTTTTATTTCAGGTGCAAGACGGCGGCGGGC
>JAWXCE010000074.1:0-29983 GCA_034440495.1 Hyphomicrobiales bacterium | reverse complement strand
GGCTAGGCGCGCCTAGCCATGCCGCGCTGGCTATGGAGATGGGCTTTGACGGAGTGCTGCTGAACACCGCCGTCGCCAAGGCTGGCGACCCCGTTGTCATGGCCGAAGCGTTTGCAAAAGCTGTGGAGGCCGGACGTTTGGCCTTCAAATCCGGGCTTATGCCCGAACGCGACATGGCGCAGCCGTCAACCCCTTTGGCTGGCGCTCCGTTTTTCGATCCCGCCCATGCTTCATAGATTTTACCCCATTGCGCGGAACGCCGCATGGGTGGCGCGTCTTACCGGGCTGGGCGTAAAAACCATTCAGTTGCGCGTGAAAGACGAGAGCGCCGAAGCCATCCGGGAACACATCCGCGATAGCCTTGCCGCGTGCGCCGCCCATGGTTGCCAGCTCATCGTCAACGATTACTGGGAGGCCGCCATCGCGCTCGGCGCGGATTATGTCCATCTTGGGCAGGAAGACCTGGCGGCGGCGGATTTGCCCGCCATAAAGCGCGCCGGGTTGAAGCTTGGCGTCTCCACCCACAACCACGATGAGCTGCGCATCGCGCTGGCGGCGGAGCCTGATTACGTCGCGCTTGGCCCAATCTACGAGACGACCCTAAAGGCGATGCCGTTCGGCCCGCAAGGGCTTCCACACATTGGCGAGTGGAAGCGGCTTGTTACCTGTCCGCTCGTGGCGATTGGCGGGATAACGTTGGAGCGGGCGCCGGGGGTGTTTGCGGCCGGCGCCGATTCCATCGCCGTGGTTAGCGATGTCACTAGCGCGCTTGATCCAGATGCGCGTATAAGTTCCTGGCTGCAAAATTACCCCTGAGGCAGCCTCAGAGTCGTATTGTTTGCAAATTAGCGCGATTTCCTAACTTTTTGTAGTATGTTTCGTTATTTTATTTACGGCGAAACACTTTTTAAGAAAATCGTCTATGGCTGAAGACACCGTAAGCTTTCCAATTGTCGGTATCGGCGCATCGGCGGGCGGGGTAGAGGCGCTTTCACACTTTTTTAGCCCTATACCCAAAAATCCCGGCGCCGCTTTTGTGATCGTGACCCATTTAAGCCCCGACCGTCATAGCCTGTTGCATGAGGTAGTGGCGCGGTATACCTCGCTACCCGTTTCAATCATCACTGACGGCATGCTCGCCAAGCCGGATAATGTTTACGTTATGCCTGAAAGCTCCATTCTTGAGATGCAAGGCCATAATTTCAAGCAGAGGAAGCTTGAACCATTGCAGCGGGAGCGCAAACCAGTCGATATTTTCCTCAGCTCCCTTGCCCGGGAGCACACAGAGTGCGGTGTTGGCGTCATCCTGTCGGGCGGCGATGGAGACGGTACACTAGGGATCAAAGCTCTAAAGGAGCATGGGGATTAACTTTTGCTCAAATAGCGGATTCGACGTCGCCCCGTCACCCGAGCATGCCAAACACCGCCATTGCCACAGGTCTTGTAGATTTCGCCATCCCCGCTCAGGAAATGATGGATAAGATTGTCGAGTTCGCGCGCGGGCTGCTTTCGTCCAATGTCGCTACCGTTCCTGCGGAGGACGAGGAAGTGATGAGCGCTTATCGGCAGATTAATGAAATTCTGCGAACTCGGATTGGACATGATTTCAGCGGTTACAAAAACAAAACATTTTACCGGCGCGTTAACCGGAGAATGCAGATCGTAAAGACAGAAACCGTTGAGGAGTACGCAAAATATCTCGCGCAGGAGTCCAAGGAAGTTAACGCGCTATTTCGTGATTTGCTTATCAATGTCACCAGTTTCTTTCGAGACGCCGACGCTTACGAAGCCTTGCAAGCGACAGTCATACCATCGATTTTCGAGGGCCGGGGGGCTGCGAACAGCGTCCGTGTCTGGGTGCCGGGATGTGCAACTGGCGAAGAGGTTTACTCCATTGCCATGCTGATGCGTGAGCATATGGATACATTACCAACAGTCCCTCACGTACAGATCTTTGCAACGGACATTGACGCCAGCATTGTCGCAGTCGCGCGAAGCGGACAATATCCGGAGGCCTTGGTTGAAGGCGTTAGCGAAGCGCGCCGCAAACGTTTCTTCGCACTTGAAGGTTCGACATATGTGGTCGAGAAAGAGATTCGCGAACTTTGCGTGTTCTCACCACACAGCATTGTCCGCGACCCCCCGTTTTCCAGAATGGATTTGGTCTCGTGCAGGAATGTGCTCATTTATTTTGGTTCGGAACTGCAAAATCAGACCATACCAACTTTCCATTACGCTTTAAAACCAGGCGGTTACTTATTTCTCGGGTCGTCCGAAAATATCAGCAGGTTCGACTACCTTTTCGCCCCGGTAGATAGAAAGCAGCGTATTTTTCGCAGCCGCGCACAAGCGAGCGGTGGCGTACTCGTGCCCAGACTTACACCCGGTATTCCCATGGCGCCGCTGCCAAGCGCAGTCCGACCGTTGAAGACAGCGCCTGGCTCAACCTTGCGTCACACCGCCGAGGCGCGCGTTCTGGAGCGTTTTTCTCCCGCCCATGTGGTGGTAAACCAGGATGGCGACATCGTTTACTTTTCGAGCCGGACAGGAAAATATCTGGAGGCGGGATCGGGCGCTCCATCGCGCAACCTTTTATCTATGGCGCGCAAAGGTTTGCGCCTCGAACTACGAACTCTCTTGCGTGCCTCCGTTGAGAAAAACTCTGCGTGCGTGCGAGATAACATTGCGGTTGAGACCGACGATGGCTCCGTTCAGATATTGACTTTGGTTGTCGAGCCCGTCGAAGTCGCCGATCAGGAAGATCGGCTGTTTTTGATTATTTTTGCGGATACTGGGCCTTTGGTCAGCCGTGAAAACGCCATCAACCGTCCGCGCATCGCTGACGACGCGATAGTAACTCTTTTAGAGCACGAAATTCGTGAGACCCGCGATAAGCTGCAGGGGATAGTGGAGGAGTATGAGACCACTCTCGAAGAGGTCAAATCCACCAATGAAGAGATACTGTCCGTTAACGAAGAATACCAATCGACCAATGAAGAGCTTGAGGCATCAAAGGAGGAGCTTCAGTCGCTTAACGAAGAGCTACAAACTGTCAATAGTGAACTAACGCTTAAAATCGACGCGTTGGACAAAGCTAACTCGGATTTGTGCAACCTTTTCGACAGCACGCAGATCGCGACGATTTTCATCGATCAGCATATGCTTATTCGCAGTTTTACTCCGGTTGCGTCAAAGTTATTCAACATTTTGACAAGCGACAAGGGAAGGCCTCTAACCGATCTGTCGCCTCGGGTGGATTATCCCGAAATGACAGATCACATAATAAAAGTCCTGGCGACTGGCGAAAGCATTGAGCATAAAATCAAAAGTCTTAACAGCGAACAATATTATCTTGCTCGCACTCAGCCTTATAGATCTTCGGACGGCGACCTTAAAGGGGCGGTGCTAACGTTTGTTGATATTTCCATACTAACCAAGGCAAACATCAATATCACAAATCTGAAGGCGACGGACGCCCATCTTCGACTACTTGTGGCGGAGTTAAACCACCGCGTAAAGAACATGCTGAGTGTGGCGCTGGCGATTGTTAAGCAAACACTGGCAGGTTCGCCCATATCGAAAGAGATTTATAATTCCGTGGTAGGGCGTTTGCACGGTCTGGCTGCGTCGCACGAGTTACTAGTGCTTGAAAGCTGGTCCGATATGAATATTGTCGATCTCCTGCATAAGCATCTTTCGCCATTTGGGCTGGATCGCATCCGTTTTCCGAACACCCCGGTTTTGCTCAAACCGCGCGAGGCTCTGTCCCTTGGAATGGTATTGCACGAACTCAGTACAAACGCCGCGAAATATGGATCGCTTTCCAGTCCTGAAGGCTTAGTCACTATCACGTGGTTTGAAGGCCCAGGTGACGGCAATTACCGGAGATTGAATTTGCAATGGGAGGAGACCGGCGGTCCGCCCCCAACGGCTCCCGCAAAACGCGGCTTTGGAATGAGTTTAATCCAACAGGAGGTTGCTTACACACTCGATGGTAATGTAGACTTTAGTTTCATGCACGGGGGACTGCGTTTTAATTTGGATTGTAACATCGCGCAATGAACTACGAAAAGCAAAAAGTACGCATATTGCTTGTGGAAGATGAGTGGCTTATAGCGCTGACGACCCAACAGATACTTCAGGATGCAGGCTATGTTGTCGTTGGCCCGGCCCCGTCCGTGCGGACTGCTCTCGAGCTGATTGATAGCGACAGGGTAGATGTCGCCATGCTTGATGTCAGGCTGGGGAAGGACACAAGTTTTCCCGTAGCGGAGGCGCTAAGACGCCAAAAAACACCTTTCCTGTTTATGTCGGGCTATGAAAGGCAGGACATGCCTGACATTTTTAACAACTATGACATAGTTGCAAAACCGGTTTTGCCAGCGATCCTGCTGGAAAAGCTCAGCTCATTGATGACCGAAGACAAATGTTAGATTGTGGTAACCAACCCATTTCTAACGAGCGGCGCGAAGCAACCGGATAGCCCCCTGTTCGTTAATGGTATACGGGACCGGAACAAAGAACTCGGGCTATCGCAATCAAAGCGCGCGTTTTTGTTGACCTCAGCATGGTTTTTGCTGTTTAATTTCATACCATGCGGTGTGTTCGTCTCATAAATGACGGTGTTGCGCGGAGCTGGAAAGCCAGCTAAACCATGATGGCTTATTGCTTGCTGACACCCTTGCTCTCAGAAAGACATGCGGATCAAGCCCTTGTGATCACTCGGCATTTGTGTTCCATGAGGAATGTCACACGATGGTCATGACAAAATTATTAAATAGGGCGTTTGAAACGATGAGTGAGCTGCCCACGGCTAGGCAGGACGAAGTCGCGCAGATGCTTATTGATCTGGCGCAGCAAGAACAATCAGATTTAACGCTGTCGGAAGAGCAGTTAGCCGAAGTGCGGCGCCGGATGAGTTCGCCCCCTGATTATGCGGGCGACGCCGATGTCGAGGCGTTTTTTCGCCGAATGGCTGGATGAAAATTAGATATAGAGCGCAAGCCCTTGCCGATTTAGGCGCCATACACGAGTTCATCGCCGAGACCAATGTAGCGGCGGCAGGGCGCGTTATTGATAGACTTCATAAATCCCTCAACCGACTGAAAGTATTTCCCTTATCCGGCCGAGCGGGTCTGGTGGAGGGAACACGCGAGCTTATCGTTAGCGGATTGCCCTATGTTATTGTCTATGTGCCCAGCGACGAGTTTGTCGATGTTGTCGCCGTATTCCATGGCGCTAGATCGCGCTAATCGTATTACAAAGTGCTAGGGCGGCGAACACATGCCCGCCGCCGCTTCATTCGTAGAGCGTGACCTTACTTCTTGTTCATCTCTGTTTCGATCGAGATTTCGACTTCATCAGAAACGGCTGGCGCATAGTTGCCCATAGCGAAATCGGAGCGTTTCACGGTCGTTTTCGCGCTGACGCCGATGGATGTCTTTTTAGAAAACGGATGTTCGCCTTTAAAATTAAGCGTTGCGTTCAAGGTAACGGGCTTAGTCACGCCTTTCATGGTCAGATCGCCAATGATCTTCCCGGTTTTCTCCCCCGTCTTCTCGATTTTGGTGGTTTTGAAGGTAATTTCCGGAAATTTCTCGGTTGAAAGCCAATCGGGGCCGCTCAGAAACGTTTCCGCGCCCAAAGACATGGCCTGAACGCTTTTGGCGTCGATTCTAACGGTCAGCGCGCTTTTCTCGGGCGCGGCTTCGTCAAACGTCAGTTCGCCGTCGTAGTTCTTGAAGAATGCGGCGGTGCGGCTAAGGCCGAAATGATTCCATGTGAAGCGGACTTCGGTATGTTTTTTATCGAACACATAAGTGTCGGCGGCGAAAGTTTGCGCTGTCATAGCGATAAGCACAGCAAATGCGATGCGGATCATAATAATCTCCTCATTTGTTGTTCAACAAACATGAACTAATCTGGTTTAGTCCGAAACGAGCAGGGGTGAAGTCAAATCTATTTGACCGCATGTTATTGCGAAGCCTTGAGGCCCTTCAATGGCATTCACGCCAGATTTAGGCTCATACCGCCGTCAACCATAATGCCCTCTCCTGTGGTGTAGGCGCTGTCGTCGCTGGCGAGGAAGAGCGCGACCTTAGCCACCTCCTCCGGTTTGCCGAAGCGGCGTAACGGCATTTGCGCCAGCAGCGCCTTCGCCATCAGCGGGTTCTCGGTGTAGCGGCCTGTCATTGCGGTGGGGATGAAGCCGGGGCACATGTAATTCACGCGAATACCGTATGGCGCCAGTTCCACCGCAAGGCTGCGAGACAGGCCAGCCACCGCCGCCTTCGCGGTTGAATAGGCCGAAAGCTGGCGCGCGTGCTGCTCCGCCATGATCGAGGACAGGTTGACAATCGCGGCGTTACCTGAGGCTTGCAGCATCGGCAGGGCGGCGCGCGTCACGCGGATTGCGCCCCACAAATGCGGGTTGAGCACACTCTCCCACATGGCGTCGTCGGTGTGGCGAAAGTCGGCGCGCAGCAAATTGCCCGCGTTGTTGACGAGAATGTCGAGCTTGCCATGCGTTGCGTTAACAGCGGCCAATACGGCGGCAATTTCTGCCACGTCTGTAACATCGAGCCGGTGGCCAGAGGCTTGCGCGCCGCCCTCATTGATTGCAGCCACGCCCGCGCTTGCCGCGCCGCCATCCATGTCCGTCACGTAAACGAACGCCCCTTCGGTTGCGAACAGCTTCGCCATTGCGAGGCCCAGCCCGTTGCCCGCGCCCGTAATCAGCGCAATTTTACCCTCAAGCCGCCGCATCTGAAATCCCTGTTATTTCCAGTCGTGCTTGCATTGATAGGTTCGATGAGTCAATAGCTGCTCAAGCTGAATTAGAAAGATGGGCTGCCGCAACTCGCTAAAAGCCCTCTTACAGGATGTCCCAACTAGGACAGGTGCGCCCGCGTTATATTGATATGAGCACGCGCTGCGGGACGAACTCTCTCGCTAACAACATCAATTATCGATTGTGAACTAGTCTGTTCAACATTGATCGGATTAGACTCAATGCGCATCATCTTTATAATGCCGCTTACGACAATCATGGCGTAACGCTTGGTTATACTACCCAACCCTGAAGTGGATGAATCGTGTATCATTCCTAGAGCGCGAGTAAACTCCAAGTTGTTGTCCGACAGAAAAAGAAGCTTGCCTTGCGGGTCTGTCGCAATTGCCCATTCGTGTAAAACAAACACGTCATGAACCGAGATACACACAACAATGTCCGCGCCGAGCTTCCGCAGTTTATGGTAGTCAGCGACGAAACCGGGATGACAACTGGGCGTAAAAGCGCCTGGCAAGGCAAAAACAACCGCAGTTCTGTTGGCAAAAATCTGATCCGACGAGAGCCTCACCGGGCCGTTTTGATCCATTGTCTCGAAAATAGCTTCCGGCAGGCGATCTCCAGCGGCCGCTTGGCTTATCGTGGAATTTTCATACCCTATATTAAGGTTCTCAATCTCGACATCCGTCAAAGCTCCGTCACGCTTTAGCGCTATCATTATATGCTTGGCTATTTTTTCTATTTCATTAGAAGGGCGCAAAAGCATCTGCATACTTAAAGGGCCAAACCGCTTTTTATATGCATCCACAGTTTCTTTAAACGCATCCATTTTCCGGTCTCGCATATCCAGTTGATTAACCACCGTATGCAACGACTGGCTATACACTTCGGATTGCTATAAATTTAAAATTTTATGCAGTTATAACACCCTGACTTTATTGGTTATAAACAACCAGATACGGGAACTTTTTGCCTAAATGTGTTGCAGCGATTAATATAATAATTCTTAGTCATTTAGCGGATTATCGACGGCTGGCCATCTGCGAGATCAATGCAATCGCCGAGGAAAATCGACGGCATAACTGGCCACACCAACTTTCTCGCGCTGAAAGCTGCCATAGAAGCTGGGCGTGCTGGAGAAGCGGCGCGTGGCTTCAGCGTTGTGGCGGGATAAGTCCGTTTGCTCGCCAGCCGAACTGGGGCGTCAACCGGCAAGATGGTTATAGAAACCAGAAACAAGATTCTATTAAGCCCTTCGCAGTAGCGAACTCATTCGTGAGAATCCATCGCGGGGTCGATGGAGGCGGTGTCTTCCTTCGGCGGCGTCCACTTTTCGCGCATGGTGACGAGTTCTTCGCCTGCGCTGGGGTGCAGCGCCATGGTCGCGTCGAAGTCGGCTTTGGTCGCGCCCATTCGCATCGGGATGGCGACGATTTGCACGATTTCGGCGGCGTCCGGCCCGAGAATGTGGCAGCCGACAACGCGGTCAGTTTCGCCGTCCACAACGAGTTTCATCGTCATACGCTCCTCGCGCTTCGGCAGAACATGCTTCATCGGCCGGAAGGTGGATTTATAGATATCCACGCGGGCGAACTGGCGGCGCGCTTCCGCCTCGCTTAGACCTACCGTGCCGATCTCGGGCTGCGAGAACACCGCTGTGGGAATAAGGTGGTAGTCCGCGCACGTCGGTTTGCCGCCAAATACGGTGTCAGCGAATGCATGGCCCTCGCGGATGGCGACGGGGGTCAGATTCACGCGGTTCGTCACATCGCCGACCGCGTAAATGTTCTCAACGGAGGAGCGCGAATACTCATCCACGATCACTTCGCCAAACATGCCGAGTTTTAGGCCAGCAAGGTCAAGCCCGAGCCCCGTCGTCGCAGGCTTTCGGCCTGTCGCAAACATCACCAAATCTGCGGCCAAGATTTCGCCGCTCATCAGGCTTGCGGTTAATGCGCCGCCGTCTTGCGCAATGGCTGAAATATCGGCGTTCATATGAAACCCCACGCCTTTTGCTTGCAGCGCGTGCGTAAGTCCCACTCGCATGTCCTCATCGAAGCCGCGCAAAATCTCCGGGCCGCGATAGATGATGCTTACCTCCGAGCCGAGGCCGTGGAAGATGCCCGCGAACTCTACCGCGATATAGCCGCCACCTACGATAGCGACACGGCGCGGCAGCTCCGTCAGGTGAAATGCTTCGTTTGAAGTGATGGCGTGCTCGTCGCCGCGGAATTTCGGCACAAATGGAGCGCCGCCAGTTGCGATCAGGATTTTGTCGGCGGTTACGGTTTTGCCGCCTGGCTCCAGCCGGATGGTGTGAGCGTCCTCAAGCGTTGCGCGTGCCTGAAACACGCTAACATTGGAGCGTTTAAGGTTGGCCTCATAAATTCCGCTAAGGCGGTCAATTTCCACGCCCTTGTTGGCGATGAGTGTCGCCCAGTCAAATCTTGCGCCTTCTACCGTCCAGCCATAGCCGCCCGCATCCTCCAAGATGTCAGAGTAATGGCTGGCGTAAACCAGCAGCTTTTTCGGCACGCAACCGCGTATGACGCAGGTGCCGCCAATGCGGTATTCTTCCGCGATAGCGACGCGCGCGCCGTATTGAGCCGAAATCCGCGCCGCCCGGACGCCGCCCGAGCCTGCGCCAATGACAAACAGGTCATAATCATAGGCCATGGCAGCAAAGGCTCCTGATTAGCGTGGCGACGCTTGCATGCTTATCGAGATCCACGCGGCGAGCAGCTTGTCGCGCGTTTCCGGTGAAATGCTTTCGCTCAACGTAAAAAGCCATTTTACTCCAAGAAGCGACAACTGCGCTTCGATCAATTTTGCAGTTTCTGGCGGCATTTCCAGCGCGGCAAGCAATTTCGGATCGTTCATGAATGCCTGAACCTCGTCGGCTTCATCCGGGCTGATTAGAGCAATTGCGTTGACAATTTTCTGCAACTGATCTGACAGTTTGCGCATTGCATCGGATTTTACGAACTCGTGCAGTTCCTCCAACTGTTCGAGAGACAGCAAACCCGCCAATGAGGCTGATCCACTCTCGGCCAACTCTTCATGAGTTCCTGAAGCCATGTCTGCAAACGCGGTAATGCCTTCCAGCGCATCCCTGCTTTGTTTTTCCGCCACCAATTCCGCGCGAGGGAGTGCGATATCTTTCAGAAAGAGCGCTGCTGAATTCCGCATATCCGCAAAGTGGGTGACTGCAAGCGCATCCGCAAGAATTACTTTGGCAACATCGATACTCTCAAGTGACGGTTCATCGAACTCGAAGGCAGCGACAGAGGATCGATTTGATCCGGCGGCTTTCATTGCATCAGCCAAGACACGAAATTTGGCAAATGTCTTTGAGTCTTGCTCACTCCAATTGGCTGGAGGCTCAACAAGAGCATAAAAAACATCAAATATTTTCCTGACGCCGCTCAGCTTCAAGAGCGCAAGAAATTTTTGCCGTTGGTCTTCACTTAGAGCAAGCTTCACCAGCTCGGCTGCGTCCAAGATCAAAGCGGTGCGGTTTTCAGCGAAGCCGGTTTGAAGGTCTGCCCCGGCAGCATTGATGACAGCAAGGTGAGGTATAAGAGCCTGGAGCAGGGGCAGCTCTGATATTGGAGAGGAGGATGTCTCGACTTCCTTTTGCTGAACTAACTCCGCATCGACATGGGAGGCCATGTTGAGATTTTTCAGAAGATTTGCGTATAAGTCCGGTAGCCGGGAGACCTCGACAAATTTTTCAACCAAACGCACGGAAACGTCGGTCGCCTCGCTGCTCGCACCCGGTTCCTGCCCTTGCTGCGCATAAAGCGGAGCTTGCCAAACAACGAGCGCTAAAATCGCGCCGCTCGCAAATTTCAACATAAGCATAAGCCTCCGGTTATCGCCGCGAAACCCGAACGGCTTAGCGGTTTAGTCGTCTCCGCTGGTGAGAACTTCAACGCCATTTGGCCCCGCGACGATGACTTCGTCGGCGATGCCGATGAACAAGCCGTGCTCGACTACACCGGGAATCATTTCCAATACTTCGGCCAAATCTTCCGGATCGGGGATTTCCCCAAATCCGGCGTCCACGATCAGGTTGCCGTTGTCGGTGATGTAAAGCGAGCCGTCCTTTTTCAAACGCATCGTGAAGGCGCCTTTGCTGCCAGTGTCGGCCGCAGCATCCTCGATCATGCGCAAGGTCGCTTTCAGACCGAACTGGACAACTTCGATCGGCAATGGAAACTTGCCGAGCTTTTTGACCCTCTTGCCACCCTCGGCGATGACAATGAAACGATCCGACGCCATAGCCACAATTTTCTCGCGCAAATGCGCGCCGCCGCCGCCTTTAATGAGGCGCAACTGCGGGTCGATCTCGTCGGCCCCGTCGATAGCCAGATCGAGGATCGGCTCGTCGTCAAGCGTTGTCAGCGGAATGCGAAGCCGCTCGGCTTGCGCGCGCGTCGCCTCCGAGGTCGGAACGCAGATCACTTTAAGTCCGCCCGCCACCTTCTCGCCCAGCAGGTCGATGAACGCCGCCGCCGTCGAGCCGGTGCCAAGCCCAAGCTTCATATCCGGCTCAACATACTCCAGCGCACGCGCCGCCGCCAATTTTTTGTATTTGAGGCTCACATCATCGACTTCCGCAATTGTGCGCTTCTGAAACCGCCCGGGAGAGCTTTTGTCGCGAGCGCGCAGCTTTCTAACCATCAATACCGCCTAAATAGATGTATTTCATTTCCAAAAATTCTTCCATGCCGTGATGCGAACCCTCGCGGCCCAACCCGGATTCTTTTACGCCGCCAAACGGAGCGACTTCCGTTGAAATAATGCCCGCGTTTACGCCGACAATACCGACCTCCAGCGCCTCGGCGACACGCCAGACGCGGCCGAGATCGCGAGCGTAAAAATAGGCTGAGAGGCCGAACTGGGTGTCATTTGCAAGCTTCACCGCTTCGTCCTCTTTGGTGAAGCGGTATAATGCGGCAACCGGGCCAAACGTTTCCTCTCGCGTCAAAATCATATTCGTTGTGGCGCCCGTTAAAACCGTTGGCTCATAAAACGTGCCGCCGAGCGAATGCCGCTTGCCGCCTGTCATAATTTTCGCGCCCTTCGCTACCGCGTCAGCAACGTGAGCCTCGACTTTTTTCAGCGCGGCGGCATTAATAAGCGGGCCTTGCGTGACGCCGTCCTGAAGGCCATCGCCGACGTTCATTGCCGCAACCTTGGACGCCAGTTTATCGGCGAAAGCGTCGTAAACACCGTCCTGCACGAGAAAACGATTCGCGCATACGCACGTCTGGCCCATGTTGCGGTATTTCGAGGCAATCGCGCCTTCCACCGCTTTATCCAGATCGGCATCGTCGAAAACAATGAACGGCGCGTTCCCGCCCAGCTCCAGCGCCACCTTTTTGACGGTTGACGCGGCCCGGCTCATCAGAATTTTGCCGACGCGAGTCGAACCTGTGAACGCCACGACGCGCACGTGCGGGTTGCACGTCATCTCCCCGCCAATCGCCTCCGCGTCTCCTGTCACGACGTTAAAGACGCCCGCCGGTATACCCGCCTGATGCGCCAACTCGGCGAGGGCGAGCGCGGTAAGCGGCGTCTCCGGCGCGGGCTTCACCACAACCGTACAACCGGCAGCGAGCGCGGGCGCGACCTTGCGGGTTATCATGGCTAGCGGAAAATTCCACGGTGTGATGGCCGCGACGACGCCCGTTGCCTGGCGCAGCACGATAATGCGGCCGCCCTGGCGATGCGTCGGGATAGTCTCGCCATAAACGCGCTTGGCCTGCTCCGCGAAAAACTCTACGAATGACGCTCCATACGCCACCTCACAGCGCGCTTCGGCCAGAGGCTTTCCCTGCTCGGACGTCATCAGCTTGGCCAGGTCGTCCGCGTTCGCGGTGATGAGATCGAACCAGCGACGCAAAATCTGGCTACGCTCCTTGGCGAGCAAACCGCTCCAAGATTGGAATGCGCCAGCCGCGCTTGCTATCGCTTGCCGTGTCTCGTCCGCGCCGAAGTGCGGCACGCGGCCAATGACGGCGCCGGTTGAGGGGTTCGTGACCTCGGTCTTCCCCTCGCCAATCCAGGCGCCACCCACATAGCATTGCTGTTTTATCAGGTTTTCATTCAGGCTTTTCATCCGCGCTCCAGGATTACTTGCCGAGGATATAGGCAAACATCAGGGGCGCTACGATGGTTGCGTCGGACTCGATCATGAACTTTGGCGTGTCGATTTCCAACTTGCCCCAAGTGATTTTCTCATTTGGAGCCGCGCCGGAATACGAGCCATAGGACATTGTGGAATCGCTGATCTGGCAGAAGTATTTCCAGCATTTCACTTCATCCAGCCCCATATCCTGATTGAGCATGGGCACCACGCAGATCGGGAAATCGCCCGCTATGCCGCCGCCGATCTGGAAAAAGCCGATGTCGTGGTTTTTAGAGGTCTCGATGTACCACTTCGCCAGCGCCGTCATGTACTGGATGCCCGATTTCATCGTCCGGGCGTCCTTCACAGTGCCGCGCATGACGTGGCTGGCGAAAATATTGCCAGTCGTGGAATCTTCCCAGCCGGGCACGATGATTGGCAGGTTTTTCTGCGCTGCGGCGAGAAGCCACGAGTTTTTCGAATCGATTTCGTAATGCTTTTCGAGCGCGCCAGACAGCAGGATTTTATAGAAGTATTCGTGGGGGAGATAGGATTCGCCCTTCGCGTCAGCCTCCATCCACACTTCTAAAATTGCGCCTTCGATGCGCCGGATCGCCTCGGCTTCCGGAATGCAGGTATCGGTCACGCGGTTGAGGTGGCGGTCGAGCAGGTCCTGCTCGTCCTGCGGCGTCAGTTCGCGCCAGTTCGGAATGCGCACATAATGATTGTGCGCCACGAGATTGTAGACATCCTCCTCCAGGTTTGCGCCGGTGCAGGAAATAGCGTGAACTTTGCCCTCGCGGATCATCTCGGCCAGCGAAAGCCCAAGCTCGGCCGAACTCATGGCGCCGGCGAGGGTTATCATCATCACGCCGCCATTATCTAAATGCGCACGATAAGCGCGCGAAGCGTCCTTAAGGCTTGCCGCGTTGAAATGGCGGTAATGATGGTCGATGAACTGCGTAATTGGCCCCGGAGATATCCCCGTCGTGGCGCTAGTTTTGTTATCCAACAGCGAAGCTCCCGTTAAATCATTGTATCATCAAGAGTTAAATCGTAATCGAAGCGCTCGAACACAAGACAATTTGAAAAATCTGGATGAGAAACGTACTCGATAATGTGATTGTGCGGCGCAAACATATAGATCGGATTTTTTGAAGCAATGGAGATTTCATGCGTGGCGTAACAGTGGTTTTCGATCTGGACGGCACGATGGTGGACACCGCGCCCGACCTGATGGCCGCGCTCGACCATCTGCTGGTGAAATTGGGACTGCCGCCTTCCGACCCGGAAGTCGTGCTGCCTGAGGTCGGGCATGGAGCGCGCGCGATGATCGATCGGGCTATTCACGCGCTCGGACACAAGGTCGATCCCGCCGATCTCGATCCGATGGTAGAGGATTTTATCGCTTACTACCGCGACAATATCGCCGTTAAAAGCCGGCCTTTCCCAGGATTTGAAATAGAAATTGCATGGCTGGCGCGGGAAGGCGCGCGTCTTGCCGTGTGCACCAACAAGCGCGAAGACCTCGCCTGGAAACTTCTGACGGAATTAAAGCTCGACAGCTATTTTCACGCCGTTCTGGGCGGCGACACCCTTGCCGTGCGAAAACCGCATCCGGGCCACTTGCTCGCAACAATCGAGGCGGCAGACGGGGACGCGACAAAAGCGGTTATGGTCGGCGATAGCGCAGCGGACATCGACGCAGCGCGAGCAGCAGGCGTGCCATCCATTGCCGTGGATTTTGGCTATTCCGGCGAGCCTGTCTCCGCGCTAAAACCCGACGCAATCATCCATCATTTCCGCGAGTTGCGAGTGGCGGTTCACACCGTTTTGAACAAGCGCTGAACACGAAAGCGGAGATTTCGCAACAGGACAATCACCTTTTCGGTACGAGTTTGCGTAATTCGAGTATAAGCCCATTGCAGGCAAAGAGTTGGCGGAACAAAACCGTGCCAAGAGTATTTGAGCGACATATCAAAACGCCAACGCATCCGCGATCGTCATGCGGCGGTACATTCTATAGTTATGCATAAGGGCGAGCGGGCATGAGCTTTGAGTTTTGGGATCAGCCCATGGCGCTGAACAAATATACGTGGCTGATACTCACGGCTTCCGCGCTAGCCCTAACGTTTTTCATCGCGGTGACGATGTTCCGCGTGCTGGCGTCGCCTGTCGGTCGCCAGGCGCCGAACAGCCGCATCGCGATGGAGCTGGCGGACAGTTTCAAACCTTCGGATCGGTTTTCGGGCTTCGTCGACGATAACAGCAGCACCTCGATCGTTATTATTGAATTGCCCGCCGACGCTTATGAGCAGGTGAGAACGCTGGGCGACAATCCCACGGCCCTGGCTGCGCAGGGCGTGACTGGGGTCATCAAATCGGAGCTGAAAGGCCGGGAGGGCGAGCACGTTTATCTCACCGGCGCGCAGCAGACGCCGCTGGTCGATTACGCCAAGTTCATCCTTATTTTCCGCGAGAAAGGCGTCGCGGCGATGATTACGGCCAACGTGCCGGAAGCGGCGCTCACTTCGCGTGCAATTTCCAAGGAAGATGTTGAGGCCGCGCTTGCCAGCGCGGAGGTGCGGGACGAAGCAAGCGGCGCGGACGCACTATTCGAACTTGGTTATCTCGGCCCGTTCGAGGAAGACGTCTCCCTTATGGGCAACACAAAAGGCTATCGTTTGAAAGCGGATGCTGGGGCTACGCCGGGCGAAAAATTGCGTCCGTTTTTCCTGGTGGCGCCATCGCTGCACAAATTGCCCATGAATTTGGTGGAGGAAACGGCGACGAAAGCGTTTAAATCGATCGATCAGTTTCGCGACGCTGAAATAACGCAGTTGCGTAAAGTGACCATTGCAGGTCTGCAGGGCGTCGAAATTACCGGCGAGGCGGCTGACTGGAAATCAGGCGAGGCGGCGGGGCTTTATCAGATCATGCTGCCCGGCGCGGGCGGTGGCTATTTCCGTCTTGTCGGCTTCGGGCCAAAGGCGGGCTGGGGAGATAGCCTCGCCGAGTTCCGTAAAATCGCCGAGAGCTTTCGTCCGCTCCCATGAAGCGGACTTAGAGTTTCCGCAGAAATTGCAGGTAATTGACACCGTGGTCGCGTGAGATTCCCCATTTCATTGTCAACGGGTTCATCGAAACTCCCGCCACTTCTAGCACTGCGAAACCATAAGGTTGTAGGCCCCTTTCGATCTCCACTGGCTTGACGAATTTACGCCAGTCGTGCGTGCCACGCGGCAGCCAGCCAAGTACATACTCCGCGCCGACAATGGCCTTTGCATAGGACGCGAGCGTGCGGTTGAGCGTGCCAATCACGAGCACGCCGCCGGACGCAACAAGCGGAGCCAGCGCGCGCAGGAACTGACGCACATCCGCCACATGTTCGATCACTTCGAGCGACAGAACAATGTCAAACGGCGGCTCGCCCGCCAAATCCTCCGGCAGCGCGTGACGATACTCCACGTTGGCGCCGGTTTTTGCGGCATGACGCGCCGCCACCTGCACGTTCTTCTCGGCCGCATCGATGCCAAGACAATCCGCGCCCAACCGCGATAATGGCACGGTCACGATGCCAGCCCCGCAACCCACATCAAGTAGCCGCTTGCCCTTCAGCGGCATGTCGCCCGGAGCGTGTCCAACCAGCGCAGGCAGGCGCGCCGTCAAATGAGCAACGCGCACGGCGTTAAAAGCGTGAACGACTTTGAACGCGCCATTCGGCTTCCACCATTCCTCGGCCAGCGCCTCGAAGCGAGCGATCTCAGCAGGGTCTGCGGTCGCCTGCCCGGACGGTTTGCGAATGTCTTTTCTCAGCATGAATTCACCAATGGCCTTTGCGCCGGTTCCAGATGTAAAGCAGGTGCGCAAAGCCGTTATACGCGACGAGGGCTATGGATCGGATCACGGGCGCTTTCGTCAGACGCCCCAGCCACGCATCGCCGGGGGTGCGAAGCCATATCTCGCTGGCGCAGTCCGCGCCGACGAAAAGAGCGCCATCTGCGTCCATCCCGTGCAATCGTTTGCGCACATCCTCGACCGATGCGCCGAAACGCGCCAGCGCTTCCGGCTCCAGATTGATGTCGCGAAACTCGATGGCCCCCGAGCGCGCCGCAGCGACCAGCCGGTTGCACTGCCAGTCGATGCCCGCGTTGCAAACCGGGCATTTGGTGTTGT
The DNA here is from genome assembly GCA_034440495.1 of Hyphomicrobiales bacterium. Lineage (GTDB taxonomy): Bacteria > Pseudomonadota > Alphaproteobacteria > Rhizobiales > Rhodomicrobiaceae > JAWXCE01. Next base: position 12,884 of record JAWXCE010000074.1, on the reverse strand, counting down.
ACCAGACGGTGAGTTTTGTGCGCATGAAAGCCTATGCCAGTAGCGTATGCCGAATCGGGTGATTTGTCTCTCGGCCAATGCTTGACAGGGCGGGAACGCGAAGCCTAGATGAATGTCTGGGACCGGACGCGTAGCTCAGCGGCAGAGCATCGCCTTCACACGGCGGGGGTCACAGGTTCAATCCCTGTCGCGTCCACCACGCTTACATTGCGTATTTATGCTAAACGATATTAAAGTACCGTAAGGCTAAAAAACTTAGTATTTCCGCAGCAAAAATTGTGATGCCGATGAGTTTTCCCTTGTTGGCTTTTTTGATATATATAATCTTTTTTCGAGAATTGTCCTTCCCAATAGTCTGTCCGTTGTATGCGCTGTAAAGGCTGACCGTCCGTTTTTGGGTCTTTCTTCATTCGCCAGCCCCTACCAATAAGCCCACCAAAAAAGTCCGGCAAGTAAGGGGCTGCATATAACAAGTGATAAAATATCGTTCATCATTGATATATGATATTACAGATGTTTCGCGGGCCGAACTAATGATTTGATCGGAATTCGCATCTCAATTCCGTCCACCATAACTGCCGCGCTTTCGACTTGAAAAACACGACGCATGATAGGCTCTGTCAGCGTTTGTCGGACGGAGCCAAAGGCTGCGACTTTGCCCTCGTCCAGCACCAGCACTTTATCGGCGAAGCGGGCGGCAAGCGTGAGGTCGTGGATCACGGCGACGACGAGGCGGCCCTGCGCTGCGATATCGCGCAACAGCGCCATTACCCCTAGCTGATGCGCCGGATCGAGCGACGCTGTCGGTTCGTCCGCCAGTAGCAACGGCGCGCCTGCGGCCAACGCTCGCGCCAGCATCACTCGCGCACGTTCACCGCCGGAAAGCTCGGTGACTGGCCGCGAGGCAAACCCAGCCATGCCAACTTCATGAAGCGCTCGTTCAATCGCTGCGTCGTCGGCTTTGCTCAGACGCGCGATGCTAGACGCCCGGGGAGCGCGGCCGATGGCGACCACATCTCGGACGGAGATTGGCCAGTGGGCGACATGGCCCTGCGGCAGGTAGGATAGACGGCAGGCGCGCTCGGAAGCGTTCATGCCAGTCAACGCTTCGCCGTCCCAAAACACGTCGCCCGCAAACGGGATCAGCGCTGCGATGGCTTTCAGCAACGTCGTTTTGCCCGCGCCGTTCGGCCCGACAAGCGCTAGCACCTCGCCGCGTTGCACCTCGAATGAGACGTTCTCCAGGATGGGGACGCCGCCAAGGCTCACCGCCAGGTTTTGCACTTGCAAGCTCAAGACATCACCCTTGCGCCTGCAGTAGGTCGCGCCCGCGCTGTTTCCAGACCAGCCAGATAAAAAATGGCACGCCCACAAGCGCGGTCAGCACGCCGATGCGGATTTCGCCGTTTGACGGGATAAGCCGCGCCGCGCAATCCGCCGCCAGCACCAGCGCCGCGCCCGCCAGCATTGCGGGGACATGCACGCGTGCCGGGTCATGGCCCACAAGTGGGCGCATGAGATGTGGCGTTACCAGCCCGACAAAGCCAATGACGCCCGCGACGGCCACCGCCCCGCCAACACCCAGCGCCACGGCCGTCACAATAATCAGTCGCAGCCGTCCAAAATCGACGCCGCTGGTGCGCGCGACATCCTCGCCCAGCGTGAGCGCCCGAAGGGACCCGCGCCCGCGCAGCAAAAGCAGCCAGCACGCAGCTATGAAAGGCGCTGCCATGGCGATATGGCGGAAGCTGCGGTCTTCCAGCGAGCCGAGCAGCCAGAACGCGATTTCAAGCGCCGCATAGGGGTTTGGCGCAAGATTGAGCGCTAGTGAGACCAAAGCTCCAGACAGGCTCGACAGCGCGAGGCCGCACAACAACAGTGTGAGCATACTTGCCGAAGGCCCCGCCAGAAACAGCAACGCACCCACCGAAATCAGCGCCCCCAGCATGGCTGCCACGGGCAGGAAATACGACAACGCGTCTGCGGCTCCCGTCGCGATGGCGACGACCGCGCCGAACGCCGCAGCGCCGGGCGCGCCGAGCACCGAAGGCGCTGCAAGCGGATTGCGCACCAGCCCTTGCAGGGCCGAGCCGCACAACGCCAGCGTTGCTCCAATCAGCGCCGCCAGTATCGCTCGCGGCAACCGCAATTCCTGGACGATGAGTACGTCAACAGGATCGCCCTTGCCGAGTAGCGCGCTGACGACGACGCCTGGCGTCAACGAAACCGCCCCAATTTGCAGGGAGACTATGAACAGGAGCGCGACAAGCCCTGCGAGCGTGGCGATTAGCGGCGGCGTTTTCATCGGCTGGGCGTTGACATTATAATCATGCGGTTTGTTGTATTGGCGTGCGGATGGATTGTCGATGCGCCATAGCCGCCGTTTTGGGGAGCAGCGCAGTAGGGATAAGAGTATAAATGCGAAGAAGCTTAGCGTCAGGTGACAAACACAATCTCATTCGTCTGTTCCTATTTGCGCTTGCGCTCATGGGATTGACAATCTTTTGCTCAAACGCACTGCACGCCGAAACGCCGGGTCGCGTCGTCTCCATCAACGCCTGCACCGATCAGCTTTTGTGGGCGCTGGCGCCGCATCGCATCGGCGCGCTAACCCATTATTCCGCCGACCCGGGATTTACACCCATCGCGTCCGATGTGTCGGCGAGTGGAGTTAAGCTGATAGGCGGCGGCGCGGAGGAGGTGCTGAAACTCAAGCCTGACCTCGTTCTGGCTGGCAGCTTCACCCGGGCCATCACACGCGAACGGCTGGCGGCGTTCGGAGTACGGGTTGAAACATTTGAACCCGCAGAGAGCGTTGAAGCGGCAAAGGCTGACATTGCCCGCGCGGCGCTTCTCCTTGGCGAGGAAGCGCACGGCGCGGCCCTTATAACGGAGATCGACGTCGCGCTTGCCGAGGCGCGTGCGCGCTTCGTCCGATCCAAACTGAGCGTGCTACAATTGCGTCGGGCCGCCTATGTTTCTGGTGCGGGCACATTGTTCGATGATGTCATCCGGAAAATCGGCGCCGATAACGCCGCGTCTGGTATTGCCTCCGAGGGCGCGCGGCAGGTCACTCTGGAGGAGGTACTGAAACTTCGGCCGGACGCTTTGGCGCTTTTCGAGTCCATCGAGCGTCCGGGCGATCAGGGCGCCGCCCTGCTGTCGCATCCCGCTTTGGCCGCTGCGTTCCCGCCATCGCGCCGCCTCGTCATCCCCGGCAATCAAATTGTCTGCGGCGGCCCATACTTGCCTCAGCTTATCCGCTCCATAAGCGCCGCAATCTCCGGAGTAAAAAAATGACATGCACGTTGTTGATGCGTAAAATCTCTGCGAATTCCTTTTCCGCTTGCAAGCAGAAAACTCATATAATCGTTAATTAGCAGGCTGCTTTGGGCCGAGAACAGGAATAGCCCTCCTTGACACGGCCGCCGACAAAAGAGGAGAAGGCATGAACCTGTTTCTGAGACTCATATGGCACTTCATTGCTGCGCGCTACCGTGCTCCCTGCGAGATGATGGGCCCGTGCATCACCCCCTTTCACGTCTGGCCCAGCGACCTCGACCTGTTGGGGCACGTGAATAACGGCGTTTATTTTTCCATGCTGGATGTGGCGCGTGTCGATCTGATGATCCGCTCCGGGCTATGGCGGAAAATAAAGGAAAACGGCATCTATCCCGTCATAGCGGCCGAGACGATGCGCTTCCGGCGCTCGCTGCATTTGTTCGAGAGATTCACCATCAACACCCGCGTTATCGGCTGGGATGATAAGGCGTTTTTGCTGGAGCAGAGGTTTTTGCGAGCCTCGGCCGGGGCGAAGGGCGACGAAGTTGTAGCGGAGGGCATTGTGCGCGCGCGTTTCCTAAAAAAGGCAGGCGGGGTCATACCTCCGGCTGTGATCTTAGGCTTCGCGCAATGGTCTGGCCCCTCTCCCGACGTGGATGCCTGGATCGCATCGTGGAACAGGGCGCAAAATCTTTCCCGCGACACCCTACAGACGCAATCCTGATTCTCATTTAAAAGCTGAACAGAACTCCGCAGCTCTGGCACTCACCTCTTGACACTGCCAACAAAGCCGCTCTAGATACGGGCAAGAAGGAACTGCCCGCCCTTCTCATGTTGGTCGATTGTCGGGCTTTGTGGAGGATCACTTATGAAATTTCGGCCGTTGCATGACCGCGTAGTCGTGCGCCGCCTCGATGCCGAGGAAAAGACTGCTGGCGGCATCATCATTCCAGACACCGCGAAAGAAAAGCCGCAGCATGGCGAAGTGATCGCCGTTGGCCCTGGCGCTCGCGGTGATGACAATGAACTCGTCGCGCTCGACGTGAAAACCGGTGACAAAATTCTGTTCGGCAAATGGTCGGGCACGGAAGTTAAAATTGATGGCGAAGACCTCCTTATTATGAAGGAGAGCGACATCATGGGCGTTATCGAAGACAGCGGCTCCAGCTCATCCGAGCACAAGGGCAAGAAGTCCAAATCGTAATTCATTTTTGTTCAAAAGGAGTGGTCGATCATGGCTGCTAAGGACGTGAAGTTTTCATACGACGCGCGTGAGAAAATGCTCCGCGGCGTCGATATTCTGGCCAACGCTGTGCAGGTCACGCTTGGTCCAAAGGGGCGCAACGTTGTCATCGAGAAGTCTTTCGGCGCGCCGCGCATCACGAAAGACGGCGTGACCGTCGCAAAGGAAATCGAGCTTGAAGACAAGTTCGAAAACATGGGCGCGCAGATGGTGCGCGAAGTCGCCTCCAAAACCAACGACAAGGCCGGTGACGGCACGACCACAGCCACTATACTGGCTGCTGCAATCGTCCGTGAAGGGCTGAAGTCGGTCGCTGCCGGCGCAAACCCGATGGACCTGAAACGCGGCGTCGATCTCGCCGTTGCAGCCGCCGTGAAAGACCTCGCCGCACGCGCTAAAAAAGTCACGACATCCGCTGAGATCGCCCAGATCGGCACCATCTCCGCAAACGGCGACGCTGACATTGGGCAGATGATCGCCAAGGCGATGGAAAAAGTCGGCAACGAAGGCGTTATTACGGTTGAAGAAGCCAAGTCACTCGACACCGAGCTGGACGTTGTCGAAGGCATGCAATTCGACCGCGGCTACATCTCCCCATATTTCGTGACCGATGCGGAGAAAATGCGCGTCGAACTCGAAGATCCATACATTCTCATCCACGAGAAAAAACTCTCCAACCTGCAAGCGCTTTTGCCAGTGCTGGAAGCTGTCGTGCAGTCCGCGCGCCCGCTGCTCATCATTGCCGAAGACGTTGAAGGCGAAGCACTGGCCACTCTCGTCGTCAACAAACTGCGCGGTGGCCTGAAGGTCGCTGGCGTGAAAGCTCCTGGTTTCGGTGACCGCCGCAAGGCTATGCTGGAAGACATCGCCGTTCTCACCGGCGGCCAGGTCATTTCCGAAGACATCGGCATCAAGCTTGAAAACGTGACGCTGAAAATGCTCGGTCGCGCCAAGCGCATCTCGATCACCAAAGACGACACGACAATCGTTGATGGTAATGGCGAGAAAAAAGACATCGACGGTCGCGTCGCCCAGATCAAAAAGCAGATCGACGACACCACGTCCGATTACGACAAAGAGAAGCTGCAGGAGCGTCTGGCGAAACTCGCTGGCGGCGTTGCGGTCATCAAGGTTGGCGGCGTGACGGAAGTTGAAGTGAAAGAGAAAAAAGACCGCGTTGACGATGCGCTGAACGCAACCCGCGCAGCTGTCGAAGAAGGCTTTTTGCCAGGTGGTGGCGTTGCATTGCTCCGCGCCGTGAAAATGCTCGATAATGTCGAAACTCACAACGACGACCAGAAGACCGGCGTAAACATCATTCGCCGCGCCATCCAGTCGCCTGCTCGCATCATCGCGTCTAACGCTGGTGAAGACGGCGCTGTGATCGTCGGTAAGGTTATGGAGCAGGACGGCTATACAATGGGCTGGAACGCACAGACCGGCGAATATGTCGATCTGGTCGCTGCTGGCGTTATCGACCCTGCAAAGGTTGTCCGCACCGCTTTGCAGGATGCGGCGTCCGTCGCCGGCCTCCTCATCACCACCGAGGCAATGATCGCCGACAAGCCGAAGAAAGACTCGCCAATGCCCGCAATGGGCGGCGGCGGTATGGATTACTAATCCACGCTCATTCGACAGTATTGTTTTAAGGCCCGCCCTGCGCGGGCCTTTTTTTGTCAGGAGGGTGCGAAAGTTGGCGTCCCCACAGGATTTGAACCTGTGACCAACGGGCACATTGACTGCTTGATCCGCAACGTCAATCCATTGCCGCCTTTTAGCGTCTTGTGTATTTCAGGAAAATTATTATCGCGGATGCCACATAGATTTGCAGCGTTGTACATATGTTCAAGCTTCGGTTCGCCTGTATCATCTTCCGTTTTACGTCTTGCATAGTCAAAAAGCATAGAGGTCCTTGCATACAACTCAAGCGCGTCTATTGCTAGCTCTTCAACATAATGTCGCGTCAATGTATGTTCTTGGTCAATATCAATTTCCGAATGTAGACCTCGAAGGCAAGAATTTGAACTTGTAGGTGAGATATTAAGTCAGCAATCTGCATTTGAATATCTTCGTCCGCGCATTCGGTGCAGTCTCGCAAAACAGATAGTCCATCCCCTGGAATTGACGGCACTGATGGCCGGTTTGCAACTGGTTGCGCTATTAATAAGCCTGCATCATCGTTGCTGTTTTCGATCACGTGTACTGGTATTTTAGAACATTGCTGCGCGTAATTTGACAATGCGCTTAACGCGGACGGCATCATCGATCGTGCCGCATACCCACGTCGTTTGCGGTTGTCTTCGGCCAGCCGTTCAGCTTGCATGATCTGCCGGTTTATCATCCATATCGTAAATCCCGCCGCGATCAAAGCCGCCACGCCTGCAACCAAATCTTGATATTTTAGCAGAACGTCTTTCCAATCTAGCCCAAGCGGCGCGAACACTATAAAGGCCGTGAAGGCGAAGCCGATCAAACAGCCGAACATTAACGACAGTGCGTCCAGATCGTTATGCTTCATTAAATTGCTTACGTGCCCGATAACTAAGAATATCTGAGATAAGAGCATGATGCGGCGCATGTAGCCTATGGGGTCACGCAATCTTTTCACAGACAACCGCGCGGCGGAGTGCAGTTGGTGTCCCCGACAGGATTTGAACCTGTGACCCCCAGATTAGGAATCTGGTGCTCTATCCTGCTGAGCTACGGGGACTAGATAACCACTATCAATTGAAATATCATGTTCTCATGCTGTATTCATAAGTCTGAGACAATCTATGTTGGCATCCCCGCGCCGCGATCCTACCCGCGATCAGGTAAATTTTGAAGTGCCCTTTGCGGTAAAATCAGCGCGACTTTTCAGTAACTGCACCGCCCGTTTTTTTGCAGCCACAGCTTTTTTGGCATCTGGGCAATGCGCCTACCCGGCTACGGCGGCTCAAAATTGTGCGCTGGTCGAAGGCGGTGGTGGCGTTGTCGTAGAAATCGTGGAGCATGAGCTGCTTGTTCTGGATGACGCCAGGGTCGTGCGTCTTCTGGGTGTGCGTTTTCCCCGTTTTGTCAGGCATGGCGGCGTTCAGGTCGATACGGACATCGTACTACGCGAAACCCTCGTCCAATTTACGCTGGGCAAAAAGGTAATGATAAAACATATAGGAGCCAAGACCGACAGGTATGGCCGTTATCAGGGTTTTATCGAGATTGAAGGCGTTACCGGTTCCCTGCAGCAGGCGCTTGTTAAACTAGGACTCGCGCAGGTTGACATGCCTGCTGATGCTAAAGGCTGCGGGATGTCACTCCTTGCGGATGAGAATAGAGCCAGGGGGGCAGGCGCAGGCTTCTGGGGGCGCGGCCTGTTCGCTACGCGCAAAGCAGACGATGGGGCAACACTGCTACCGCTTATTGGAACGTTTCAGATTATGCAAGGAACAGTGGCCGACGCGGTGGAGGCGCGTGGTGCGGTTACTCTCACATTTATAACAGGGGAGACCAAGGCGGCGTTTCGAGTTTTGCTGGATGCCAAGAGCGTGAAGCTATTTACAGCGCCCGCGATCGGGCCAGCCAAGCTCAAGGGAAAATCAATAAGGGTTCGAGGTTGGCTGACGTATCGTAATGGCCCTGCGCTGCACATTACACATCCGGAACAGCTTGAAATCCTAGAAGACGAAAAACCGGCGGGGGAGCAGTTAAAGCCCTGAAGGCCCGCACCCGCCAGTTTCGCAATTAAGCTGCTTCGTCCTGCGTCTCTTCCTCGATCGACACACGGCGCATATGCTTGTTTTTCGACAGCGCTTCGATGATCCGCTGCTGGGCGACCGACTCGTCGACATCCTGCACGGCGGACAGCTCGCGCACCACACGATCAAGCGCGGATTCATAAAGCTGGCGCTCGGAGTAGGATTGCTCCGGCTGACTGTCAGAGCGGTATAAATCCCGCACAACTTCGGAAATGGCAATCAGGTCGCCCGAGTTGATTTTCGCCTCATATTCCTGCGCGCGGCGACTCCACATGGTGCGCTTCACGCGCGGGCGACCTTTTAAGGTCTCAAGCGCCTTCTCGACAATGCCTTCATCGGCCAGTTTACGCATTCCCGCAGCGGTCGATTTGCCAGTCGGCACGCGAAGGGTCATTTTATCCTTGTCGAACGTGATAACGAACAATTCGAGCTTATGACCGGCGATTTCCTGGTCTTCAATCGCAACAATCCGACCCACGCCATGGGTGGGATATACGATGTATTCGTTTGTCTTGAAGCCGTTACGCTGAAGCGATTTTTTCTTATCCATCATACTCGTTCTCACTTGTTTTTCTGGTGCGAACACCAGTTGCGCCGCGTCAGCACCCCCACCGACGAATCAAAAAAGCCAATCGTTAAGAGTCCCAAAGCCCTCTCAGCATGCGAGGTCTGCCCCCAGACCCGACGCTATGCCCGATGTATCAAACACGAAATCACCAAGTCTGTGACGCCCGTACTATGGCGCCCCATATCTTTACGATACATGGTGATTTCATTAGACAGATGCGAACCGCAGTGGCTGAAGCGCCACCCGCTCATATCAATTTATGTTGTTTACCACATTTTCAGGCAAATGAAAATGGCGGCGACGATTTGTCCTGAGAAATTTGTCGCGTTGTGCAATGGATTTGCCCAACATTGTTAATTCTGGTGATGAGCGTAAGACTATTTTACTGGTCGCACGCGAACACCGGACGAAGGGCGCTCCAACAGAACCTCACGGCGGAATGTGTAAACTTTCGCGGGCCTGCCACCGGTCGCCGTGCTAACACGACCTGTCGGCTCGACAAGTCGTGAGGTCTCAACAAGGCGGCGGAAGTTTTGCTTGTGAACATGAGCGCCGGATATCGCCTCAACGGTTTTCTGCAACTCGTAAAGCGTGAAATCTGGCTGCATAAGTTCGAAGACGACTGGGCGGTATTTGATTTTGGCGCGTAGTCGGCCGATAGCGGTGGCGAGGATGCGGCGGTGATCGAAAAGCATGGTAGAACCAAGCGGCGGGAGCACGCCCCATGCGCGCGCGGCCTCGCGGCCATCGCGAAGGGCTTCCGCCATGAGGCCCGCCTCGTAAAGCAGTTCGAAGCGTTCTAGCGTTTTCTCGTCATCCCACCCTCCATCACCCGCAAACAGTATGCGGACACGCTCGGCCCTGCTCAAGGGGCGGCGTGGGCGGTCGGGCGGTTCGCGTGATTGCGCCCAATCGTGAAGGCGCGGCTCAATCTCAAGCGTGAGAATTGAGGGTTTGCCGCCTCGCCAATCCTCCCACGGAAAATACCCATACCAGTTGAGCCATGCACCACCAGCGCTTGGAGGGGCTGCATCCGAGCGTGTCAGAGCCAGATACCCTATGGAGACGACATGCGGGCCAACATCGTTAGGCTCGGCGTGGCGCCCACGGTCTCCAAAGGAATATAGCTGCTCGACATAGCCAAGGTCTAAGCCCGTCTGCTCCTTGACCCAAGTGCGCAGGCCAATTTCAAACGTGCGGTGCGTGACGGGCGTGAATGGGCCAAATGGCAGGCTAGCATTTAGCGAATGGAGCGCATTACCGGCCGCATTTGGACGCACCGCGAGAATGTGCGGATCGCCATCGCGCAGCGAAATGATTGCCGCGTTAAGTCCAATGTTTACCGCAGCGTCGGGAATTCCAGGAAAAGCGGGTAACACGCCGTTATCCCTGGTGACAGGCGTGGTCGTTTTTCCTTCTGTCATGCCCGTGCTTTAGCATGGCGATGTTGAACCGTTTGCAGGCTTTCTGATCGCGGAGCCAGAACACCACAAGAGAACTATGGAAAAGGCCGCACATAGCGCAGCCCTTTCGCAGCTATACCGTCGCAGCGCTTGCTTAAGCTTAATTCCCTCCCGCCCCGCCAAAAGCGACATCGCGTTTCGCCGCGCGTATGGTGATCGTGAAGCCAGCAATCACGTCGATCAGCACCACGATAATGATAATGAAGAATACCGATGTCGCCGCTTGCGGAACGGCGAGAAATTCCACGATGCAGATAATGAACACAACCATCGAAAGTGCATGATCGACAATCGAGTAGCTACTGGTGCGTGTTGCTTTGATAAGTTCAATGAACAAGAACGCCAGCGTAAGCATTATCATTACGTCGCCCAGTGTAAGCTGCCAGACAGCGCCTGAAATCATCGTGAAGCTCATCAATGGATTATCGAACGCAGTCACGATTCTACCAGCCGCATCCGGTTCTGGCGAAACGCCTAGACTAAAAGCAATGACGTTGTAAAGGATAACGGCGACGAGTAGCCATGGAAAATTTGAGATCATGTTCATTCCCCAGTTTGTGACGTTGGCCTTGGCGATACGATAAATGGTTAGGCGGCTTCAGTCCCGAGCGACAAACCCCGCCGCGCGAACCTGATCGAGATAACAAAACCCGCCATAACGTCTATCAGGGTCACCATGAGAATGATAAAGAAAACGGACGTCGCAGCCTGGCGCACGGTAATGAATTCAACGAGGCAGACGATAAACAGCAACATCGAAAGCCCGTGATCGGCGGCGGATATTGTGCTGTGACGTGACGCTTTCATCAACTCAACAAACAACAGCACAAGCGTGAGGGAAATCATCAGGTCGCCAAGCGTCAACGCCCATGGTGTTTGGGATAGCAACGTCGTGCGCAAAAGTTCCTGATCGAACACGGATACGCTAGCCCCAACCGTAGGGTTTACACTGAACGCAAGGGCTAGGACGTTGTAAAGAATCAGCGCGACAACGATCCAAGGAATATTCCAAAGCATGACTTTTCCCTTTTGAACCAGACGTTGCGCAAACGCCGACGCTCAGCCCAGGTTCCTCGATCCCCCGCGCGAAACAATGATACTAGACGTCCTGCTTAGGCGCCAAAATCTGACGTCCCCGATACTGCCCGGTTTTCATATCGATATGATGAGGCCGGCGCAGCTCGCCAGAATCCTTATCCTCGACATACACAGGTGATACCAGCGCATCGGCTGAGCGCCGGAAGCCGCGTTTCATAGGTGAGGTTTTTCGCTTAGGTACAGCCATGTCAAACTCCAATTTTAGCTAGACTAATACCCGGGAATTCACGCGAGGGCAAATGGCATTTTGCGCAAAGCTGCATGTCAAGATCAAAATTAAGCCAGCCTCTACCGGCGAGAAGTGCGGTTGCGAATGGGTAAAGGGTATCGTAGGAAAGCAATCACTCAAACACACAACCTGCGGCGTTTTTTTCGCGGCTCACGCGGCCTCGCAGGCGCGCGGCGCGGTTGCGCAAACGCGGCCCGGGTTTGGCGGCGTTGTTGCGGATCGGGTTCGGTAGCGCAGCCGCAAGCAACAGCGCCTCGCTCTGGCTGAGGTCGGTCGCCGATTTGCCAAAGTGCCGCCGCGCCGCCGCCTCGGCCCCGAAAATGCCCGGTCCCCATTCGGCGATGTTCAGGTAAATTTCCGCCACACGCCATTTCGGCCAGACGGCGGTCATCCAGTAGGCGAGAGGGACCTCCAGCGCTTTACGCAGGTAGGTCTGTTCAGGCCACAAAAACATGTTCTTGGCGGTCTGCATGGTGATGGTCGAGGCGCCGCGCGGAATATCGCCGTTTTCCGCGTCTTTGATCGCATCTTCAACCGCACGCCAATCCACACCCCAGTGTTGGCAAAACGCGCTATCTTCGGAGACAATGATGGCTTGCGGCAGATTTTTTGACATATCCTCAATGTTCATCCATCGCCGGTCTATCGACACGCCGGTTAGCGCCTGCTGCACCATAAGCGATGAAAATGGGGGGTCGATGAAGCGGTAGAGCAATACAAAGACGTAGGGCGCGACTAGGAAAACAACCAGCGAAACGGCGGCAATCCGCGCGGTGCGATCAAGCTGCGGATGCCTTGCGCGCCAGCCCGAAGTCGCATTTGCTTCATTTTTTGCAACATTGTCTGGGAAAACCAGCCCGAAGCGCCGCCAAAGCGCCAAGCGCATGGACTTAAGCCACGCTTTAAGATATCGCAGATTTCGTGCAACAATTGTCATGAATGCATTACGTGTTAAAGCTCAACCCGCGCGACACTTTTAACCAGCGCCTTCAATCCTGCGCAACACTAATTGAAGCGCGTCTTGAAGACTTGCTAACTTATGTTACCGATAACGCGCAGCCTCCGGAGCGCCTCGCCGCCGCCATGCGCCACGGAACGTTGGGCGGGGGAAAACGCCTTCGGCCGTTCCTCATAATAGAATGCGCCGCACTCTTTGGGGTGACATCAGAGGCTGCTCTCAACGCGGGCGCAGCCCTCGAATGCGTGCACTGCTACTCGCTCATTCACGACGATCTGCCCGCCATGGACGACGACGACCTGCGGCGCG
>JAWXCE010000073.1:0-73008 GCA_034440495.1 Hyphomicrobiales bacterium | reverse complement strand
CATAGCTGAGGCAGCGCGGCGCGATTTAAGGGGACGGCGATGGATAAGGTTTTGACGCCTGATTTGTGCGTGATCGGCGCTGGCTCCGGCGGCCTCAGCGTCGCGGCGGGCGCGGCCCAGTTGGGCGCATCGGTTGTGCTCATCGAAAAGCACAAAATGGGCGGCGATTGCCTGAATTATGGCTGCGTGCCGTCAAAATCGTTGCTCGCGGCCGCCAAGCGCGCGCAGGCCATGCGCGACGCGGGGCCTTTCGGGATCAAGGCGGTTGAACCCGGCATCGATCACCGGTTGGTCAATGACCACGTTAAATCCGTGATCGCGGCGATAGCGCCCAACGATTCCGTCGAGCGTTTTACCGGCCTCGGCGTGCAAATCATCTTGGGACCGGGCACGTTCAAAGACAAATCGACAGTTGTTGTCAATGACATCGAGATAAAAGCACGGCGCTTTATTATTGCAACCGGTTCTTCACCTGCCATACCGCCAGTACCGGGCATAGATAAGGTTCCATACTTCACCAACGAGACGATTTTCGACGTGAACTACCGCATTGCCCATCTTATTATTATTGGCGGCGGCCCAATCGGGCTGGAACTTGCCCAGGCGCACCGGCGTTTGGACAGCGAAGTAACCGTTCTTGAAGCTCAGACAGCTTTATCGCGCGACGATCCCGAGCTAGCAACAGTCGCAGTCGAGCGTTTGCGAACCGAAGGCGTGCGAATTCTCGAAAATGCGCGCGTGGAGCGGCTTGAACCCTTCGGCCAGAAGGTTCAGGTTGTGTTCAACAAAGATGGGCGACCATACTCAATAGAAGGAACGCATCTGTTGGTTGCGACTGGCAGAAGGCCGAACGTGGAAGGCCTTAATCTGGAGGCGGCAGGCATAAAATTCGATCGCGGAGGCATTGCCGTAAACAGCGGCCTCAAAACGTCGAACAAACGCATCTACGCGATTGGCGACGTGGCGGGCGGACTGCAATTCACCCATGTCGCGGGCTATCACGCGAACGTTGTGGTGAAAAATGCGCTATTCCGCATCCCTGCGCGCGCCGACCACTCTGGCTTGCCGCGAGTGACCTTCACAGAGCCGGAATTGGCGCAGGTCGGGCTTACCGAAGCGGACGCGAGGAAAAAACATGGCGCCCGCATTCGTATTTTGAGATGGCCGAACCACGAAAACGATCGCGCTCAGGCCGAGCGTACGACGGAAGGATTTGTCAAAGTGATTGTTAGCAAGAGTGGGCGCATTCTGGGGGCTGGAGCGGTCGGCGCGCACGCTGGCGAAACCATTCAGCTTTGGAGTCTGGCCATGCAGGGCAAAATAAACATTCGCGCCATGGCAAGCTATGTCGCCCCGTATCCAACGCTGTCGGAAGTCAATAAACGGGCGGCGGTCACTTATTTTCTTCCCAGTTTAACCAATCCGCTCATCCGTCGTGTTATAGGATTACTGGCCCGATTGGGGTGAGCGGAGGAGCGCCGTTTTACGCTTTAAGTCGAGAGTTTTGCGTGACTGTTTCAGAAAGCCAAGAAACCGAACTCAAGAAACCTGCCCGTGCTTTCTCCAAAGCGTGGCCAATATTGTCGAATGTAAGTCTTTCGACAAAACTGCTGATGCTGACGATTGGCTTTGTCATGCTGGCCGAGGTGCTTATCTTCGCGCCTTCTGTCGCAAATTACCGCAAAAACTGGCTGCTCGACCGCATAACAGCAGCGCAGATCGCATCTTTGGCGCTCGAAGCCGCCCCCGATTATACTCTGCCCGAAAAGCTGCGGCGCGAGCTTATGGAAACCGCTGGCGTCCGCGCTGTTGCTTTGCGCCGAGACGACTCCCGCCAACTTGTTATTCAGATGGACGATCAGCGGGAAGTCGACACGAGTTATGATTTGCGCGAAGCAAGCTGGTTCTCGTTGATATCGGACGGGTTTTATGTGTTCGTTGCGCCCGAAGGTCGCCTGATACGCATTATAGGAGAACCTGAGATTGGCGTCGGCACGCTGATAGAAGTTGTTATGGATGAACGCCCGCTTCAAATCGCCTTGTACAAATTTGCATGGAATATCTTTCTTCTTTCGCTATTCATCTCATTCATCACAGCCGCGCTTGTGTATCTCAGTCTCAATGCGCTTCTCGTGCGGCCCATTTTGCGGCTGACCTGGAACATGGTGCGCTTCCGGCATAACCCGGAGGATCGCAGCAGGGTTATCGTACCTTCAGCGCGGGGGGACGAAGTGGGCACCGCCGAAAAAGAGCTGGCGGACATGCAAACCGATCTCGCCGACATGCTTCAGCAGAAAAGCCGCCTCGCCGCGCTCGGCCTGGCGGTCAGCAAGATCAATCACGACCTGCGCAATATTCTGGCGACGGCGCAACTGTTGTCCGACCGTATGGTTGTTTCAACCGACCCCATCGTGCAGCGGTTTGCGCCCAAACTCATGGTCTCGCTCGACCGGGCCATTCAGCTTTGCACCGAGACACTCCGATTTGGCAAAACCAGCGAAATGGCTCCAAAACGCGCAAAATTTCCTCTTATGCCTTTGGTTGAGGAAGCAGCGGATAGTGTCGGTTTGCTTGAACACAGCCTGGTACGCTGGCGCTTGGATTTGCAAATTAACTTGGAAATCGACGCAGACCGAGACCAGCTCTTTCGGGTTCTAAGCAACCTCCTGCGCAACGCGGTTCAAATTTTAGAAAAAGCTGCCCTAAACGGCGAGCATGCCGAAATCAGGTTTTCGGCGCGGCGTGAGAGCGATGCAGTGGTTATGATGATTAGCGACAACGGGCCGGGCGTTCCAGACCGGGCGCGAGAGCACCTGTTCGAACCGTTCAGCGGCTCGTCCCGTGAGGGCGGAACCGGTCTTGGTCTGGCGATCTCATCTGAGATTGCCCGGTCCCATGGAGGCGCGCTAACACTTATGAACACGATAAAAGGCGCCAGTTTCCGGCTAGAAATTCCAGACAGTAAGCGGATGGACAACGTAGGCGGACGGAGACGCGAGAAGCGGAAGCCGGATGCGGGATCGAATGTTCCCATGCAGTAGCGCTTGCCACATGCGATAAGACGGGATACATACTGGGTTGGAATATAACGCCGTCGAATAGCGCCGCGCGTTTCATTCAAAGCGCCATCAGGACCGATAGCTCAGCTGGATAGAGCATCAGACTACGAATCTGAGGGTCGGGAGTTCGAATCTTCCTCGGTCCGCCACTCAAATCAATAGCTTAAACTCCCGCTGCAAGGGCAACGCGATGACCAGATTTTACCTTGGGTTGTTGATCGCAGCCTATATCGCTTCCGCTTCTACGGTTAGCGCCCAGACTGTTTACGTCATGGATAAAACCCACAGCACCGTGCGCGGCTGCTGGAGCCATTTTGGCGTGACAAGCCAGTGCGTTTATTTCACCTCCGCCGAGGGCGAGCTTGTTTTCGATGAGTCGACGCCTGAGAACAGCAAGCTTACAATTACATTTCCGCTCGATAAACTTGAAAGCCTTTCATCGCTTTTCAATGAACACCTCAGAAGCGATCAATGGTTCGACATAAAAAATATCCTGCCGCCAAATTCGCCAGCACAAAAGTTGAAAAATTAAGTAGCGAGACTGGAAGAATAACGGGCGAACTCACAATAAAAGGTGTTTCAAAGCCTGTGACCCTGGATGTGAAGCCCAACTTTTCCGGCATGCACCCTTATGTCGCGAATGGTCTTTCGATGGGTTTTGATGCTAAAGGCGAGGTTAAGCGGAGCGATTTTGGTGTCGGCGCTTTTGCCCCCGCAGTTTCTGACACGATAAAGTTGGATATCCAGACCGAGTTTAATAAAAAGCGCTGACGTTTCGCGTAGTTGAGCGCGCCCGTTTTATCCCGCTTATGATAATATTAGATCGGGCCTCAGCGCAGATGGCTGCTCCCAATTTTAGCGGCCTGCGTAACACCGGTCGCAGTCGTCGTCGCAAGGAAGCGATGGACGCCGTTGGCGATACATAGCTGTCAGCGGACAAAGATTGGTTGCTTTGCTCGCAACGACGTTGATTTCCGATTTCACCTCCCGCGTGGCCTTGCGTGTTTGCTACAAGACGGAACCGATTTTGCGTGCGGGGGTTCGTGTAATGTCCACCAGTTTAAAGTACCCAGAAAATCATGCGGCCTATCGTCATTGCCATCCCGGCGAGAAATGAGGAATACGCGATATCGGCCAGTTTACCTGCGCTGATAGCGGAAGCTGCGTCCTACGCCGGAGACGTAAGTATTGTCATCGCCGCTAACAACTGCACCGACAACACGGTAAGCGTATCCACAGCCATAGCGCAAACAACCACGATTCCTGTCCATATCGCCGTTATGAATTTGTCTGCCCGTCACGCCAATGCTGGGACCGCGCGCGCCCGGACTTTGGCGCTCGCCGCAGCGAACGCCTGTTCTCCGGACACAATTATTGTGACGACAGATGCGGATACCAGGCCCCAACCCGGCTGGCTCGCCAAAATTAGCATGGCTGTAAACGCGGGCGCCGATGCGATTGCCGGAAGCGTCGATTTTGAGCCGTCCGAGGCGGCAAAAATCCGCATGCCACCTATTCGCCAGCGCGAAGCCGAGTATGCGGGTTTGCAGGCAGAACTTGCCGCGCTGTTAGACCCTAACCCACACGACCCGTATCCAAATCATATCTGGGCTTGGGGGGCCAATTTAGCGGTGACGCTAGACGCCTACCGCAAAACGGGCGGCGTCCCGGAAGTGCCGCTTGCCGAAGATCGCGCATTCGTATCTAGGCTTCTTGAAGTGGATTGCAAAGTTTTGCACTCGCTCGATATCCGGGTTTGGACATCCCCTCGAACGGAGGGCAGAGCGCCAGGAGGCGTCGCCGATCTTATCTCGATATACGCGATAGACCCCGACTACCCATGCGATTCAGCGCTTTTGCCTGTGAAAGATATTTTCCGGCAGGCATCCCTGCGGCGCCAATACCGGGCTGCCTATCAGGAGGAACCCGAAGCGCCTCTGACCCGTCTGGCCGCTCGTTTGCTGCTGAGCGTGGAGGAATTGGACAACGCCCTGCAGCAACCTTTCTGCGGCTTAGGCTGGGCGAACCTTGTGCGGCATTCTCCGATGCTGAAAGCGCGGCGTGTTCACCCTGTGAGTCTGGAACGTGAAATTCTGTTGGCTCGTCGGGCGCTAGCTCTCCTCGAATCGCCCAAAACGGAAGGCGCTACGGCGTTTATCCGCGATAACCTCTGGTCTGGTTTTGGAAATGCACACTGACGGGTCAGGCGGAATGACACATACCGATGGATTCGTATCTGAACGGCCCGCAGAAATTTTCGTGCGTCCGTCAGATGGGCCTCATTTTAAGAACGGCGCGCCCTCAGATGTTGTCGCGCAGATCCGGCAAAATGCTTCCAAGCTAGATCAATCGGGCGAGTTTCCCGTGGCGGATATCTCAGCCATGGCGTCTGCGGGCCTTCTCACGCGGGCTGCGCAGTTAGCGTTTGCAATGGTCAAGGGGCAGAATAAACCTGCTTCGGCATCAGAAATCCAAGCGATTTTACGTAGTTTGGGTTACGCAAATCTATCTGTCGCGCGCCTGTTCGAAGGGCATTTTAACGCGCTGCTGCTCATTGCAAGATATGGAACAAGGCGGCAATTTGCCCAAGCTTACGATGACGCGACCGAAGGGAAATTCTTTGCCATCTGGAATGCGGAAGCTGGCAATCCTTTAAAAATTGAAGAACTTGCCGACGGCGCTGTTCTTAACGGCGCTAAATGTTTTTGTTCAGGCGCGGCTTTTGTCGAGCGGGCGCTTGTCACAGCGACAGAGGCAAGCGCGCAAAAGATTATGGTGTTGGTTGAGTTAGAGCGTGATGAGCGCTGCGATTTATCATCCTGGAAGCCCTTGGGGATGCGCGCGTCGGGAAGCGGCGGCATGGATTTCTCCGGCATCGAGATTTCCCGACTATCCTTGATCGGAAAACCGGGAGACTATTTTCGCCAGCCGGACTTCTCCGCGGGCGCATGGCGTTTTCTTGCCGCGCAACTGGGGGCAATCGATGCGCTTGTCGAATGTCTGCGCGACGACTTGGTCACAGCCGGGCGCCAGCATGACCCGTATCAGAAGGCGCGCTTCGCCCAAGCACTGATCTGTATCGAAACTGCCGCGTTGTGGGTAAAGTCTGCGGCGATGAAGGCGGAGAACGATGCTTTGTGCGCCGAACAGCGGACATCGTATGTTGGTCTGGCCAGACACGCCGTGGAGCGCGCCGCTCTGGACGTTATCGAACTCGTTCAAAAGTCTATCGGTCTGAATTGTCTGCTTCAGCCCCACCCGGCCGAGCGCGTCATGCGCGACCTAGCAACATATTTGCGTCAGCCTGCGCCGGACCGCGTTCTGTCGGAGGCGGCGGCGTATGCATTGACGAAAGATAGTCCATTGAACGGGATGTGGACTGCATCATGAGTGAGCCTGCCTATATCGAACAAGCAGAGTCGTTGCCATTCGGCGCTTTTACGGACTTATGCGGGCAGGATGGCGGCGTTGTTATCATGGCGCCTCACCCCGACGACGAAACGCTTGGTTGCGGCGGCCTTATTGCGCAAGCTGCAGCGCATGAACGGCCTGTCATCATCATAGTCATGACGGACGGAACGCAGTCGCATCCGAACTCGGCCAGATTTCCCGCCCCTTGCCTTGCTGAAACGCGGCGGCTTGAGTCAAGCGAAGCGGCCAAACTGCTGGGACTTGACCCTGATCGGATTGTTTTTCTGGGGCTGCAGGACGGCGCGCTGCCAGCTAGTGGCGAAGGCTTTTCTGCCGCCGTGGAAAGCGTCTTTCGCATCTGCCAGACCGCGAGCGCCGCCGCCTTATTCTGTACGTGGCGTCACGACCATCACCTGGATCACAAAGCTGCCTGGCGAATGGCTGAAAATGTTCAGAGCCGCAGGCTGCACATGCGATTGTGGGCCTATCCAGTCTGGGGCCGGGCACTCCCCGCGCCCATTGCGGAAGACGCACCGGCTGGCGTCCGGCTCGATATCGCCGCGCATCTAGCGGCAAAGCAAAGCGCGATACGGGCGCATCGCAGCCAGGTGACGGATATGATCGATGACGACCCCGACGGTTTCAAACTAAGCTCCGCGGTGATTTCCGTATTCGAGCGTCCTTATGAAATTTTCCTCGCGCCATGACAAAACCAACGCGCCCTACCCTTTCGCGCGAATACTTCGATGGACTTTACCAATCGTCGGCCGATCCGTGGAACTTTGAAACCAGCGATTACGAGCGCGGCAAATACCGCGAGACTTTGCAGGCGTTGCCCAAACCACGGTATCAGTCCGCTTTCGAAATAGGGTGTTCAATAGGGGTTTTGACGGAATTGCTGGCGAGGCGGTGCGAACGGCTGCTGGCGGCGGACATTGCAGCCGAGCCTTTAAAAGTGGCGGTGAAGCGTTGCGCGGCGCTTGAGGCCGTCTCATTTGCCCAAATGCAGGTTCCCAAGGACTGGCCGGAGGGTAATTTCGATCTCATCCTTCTGTCTGAAGTCGTTTACTATCTCGATGAAGGGGATGTTGCTAGGTTGGCCCAGCTCTTAACGCATAGCCTCCATCCTTTCGGCGACTGCATGCTGGTGCATTGGACGGAGCCAACCGAGTATCCGTTAAGCGGAGACGCGGCTGCGGATTTATTTATAGCTGCAACATCGGGCAAGCTTGCCCTAGTCCAGCAACTGCGCTTCGACAGCTACCGCATTGATGTTTTGACGCGCGCGAACTAGGCTTTTACAATTGCATAACAATCTTCGCGGCGAAGAAGCCGTCGAGGCCGCTGAGGTCGGGGTCGCTTAGTTGCAGGCCGCACGGGAGGGTGCGCAGGGTGCCCCCGGGCGTGATGAACGCGGCGATCTCGGGGAAATCCGCCGCATCGAGCGGCTCGAGGCGCACCCCCGGATTGCGGGCCAACAGCGCGGCGATCTGGTCTTCGCCCTCCTCCGGCTCTAGCGAGCATGTGCAGTACACCAGCGAGCCGCCCGGCTTAAGCATTGCGCACGCCTGATCGAGAAGTCGCGACTGGAGGCCTGACAGCGCTTCGAGGTCGGCGTGGGTCTTCAGCGTTGCGATGTCTGGGTTGCGCCGGATCGTGCCCGTCGCCGAGCAGGGGGCATCCAGCAAAACCGCGTCGAACACAGGGCCGGGCTCCCAGGAGCTTGCGTCCGCCTCAACCACATCCGCAGCCATACCTAAACGCGCGAGATTGTCTAACAAGCGCCGCAGCCGCCCTTTGGAGTGATCGACCGCCGTCACCGCCGCGCCCGCCAGGCACAATTGCGCGGTTTTGCCGCCCGGCGCCGCGCACAAATCCGCAGCTTTCAGTCCGCTTAAGGGGCCGAACAGTTTGGTGGGCAGCGCGGCGGCGGCGTCCTGCACCCACCATTCGCCCTGCGCATAGCCTTCCAGATCGTCGATCATGCCCTTGGCGATGAAACGCACCGATCCGGTCGGCAGGGCCACGCCGCCTAGCCGCAACGCCCAACCGGCGGCGTCCGATTTCACGGTGAGATCGAGCGGCGCCTCAGCCAGATGCTGCGCGGCAATGCGGCGCGCGTTATCCTCGCCGTAGTTTTTCACCCAGCGCAGCCAAAGCCATTCAGGCGTACTGAGCGCCTCTGCATCCTGACTCGCGACAAGCGCCGAGCCTTGCAACGAAACGCGACGCAGAACGGCGTTCGCCAGCCGCGAAAAGCGCCGCGCGCCGGCATCCTCTTTGATTTGATCTACCGTCAGATCGATCACGGCGTGCGGGGGCGCACCCATAAAGAGTAACTGCGCTGTGGCCGCGAGCAGGATTTCATCCAGCGCGCCCTTGGGGGCTGGCGGCGGCTTGTCGATAAATTGCGCCAGCACATCGCGGATTTGCCCGGTGCGGCGCAATGCGGTGAGCGCGATGGCGCGCGCAAACGCCCGGTCGCGCGGCTCCATGTCGCGGAACTGCACAGAGGCCGCCATCTGGTTGAAGGCGTCATCCAGCGGGCGTTTACCCTGCAGCACCGCGAGGAGAAGATCGACGGCCAGATTGCGCGCCGCCATGCCAGGTTTGAGGCGACTACTTCGCCCTTTCGCGAATAACGCGCCGATCATGCAATTCCTTAAGGTGTTGGGTTGGGCGTTTCAGCCAATGCACGTATCTGGTGAACAAGCACGGCCAAAACGAGGCCGCTAGGGCTTCAAGCCCATATTTCCATACGCAGGCCGCGCCCATCGACCTGTGAATCGGCCGGAAAGCATATCGCCTCGTCCCGCAACCGGCGAGCTGCTGTCCAAGCGCAGGCGCAGGCATCGAGAAAATCGTCCTCACCAGCATCGGCCGCGCGGAATTGCGCGCTAACAAGAAAGTCAGCGGAAAAGCCCGCGCGCGTAAGCAGGCTACGGCGCAAGCTCATGCCGGGCGCGAACGGGCGCGATTTTAATTTTTTCGACTCAGTTAGTGCCTCCTGCCCGTTCATAGCCCAGAACGCGCCTTCAGGATGACACTCGAAAACCCGATCCTGTGACGAGCTTTGCAACGCCGCATCAACTTCCCGGATTTTTGGAAACAGGAAAAAGCATTGCTTGGATACCTTGCGCGGCGGGTCGGAGCGGGCGAACGCGGCCTCGCAAGCCGCCGGGTAATCGAACTGCATCACAGCCTCCCGCGCAGGCACCGCAAATACGGAGGACTGCCGCGCGCCCAGTTTTGACCGGAGCGCTTTATCGCAGCCGCGCCCGTCGCGGGTGACAAAATCGGGCAGGCCAATGGGTATGTCGACGGCGATAAGCACCGCGTCTGTGAGCAAGATGTCGTCGAAGCGCTGAACCAACGAGACGGTGGCGACGCCTAACTTGTCCGCATCGACAAACACTGCAATCCAGCCGCTCCGGCAGCCGTCCACGCCCGCGACGAGACGCGTCATGCGGTCATGAGCACGGGAGCATGCGGGGTAGAGAAGAGTTCGTGGATCGGCCACGGCATCGGGTCTGCCCAAACCGATTGAGATGCGGCCATTTCCAGTTCAGTCAAGCCAGCGCTTGCTGACACGAGCGCGTCCATGCTGGCGGTAGCGAGGGCCAGCGCTTCCTCCGCGCGGTAACCCTGCAGCAGCCGCGCGGTAAATACGGCGGCAAGAAAATCGCCCGTGCCATGGGGTACGCTTTCACGCCGCGCGACCGTCGCCATCCAGGCCTCGGCAGGAAGTACGAGTGTATTTGCGAGCCGCGTTTCATTCTCGGCGGGCGACGACGTCACCAGCACCGTGTTTAGCCCAAGCGCCCGCGCGGCGTTAACGGTTTCACCGGATGTGTTGGCGCTCAAACCCGTCAGCCATGAAAGTTCAAAGCGGTTGGGCGTTGCGATCTGCGCAAGAGGAATTAACTGGTCGCGCACCGCCCGCGCCGCCGCTTCATCCAGATAGACGCCGTCTGGTTCATCGCCAATCACGGGATCGCAGATGTAAAGAACGGCGGGATTGGCCGCACGGAGCCGCTCAATCCACCTTGCCGCGAGCGCAACATGCGCTTCGCTCGGCAAATAGCCAGTAATGATAGCGCGCAGATCGTTCATCCACCCGTTTGCCTCAAGGGCGCTCAGCACGCCGTCGCAGGTTTCGACCGCCGTCTGGGTATGATGAACGGCGGCGTAGTCCGGGCGGTTCGATAGAAAAATCGATGGGACCGCCGCGCAGTTTACGCCCAGCCGTTGCAATGCGAATTGCATCGCCGAGTTGCCGACATGCCCATGCGCCACCTGCGATGAAAAAAGGAGTACCGCCGCCATGGCCAAAACCTTCGTTGAACTTTATCCGCACGCGCTTGTTCGCTAAACTTGAACCACGCTTAAACAGAATATCGCGTCCGGCGCAAAAAATCGAAGGAAGTTTCCATGACAGCAATCCGCCCGCGCCGCAGCGTCCTCAGTATGCCCGGCTCCAATGCCCGCGCTCTCGAAAAGGCGGCGGGCCTCGCGGCCGATTGCCTAATGTTCGATCTCGAAGACACCGTGGCGCCCGACGCGAAGGACATTGCCCGCGCGCAGGTGGTCGCCGCCGTGCAAAAAGGCGGATTCGGACGCCGTGAAGTCCTAGTCCGCATCAATTCGCTATCTACGGCCTTGGGCGAGGCCGACTTGGCGGCAACGGCCGGGGCGCATGGGCTTGTGCTGCCAAAGGTCGAAACCGCCGAGGATGTCGATATGGCGCGGGCGCGGCTGCTGGCGCGAAATGCGCCTGGAATTGCTCTCTGGCTGATGATTGAAACGCCGCTCGCTATTTTGCACATCAAGGACATTGCGGCGAAGGCCAGCCATCCGGCTTATCCGATTGCCGCTTTTATTATCGGCCCGAACGACATCGCCAAACAGACGCGCATTGCGCTAACGCCTGACCGGCTTCCGATGCTCGCCTGGATTTCATCGTGCCTGCTAGCGGCGCGCGCGCATGGGGTCGATATGATCGACGGCGTGTTCAACGACTTTAAGGACGAGCCGGGTTTTGCCGCCGATTCCGCGCTCGGCCGCAAGCTGGGCATGGACGGCAAGCATATTATCCACCCAAGTCAGATCGGCGCCGCGAACGAAGCGTTTGCGCCTTCGCCGGAGGACGTGGCGCACGCGCGCAAAATCATCGCCGCGTTCGCGCTTCCGGAAAATCAGGGCAAAGGCGTCATCCCCCTTGATGGCCGCATGGTGGAACTGCTACACGCCGAGTTGGCGCATCGTACCATCGACTTCGCCGACGCCATCGCCAAGGAATGACTATGCGCTCAACACATCTTGTTCTGCTTACCGTTGTCTGCATGCTGGCTTCCGGCCTGGTGTGCCTCGTGCCAGCCGCCGCACAGGTTCAAACCCTGAAGCCCAAACCAAAGCCCGCGAAAATAGCCGTGACCAATTGCCAGACCATTGCTGCTGTCGCGGCATATTTTGGCGAGGAGAAAACGCGGGCTTATGCCGAAGGCAATCTCGACAACGCGCTAGATCAGGCCAAAAGCCGCCTAACAGCATCCGGCAAAGTCGGCCTCGTCGTCAAAGACCGCAAAGTAATGTGCAAAAATTACATCGATTTCGGCGGCGCCATCGGCCAGGAGCAAAAATGCGTCGCGCAAGCCCAGCTTTGCATCCGCGCCCGCTAACCCGCCTTCGCCTTTTGCCGGTCCATGTAGCGCCGCAGCACCGCGTTGATGCGTGTTTGATAGCCCTGGCCGGTGGCCTTAAAGTAGTCGAGCACGTCGGCGTCCACGCGGATGCTGATCGCGGTCTTGGCGGGTGGAATGATAACCTCGGCATCCGACCAGTCCAGGTCGATGGGCGCGGCGTCCGGATCATCCGCGACTGCGGCGGCGATGTCCTCGTCCGTCAGGTTGCGCAGCCGCTCGTAATCCGTCTTATCTTTTAGCATGTTCAGCTCAGCGGCTGAAACTCTGGTAATATGCTTTTCGCTCATTTGTCCTCGCTCTGCGCGCGGATATGATTCTACAGGTTCTGAATCGTTGAGTATATACGACTGTAATCTCAATGTCGCTTAAAACTCCGACAGCCAAGAAACGTTCTTCGTTTTGGTGCGGTGAACGCTTATCCATGAAGCGACACGAGAATATTTTTGAAGCGGCCACTAAGTCGATGCCGTGCTTTTCTAAATTTCGTCGGCGTTTTGTCTCGTCCCAATCAAAAAACTGAAAAAGACTTCGTTTACGTTTTGCCCATGCATGCGTCATCGGGAGTAAATTCCTATAGTACCGCCCATTTATTGAACAAATTATTCTCCCGCCCAATCACGACGCTATCCGATTCCGCGCAATATGCAGTGCTCCGACCACAACATGTGCGATTCCAGCGAACGCAATATGTGGAAAACGGGGTCTGGGTTTAGCTCGCGCCCCTGGGGCAGCGAATCGGTTAGGCTGATCACCAGGAGGTATTACATGCGCTTTCCGCCTTTCCTGCTCGATGAAATTCGCCAGCGGCTGCCGGTCAGCCAGGTCGTCGCGCGGCGCGTGAAGCTGAAGCGGCAGGGGCGCGAGTATGCCGGGCTGTCGCCTTTCAAAGCCGAGAAATCGCCATCGTTTACGGTCAACGACCAGAAGGGCTTTTATCACTGCTTTTCGTCCGGCGAGCATGGCGACGTTTTCAAGTTTGTGATGACGACCGAGGGACTGTCGTTTGCCGAAGCTGTCGAGCGGCTGGCGAAGGAGGCGGGCGTGCCGCTGCCCATGCCGGAACCGAGGCAGCAGGAGCGCGAGGCTGAATTCGACCGGTTGCGGCGCGTAACGGAGGCGGCGGCGGCGTTTTTCGAGCGGGAGCTGCGCGGGGGCGTCGGGCGTGAGGCGCGTGACTACCTCGCGAGGCGCGGCGTTTCGGACGCTGAAATCGCCAGTTTTCGGCTCGGCTATGCGCCCGAGAGCCGCGATAAACTGAAAACGTATCTGGCCAGTCTTGGCTTTAGCGCTGAAGAAGCGGCGCGCACGGGGATGCTCATTTCGGGCGAGGACATCGCTACGCCCTATGACCGATTCCGCAACCGGCTGATGTTTCCGATCATGAACCTGTCCGGCGCTGTCATCGCGTTTGGCGGGCGGGCGCTGAAGGCCGATCAGCAGCCCAAATATCTGAACTCGCCTGAAACGCCGCTGTTTCACAAAGGTTCGGTGCTGTTCAACGCACACAACGCGCGCAAATGCGCTTACGACCGCAAGGAAATCATCGTCGCCGAAGGCTATGTGGATGTGATCGCGCTGGCGCGGGCGGGATTTCCGAACGCGGTCGCGCCGCTGGGTACGGCGCTAACGGAGGATCAGCTCAACTTGCTGTGGCGTATGGCGGACGAGCCGATCCTGTGCTTTGACGGCGATACGGCTGGGCGCAAGGCGGCGTTCCGCGCGCTCGATGTGGCGTTGCCGCATGTAAAACCGGGCGCGACGCTGCGGTTCGCGTTCCTGCCAGATGGCCTCGACCCGGACGATCTACTGCGCGCCAGCGGCCCGGCGGCGGTGGAGGCTGTCATCAAGGCCGCGCGTCCGTTGATCGATGTGCTGTGGATGATGGAAATTGACGGCGCCGCTCCGGCCACGCCCGAAGCGCAGGCGGGGCTGAAAAGCCGGCTGAAGGCGCGCGCCGCGTCGATTGCCGACCGCGATGTCAGCCATTACTATCTCAAGGAACTTGAGCAGCGGCTTTGGAAACTGCTGAACCCCAAGCGCACTGATTTCAACAGGCCACAGGCCAGGTCGCAGCAGTTTGCGGGGTCGAGAGACGGCCAAAGGTCTGCCAAACGTAGCGACGACCGTGGGCCTCGCGGTCAGATAAGAAATTTCGCGCCTTCGCCAGCCTCGACAAGCCTGCTGCAAAGCGCGCTGGTGCAGGGGGATGGCGCAGCAAAGTTATTCCAGCGCGAAGCGACAATACTATCCATTCTCATCAATCATCCCCACCTCTTGGATGAGACATCTGAAGACGCGATGACGCTTATATTCAAGACGGCTGAGTTGAACCGGTTACGCGATGTCATAATTGACATCCACGCGATCTCGAATCCTCTTGACAAAGATGCGTTGCGCAATCAATTGACGAATAGGGGACTTGGCGCTGTACTGGCCCGGGTAAAGCAAGCTATAACTCACCAATGTGATTGGCACTCGCAGCCTGACGCACCATACCAGAGCGTCGCAATCGGCTGGCGGCAAATGGTGGCGTTGCACCGTAAGTCGTCGTTGAAACCGGAGCTAGAAGCGGCAACACAGGCATACGATCAGGACTTGAGCGAGGAAAATCTTCTGAGGCTGCTGGATTTGAACAGACAGCTTACGGCTGGCGATGGTCAGGAAGCGTTGATCGACGGTTACGCTTTGGCCACACAGGAGATATGATCTCGAAAGGTAATCGACTCGATGAATTGCGTTAAGGGAGCTTTAACGCTTGAAGTATAGCTGGATATTCATGGATTGTCTTAATCCTCATCCGATCATGCTTAACATCCCGTTTGTAGCATCAGGCTTTTGGCGTCTCTTTTATTAAGGATCAGACATTTCGGATGGCAGGATATTTATCCTTCCTGAAGCGTTGTATCGTTAGAGTAATGAAATTTTGAATGACGTCTGGAGTAGACATGGCGACGACCGCGAAAACTGACGATCAAGACACCGCCGCATCCGAAACGCCTGACAGCCCGTTGCTGGACATGTCTGATCAGGCGGTGAAGCGCCTCATCAAGCTTGGCAAAACCCGTGGCTACGTGACCCATGACGAAATCAACGAGGTTATGCCGTCTGAGGAAGTGACATCCGAACAGATCGAAGACATTTTATCGATGTTCTCTGACATCGGTGTCAACGTTGTAGATGTCGAGGAGGCTGACGAGGCGGGAAGCGTTGCCGAAATCGCGGCCGACGAGGAAGACGACGGCACCATGTCGAGTCAGTTGCCGGTCAAGCAGGAAAAAAGCCTTGAGCCGACCGACCGCACCGACGATCCGGTGCGCATGTATCTGCGCGAAATGGGGTCGGTCGAGTTGCTCTCGCGCGAGGGCGAAATCGCTATCGCCAAGCGCATCGAGGCCGGCCGCGAGGCTATGATCGCAGGGCTTTGCGAAAGCCCGCTTACGTTCCAGGCCATCATCATCTGGCGCGATGAACTGAACGACGCTAAAATCCTGCTTCGCGACATTATCGACCTCGAAGCGACCTATGCCGGCCCCTTTGCACGCCCGCCTGAGGGGCTGGCTGGCAACGGCGCAATGCCAGGCCAACATACTGTCGAGATCGAGCCTGAGGAAGTTTTGGAGGCCGAGCAGCCGGAAGGTCAGCCGCGCCCCTCCGAAGAAGACATGATGGACGACGAGGACGAGATGGCGAACAGCGTCTCTCTCGCCGCCATGGAGGCCGAACTCAAGCCGAAAGTGCTGGAGACGTTCGACAATATCGCGGGCAACTATAAAAAGCTGCGCAAGCTGCAAGATGCGTCGATGGAGAAACAGCTCCAGGACGATCACCTGACGTCCGGTCAGGAAAAACGGGCGAAAAAGCTTAAGACGGACATCATCGGCGATGTGAAAAGCCTGTCGCTGAACGCGAATCGCATCGAGTCGCTGGTCGAGCAGCTTTACGACATCAACAAGCGCCTGATGGGCTTTGAAGGCCGCCTGATGCGTCTTGGCGATTCCTATGGCGTGCGCCGCGACGAGTTTCTGTCCGAGTATCAGGGCCGCGAGCTTGATCCAAACTGGACGGCGCGCGTTGGCGCCCTCAAAACCAAGGGCTGGAAAAATTTCGTCGAGTGCGAAGGCGAAAAGATCGAGGATATCCGCACGGAAATTCAGCAGCTCGCGTCAGAGACCGGCCTCGACATCGCCGAGTATCGCCGCATCGTGAAGATCGTTCAGAAGGGCGAGAAGGAAGCGCGGCAGGCCAAGAAGGAAATGGTCGAGGCGAACTTGCGTCTCGTTATCTCCATTGCGAAAAAATATACGAACCGTGGCCTTCAATTCCTCGACTTGATTCAGGAAGGCAACATCGGCCTCATGAAAGCGGTTGATAAGTTCGAGTATCGGCGCGGTTACAAGTTTTCGACCTACGCCACGTGGTGGATACGGCAGGCGATTACGCGCTCTATCGCAGACCAAGCGCGCACCATCCGCATCCCCGTGCATATGATCGAGACGATCAATAAGATCGTGCGCACCAGCCGTCAGATGCTGCACGAGATTGGCCGTGAGCCGACGCCGGAAGAGCTAGCCGAGAAGCTCGCTATGCCGCTGGAAAAAGTGCGCAAGGTGCTGAAAATCGCCAAGGAGCCGATCAGCCTCGAAACGCCAATTGGCGATGAGGAAGATAGCCATCTCGGTGATTTCATCGAGGACAAGAACGCGATCTTGCCGATCGATTCGGCGATCAACTCCAACCTGCGCGAAACCACCACGCGCGTGCTGGCGTCACTCACGCCGCGCGAGGAACGCGTGCTGCGGATGCGCTTCGGCATCGGCATGAACACCGACCACACGCTGGAGGAAGTTGGCCAGCAGTTCAGCGTCACGCGCGAGCGCATACGGCAGATCGAGGCCAAGGCGTTGCGCAAGCTCAAGCACCCAAGTCGCAGCCGGAAGCTCCGCAGCTTCCTGGATAACTAAAACTTATGACGGAAGAAGAAGTAAGATTGAAACGTGAGGCGGCGCAAATCCTCCTTACGTTTTTTCGATGCGTGCAATGAAACGCGCACTGCAAAATAATGATAATTGGTCGCTTACCTTCTTCTCGTTATATGACGTCTGCTTAATGGACGTAGCTGTCATTTCGTGGTGGAAAATTTTCGGCGAGAACAAAGAAGCGTTGAATTGGAAAAGGCTGGTATCCGTACAGCTGAAAAATGAGTTCTTGCAAAACAATGTCGGATTCGACTCGATTCACGCCGACATAAAAAAGTATCGAGACAAATATGTAGCGCACCACGAACTTAATGAGAGTAGAAGACCGTCACATCATCCTGATTTGCAGCCGTTGCCTGAGGCTGGCTTATGATTATATGAAATATTCTATGCCGATTTGAAGAATGTTAGTTGTGTAAGGGGTCTCCCCAAGCCCGAAAACTTTGAGAAACAAAACTTTGCACTAGTTCAAGCGCACTGGGCCAGTATTGTCACGGCGGCAAGCGCGTCAGTGGAATACTTTCAAGATAATCCCTGAACTTAATCGCCTTCGCCCGGCTCGGCTGAGAAATACTTCTCGAACTTGCCGGGCTGGTTTTCGTACTCCTTTGCGTCGGGCGCGTGCGGGCGCTTGGACGTGATGTTCGGCCACTTCTCCGCGTATATGCGGTTCACCTCAAGCCACTGCTCGACGCCTGAGACCGTATCCGGCTTGATCGCGTCCACCGGGCATTCCGGCTCGCACACGCCGCAGTCGATGCACTCGTCGGGGTGGATGACGAGCATGTTCTCGCCTTCATAAAAGCAGTCGACCGGGCATACCTCCACGCAGTCCGTGAATTTACATTTGATGCACGAGTCGTTAACGATATAGGTCATAGACGGTCTCCGTAGGTCGCCAAGGGGTTGCGAGATCTCAAGCGATGAAACGCCAGGTCGCAAAAACACATCCTCTTCGGCGAAGTGATTTTCAATATACCAACATAGCGCCGCCCGCAAGCGCGCTTAAATGTCCCGCCCCTACGCCTTAAAGTCTTGCCCCCTAGAGCTTTCCGCGATGCTGGGAGACAGGTCTTCATACAAGGGATTTACATCGCTTGGGCCTACGCGACGGTCTGTCATAGACAATACGCGCCCGGCATGCAAATGCCCTCTTATGATCAAAGTGAACACATCTCCCACTTTTACCGTCTGGCTGGGTTTGAGGATTTTATCGCGGTTCACGCGCACTTTGCCATCGGCGATCAGCTTGCTCGCCATGCTGCGGGATTTTGTAAGGCGCGCGTGCCATAACCATTTGTCGAGGCGCTGCGCCTGGTTTTGTAAGCCCTCAACCGCCATGCGTTCAGCGTTGATCCGGTGCGCCCTGCTCCAACCGTTCCTTCAATTGCAACAGCGCGGCGAATGGGGAATCGGAGTTCGCCGCATCCTTCGGCGCGGAGGAAATCACCCGCATCTGCTGCGGTTTTTTGCCCTGTTGCCCTTGTGCATCGCGGTTTGGCTTGAAATTTGACTGCCTGTTGTTGTCTCGCGGCGCGGGCGGACATGCATCGCCCGCCGCTGGAGGATTGCCCTGTTGAGCGGGCCGAGGGTTCGGTCGGCGGTCGCGCCGCTGATGCGGCGGCGCCGACGCGGACTGCTCTCCTGGCGCGGCGTTTACACGATTTTCGCGGGGCGCATTGCGATCAAACGACGGCCTGTCGGACGGCGCCCGCTGCGGGCGATCCCCCGAGTCACGCGAAGTGTTCTCGCGCGGTCCCTGCTCGCGGGTTGTTTGCGGCGCGCCCTGAGCTGCGCGGTCGTTGTTGAACCGCCGCTGGTTCGGACGCCCGGACGGAGCGCCCTGACGCTGATCGGGCCGCGCACGCTTCACGCGCCAGATTTCCTCATACTCGATAGCGGGTTCGGTTTTATCGATGGCAACTGCTTCGTCAGCACCAGGCGTCTGAACCGGCGGCACTTCCGCCGCCGCTACAGTAATCTTCTCTGGCAAGGCTTCGCCCAAACTCTCGACTGGTGGTGTTGCAGCCGAAGCCGCCTCTAACGATGCGGCGCTCACGCTCTCCGCTGGCGCTGTTGCAGCCTCATCCGGTTCCGGCGCCGCTTGAGCGACGGATGTTTCCTCAGGTATGGCGACCGCAGCGTCAGCCAATGCGGCTGGAGCATCGGGCTTGGCGATGACCCGCCGCTCTTTCTGAAATCCGAGGGATGTCAGCACACCGCCCAGCACGTCCGCTGAGCAACCCATGATCGACATCATGTCGGGCTGTACTTTGAACGCGCCGCGTCCTGTGGCGCCTGCTGGCGAATTAGGCTGGCTGTCCGTCGGCTTCCACGAGATCAGCGGGCGTATAATGTCGGCGAGCCGCTCCAACATGTCGATGCGCACGGCGCGCGGGCCACAAATCTGGAAGCCCATCGCCTTGTAAACAGCCTCAGGAACAGCCGGATCGACATGCGTGGAAGTAAGACCCTGCCGCGGCCCGTCCGGCATTACCCGCACGTCCAGCCCATGCTCGGGGCCGTGTTTCAATGCCCACAGCATCAGCAGCAAATCGGCCGCCGAAGGCTTCAGCAGCAGCGGGAAATAGATGTTATGCGCGCCAAAACGCACACCATACTTGCGAAGCTGTGAACGCGCTTCCTGATCCAGTGTGCGGATTTCCTCCGCCACGGTTTCACGGCGAAGGATGCCGAAGTTCTCCTTCAGACGGAATGCGATGCCGCGCGCAAGCCCCGTCACATCCTCGGCGGACGACAGATCTATCAGCGGTTTGAGGCGGATTTCAATATAGCGCGTCAGCCATTCATTGAGCTTCTGGAGTACCCGCAGCTTGTCATTATTTTGCAGGTTCTCATCGCATAGTAGCGTGATTGTCGGCTTCAGCGGATCATCGCTCGCATCCAGTTGCGCGATAATGTGGCCCGACCATGTAATCATGCCGCGCCTGTCCAGCGCGAGCGCGTCATCTGCAGCTTGTGTCAATTTTTCCGCCCGGTTCGCCAGCTCGCTGGTGAGGATTTTAACGGCAGCTGTTCGGGCCGCCTTGCCGTGGACGCCGCCTGTAGCGGAGTCGGGTGTAAACTTGAAGCCATCGAGGCGGCCGACGAAGTGCGTCTCCACCATGATTTTGCCGTCGCTTTCGATGTCGGCGTAAAGCGTGTCGCTGTCGCGCAGGGATTTCATCAGCACGCTGGTGCGCTTGTCGACAAAGCGCTGTGTAAGCCGCTCATGCAGCGCGTCCGATAGCGCGTCCTCGATCTCGATCGTGCGCGCTTGCCACTCGTCAGGTTTGGCGAGCCACTCCCGTTTTTGTGAAACAAACTTCCACGTGCGGATGTGCGCAATGCGCGTAGATAGCGTATCGATATCCCCATCAGTGCGGTCCGAGAAGGCGACCTGGCTGGCGAACCAGTCCTCAGGAATCACGCCCTCGTCGCTCATAATGAATTTGTAAACCGAAGAAACCAGCTCCGAGTGATTGGCTGACGAGATTTTGCGGTAGTCAGGGATCTGACACGCATCCCAGAGCAGGCGCACGGCGGCGGGTGAATGCACCAGGCGTCGCACATCCTCATCGCGGCTTGCAGCTTCGAGGGCCAATACATCGTCGGCGGAGCGCGCACGGGTCAGGCGGGGCGAGTTCGGCATCTGGCGCAAGCTCTCCTGCAAATTCTCCAGGCTGGAGAAGTCGAGCCTGCCGCTTCGCCACTGCAGAACCTTTATTGGATCAAAATTGTGGTTTTCGAGCTTGTCGATCAAATCCTGCGCAAGCGGCTCGACGTCGCCGGTGACGCCGAACGTGCCCTCGTTCATGTAGCGGCCCGCACGACCCGCGATCTGGCCGAGTTCGCCCGCGCTCAAGTGCCTGTGCGTGCGGCCATCGAATTTGCGCACGCCCGCAAACGCCACGTGATCGACATCGAGGTTGAGGCCCATGCCGATAGCGTCTGTCGCAACCAGAAAGTCCACGTCGCCGGACTGGTAAAGCGCCACTTGTGCATTGCGGGTACGTGGCGACAATGCGCCCAGAACCACGGCCGCGCCGCCACGCTGGCGACGGATCAGCTCGGCAATTTCGTAAACTTCGCTCGCCGAGAATGCCACTATGGCCGAACGGCGAGGCAGCCGTGTGATTTTTTTCTGACCAGCGTAAGTCAGCGCCGATAGGCGAGGCCGCGAGATAAAATTCGCGCCGGGAAGGAGATCGCGGATGGTTTCCTGCATGGTCGCCGCGCCGAGCAGCAGAGTTTCGCTTTGCCCGCGCGCGGTGAACATCCGCTCCGTGAATACGTGCCCACGCTCAGGATCGGCGGCGAGCTGAATTTCATCAATCGCCAGAAAGTCCACATCCACATCGCGCGGCATGGCTTCCACGGTACAGACATAAAAACGCGGGTTGTCCGGCTTGATTTTCTCCTCGCCGGTGATGAGCGCCACATCGCGCGCGCCGATGCGAGCCACGATTTTATCGTACACTTCACGCGCCAGCAGCCGCAATGGCAGCCCGATCAGCCCCGACTGGTGCCCGAGCATGCGTTCAATCGCGAGGTGGGTTTTACCAGTGTTGGTCGGCCCCAACACGGCCGTTACGTTGCGTCCGCTAACCGGGCGGGTTGCGCTGGATGCAGTGCCAAAATCAGCCATACATAAATTGTCCGGGCTATTTCGTCATTTTGAACGGGTAAATCGCTGCGAAGTTCCGGACGCTGTGAAACTTCGTTCGATCTCGAAAAACGGAAGCGGCGAAAACGGCGAAATCAAACCTGTGAGCATAACAGATCAAGTAAAGTTGCCCGCAACACTCGTAAGACATATCATACTTTTATTAATTAATGACTGACTTTTTCACCTGCGAAGGCAGCGTCAGGTCAAACTTGGACGCGGTCATCGTCGCCTTCCCGACCGAAGTCGGAACGGAGATATAATATGGTATAAAAATATCCGCGTCCGGGACCGGGATCATCCAGATTTCAATATTGTCGTTGGCTGCGGCCAGCTCGTTTTCGTCATCCTTCTTGCCCGCTTTGTGCCCGGCGATCGGCACATATTTAACGCGGCACACATAAGCGACGCCTTTGTAACCGCTCTCGTCAAGCTGCTTCGTACCTTTGGATGAAAACACCAGGTCATAACGCGCCTTGCCGTCGAAAATTTGCAAACGCTTATCGCAAGCCGAGGATTTCTGCTTTTGGGTGCGGGCCTGTGAAAGCTGGACGACCGCGCTTAATGGATCAAGGACATTCTGTAAATGCGTCTGCGTAATCGGTATTTGCTTCGATGACGACCTGCGCGGCGGGTTAAGCGTGATCTGAGACACTGTGTTGGACGTGAACTTAAGGTCGATCTGTTCTTTTTTATCGCTGGTCTGATAAGCAAAGCTGTAGGCGGATGGCCTTGGCCCGCCAGCCGTCACCGTGCCCGAACTGCGCGTTGTGGCTTTCCACTCGAACACCATGCCGCCAAGTACGCTGATATTCGCCTTCGCCGTCATGGAGTAATCGCGCGTCCCCATGTTTGTGTTAAGTTGAAAATCACCGATGCTCAAGCCGTTAAAACTGATGTCATAAACGGTGTCCACCTTCATTGCCCCAATGGGCTGTGCGCTCGTTCCCGTGGCGAAGCAGCACATAAGCAAAACGACGGCTGCGAGACTCGTGCGGCGTCGGGTGGCTGGCGTCATGGCGTCACTCATACTCATTTGAATACATGAAGGACTGGTAAATACGTGTAGGCCCCGTGAATGCGCGAAGAACTCGCCGATATTTAAGGCGTTTAGATGGTTGCCGCCTATCTGGCAAACAGAATCAGCGACAGCCAGCTAAAGCGGCGCTTGACTGGAAAATTTCACGGCGTTACACATTTGCTTTAATTCAAACATGACTGCGCCGCGCTTTGCTGGCCATTCACGTTCAATAATCGAAATGGAGACGCGCCATGCCCCGGCAGTGCGAGCTTACGGGTAAGACGGGTTTGGTCGGAAACCTCGTCAGCCACGCTAATAACAAAACCAAGCGCCGCTATCAGCCAAACCTGTGCCAGGTGACGCTTTTGAGCGACGCACTGAAACGTAAGGTGCGCCTGCGCATTAGTGCCAACGCTCTTCGCACGGTGGAGCATCGCGGCGGCCTCGATGCTTTCCTGATGAAAGCGCCCGATCTTGAGCTGTCGCTTAACGTGCGCCGCCTGAAACGCGAAATCAAAAAGACAATCGCGGAAACCGTCGAAGCCGCCTAATTCAGCTTCGGCAGCAGAAATTGCATTAGCAGTGTGCGTTGCAGCGGGTTGAAGTTGTTGTCGGAAATAATTGTGAGGATCGTCTCGCCATTGTTCGTCTTATGCAGCGCCGCGCCCTCCATGTTGTCCACCTGATTGGCGTAACCACCCAGTTGCAGCAGCACCTCGCCATCGAGCGGCGCTCCTGGCTTTATGCTGGCCGCCTTTATGTAGCGGATGCGCATGTGTACGCCCTGAAGCATGCCCTTGTAAAAACGCTCCAACACAATTAATCCGCCATCGTCGAGTGGCGTCATATCGGTGATCTTGAAGCCTTCGAATAAGCGCATTTGCAGCGCTTCGGTCTTGCCGCCGAAAATTAGCCAGCCAGGCGCTGGCGCATCCTCTGCGGCATTCTTTGCGGCGCTTTCCGCAAATGCTACGATAGCTCCCTTGAGCGGCCCGCCCTGTAGCACCGCCAGAGCCTCCAATCCCTCATTATTGCCGAGCTTCGAGACCGCCGAAGGCATGGAAACGGCTTGCGGCGCGCCTGTAATTTCCCCGGATTTCAGGAGGTATTTCGCAATGCGATGTTTGCGCTCGAACGAAATATAAACTGCGCCATCAGTTTCACTGTTACGCACCGCCGCAAAACCCTCAGAGTCGCTGAAGCGCTTGCCGCCAAGCGATTTGCCGCCCGCGCCCGATAACGGCCCCATGCGCGCGTTGGCGATGCCGGTTGCACACCCATCCGAAAGTTTTAGGTCTGCAGCGAGCCAAGAGCCTTCATCGCTCAACGCCGTGAGTTTCGTCCCCGTTTTGTCGATGGCGAGGCCCGAAAAGCCGCCAAATTGCGGCGCGTCGGAGCGCAGGATAAGGCCGCATTGCCATGTCAGCTTGCCGATTTTGCCGCCGCGCGGCGTGAGCGCGCTCACCGAAAATGGCTCGGCGGTGATTATGATGGGCGTGACGGCCTTGAGCGGCGCGCGCGCAAGCGTTGGCGAAGCCAGCACCGTTAAAATTACAACCGCAAGCGGCGCGCAAAAGCATTTCTTCAATTGAAATCCCTCAATGACGCGCCCCCCGGCGCGGCGGCGCATCGTTGAACAGCTCGGCGAGTTTTTCCGTCATCGCTCCCGCCAGCTCCTCGGCGTCGGTGATGGTGACGGCGCGGCGGTAATAGCGCGTCACGTCGTGGCCGATGCCGATGGCGATCAGTTCCACGAACGAGCGGGTTTCAATTTCCTCGATCACCTGCCGCAAATGCTTTTCGAGATACGAGCCGGAGTTGACCGACAGCGTGCTATCATCCACCGGCGCGCCGTCCGAGATCATCATCAGGATGCGCCGCCGCTCGGGCCGCGCCAGCATGCGCGCGTGCGCCCACGCCAGCGCCTCGCCGTCGATATTCTCCTTCAGCAGCCCCTCGCGCATCATGAGGCCCAGGTTCCGCCGCGCTCGCCGCCACGGCATGTCGGCGGATTTGTAAACGATGTGGCGCAAATCGTTCAAGCGGCCCGGCATCGCCGGTTTGCCGTTCGCCAGCCATTGCTCGCGCGATTGCCCACCTTTCCATTGCCGGGTTGTGAAGCCCAGGATTTCCACCTTGACGCCGCAGCGCTCCAGCGTGCGCGCCAGAATATCCGCGCAGCACGCGGCCACCATGATAGGCCGCCCGCGCATCGAGCCGGAATTGTCGAGCAACAGCGTGACGACGGTATCGCGGAAGTTGGTTTCGCGCTCGCGCTTGAACGACAGCGGCTGATACGGATCGGTAACGACGCGGGACAGTCGCGCAGTGTCGAGCGTGCCCTCCTCCAGGTCGAAATCCCAGCCCCGGTTTTGCTGAGCCAGCAGCCGCCTTTGGAGACGGTTCGCCAGCCGGGATACGGCGACGTGTATGACGGAAAGCTGCTTGTCCAGAAAGCTGCGCAGGCGTTCAAGTTCTTCAGCCTCGCACAGCGCCTCAGCCCCCACTGCTTCATCGAACTGGCGCGTGAACACCTCGTAGCCGAATGCCTGTGGATTATCGAGCACGGACGGGTTCGGGCGGCGCGGCGGCGCCTGCACCGGCTCATTGCCATTATCTGACGTGTCGTGCTGGTCGGCCTCGCCCTGGTCGCTCATCTCGGCGTTGTCGTCGCCCTCGCTGTCGCCGGAGAGTTGCTCCTCGGCGGCTGTGGGCGTTTCGGCCTCGTCGCGCTCGCCTTCACCATCCGAACCGGTGTTTTGCGGCTCGTTCTCGTCCTCGTTGCTGCCCGCATCCGGATCTGGTTCGACCAGATCGTCGCCGAGATTGAGGGCGGAGAGCATTTCGCGGGTAAGGCGCGCAAAGGCGTTCTGGTCGGCGATGCAGTCGTTTAGTCGCTCCAGCAGCGGGCCTGTGCGATCCTCGATAATGGGCCGCCACGCTGCCACCATCCCGGCGGCTTTCGCGGGCGGGTTGAAGCCGGCCAGCCTTTCCCAGATCATCAGCGCCAGCACGTCTTCGAGCGGCGCATCCTCACGGCTGGCGATGTCGCCGGGGCGCACTTTTTCATACTTCGCCGTGATTTTCGCGCGCAGGTTTTGGGCGACGCCGGGCATGGCGCGGGCGCCAATCGCCTCACACCGCGCCTGCTCGGACGCCTCGAAAATAGCGCGGGCCGGGCCAGCGGGGGGAGCGAGCGCTGAGTGCGTTTTCACGTCATGACACGCGATTTTGAGCGCGGCAGCGTCCGCCTGCCCGCGCATGATGGCGATTTCTTTCTTGTTCGGCGCTCGCGACGGGGTCGGCAACCGCACGTTTTTGCCATCGAAGCCAGGCGCATCGCCGACGAACGACACCTGCAACTTAGGGTCGCCCGCAATCGCCCGCGTCGCGACGCTGACCGCACGTTTGAGCGGCCCCAAAGGGTCGTTCTTCCGCTTCGTCGTCACGGCGCACCCGTGCGTTCAGCGGGGACTGGTTTCGGAAACCAAGGCGGCCAATTGTCCAACGCAGAGGTCTGTACCATTTCAGTGGGCTGAGGGTGTGCCGGGGCCACGCTGACGGGGGCCATGTAGAAGGGCGATCTACTCCACGCGACCAGCAACACGAAAATCAGCATGAACAGCACGGTCACTATATAGGGCCAAGGATTGGTCGCATAGCTTCCGCCGCCGCTGAGCACAGGATCGGTGTAAGTGATGAAGGAGATTTTATTATCCCAGCCCGGCAATTGAGCCACTATCAGAAACGCAAAGACGTTGTTGATCCAGTGCATACCCCACGTCGCCATGACGCTGCGCGTGCGGAAAAGCACCCAATAGTAGAGCACTTCAAGGGCCGCAAAGATTATGAGCGAGAAGTAGATGTCGGCCTGAATGTCCGGGTTGCCGATGTGCAGGGAGATGAACGTCCCACTTATGGCAGTGACGGCGATCAAACGTATGGGTACAACCGCGCCCCAAACCCGCAGTAAAAATCCGCGAAACAGCAATTCCTCGCCCAGCGTCTGCACGAGAAGCAGCATTGCTGCGGCCAGCATCCATAGCGCGTGCGTCGGCGATATGGAGCGCGCGGCAAATCCTTCGGGGAAAATCGAGTATTGAAGGACAACGGAAAGCGCGAGCATAACCAACATCGCACCGCCCGCCTTCCAGAAAGGCGCGAAAGTTAGAGGCGTATTGTAAGTCAGGCCCACTCGGAAAGATCTGGCGCGAATGCTGAAAGCGGCTGCAACACCCACGACCATGGCCGCATACGTCCAGAACACGATCAGGAACGAGTACGGCTCTCCCGGCGTGAACAGGCTGTTGGTTGTCGCCTGAGCCGCTTGGCTCACCTCGAACTCAGAACCGGTAACGATCGACAATGGGATCAGCAAAGCCATGCCGACGCCAATCACCATTACCATAATGACAATGGATAGTATGGTCAGCAGAAGCGCCCACGGCCAGCGCCAACGACCCTTGCGCTCCTGCAAAAGCACGGGGTCTCGCCGCCACGGCGCCCAGTAGTTCAGATTTGACGGCTCGGCGACGGACGTTTCTGTTCTCATTTTATGCAACTTTTAAAGGCGCGAAAATCGCAGTGCTTAACCAAGCGCTACGTTGGCGGAAGTTTGCGGCAAGTCCTGGTTAAAGCAGCGCTGATACAGCTCGGCGACAAGGCTGCGCTCCAGCTCATCGCATTTGTTCAGAAAGCTCAGGGTGAACGCCAGCGCCAGATCACCGAAAATCTGCGCATTCTCCGCCCAGGTGATAACGGTGCGCGGGCTCATTACGGTAGACAGGTCGCCGTTCATGAAGGCGCTGCGCGTCAGGTCGGCCAGCCGCACCATATTAGCGACGGTCTTGCGCCCGGCGTCAGTGTTCATACCTTTCACCTTGGCCAGCACGATTTTCACCTCGTCGTCATGCGGCAAATAATTGAGCGTCACGACCACCGACCAGCGGTCCATTTGCCCCTGGTTGATCTGTTGCGTGCCGTGATAAAGCCCGGACGTGTCCCCTAAGCCAATGGTGTTGGTCGTGGCGAACAGCCGGAATGAGGGATGC
Source organism: Hyphomicrobiales bacterium (assembly GCA_034440495.1). Lineage (GTDB taxonomy): Bacteria > Pseudomonadota > Alphaproteobacteria > Rhizobiales > Rhodomicrobiaceae > JAWXCE01. The sequence goes on along the minus strand of JAWXCE010000073.1, from coordinate 45,122 downwards.
GGGTGGATCACCCGCGATTGATCGAGTAGCGTTAGCTTGCCCGCCACTTCCAGCACGCGCTGGATAACGAACATCACATCGGGCCGTCCCGCGTCGTATTCATCGAACACAAGCGCGGTGTTGGATTGCAGCGCCCATGGCAAAATGCCCTCGCGGAACTCCGTCACCTGCAATCCGTCGCGGATGACGATGGCGTCCTTACCCACAAGGTCGATGCGGCTGATGTGACTGTCCAGGTTAATGCGGATGCACGGCCAGTTGAGGCGCGCGGCCACCTGCTCGATATGGGTCGATTTGCCCGTGCCGTGGTAGCCCTGCACCATCACGCGACGATTGAACGCGAAGCCTGCCAGGACGGCCAACGTGGTCTCGCGGTTGAACTGATAGTCCGGGTCGGACTCCGGCACATACTCGGATGGCTGGCTGAACGCTGGCACGTCGAAATTAGCGTCAAAGCCGAAAAGCTGGCGCACCGACACGTTCATGTCGGGGATGAGTATAGGGGTCATAATGTTACCGTTATACGCTTGGGAGTTGAATGGCCGCTGTTTAGACCCGATCCCAATTTAATTAATACAATCAAATTGGGTGAATCGGCTCTACATTTATAAATAGAGCCGTTCCTGTCCGAAAAACGCATAACACTTTTCGGGAACGGCTCTAGTACGCTAGTTATCCGCGTCAGCAAAGCCCCGCCTGCTTGAGATAGTGATACGCATCCAGCACCTCACGCAGCTTATCCTCGGACGATCTGTCGCCGCCGTGGCGGTCGGGGTGGTGGAGTTTTACAAGCGACTTATAGCTATTCTTGATGTCTTGCGCGCTGGCCGTTTCATCGAGGTTTAAAGTGCTAAGACATTTGCGCTCTGCATTGCGAATAGGCTTGCGTGAGGGTTTTGGCTGAGCCGATCCGGTTGCTTCATTAAAAAAGCCGTAGGGGTCTGAGCTCTCGAAGCCATGCTGGTAACCTGTTGCGCGTTTAGCGTTGCGTGCGCGTTCCTCCGACCAGGAATTGACTCCTGACGCCCAGGTCGGGCGATGTCCGGTCATCGAGGCTTTTTGAAAGTCGCGTACCTCCGCGTCGCTCATGCCGGAAAAATAGTTGTAAGTTTTATTATATTCGCGAACGTGGTTGATGCAGTAGCTGAAGAATTCGCCGTCGCGCCCGCGGCCTTTGGGCGCCATATGGCCGCCAGTAACGCGGCAGCCTGGCCAGTCGCACGTTTGGGTGCGGCCTTGCTGAGGCTTGGCGCGGCGGCTGCTAACGCGGATGTGGTCGAAGTATTTGGAGTCGAGTTTCATGGGTATTGAAGTGTATTCCTTTGATTGCGTCCGCCAGCAAAACGCCGCATATACGCGAGGACAGTATGGTGCCTCGCTCCCCTGCGCACAAGCTTTGATGCGAGGGCGCGGCGTTCCATGACGGCGGTGTGATGCGAATGCGAGGGGATGTCAAAAATGAGTGTTGAAGCGGCAATGCGGGAAAAACTGACGGCGGCTTTTGCGCCGTCCTCACTCGCGATCGAGAACGAATCGCACAAGCACGCTCATCACCGCGAAGTTCTGGAGGGCGGGCCGTCAGCGCAAACCGGCGAGACGCATTTCCGCGTCGCCATCGTATCAGACGCCTTCGCGGGCAAATCGCGCGTCGAGCGCCACCGCATGGTTTATCTTGTGCTGGATGCGGAGTTGAAGGCGGACGTGCACGCCCTGGCCGTTAGCGCGAAAAGCTTAAGCGAGTAGCTTTCACCATAAGCGGCTAGGCGTCGTGGAGCACGCGACCGTCGAGCCTGTCCTCGATGCGCTCGACGCGGCCGCGGATACCGCGCAAGTCCAGCTCAATCACGGTCTGCCCGCGTTTCAGTTCGCGCACTGCATTCAACGTGTCGAGCGCAGTTTCGGCCAGCGTTTTGATCTGCGCTTGTGTTTGCGCAAACTGCGCTTGTGTAAGCGCGTGCAACTGCGCAATCTGCATTTGCACCTGCTGATGCTGCTCGGCGCTTTCGTTGCGCATTTCGCGCAGCAAAGCCAGTGTGTGATTTTCCGGTTCGTCGATCATCGAACTAACTTATCTGCAGAGTGAATGAATGACAAGATGTCGGCGGGGGTGACGCCAGCTTCACGCAAGGCTCGCAGGCTTTTGTCGCCCGCGCTTTTGGCGAGTTTGCGGCCGTCGAGCGTGATGAGTTCGTGGTGCGCATAGAATGGCGTTGGCAGGCCAAGCAGCGCTTGCAGCAAAACGTGGAGGTCGGTGGCGGCGAGCAGGTCAGCGCCGCGTGTGACATGCGTCACGCCCTGCAGTGCGTCATCCACTACCACGGAGAGGTGATAGCTGGTCGGCGTGTCCTTGCGGGCGAGTACGGCGTCTCCCCAGCGCTCCGGTTGAGCTTCCAGGCGAGTGGCTTTAAGTTCTCCATCCACCAGCTTGAACGATCTCCAGTACAACGCCCCTGCTCGCTCCCTGGCGCGGATGGAGTTCAGGCGCAGAGCGTAAGGCTCGTTCGCTGCCATCCGCCGCTCAACCTCGGCGCTGGGCGCGTCGCGCCAGAGGCCGGGATAGAGCGGGGCGCCGTCCGGATCATAGCCGCGCGCCGCCTCCGCGATTTCCCGCCTTGTGGCGAAGCATGGGTAGATGACGCCGAGCGCGTCCAGTTGGTCGAGCGCGGCGCGGTAATCGTCGAAATGCTCCGACTGGCGGCGCACCGGCGTCTCCGACGTCAGGCCGAGCCAAGCCAGATCGTCATAAATCTGCGCCTCATATTCCGGGCGGCAGCGAATGAGGTCTATATCCTCGATGCGCAGCAGGCAGCGTCCACCCAGCCGCCGCGCCATGTCCGCTGTAAACAGCGCGGAATAAGCGTGGCCCAGATGCAGCTCGCCGTTCGGGCTTGGCGCAAAACGCAAAACGGCTTCAGAATTTTCGATCATGAGCGGGCTGGGTCTAATGTGGCGTAACCCTAGCGCTTGCGCTAAAACAGCGCCAGACCTGCATTAAATAAGACCCGCAATCTAAATGAGGACATCATGACAGCGACCCCACCCAAGCTAGACGGCCCCAGAGTTGCGCCCGCGTCCGGCGGCGCGGCGAAACAGCTTGTGGTGTTCCTGCATGGCTATGGCGCGGACGGTAACGATCTTATCGGCCTGTCGCGGCAGTGGCGCGGACTATTGCCAGACGCCGCCTTCGTATCCCCGAACGCGCCCGAGACGCTGCCGGGATCGTTTGGCGGACGCCAGTGGTTTGCGCTTACCTTTCGCGATCCGGGGGAGCGATGGCTTGGCGTTACGGGCGCGCAGCCCGCGCTTGACGCTTTTCTTGACACGGAGCTCACGGCGCTCGGGCTTGACGACAGCGCGCTTGCCCTCGTCGGTTTCAGTCAGGGCTGCATGATGGCCCTGCACGTTGGCCCGCGCCGCCGCGCCCGCATTGGCGCCGTTGTCGGCTTTTCCGGGCTTTTGGCCGGGCCGGAGCACCTTGCGCGCGAAGTTGTCACCCGCCCGCCCGTTCTGCTCATCCACGGCGACAGCGATGAGGTTATCCCCGTTGAGGCCATTCATCAGGCGCGCGCTGGTCTGGGTGGCACCGAAATACCCGTCGAGTGGCACGTCCGCCCCGGCCTCGGCCACGGCATTGACCCGTTTGGGCTGAATCTTGCGGGGCGTTTTCTGAAAATGAGCCTGCCCTCGTAAAGCCGCCTGACTCGAAGCAGCTTTTTTGAGGTGCGGTTCGCCAAAGATATGCTTTGACGCATAACCAGAGCCGCCAACGGCTCCGACGACTGCGGATACGAGGAAAAAACGGCATGCTCCAGGGTTCATGGCGCGCGCTCAATGTTGGGGAAGTTGCTTGGATAAGCTAGTGTAACACTGCCTAAAAGCGTTGCAATAGCTATTCCGCCCTGTTGAGAAAAAGGTTAACTGACTTTAAAGCTCCGATCCAAGAATGACCGCACCGGGTTAATTTTTTGTAAATAACCCCTTCACAGAATTGACACGGATTTATAGTATCGAGTTGTGAGTGCGACGTAGTGCGAACGTAGCCTGCATAAACTTAACGGTAACCGTTGGGAAAGGCAGACGTGACCGCCCTAGCGAATTTTACATCGCCGCCGGACTCGTATCCGGCACTCGTGCTGAACGCTGATTATCAGCCGCTCAGCTATTATCCACTCTCACTCTGGAACTGGCAGGACTCGGTTAAGGCGGTGTTTTTAGACCGCGTAAACATTGTGTCCTATTACGACCGGGCGGTACGCAGTGCGAACTTCGAGATGAAGCTGCCCAGCGTGGTCTCGCTCAAGACCTACGTGAAGCCAGCGATGTATCCGGCGTTCACCCGCTTTAACGTGTTCCTGCGCGACCGCTTCCGCTGTCAGTATTGCACGTCGCCGGAGGACTTGACGTTCGACCATCTCATCCCCCGCTCGCGTGGCGGACTGACGCGGTGGGACAACGTCACGACCGCCTGCGCGCCATGCAATCTGAAGAAAGGCGGCAAGATGCCCGCCAAAGCGAAGATGTGGCCCATGCTGATGCCGTACCGGCCCACGGTGCACGAGTTGCACCGCAACGGACGGCTTTTTCCGCCAAACTTCCTGCACGAAAGCTGGCTCGACTACCTTTACTGGGACACCGAGCTAGAGCCTTAACACTGATAATGAGAGCACCCCTGATCCTCGGTCAGGGGTGCTCTCATTCCATCTGGCCGTTATATCTGAACTGACGGCGCTGGCTGCGGCTGGATCGTCATAAACAACGGCAACTCCAACTGGCTGGCGCTTGCAGGTTTCCGGCCCGGCTTCAGCGCCATCACGGCGCGAGCCGTTATCTCCGCATGAGCCTCCGCCACGAAGCGCTGCTGCACCCGCCGACGCTCTTCCAATTGCGCCACTACACCATTCACAACCGCGCCAAGCTGGCGCCAATCCGCATTCTTTTCCACGTTCCACTCTCCACACAAACTGACTGACTGAACTGTCGCTAGGCTACGCGGCAACTGATTCGCGACTGTCTACAGGGAGGGGTGATTCGGCGGCGCAATTGTGACATAGCAAGCGAAATGTGGATAAGCTGGTCGCGAATTATTATAAAGCGAGATTGAAAATTTACTCCACAGGGACGCCGCGCGCTTTCAGCCTTTCGCGCAGCGCAGCGATATCCGTTTCAAGTTTTGGCAAAGCGCCCTCGCGAACGTTTTTACCTTCCTATGTCAACCCTTTGGCCGTTTCGATAGCTGTCGGCTGTCCTTGCGCCAACGCTTGCGTGAGACCCTGCGCGGCGTCGTAGTAGCGCCGCACGGCCGTCAACACGTCAGGCGGAAGCTGGAAGGTTACGCTCTGCTGCTTCATCGTCTCCCAGACGAAGCCCTGCAGTTTGTAGGCGTCGGGGTTGCCTTTGAAGTGCCAGCCATCTTTATTAATGACAAAGTCTGAAAGTTTGTCCCCCCGGTCGAGATTGTCTTTGACCTCATCCAGCAGCGCCCGGCGCATGAAATAGCCGTCGCGTTCTGAACGTGCGACCTCAAACTGGAGCGCGGTGCTAACCGGCCTGCGCCGCAAGATAAACGCCAAGCACCGTAGAAATGATGATTACGAAGTTGGAAATCCAGAATTCGAGATTGCCGTGCTCGCGCACTTTGAACGGATTGAAAAACTTCGCCATAACATGCCCCTGTTATTTGCCTATGGAAGTCTCGGAGATCGCACGTTCTCGGCGGCGATATAATTGTGCCCGCTGGGTTTGAAGTAAAAATGCAGGGCTAGCAACGCGGCAAGCCCTAGCGAAAACAACGCGTTATACCCTGCGAACGAAAGCCCGAGAAACCGCCCCGCAGCTTCGTCGCAGCGCACCACGCGCGCAGCCTGCATTCGCTCGATGAGCGAACCGCCCGCTTGCGCCGCCGCGCCGCCGCCCGCGCATGCATCCGGCCCCGGCCACCACTTCCACTCCACGCCCGCGTGATGCGCGCCAAGCCCCGCGCTGACCAAAAGCAACACAATCGCAAGGAATAAACCAATACGCGAGAATAAGAACGCACCAATGATTCGAGAGGCGTTATGCGGTGATCGTTCCAAAGTCATGGTCGGGTGTTCTGGGTTTGAAGTCTGAGTCGTCTCGGAGGATGGCTTCAAAGTCTCGACAATTGTCGAGATGTCAGCTTTGGCAAGCTGTAAAAGGCAAAATGCGATGATGGAAAGCACGATAAGTGCGTAATACGGCCAGCGCTGCTGATAGCATAGCGGGCATGGCTTAAGGTCGCCGATGTGCTCGAACGCCAGCGCGACGCCTAGCGCGGTTGCGGTGAGCACCAGTAGGATCGCCCACATCGTTTGATCGTCTAAATCGCCCAACCAACGCAAACGCGAAACTCCAGCGCTAAACCACGAATTTGACGATGACGAAGCCGATCACCGCCGTTACGCCGATAGAGGCCATCACCCATTCCAATTTGTGCTCGATAAACTCGCGGATCGGCTCGCCATAGCGCTTCAGCAGCCACGCCTCAAGGAAGAAGCGGGCGCCGCGCGTGATGATCGACAACAGCACGAACAGGAAGAAATCGTAACCCGCGATGCCGCTGGCGATGGTCACAAGTTTGTAAGGGATCGGCGTGAGGCCCTTTATGAGGATGATCCACGCGCCCCAATCCTGATACCATAGCTTAAACTGCTCGATCTTGGCGCCGTAGCCGTAAACGTTGATGAGCCACTGGCCGACGGACTCGTACAGCAGGTAGCCGATGCCATAGCCGACGATGCCGCCCGCGACTGACGCCGCCGTGCACCACGCCGCAATCTTGAACGCGCTATTCCGTTGCGCCAGGATCATCGGAACCAGCAGCACGTCAGGCGGGATCGGAAAAAACGAGCTTTCGGCGAAGGATACGGCGATCAGCGCCAGCAGCGCGTTCGGCCCGGAGGCGAACCGCATCGTCCAGTTATACAATCCCCGCAGCATCGCCCGCCCTCGCCCTATATTCTGCACCTCACTATAAGGGCGAGCGCGGTTTGTCACGGGCTTTAGCGTGGAGGCTTTCCCGATCAGAGGTTTGGTGATCGAAGCTTTACTCTGACAGGAAAATCTCCAGGGAGTAGCGGTGACGATTTATCGTAAAAGCGAATTTTGAGAACAGGTTTGTCCTGAGAGCCGCTTACTCGAATACAATACGCGGCAAGATTGAGCCGTTTCTGCGGGTTTTTTGCGTTATAGACCTCCCCCTGAAAATCTTTCCTGAAGGTATGATCGGTAGATAGAAAACGTGCCTCCCAAACGTCGCCGGCGTGAGACTTGCATCTGCTTCCAGATATCCTTCATCGCCCAACTCAACCTCCTGTAAAGCTCATCTATGTCGGCTAGATTCAATGTTGTCATCCTATCTTACTTCAGTAAAGCTGGGACAAAAGCGCAGCAGTTGACGGCGGCGAATCCATGGCTATGATCCGGCGTTCGAAGCCAGCGGTGGCCCCCGTGGCGGAACCGGTAGACGCGGCAGACTCAAAATCTGTTGTTTGTAAGGACGTGCCTGTTCGACTCAGGCCGGGGGCACCATTCCATTATTCTGTCGGCAAAACCTCGCCTATTGGTCGCGCCGCTGACCGTGATAGCCTGTCGAAAGGCAGCGATTCGGCGGACAAACGGGTGACGGACAAACGCAACACATTTTACGAGTTTTTCGCAGGCGGCGGCATGGCGCGCGCGGGCCTGGGCGACGGCTGGGAGTGCCTGTTTGCCAACGATTTCAGCCCCATGAAAGCCGCCGCTTACGCCGCGAACTGGGGCGGCGAGCATTTGGTTTGCAGCGATATCGCAACCGTCAAGGCGTCCGATCTGGCCGGCAAGGCCGACCTTGCATGGGCGTCGTTCCCATGCCAGGATTTGTCGCTAGCGGGCGGGCAGAAGGGCCTGGGCCGCGCAAAATCAGCAACCGCAACGCGCTCCGGCACGTTCTGGGCGTTCTGTGGGCTCATCAAGCGCCTCAAACGCGAAAAGCGCGCGCCGCGCATGATCGTGCTGGAAAATGTCTGCGGCGTGCTGACATCCTCAAACGGCGGGGATTTCGGCGCTATCTGCGCCGCCCTCGCAGGCGCTAACTACCGCTTTGGCGCGGTCGTCATCGACGCGAAACTGTTCGTGCCGCAAAGCCGCCAGCGCGTGTTTTTTATCGCGGTGGAAGCGGGCGCGGCGATCCCCGCCGGGATTGCGGCAAGCGGCCCATCCGCGCCGTGGCACTCCAAAACGCTCATCGCCGCTCAAGCCCGTCTGACCGCCACCGCGCAAAAGAAATGGGTCTGGTGGAATTTGGAAAAACCTGCGCTCCGTCAAGTCGTCTTTGCCGACTTGATCGAGCAAAAGCCGAAAGACGTGAAGTGGCATACGAACGTTGAAACCGCGCGGATTCTCGCGATGATGTCGCCCGTCAATCTGGCGAAGGTCGACGCCACCCTTGCGTCTGGCAAGAAATGCGTAGGTGCCGTTTACAAGCGCATCCGCAAGGACGCATCCGGCCACAAACAGCAGCGCGCCGAAGTCCGCTTCGACGATGTGTCGGGTTGTCTGCGCACCCCCGGCGGCGGATCGAGCCGCCAGACCATCCTCATGGTCGAGAAGGGGCGAGTGCGGTCGCGCCTGCTGTCAGCGAGAGAGGCGGCGCGTCTGATGGGCTTAAGCGACGAATATAAACTGCCGCCACGCTATAACGACGCCTACCACCTGGTCGGCGACGGCGTGTGCGTTCCCGTGGTCGCCCACCTTGCTAGACAACTCCTGATGCCCATTGTGAGAATTTCAAACCAATCTGCGAAGCGCCGTCGTGTTGGCTAGGGTCAAGTATGGCTATTGATCTTTCATTTCGTCGCAAAGCATTGCGAACTTTAACGAATGATATTGGCTGTTATGTTCTTTGCGACTTAGATCAAGTGCCAATTTACGTTGGTCAGTCAGTGGATGGGATACGCACGCGCGTTAACAGGCATTTAACGTCCGCGCGGTCAGACATTGTTGCAAATAGGCAAATTGACGTTTGGGAAATAGCGTGGGTTTGGGCATATCCAGTGGATAGAGCTGCGATTGCGACTTTGGAGCGGGCGCTTTTCCATTCCTTCCATGCCGTTTCTGCGCTGATGAATGGGAAGGTGCCTATTGGCTCAGAATCTATATTTCATCTTCCCGCGCCTGCCCAAAAAGTGCAGGTCATGAAAACTGAGGAGATTAACGAGAAGCGGGATCCTGCTTTACGCCTCCCGCGGCAGGCAGAACATTATTCTCAGATTGTAAGGCATTTCTTGGCAGTGAAAAACTCTCGCGAAATAGCTGGAGCCATCCAGGCTCATTTCGAACGATTGCAGAAGTATCACCATGAACTGTTGCCGCGCGCTGTAGATGTAGAAGGTGACTCGGAAGCATAATCAGTTATCGCTGGTTATCATCATCTCCATTAAAGGGCCTTAGCCGAACTGAAGCCATAAATTTAGCCATTGCTGCGCGGTGCGTACAATGAGCTAATTTTGCAAGACAAACCTTGCTCACCCTCTTGTGATTCGCGCCTGCTGCCATTATACTGCGGGCATCGATTTTGGGCGGACTCTCGGGCCGCCATGCTTTGGTGCGTCCAAGCGTGCGCCGGGAATTTCCCCTTAACATCGAAAAAACGAGCTTCTGGACGCGACTTTGCCGTGTGCCTATGCTCATTAGCACCATGACTTATAAAGGAAATTCTATGCAGACGGGCACGGTGAAGTTCTATAACGACCAAAAAGGCTACGGTTTTATTCAGCCTGATAACGGCGGCAAGGATGTCTTTGTTCACGCAACGGCGCTTGAGCGCGCTGGCATGCGCGGACTTGTCGAAGGCCAGAAAGTATCTTTCGACACTCAGGAAGACCGCCGCACTGGCAAAGTCGCAGTCGGCAACATTCAGGCTGCTTGAGAGTTACTATAATGGCGCATATCCGCGCCCAATGTCAAAGCCGCTCTCCTGCAGGGCGGCTTTTTATAATTTTAGTGCCAATATCCGGCTTGGAGACCTATGAAACGACTTAAAGGCGATACTTTCAGCGACCGCCAGGATGCGGCCGCAAGCGCAAAGCAAGCTTTGCTCGAACGTTTTAAAGCAAGACCCTCGGCTGACGATCCTGCTGTCATAGCACAGCGCGAGGCGCGCAAAGCCGCCGCCGAAGCGAGAGAAGTCCGCGCAGCCGAACGCAAGGCGGCCAAAATTGAGGCGCAAAAGCGCGAGGCCGAAGAGCTGGCCGTACGCGAGGCAGCCGAGCGCGAGGCCGAAGCCGCACGCATCGAGCAGGAGGCTGCAGAAAAGCTCCGCATGGCGTCTGAGCAAAAAGCCGCACGCGACGCCCGTTACGCCGCCCGCAAACAACGCAAAAAGTGACCGCGCCCAGCGGTTTCGATTGTCAGAGCTGCGGCGCATGCTGCGCCTACTCGCACGAATGGCCGCGCTTCACGCTTGAGGATGACGCCGAACTGGCGCTCATCCCATCCAAATTTGTGGATGACAGACAGGGCCGCATGCGCTGCGACGGCGAACGTTGCTCTGCCCTCACCGGGGCAATCGGCGAACGAACGGCATGCGCGGTTTACGCTGTGCGCCCCATCGTGTGCCGCGACTGCCAGCCCGGCGACCACGCCTGCGATACCGCCCGCGCCCACTACGGCTTCGTAAGCTTCATCACCGCCTCACCTGCCCTCATATCCACTTAGGCTTTTGATTGACAAGGCCACCCGGTCAAGGCGATCTGACGAGCTTAAATCTCATTTTCCATGGTTACGTTTCATGAAATTCACGCTTGACTGGCTCAAGGATCACCTCGACACCAAAGCGTCGCTCGAGGAGATCAGCGAAACGCTCTCTCGCATCGGGCTGGAGGTGGAGGGCATCGACAACCCGGGCGATAAGCTGGGCGCGTTTACGATCGCGCGCGTGGTCGAGGCGGAGCCGCACCCGAACGCGGATAAGCTGCGCGTCTGTAAGGTCGATACGGGCAATGGCATGGCGCAGGTCGTGTGCGGCGCGCCGAATGCGCGGGCAGGGCTGATCGGCGTGTTCGCCGCGCCTGGCGTTTATGTGCCCGGCAGCGATTTTACACTCAGGGCCGCCAAAATCCGCAGCGTCGAGTCGGCGGGCATGCTGTGCTCCGAGCGCGAGTTGGAGCTGTCGAGCGAGCATGACGGGATCATCGATCTGCCCGAAAGCGTGGCCAAGCATATCGGCGAGCGGTTTGTCGACGTGATGGGGCTTAACGATCCCGTCATCGAGATCGCCATCACGCCCAACCGTCCGGATGCGCTCGGCGTGCGCGGCGTCGCCCGCGATCTGGCAGCGGCAGGTCTGGGCAAACTGAAAAAAGACGACGCGGCTTATGCGGGCGACCCCAAACTTAAATCCCCCATCAAGATCAAGCTGGATTTCGAGAACGACGCGGCAAACGCCTGCCCGGTGTTCGCCGGGCGCGTCATTCGCGGCGTGCGTAACGGGCCGGCACCCGCCTGGCTGCAACGGCGGCTGAAAGCTGTTGGCCTGCGCCCGATAAACGCGTTAGTGGACGTGACCAACTATATTTCGCTCGACCGATGCCGCCCGCTCCATGTTTACGATGTCGCCAAACTCTCCGGCCCGATCACGGCCCGCTTCGGTCGCAGGAGCGAGCAGCTCAAGGCGCTGGATGGTAAAACCTATATGCTGGACGAGGCGATGTGCGTCATCGCCGATGCAAACGGCGTGCTGGGCCTCGGCGGCGTGATGGGCGGCGAGGCTTCTGGCTGCACCCAGTCGACCACGGATGTGTTCATCGAGGCGGCGTATTTCGATCCGCTGCGCACGGCCATGACGGGGCGCAAAACGGGGATGAATTCCGACGCGCGCTATCGGTTCGAGCGCGGTGTTGACCCGCAATCGGCGGAGTTGGGCGTTGCGCTCGCCACGAAGATGATCCTGGAGATTTGCGGTGGCGAGCCGTCTAAGCTGGAGGTGGCAGGCGAGGCGCCGAAGGATCGCACGGCCATTAAGTTCGACCCAAAGCGGGTGGAGAAGCTCACCGGTGTTAAGCTTAAGCCCGCCGAAATTACGGGATACCTTAAGAAGCTTGGGTTTGACATCGAGGGCGAGGCGCCGAAGCTGCACATCACCGCGCCGAGCTGGCGCCCTGATATCCACGGCCCGGCCGATCTGGTGGAAGAGGTCATCCGCCTGCATGGCATCGACAACGTGCCCACAACGCCGCTACCGTCGCCGTTGGGCACTGCGAAACCGATCTTCACCGAAGCGCAAAAGCGGCTGAAGGCGGCGCGGCGGGCGCTGGCGTCGCGTGGGCTGGTGGAGGCGATCACCTGGTCGTTCATTCCGCGCGCAGATGCGGAAGGCTTTGGCGGCGGTTCGCTCGAAACCGAACTCGCCAACCCCATCTCACGCGAAATGTCATTCATGCGGCCAAGCCTTATCCCCGGCCTCTTGCGGGCGGCGGCGGGCAACTTCAATCGCGGCGCTTCAGACATTGCGCTGTTCGAGGCGGGTCAGGCTTTTGCGGGCGATGCGCCGGGAGACCAGTTCAACGCGGCCTCGGGAGTTCGCATTGGACTGGCGCGCAGCGGCGGCATGGGACGAAACTGGGACGGCGCCGGGACATCAGCGGGCTTTCTCGACGCAAAAGCGGATGCGCTTGCGACACTTGCCGCGTTTGGTTTCGATCCGGAGAAAGCTTCGGTAAACCGGGATGCGCCGGGCTGGTTGCATCCCGGCCGCTCCGGCAGCCTGAAGCTTGGGCCCAAAACGACGCTAGCCGTCTTCGGCGAATTGCACCCCGACATGGCGGAGGCGTCCGGTTTAAGTGGCGCGGTGGCCGTTTTCGAGGCGTATATGGACGCTGTGCCCGCGCCGAAAAAGAAAGGCTCGGCCAAGCCCCGGCTTGAGACTTTCGATTTGCAGCCCGTGCGGCGCGACTTCGCGTTCCTGCTGGATCGCGAGGCGGCGGCTGGCGACGTTCTGAAAGCCGCGCTCTCGGCCGACAAGGCGCTTATCGTGGACGCGGGGATTTTCGACGTGTTCGAGGGCGGCGCGCTCGGGGCGGGCAAAAAGTCCATCGGCCTAGAAGTAACGCTGCAACCGCGCGAAAAAACGCTTACAGATCAAGAGATTGATGCCGTATCGGCTAAAATCATAAGCGAGGTGCGACGGGCTACGGGTGGCGAAATCCGCTCGTAAAGTCGGGTCTAGTCCAGCCCGACTTTCTGCGGCGTCATCAGATATTCCGGGTAATGCCGCTTGTAGTACGCAATCATGTTATTGCGGAAAATCAGGATAAGCGCGACGAACACGATAGCGCCTGCGTGGGTTGCGAAAATTAAATCTTGGCGGGAGGCGAAGCTGGCGGCCGTGATCGCACTATAGATCGCGGGCACATTCTCCGCGCTTTTCTGGATGTTCGCCGCCAGATCGACGCGGATAGCCTCCAGCAGGCGGTAAGAAGCAATGAGCGCGTTTCCGTTAATGACGGCGAAACCCGCGTAGGCGACGAACGCGACGATACGCTCGACGAATATAAGCGGGCGTTGCATCAGGAAGAAGAACCAGAACAGCCCAAGATTGACGACAATATACATCGACCAAAGGTTGTCTACCTGCGCTCCTGCATCAATCAGACTTTCTAAAAGCTGCTCAATCGGCATAAAATCCTCAAAAATTTACTTCGCTTTACCTGCCGCATCGGACACATAGAAAGCCAGCGCATCAATCTCAGCTTCGGTCAGCGTCTCGAATGCTGGCATAATACCGATGCCGTTTACGACTGCAGCTTTGACGCGATCGGCGTCCGGTTTCAAATCGTCGAGACTAGGCCCGATTTCACCCACTGCGCCAGCATCGGCAAAGGAGTGGCAGAGGCCGCATTTCGGCTCCGCCACCTCAAGAAAAACCCTTTTACCAAGCTCCAGCATCGCGGAGTTGGCTTCTGCAGTATTGTAGGCAGCTACTGCCAAAAGCATGACCGAAAACAAAATTGCGAAACGAAAGGTCTTTTTCATATTGAAAATAGTGCTCTGGTGAGAACGATTCCGCGTTGAAACGCGGAATCGTTAAGATTAAATTAGGCTACCGTCATCTTCACCCCCGGCGCCATCCAACCATTGTGGCTGTAGCCGCCGCCGTTCAGTTCGGTGTCCTTGGGCTGAACGTTGCCCTTGCTGTCGGTGGCGCGGCTGACGAGATTATAGCTACCCGGTTTCAGCTCTGTGGATAGCACAAACTGGCGCCATGCGAATTTGCCGAGATCCGGGCCTACAAACTTGGCCTTCTTCCACGTCTTGCCGCCATCTACGGATACGTCAACGCTTTCAACGGCGTTGATCCCACCGAACGCCACACCCGTGATCTGCACACGTCCAGATTTTGCATCTGTCAGAGGCGAGGTCACCCAGGACTTAACATTCATTTCCCAGACGGATGGCTGGGTTGTCGCGCCCTTTTCGCCGACTGCGTGCATACGGTATCCGGTAGACTGAATTTTCGCATCGCTCTCTTTTGCAGTCAGCGAGACGGTTTTGATATACTTCACGTTGTTGACGCCAGTGTAGCCGGGCACGACCATGCGGAGCGGACCGCCATGGGCGAGCGAGATTGGCTTGCCGTTGATTTCCCAGGCAAGGATAACGTTATCGAGGATTTTGATCGGCACGGAGCGCTCGACCATGACATCCTTTGGATTAATGCCGTCGGGGATTTTTTCGCCGCCAGTGCCAGTGATGAATTTCGCGCCGTCAACCGCGCCGCCGAGAGCCTCGATGACCGTCTTCAAAGGAACGCCGCTCCAGATTACGCAGCCAGCCGCGCCCACAGTCCAGGGGGTGCCACTGATTTTTTTGTCGGTGCCCTTAACCTGTTCCTGAAAGTAGCTGCGACCGTTGCCCGAGCATTGCAGCACGGTGGCAATGGTTGTCAGACCCATGGCTTTCAGTTCGCCAACGGTAAGCGTGCGAGGGTTTTTAACGCCGACAATTTCAACTTTCCAAGCGTCGCGATCGGCAACGAAGGACTCGTCAGGGGCTTTGACGTTATTGCGGATGTAAAGCTTTTCCTCGGGTGTGATGATACTAGTGCCGAATTCCGAACGCTTCATCTCGATAGTCTGTTCGCTGTGGACGATCAGCGCGCTTGCAGGTTTCCATTTCACATAGTCTGGAAGCGGTTTCGGTTCAGCAGGCTTCACGTCTTGTGCGGCCAAAACGGTTGGATTCATCAAGGCCGCAGCGGCCACCATGCTCGCTCCGCCCACCATAACATGACGACGGCTTAACTTGATCGCTTCGGTCATTATCATCTCCTCCTGAATAATGCGGCCCCACGCCGCCTGGATTGCAAACCCTCGCGTCACTGCCCAAAAGCTTTCGTAACCCAAGTGATGCAGCGAAAAAACCAGTAGCTATAATGGTTTATCGCCATAAAAAAGTGGTCGAGATAAGGCGTGACCCCTAGACATTTGGTTAGAGCTGTATGTTTAAATAAACTAACTAAATGAACACATAAGCATAAGTGCATTTAGTTGCGCTATAGTCAAATGCACATCAAGAGGGAAATGCATTCCGATAAAGGCTTTTCGCATACAGGACTCTGCCTAAATTAACCTTACAAGAAAAAAGCGCTCTCCAAGCCGGATTTCCGCTTTTTTGCCACATAAAGGAGTGTTTATGCTAGGCGTAGAATTTGTTAAGAGGGGCGTAGTGATGCGTTTATTCCGTAGGTTAAATTTTTTTTTCGCTTTTAGTTGCGCCTTCATGCCGGTGGCTGTGCAGGCCCAGCAAGCGACAGGATTTTCCAGGTATCAGGATCAGAAGCGCGAAGCGAACGACATCGCTGTTTCGATTGTAGTTTCAGGATTGACCTGCACCTGCGCGCGCTTTGCTGAAGACATCCGGAACGTCGTCAACGATCTGCGCCCGGGCGGTATGCGTGTGCTGCCAATCCTTGGCGTCGGAGGCTTTCAGAATGTGAACGACTTGTTGTTTCTGCGCGGCGTTGACATGGCTACGGTCGATCAGGACAATTTGAAGCTTCTCAAAAAGAAAAATCCTGTGCTTTACGCAAATCTGGAGCAGCGCGTTCATTTTATCACCAAGCTTTACAATGCCGAGTTTCATGTTCTGGCGCGTAAAAGCGTGAAATCAATTGCAGACCTTCGCGGAAAGAAAGTCAATTTCAACCTGAAGGATAGTCAAACGCAGGTTACTGCAGACAACATCTTCAATTTGCTGAAACTTGATACCGTTCGTTCGCATTACGACAACGATGAAGCGATCTCCCGGCTTATGTCCGGCGATCTGGACGCCATGATCGTGCTGACCGGCGCACCTCAGTCAGCGATTGCCAAGGTTAAAAAGGATGACGGCTTGCATATCGTGCCCATCGACGAGGAGAGCCTTGCCGGGTTTGAGACGAAAGAGCTCATGGAAGAATACCTGCCAGCCGAGCTGACGAACGAGATATATCCAAACCTCATTCCAGCCGGGCAAACCGTACCAACCGTAGCCAACCGCGCGCTTCTGGCGGTCTACAACTGGCAGGAGGGCAGCGAACGTTACCTTCGCCTAGCCAAGTTCGTGCAAGAGTTTTTCGGCAAGATCGAAAGCTTCAAGGACAAATCGCGTCACCAGAAGTGGAAGGAAATTAACCTCGCCGCGGATGTGTCCGGATGGACACGCTTCAAGCCCGCCCGCGAATGGCTGGAAGGGCGCCAGGTTGCGGTTGCCGCTGCGACGCCTGAGGAGACCGAAATTAAAACCGCGTTTCAGAAATTTCTGGAAAACTACAATGCGGCCTCCGGCAACAAGGCTTTGACAGCCACGGACAAGGAAAAGCTGTTTGTTCAGTTCAAGCAATTTCTCGACGCCCAGAATGTGAAGAAAGCGGCGCGCTAATTGCTACGGTGAAAAGGCGAGCGCTCCATGATCTCTAAATTCCGGGAACTCAAACCGATGTTGCAAAAACAGCTAGCTTCGTCTGCGACGTCAGGCCAAATTCTAAAACGGGTCAAGTTTCATAGGCTGGCTCATTGTATCGTGATAGGTGGGATTATGGCGGGGGCGCCCGCGTTACTAACGTCATCTCTTTTGGCGACTCCAATAGGCATTGGTGATGAACCGAGTGCGCTGACGCATTCGAGGCGTGATGCGCATTCAGAAACGCAGCCGCAACGTTTTGCGCAACTTGGCAAGACTTTTTCCGTCGGCAACGCGGTGGCTAGGCCAGGCGAAAAAATTCCACTAAAAGTAACGCTGGCTTCTGGGCTGAATCCTGATGTGGCGTTTGTCATGTTTATGGGGCTTCCGGCTGATTTCAGGATTTCCGCTGGTGTCAAAACAAAGGACGCATGGGCGGTGTCTCTGCGTGAAGTCAGCGGCCTCAGTCTTATCCCCCCAAATGGATGGGAGGGCGTGTTGGAGTTGGACGTCGTGCTGGTGCGCGGCAAGGACGCCCCGCCTGACAGGCAAACGATTATCATTCTGGTGAAGCCAGACGATTTGACTGACAGGGTTGCAAAGGCGGAAACGGCCTCGCCGCCGACGGCTTTTACAGAACTCGACGAAAAACCGCCTCTCCCCCGTTTGCCCGCCGAGATGAGTTCTGAGGACACTGCCTTCCTGCAGCGCGGCGATCAACTTCTCGACACCGGCGACGTGGCCGCCGCCCGGCTATTCTTTACCCGCTTGGCGAAAAAGGGCGTTGCCATGGGGGCGCTCAGGATGGCTAGAACATATGACCCCGAGTTTCTCGGCTCTATGCGCACGGCGGGTCTACAACCCGATTTGCCGCAGGCACGCGTATGGTATCAGAAAGCGTCCGAACTCGGCAGCCAAGACGCCACAAAGCGCCTCAGCACCCTGTCGTCTGCCGAACCGCGGTAATGCGCTAAAGCATTGCCGGGTGGACGCGGTCGGGCGGGTTGTGGCCGTCCATGAACGTGCGGATGTTGATAATCACCTTCTCGCCCATGTCGATACGGCCCTCCATGGTGGCGGAACCCATGTGCGGCAGCACCACCACGCTGGAGGATTTCAACAGTTTCGGGTTGATTGCCGGCTCGTTCTCAAACACGTCCAGACCGGCCCCCGCGATCTCCTTGTTCTCGATCATGCGGGCGAGCGCATTCTCGTCAATCACCTCACCTCGCGCCGTATTGACGATATAGGCGTGCGGCTTTAGCAATTTGAGGCGCCGCGCGGAGAGCAGGTGAAATGTTGCGGGCGTGTGCGGGCAGTTTACGGACACTATGTCCATGTTCGCCAGCATCTGGTCGAGGCTCTCCCAATAGGTCGCGCCGAGTTCGGCCTCCAGCGCTGGCGCTACATGGCGGCGGTTGTGATAGTGGATCGACAGGCCGAACGCTTGTGCGCGCTTCGCCACCGCCGCGCCGATGCGGCCCATGCCAATGATGCCGAGCTTTTTGCCGTGAATCCGATGGCCGAGCATCCATGTCGGCGCCCAGCCCGCCCATTCCTTGCCCGCGCGCAGATATTCCGCGCCCTCCATTACCCGGCGCGGCACGGCGAGAATGAGCGCCATAGTCATGTCGGCGGTGTCCTCGGTGAGAACGCCCGGCGTGTTTGTCACGATAACACCGCGACTACGCGCCGTTTCTATGTCGATATTGTCCACACCCGTCCCAAATTGCGCTATGAGCTTTAATTGCGGCCCGGCCATGCTGATGACCGAGCGGTCGATTCGGTCTGTAACCGTCGGCACCAGCACCGTGGCGCTCTGCACCGCTTTGATAAGATCGTCTTTCGTCATCGGCCTGTCTTCAAGGTTAAGGCGTGCGTCGAACAGCTCGCGCATGCGCGCCTCGACAATATCAGGCAGTTTGCGGGTGACGATAACGAGGGGTTTTTCGGCTGGCATGGAAACCTCGGGAATATTGCTGCGGATAAACGGCACATAGCTTTTCACGCCGCATTGATTTGCGCTCGTTAATTTTTTACCAGAGACCATCGCCGTTGACAAAGCCGGAGATAAAAGCTTGGCTCCGCACGAGCGATTTGTTGCGCGTGCGAAGGAACGGAAGGCGGTTTTTACACATGCGTTTGAGCAGATTATGCCTGCATTTGCTTGCCCCTGCGATTTTTGTCGCTCTGGCGGGCCTCGCCGCCGCACAACAGGCGCCTGAGCGGAAAATTGGCCCTAGCGGTCAGCCGCTACCACGTTTCGTCAGTCTGAAAGCGGATGAGGTGTCGGTACGCAAGGGCCCCGGGTGGGATCATGGCGTCGCATGGGTTTTCCGCCGCGCCGGACTGCCGGTGGAGGTGATTGCGGAGTTCGACGTGTGGCGGCAGGTGCGCGACAGCGAGAGCGCCACGGGCTGGGTGCACGGGCGGCTGTTAAGTGGTCGCCGCACCGGCCTCGTCGCGCCATGGGTAAAGGAGGATAAGCCCTACACGCTGCACACCGCACCAAGCAGCTTAAGCCCGACCGCCGCGCGTTTGCAACCCGGCGTGCTAACCGATGTCCTGAGCTGCGATGAAGGCTGGTGCAACGTTTCGGCGGGCGAGGTCACTGGCTGGGTTCAGCAGGACGCCCTTTTCGGCGTTTACCCAAACGAGCCTGTGCAGTAGGAAATAGATACGATTGGCAACGCAACACGCCGAAAAAGCGGAGAGTTATGCTTTGGGCTTGTCCGCCAGCCGTATGAGCACGTCGACGCGGGTAATTTCCATGCCCTCGGGCGCCTGAGGCAGCGCCACAACGGCCAGAGCCTCGCCATGGATGTCGATGAGTTTGCCATCACGCTCGAAATAGAAATGATGGTGATCGGATATGTTGGTGTCGAAATAGGTTTTCGATCCTTCAATGGCCACTTCGCGCAAAAGTCCGCAACCGGTGAACTGGTGCAGGGTGTTGTAGACTGTCGCAAGCGAAACCGGCATCCCCTCCTTCACCGCTTCGGCATGCAGCATTTCAGCCGTAACGTGCCGATCGCCGCCGGTGAACAGGAGGCGGCCAAGATCTATGCGCTGGCGCGTGGGCCGCAGCCCCGTCTTGCGCAGCATATCCATTACGTCGTCGATTGTTTGCACTCCGGCCACGCTTCTGCTAAATCCCTTGCAGTCCTATACCGCAATTATATGGTGTGAATGCATCTTTCGCAATGCCGTGCAGAAAGGTGCCGAACCAATTTGCCGCTGCATTCGGAGGCTTTCGGTTTTGACGGCGTCAAAGATGTGGTAGATAAGCCGAAACGTCAGTCGCAGCTACAAAAACAATCAGGAACACAAAAAATCACCATGGCCGAACGACGGAGCAGTTTTGAATATGAACATCTTCTCGCCTGCGCGCGCGGCGAGCTTTTCGGGGCCGGCAATCCGCAACTGCCATTGCCTCCCATGCTGATGTTTGACCGAATCACCTCCATCGGTGAGACGGGTGGCGAGCACGGGGCCGGACAAATCGTCGCCGAACTCGACATAAAGTCGGACTTATGGTTTTTCCCCTGTCATTTCAAAGGCGATCCGATCATGCCGGGTTGCCTTGGCCTGGATGCACTTTGGCAGATGCTGGGGTTTTTCCTCGGCTGGACAGGCGGACAGGGCCGCGGCCGCGCTCTCAGCGTCGGCGAGGTCAAGTTTTCAGGCATGGTGTTGCCAACGGTGAAAAAAGTTGAATACATTGTCGATTTGAAAAAGGTCATCCGCCGCAAGTTCACGCTTGGCATTGGTGATGGCATGCTGAAAGCTGACGGCGAGCCAATTTATTCTGCGAAGGATTTGCGGGTCGGGCTTTTCGGCGCTTCTGACGCCGCCGTGAATGCTGCGAGTTGATGCGTTATAGCGTTTTGCATACCCGCAGGCTGGAGAGGGGGGTCGAATGAGGCGTGTTGTGGTCACCGGAATGGGGATCGTCTCATCTATCGGCGCAAACGCGGCTGAGGTCACGGCCGCACTGCACGATGGTAAGTCCGGTCTCGTTGTCGCGAAGGATTACGTAGACCGCGGCTTCCGCTGTCAGGTGCACGGAGAGCCTGCGCCCGGCTGGGAGGAGCATGTTGACCGCAAGGTGCGCCGCTTCATGGGCGCAGGCGCTGGCTGGAACTACATTTCCATGCAGCAGGCTATCGCCGACGCTGGGTTGGAGAAGGCCGAGATTTCGCACGAGCGCACCGGCCTTATCATGGGTTCTGGCGGGCCATCCACCCGCGCCATCGTTGCGGCTGCGGACACGACACGAGAGCGTGGGCCTAAAAAAGTCGGGCCTTTCGAGGTGCCAAAGTCGATGTCGAGCACAAACTCGGCGACGCTTGCAACGCCGTTTCAAATCAAGGGCGTGAACTACTCAATTTCTTCGGCTTGCTCAACGTCGGCACACTGCATTGGCAACGCCGCTGAACTCATACAGTGGGGCAAGCAGGACATTATCTTCGCGGGCGGCGGCGAGGAGCTGGACTGGACGCTATCCGTGCTGTTTGACGCGATGGGCGCCATGTCCTCCAACTTCAACGATACGCCAGAGCGCTCCAGCCGCGCCTATGATATCAACCGCGACGGCTTCGTCATTGCAGGCGGCGCGGGCGTTCTGGTGATGGAAGAGCTGGAACACGCGAAAGCGCGCGGCGCCACAATTCACGCCGAATTTGCAGGCTATGGCGCGAACTCCGACGGCTTCGACATGGTGCAGCCATCCGGCGAAGGCGCGGCGCGCTGCATGCGGATTGCTATGGCGACGGCGGGCGACAAAATCGACTACATCAACCCGCACGCCACCTCCACCCCCATCGGGGATTTACGCGAGGTGGAGGCAATGCGTGACGTGTTTGGCGCGAATATGCCGCCGATTTCGGCCACCAAATCGCTTACCGGCCACTCGCTCGGCGCGGCGGGCGTGCAGGAAGCGATATACTCAATGCTGATGATGAAAAATGGATTTATCAGTGCATCAGCAAACATCGACGAACTCGACCCAGAATTCGCGGACGTTCCCATCGTGCGAAAGCGAAATGATAACGCGGTGCTGAATACGGTGATGTCCAATAGCTTCGGCTTCGGCGGCACCAACGCGACCCTGATTTTCAAACGTTACGAGGCTTGATGCATCCTCCGGCTGCGCGGGCGAGGATGACACGGCAGGTAAACGGAGACGTTAAAATGACAAGCATAGACATCTCTAAGCCAAGCCCGCTCATGGCGGGCAAGCGTGGCATCATCATGGGCGTGGCGAACGACCGTTCCATCGCTTACGGCATCGCGCGCGTTTTGGCCGGCCATGGCGCCCAGTTGGCTTTTACCTATCAAGGCGATGCTTTCGGCCGCCGCGCTATCCCACTTGCGGAAGGGTTGAACGCCAAGATTATCGCACCGTGCGACGTGTCCGACCTGGCCTCGGTTGACGCAGTGTTCTCACAAATCCGCGAAACCTGGGGCTCGCTCGACTTTGTGGTGCATGCGCTCGCGTTCTCCGACCGCAACGAACTCAAGGGCCGCTACGCCGACACCACGCGCGAAAATTTCTCCAACACCATGGTCATTTCCTGCTTCTCGTTTACCGAGATCGCCAAGCGCGCAGCCGCGCTCATGACGAACGGTGGCTCGATGATTACGCTCACTTATGGCGGGTCCATCCGAGTCGTGCCGCGCTACAATGTGATGGGCGTGGCGAAAGCGGCGCTTGAGGCGTCCGTTCGCTATCTGGCGGTGGATTTCGGCCCGCAGGGCGTGCGCGTTAATGCGCTGTCCCCCGGGCCAATGCGCACGCTAGCGGGCGCTGGCATTTCCGACGCGCGCGTGCTGTTCAACTATCAGAAAATGCATTCGCCTCTCGGCCGGACTCCAACGCTCGATGAGGTCGGCGGCGCCGCGCTTTACCTGCTCTCGGATTTATCCACGGCGGTAACTGGCGAGGTACATTACGTCGATAGCGGCTACAACATCGTCGCGATGCCGCGTCCAGAAACCATCAAAGAGTCTGGTGAGGGCACCACGGGGGACGGCAATGGCGAGGCGTTAAGGATGAGCGCACCTCCGCAAGCCGCCGAGTAAAGCACAACGCCGACTTGTTAAAATGATGAGCCGGGGGTTTGAAGGAATATCAATTCCTCGTCGGTGGAAGTGCGGCCCAGCACGGCGTTGCGGTGGGGATAACGGCCAAACTGCGAGATGATCGCATGGTGCCGCCACATAAAAGCCAGCCGCTCCTTATGGCCTAGTTCGCCATAAAGCCTTAAGCCGACGTTCTGCACCACCAAATCCTCGGAATGCATGTACGGCATGTATAAAAACCCGCGCTCGTCTTTCGATAGCTGCCTGTCCTGACCAGCGGTAATGGTTTCACGCGCAATCTCCAGCGCCGGATCATCCGTTGCAAAGACCTCCGCTACACCGCGAAACATGTTGCGCGGAAATTGATCGAACAACAGAACAAGCGCCAGCGCGCCGCGCGGTGTGTCGCGCCATTGCAAATAGGCGCCCTCGCGCGCATCGTTATACATATCCTGAAAGCGCGCCCGTATTTCCTGGTCGAACCGCTCGTTTGACGAAAACCAGTTGTTTTTCACTTTCGCCGAGAACCAGAAATCTATGATGTTGTCGGGCTGGACTGGATCGTTCATGGTGCCCTCCTACGCTGCCTGCCTGTGTGGAGCGAGATCGAAAATGCTCGAGTGGCGTCCGGTCAGCGGGTTATCCGGATCCCAAGCGACGGATATGGTTTCAAACCGGGCGGCAAGCGCGTCGTATATCAACAAGCGACCCGCCATCGACTGCCCCAGCCCCAAAATCTCTTTCACCACCTCGACAGCTTGTAGCGTGCCCATCACTCCCGCGACTGCGCCGAGAACGCCCGCTTCCTGGCAGCTTGCGACCGTGCCGGCTGGCGGCGCTTCCGGAAAAATGCAGCGGTACGACGGCTTCGGCTCGCCATTCGCGGCGCGCTCGAATGCACGGAAGGTGGACAGGTAGCCGTCAAAGGTCCCGAGCGCTGCAAACACCAGCGGCACGCGCGCGAAAAAGCAGGCGTCGTTGACGAGATACCGCGTGGAGAAGTTATCCGAGCCATCGGCGACAATATCGAAGCGCGAGATGATCCCGATGGCGTTCTCCGCCGTCAGCCTTATCGGCATCGTCTCGACGGCGACATGGGGGTTGAGCCGCTTCAGGGCGCCGGCGGCGCTAGCCGTTTTGGAGGCGCCAACGCCTGCGGTTTCGTGCACGATCTGGCGTTGCAGATTATCGAGCGAGACCGCGTCGTCATCGATAACGCCGATGTGGCCTACACCTGCGGCGGCGAGATACAACAGCAGCGGCGAGCCAAGCCCACCGGCGCCGATCACCAGGACACGCGCCAATTTAAGCGCCTGCTGCCCCTGGCCGCCGATTTCCTTCAGCAGAAGATGCCGTTTATAGCGCTGGATTTCACCAGGCGTGAGCAACGCCATGCCTCAACTCCCAGTCTTCACCTTCAGTCCTCAGCTTCCAGTCGACCCGAAGCCGTCTTCGCCGCGCACGCTGGCGGACAGTTGTGTGACGACGGACAAGTCCGCACGCACGACGGATTGAATGACAATCTGCGCGATGCGTGCGCCGCGCTCGATAATGTAGGGTTCCTCACCCAGATTGACCAGCAGCGCTTTCACCTCGCCGCGGTAGTCGGCGTCGATGGTGCCGGGCGCGTTCAGCACTGTTACGCCATGACGCATAGCGAGGCCTGACCGCGGCCGCACCTGCGCCTCATATCCGGGTGGCAGCTCCATCGCAAATCCGGTTGGGATGAGACGCCGCTCGCCCGGCTGCAATGTCACACTTTCGCCGTTCGGTAGCGCCGCTGCTATATCGAACCCGGCGGCAAGGGCGCTCTGGTATGAAGGCGCATCAAGGCTTTCGCCATGCGGCAATCTCTTGATCGTCACTTGTATCGTGGCGTCTTTACGGCCTGGGTTCACGATGGCCTCACTTCGCGGCGCTTGCAAGCTTGGGCGCGGCGGCGATATATTCGGCTGCGCGGCGCATCAACTCTTCCGCCACCTGGGTCTTTGACATGGGCGACCAGCTATCAACGCCCTCGGCGGTGATGAGATGAACGGTGTTGCGATCTCCGCCAAATACTCCGGCGCTCTCGGAAACATCGTTCGCCGCGATCCAGTCGCAACCCTTGGAAAGACGCTTTTTGAGTGCGTGTTCAATAACGTTTTCCGTCTCGGCGGCAAAACCGATCACGAGCATGGGACGCCCTGCGGCGCGGCGGGCCACAGTTTTCAGAATATCGGGGTTTTCCACGAGCGCCAGTGATGGCGCAACGCTTTTCACGCCCTTTTTGATCTTTTCCCGCGAAGTTTCGGCCATGCGCCAGTCCGCCACGGCGGCGGCGAAAATGGCGATATCGGCGGGTAGCTCCGCCTCGACGGCGTCGAACATCCGGCGCGCGGTTTCGACATGCACGACATGAACGCCTGTGGGATCAGGGAGGGCGCTCGGCCCGGCGATAAGCGTTGTCCGGGCGCCCAGCGCGCGGGCGGCTGCGGCAATGGCGTAACCCTGTTTGCCGGATGAGCGGTTGCCGATGTAGCGCACCGGGTCAATTGGCTCAAAGGTGGGGCCTGCGGTGATAAGGACATGCTTTCCAGCGAGCGGCGCCGTTGCGGCTGGCGCCAGAATACGAATGGCGGCATCGACGATTTCGGCCGGCTCGGCCATCCGCCCCATGCCGTGTTCGTTGCAGGCCATCGCACCTTCGGTGGGGCCGACGAACATGATTCCATCGCATTTCAACTGCGCGACGTTGCGCTGCATGGCCGGGTGATGCCACATCCGCCAGTTCATGGCGGGGGCTGCGAGGACAGGCTTGTCGGCGGCGAGCAGCACAGCGGTCGCCAACTCATCTGCGAGGCCCTGAGTCATGCGCGCGAGAAGGTTTGCCGTTCCTGGGGCGATAATGATGAGGTCGGCTTCGCGTGATAGCCGGATATGGCCGATTTCCGCTTCGTCTTTCAGGTTAAACAACTCGGAAAAAACTTGTGCTTCGGCCAGCGCCGCCACACTGAGTGGCGTGACGAATTCATGCGCGGCTTTGGTCATCAGCGGTTGCACGCTTGCGCCCGCGTCTCGCAAACGGCGAATAAGATCAAGGCACTTATACGCCGCGATACCGCCGCCAATAACGAGCAGAATGCGTTTTGACTGTAGAGACATAACCCGTGCTTGCTCCGGCATTTGTCCAACAGTAGCATATTACTCACATAGAGGCGAGAAACGGCGCATAAAAAAGGCCGACGCAACCAGCGTCGGCCAGACCTTTCCCTAGCGTGATCCACGATCGGGACGTGGATCACGAAGCCAGTTACTTCAGAGACTCAAGCGGCTCTTGCACATGGCCCATTTTCATTTTCAAACTGGCGGAAATGATATCGACGCTCGCCTCGCCTTCAGCGCGGATCAACTCTGTGCCAGCCGCAGAGCTGCATGGCACCGCCGTTGGCACGCCTTTGGATACGCCAGTTTCACGGCAGATTTTGGTGTCATCCGCAAAAATGTGAGTGTAGGCGAGGTCAACTGTTATGCGATCGCTATATTTGTGCGTAGCTCCAAGGCTCAACCAGAGGCGGTCTGCGTCGGGAAGGAACACGTTGCGCTCTTCATCTATGATTGGCGTTTCTTCGTATGCGACGCCGGTGCGGAATGTCCATTTGTCATTATATTTGTATTCAAGGCCAAGCGAGTAGAAATAGCCGTCCTGATAATTCAGTTCAAGCACATCGATGGTGCCGTTATTGACGGGCACGTCCGCTTTGATCGGCACAGTGCCGACGCGATCCCAGTTTGTAAACTCGACCGTGCCATAAGCCGTCCACTGGTCGGACAGCCGCTGCTGAAGCCCGAGCGAGACAAGCTCAGGAAGCATAAAATCTGCCGTAACGCTCCGATTTATAAGTCCGGCTACGTTGCTGACACCTTTAAAGTCGCCCTCAAGGTTAACCTCAATCGCTGAACGATAGCCAAGGCCAATCTGAGTGCCAGGGATTGGTTTCCATATGACACCTGCCGTTCCTCCAACACCGAAATCGTCGCCTTCCAACTCACGGCCCTGAACTCCCGGGACGAGTGGGTTGTCACCGTTTGTAAGCCGCACGTCTATGTATTGAAGCTGTGCGCCAACGCCGATTGTTAGAGAGTCTGTCAGTTTATAAGCGACCGTTGGATTAACGTTGATCGAAAACACTTCTGAAGTAATAGCGATTGGAGAACCAGCCCAGTCGGTATTATCAGGCTTCGTCCCCAGACCGAAGGGCGTATTGATCGCCAGACCCAGAAAGAGTTTTTCGTTAATTTGATAGTTTGCATAGCTGGATGGCAGAACGACACCATCGCCGATGTCGCCCGACTCTTCGTTCAAGCCACCAACAGCCGAAAATGCGCCGCCTGTGGCTTCCAGAGTGCTGTCGGGAATGATTAGCGCAGCGTGCGACTCTGTGTTGAAGCCAGGCGCGGCAGCGGCGGCGGCTGAGTTCCAGAACATCGAACTGAGTTCGTTGCCCGCCGCAGCGCCTGCATATGACATACCCTGATAGTAAGCGGACTGCTCACGAAGCGCAAAGGCGCCCGAAAACGCCGGAGAAAATGCGGCGAATGTGGCTAAAATTGCGACTGCGCTTACGCCAAATTTAAGATTAGTTTGAACTCGCGTCATACAGTTTCCCCCCGGAATGCCCATTTCGGTGTCGAGCCGCGTTAAATTTTCGCGCCCGTTTTTCATCTCTTCTTTGATAACCTGTCACAATCGGCGCGCCAAGAGGGGAGTTTTGGCCAAACTTGGACTTAATTTAAGGGTGGGCAGGCTTAAAATTTTCTAAAGTCTTTATTAATTCGCTCAAAAGTTTAGCAAAATCAAATGCATGAAATTAAGAAAATCGAAATTACGTCCTGGCTAAACTTAGGCCTTTGGATGCAGGGCGATAAAATTTATGTCAACTTTACAGCTAAATGTTGCTAAAGCGCAACGACAGAAAGCAGCCATGCTCACTCGTCGGAAAATCTGTATTCAAAAGCGAGCAACTGAGATTAACCGCTGGCGTTTCGACGCGCATTTGCGCCAAACCACGCAAGGTTTTCGCGTAAAGTCACAACAGTGCCAATGATGACCATTGACGGGCCGCGCAGACCCGCTGTCATTGTCTTCTCCGCAATATCCCGCAGAACGCCGGTGATGACCTGCTGATCGGGCCGGGTGCCGTTGTCCACCACAGCCACCGGTAAGTCGCCAGCGGCGCCGTGCTGCATCAACTGCGTAGTCAGCGCGCCCAAGGTCGATAGCCCCATGTAAACGGCGAGCGTTTGATGCGGGCGAACCAGCACATCCCAGTTCAAATCCAGCGCGCCATCTTTTTTCATGTGCGCGGTCACGAAAATGCACGTCTGCGCGTGGTCGCGGTGAGTGAGCGGAATGCCCGCGTAGGCCGCGCAGCCTGCCGCCGCAGTAATGCCGGGCACCACCTGAAACGGAATGCCCTCGCGCGCCAGTTCCTCAATCTCCTCACCGCCACGGCCAAAAATGAACGGGTCGCCGCCCTTCAGCCGCAGCACGCGCTTGCCCTCTTTCGCGAGCCGCACCAACATGCGACTGATGTCCTCCTGCGGCATCACATGATTCTGCTGCTCCTTACCCACGAAAATGCGCTCCGCATCGCGCCGGACGAGGTTGAGGATTTGCGGGCCGATAAGCCGGTCATAAAGCACGACTTCGGCTTTCTGCATGAGCCGCAGCGCGCGGAAAGTGAGAAGGTCAGGATCGCCCGGTCCCGCCCCTACGAGATAAACCTCGCCGCGCACGCCCCTGCTCACGCCGTCGGCTTCTGCGTCAAGCGTGGTTCGCAACTCGGCTTCGGCTTCCGTTACCGCGCCGGCCAGGAAGCTGGCGGCGACGGGGCCATCCATCACGATTTCCCAGAAACGGCGGCGGTCGGCGCCGTCGGTCAGCCTCGCGGCCACCTCCTCGCGAAAGCCCTTGGCCCACTCGGCAAGATCGCCGTAATTCGGCGGCACGATGGTTTCGAGTTGCGCTTTGATGGACCGGGCAAGGATCGGCGATGCGCCGGACGACGACACGGCGGCGACGATGGGCGAGCGGTCGAGGATCGCTGGCGTGATAAAATCGCAGAACTGCTGTGTGTCGGCTACGTTGCACGGAGTTCGGGCCGCGCGGGCCATGCGAAATAATGCCCCGTCAAGCTCCAGATCCTCCTCGCCGCCGTACACCAGAACGGCGTTGTTTACGTCTTCCTGGGTCGGGAAGCCGGGCTGGTGGGCGAAGCGCTCGTGAGCCTCTATGTCCTTGAATTCAGCGGACAGCTCATCCGCGAATACGACAACGCGCGCACCCGCCCTGAGCGCCATGTCAGATTTGCGCGCCGCCACTGTGCCGCCGCCGGTTATAACGACTTTCTTATCGCGGACGTCGAAAAAGACTGGGAGATGATCCATTGCCAAGCCATGAAGCTGCGCCTCGGGCGCTGTTCCGCACAATAAAATGTAGAGCGCGACAAGTTTAGGCTGAACGCTATGGCGCGCTTCTGCCTAAACTCTGAATCGCACTCTACATTAAAATTTAAAGGGGGATTCAGATTTGAGATGGATCGCACATCCGATCCCATCTCAATCATCCGGCTCTTGCGTTCGGAATAGCAAACGCGAAGCCGGAATGGCTAATGCGCTCAAGCGGGAATGGGTTGTGAGTAGATGAATATTGCTGCGGCCAGCGCGACGGGAACAGCGGCGGACAAAGCAGCCGCGAACACCATTCGGGGGCGTAAGGATGTCTCGCGGAAGGGCGTTTCAACAAAACGCCACATCAGGGCGGCAAGACCAAAGCTTAGAGCGCAAAGCGCGATACCCAATTCCGCCGATAACGGTTCTTTTGTGTAAAACATTGTGATTGAGATCACCGGCCAGTGAATGAGATAAAGCGAATACGATATTCGTCCGGCAAAGCGCAGCGGCACAATTGAGAGAAAACTCCCGATAATCCCGCCGCCGCTTGAGCCTGCGAGAACTATGAGCGCGGCGCCAGCGCATGGGATAAGCGCCGACAATCCGGGAAACGCCGTTCCCGCGTCGACGCCGACCAGCGCAGCGCCAAGCAAAGCGGCGCCAACAATCGCCACACCATTGCTCAAACCCGTCCACCGTATCTGGGCGCGGCTGAGAGCTAGAAAGGCGCCAATGAGAAGCTCCCACGCCCGCCCAGGCAAAAGATAAAAAGCGCCTGTGCCGCCGCCTCGCACGAGAAGCTCGGAAATCACAAGTGATGCAACGATGAGCGCGGCGGTGAGCATAAGGCAGGTTTTGTGCGTGAGGCGCGTGAGCGCTGCGGCGAGCATCAACGGCCAGACAAAGTAAAACTGCTCCTCAACCGATAACGACCACACGTTGAGGAGGGGATGCATGATGGGTGGCGACGTTTCAAAATTGACCGTGTAATAAAAGAAAATATTCGCGTAGGAAAAAATCGAGGCGATCACAGATTTCTGAAAGACTGCAAAATCGCTCGGGCCAAGAATGAACCATGCGCATAGGCTGGATAAGCAGACCGTGGCGAATAGCGCCGGAAACAGTCGCTTCACGCGCCGCGACCAGAACCGGGTGATGGAGAAACGGTTCTCCGGAATTTCCCTTTGAATGACCCCGGTAATGAGAAAGCCTGACAGCACGAAAAATATATCGAGACCAATAAAACCTTTGGAAAAGCCTGGCGCGGCGAAATGAAAAAATAGAACCAATAAAACGGCGACGCCACGCAGGCCTTCTATATCCGGTCTGAAGGGCATGATTCTAGTGCCAGTTTGTGTGGAAGCGCGTGGTGGGTGCAGAATGGTCTGAAGCGAATAGAGCACGATTCAGGGCCGCACAAGCCGTAAATTGTGCAAACTTATAACACTCTAGCTGCGGTAATCGGCGTTGATCTGGATGTACGCCGCTGTCAGATCGCAGCCCCACACCATTGCTTGCCCCTCGCCGCCAACGCCGGCGTCGACGCGGATATCGATTTCGCGGCCCTTCATGTACGCCGCGCCCTGCGCCTCGCGGTAGTCCGGATGCACCATGCCAGCAGCGGCGACGGGGATGTCGCCGAACCAGATCGCGAGCCGGTCGCGATCCGCCTCCTCGCCCGATTTACCGACCGCCATGACGATGCGGCCCCAGTTGGGGTCTTCACCCGCAATGGCGGTTTTGACAAGCGGCGAGTTGGCGATCGACATGGCGATGCGCTTGGCCGCCGCCGCGCTTGCCGCGCCGTGTACATGCACGCTTATAAGCTTGGATACGCCTTCGCCGTCTTTGACAATCTGTAACGCCAGATCGAGCATCAGCGCGTGCAAGGCAATGGAAAACCCGGCAAGTTCGGGATCGTCTATGCGGGTGATGTCGGGAACGCCGCGCTTCGCCGCGGCGCCGGTCGCGAACAGCAGCAGCGTATCGCTGGTCGAGGTGTCGCTATCGACGGTGATGGCGTTGAACGTGGTTTGCGAATGCTCCCGGCAAAGGGCGGTGAGAACGTCGCTTGAGATAGGCGCGTCGGTGAATAAAAACGCCAGCATCGTCGCCATGTCCGGCGCGATCATGCCAGAGCCTTTCGCGATGCCGTTCAGCGTCACGATCTTGCCGTCGATTTCGGCCTGCCGGGTGGCGAGCTTTGGGAAGGTGTCCGTCGTCATGATGGCGGGGCGGCGTCTTCAAATCGATCCGGTTCGGCCTCGACTGCCAACCGATCCAGGACACCCTCGAATTTGGCGGGAGATAACGGCTCGCCAATAACGCCGGTCGAGGCGATGAACACTTCCCCAGGAGCACAAGTGGCAGCAGAGGCGGCGATATTCGCGATTGCAAGTACAGTCTCGACGCCACGCATGCCCGTGAAAGCGTTCGAGTTGCCCGAATTTACGATAAGCGCTCTTACCCGCCCATGAGCAAGTTGTGCGCGGCACCAATGCACTGGCGCTGACGCTGTTTTCGATTGGGTCAGCACACCGCCAGCTTTCGCCCCCTCGTCAAATACAGCGAGCAGCACGTCTTTCCGGTTTTTATATCGAATGCCTGCTTCCGCTACCGCCAGCCGCACGCCCTCGATTGGCGGCAAGCTGGCGAGCGTTTCCGGTGCGAAAGGCGAACGCTTCACAATTCGTCCTACTGTTTTGTCTGCGGCTGCGTTGCTGCGTCCGCCTCGTCTTCCATCACTTTTTTGATTTGGGCGTCGAGAATTTCGATTTTAGCCGTACCGCGCAGGCCCTGCACCATTTCCTGCACTTTGGTCTGCACCAGCGAAGCGGTGATCTGATCCTTCACTTCATCAAAGCCCGGCAATGCGCGCTCGCGCACATCGTCGATCCTGATAACGTGCCAGCCAAATTCAGTCTGCACTGGCGCGGAAGTCTCGCCTTTTTTGAGCGCGAAAGCACTGTCCTCAAAAGGCTTCACCATCTGATTGCGGGTGAAATAGCCTAGATCGCCGCCCGAGCCGCCTGAACCTGTGTCCAGCGATTTTGCTTTAGCGATCTCGCCGAAGTCCGCGCCGCCAGCAAGTTCCTTGATAACTGCCTTGGCTTCGTCCTCGGTTTTCACCAAAATGTGTTTCGCGGACACTTCAGGCTCTGGCTTCAGTTTGCCGACCTGTTCCTGATACACGGCTTTTGCGGCCGCTTCCGTTACCTGCTCTTTGCCTTTTTTCTCGATGAACAGATCGCGAAGGGCGCGCAGCTTGAAATAGCTGATGCGGCTTTCAAACTCGGCGCCGGAGTCGAGCTTTTCCTTTCTTGCCGCTTCGGCAAGAAGATGCGCCTCAATAAGGTACTCGACAATCACGCGGCGGCGGGCTTCGGTTGGAAGTCCGGCGATCACAGAACCAAACTCGGTCTCGGCGATAGCGATTTCCGCCTCGCTGATGTCCTGACCGTTCACACGGGCTATGGGGCCGACGGCCTGCGCGCTAGTGAATGCGACGGGCGCGAGTATTGCCGCTGCGGCGGCTGCAAGAATAAGAGAGCGTAACGTCACGGGTTTTTCCTCAACGGTTTTTGGCCAAAATTGTATCGCGGGGCAACATGGCGACGAACTGTGTTCAACCCGCGGCAAAACCTATTCACAAATCCTTATCCGTTGCGGCTTGTATTGCCCAACAGCGCTTGTGTCCGCGTTGACAACCACGGCTCTGCCGCTTATCTCTCGACGAAGCTTAGTTAACGCCAAGGGTCATAAACCTCTTGCGCAAAAAACGCGCAAGCTTTTTATATCAATTAAGAACATCGCTTTAAATTGAGCGTACATCCAACTGTGAATGACGCCGGACAATAAGTGGATCAGATGAATTGCAACAGGCAAAGCAATTCATCCCGGCTCATCACCTATGAGGCTTTGCATGTTATCGGTTGCATCTCTCGCATCGCGCATCTTCGGCAATTCCAACGACCGCAAGCTCAAGGCTTATCGATCCCGTGTGGATGAAATCAATGCGGAGGAAGACAGCGTCATCGCGTTAAGTGATGAGGAGTTGCGCGGCCGCACAGCGAATTTTCGCAGGCAAATCGCGGATGGCGCAGCCATCGACGACCTTCTCGTTCCGGCTTTTGCTACAGTTCGGGAAGCCGCCAAGCGGACGCTCGGACAGCGCCATTTCGACATGCAGTTAATCGGCGGCATGGTTCTGCACGACGGTAAAATCTCCGAGATGAAAACCGGCGAGGGCAAAACCCTGGTCGCCACCTTGCCCGTCTATCTGAACGCGCTCACCGGGCGCGGCGTTCATGTCGTCACCGTCAACGACTACCTAGCCCGCCGCGACGCGGAGTGGATGGGCAATGTTTACAAATTTCTGGGGTTGACAGTCGGATGCATCACCCACGAACTAAGCGACGATCAGCGCCGCGCGGCCTATGGCTGCGATGTTACCTACGGCACGAACAACGAATTCGGCTTCGATTACCTCCGCGATAATATGAAGTACAGTATCAAGGATATGGTGCAGTTCGGCGGGCGGCAAGGCGATAACGCCACCCACAACTTCGCCATCGTCGATGAGGTGGACAGCATTCTGGTCGACGAAGCGCGCACGCCGCTTATCATCTCGGGCGCCGTCGAGGATAAAGCGCACCAATATATTAGTGTCGATAAAATCATTCCGCAGCTTGTCGCCGAAGATTTCGAACTGGACGAGAAACTACGCTCGGTCGTCCTTACCGAGGCGGGCAACGAGCATGTCGAGGTGCTGCTGCGCGAGGCGGGCCTGCTGGAGAAAGACACAACCCTTTATGACGTGGAGAATGTCTCGTTTGTCCATCACGTAAACCAGGCTTTGCGTGCTCACAAATTGTTCCTGCGCGACCGCGACTACATCGTGAAGAATAACGCCGTCGTTATCATCGACGAGTTCACGGGCCGCATGATGGAAGGCCGCCGTTATTCGGAAGGCCTGCACCAGGCGCTGGAAGCCAAGGAAAACGTTGACGTGCAGAGCGAAAACCAGACGCTCGCCTCGATCACGTTCCAGAACTTTTTCCGTCTTTACGACAAGCTTGCGGGCATGACCGGCACTGCGGTGACGGAAGCCAACGAGTTCATGGACATTTACGGACTTGAAGTGCTGGAAATTCCGACCAACCGCCCAATGAGCCGCAAGGACGAAGACGACGAGGTTTATCGCACCGCCAAGGAAAAATACGACGCCATCATCAAGCTGATCGGCGATTGCCGCGAGCGTGGCCAGCCGCTTCTGGTTGGCACGACTTCAATTGAAAAGTCCGAAACCCTTTCGGCCGAGTTAAAAAAGCAGAATATCGAGCATCAGGTGCTGAACGCCCGCTTTCACGAGCAGGAAGCGTTCATCATCGCGCAGGCGGGCGTGCCGGGCGCTGTCACCATCGCGACCAACATGGCCGGACGCGGCACGGACATCCAGCTTGGCGGCAACCTCGACATGCGCATCGCGCACTGGATCGACGCCGAGACAGCCGATAGCCGCGAGCCATCACATGGCCAGATCAAGACGCAGCGCGATGTCATCGCCGCCGAAATTGCTGAGAAGAAAGCGACCGCCATCTCTGCGGGTGGTCTTTACGTGCTTGGCACCGAGCGCCACGAAAGCCGCCGCATCGACAACCAGCTTCGCGGCCGATCCGGACGCCAAGGCGACCCCGGCAACTCCAAATTTTTCCTTTCGCTAGAAGACGATCTGATGCGTATCTTCGGCTCCAACCGCATGGACGGCATGTTGCGCCGCCTTGGGCTTGAGGATGGCGAGGCCATCATCCACCCCTGGATCAACAAGGCGCTGGAGAAAGCGCAATCGAAGGTGGAGGCACGCAACTTCGATACGCGCAAAAACCTGCTCAAATACGACGACGTGATGAACGATCAACGCAAGGTGATCTTCGAGCAGCGCATCGACATGATGAACGACGAGGACATTGCCTCCAGCGTGGCCGACATGCGCCGCGAGGTTGTCGAGGATCTTGTCGCTAAATTCATCCCCGAGCAGGCCTATGCCGAGCAATGGGATGTTGATGGGCTTAATGAGGAAGTTAAGAACGTCTTTAACATTAACGTGCCAGTCAAGGAATGGGCCACTGAGGAGGGCATCGCGGACGAGGAAATTCGCGAACGTCTGATGGAGCGCGTTGACGCCGCTGCCGCCAAAAAAGCCGCCGAAGTTGGCTCCGGGTTGATGCGTCAGATCGAAAAGGCCGTAGTTCTGCAAACGCTCGACCACTTATGGCGCGAACATCTCGTCACGTTGGAGCATTTGCGGCAGGTGATCGGTCTGCGCGGCTATGGCCAGCGTGATCCGCTAAACGAATACAAAAGCGAGAGCTTCACTTTGTTCGAGAGCATGTTGGAGCGCCTGCGCGAGGCGGTGACTGGCCAATTGATGCATGTGCAACTTGCGCAGCCGGGCGACGCGCCGGACATCGACGACTTTGAACTGCCCCCGATGGAAGGTCATCACATCGACCCGCGCACCGGTGAAGACGAATTCGCCGTCGCAGAAGCCGTGACCCGAGCCAACCGCGCAGGCGCGGCGGGGAGAGCGAAAGTCACGGGCGCAGCGGCCCAAAGAAACGGATTGTCAGCGGCGAAAGCGCCGATGCGTGGCAAACCGAACGGCGCGGCGCGCAACGCCGCCTCAAAAGCCGCAGCGGCGGCTCCGGCGCAGGCCGCGCGCGCCAAGGGTGGACAAGCGGGCGTCAATCCGACCGACCCGGACACTTGGGGCAAGGTGTCGCGAAACGCGGTTTGCCCATGCGGTTCAGGGAAAAAATACAAGCATTGCCATGGAGCGCTTACAGCGCATCAGCAGGCATAAGCTCTTCAGGCTGAAGATCGCGGCGCTAGAGTATGTCCGATTCAGATGCAGCAGCACGCCCTTTGTCATGGCCGGGCCATGACGGGGTTCTGCAACAATCCGACGGGCGCTAAAACAGGCATCCGCCGTTGGGCACTGTCTGGCTGGGCGCGATAAGCATAACCTCGCCATCGGCGTCAGGAAATCCGAGCGTCAATACTTCTGACATAAACGGACCAATCTGGCGCGGCGCGAAGTTGACCACAGCCGCAACCTGTCGGCCCACAAGGTCATCAATGGCGTAGTGCTTGACGATTTGCGCCGAACTTTTTTTGATCCCCAGCGGCGCTCCGAAATCGATCCACAACTGAAAAGCAGGTTTTCGCGACGCCGGAAACGGCTTCACGTCAACAATCGTACCGACGCGAATATCGACCGATTGAAACACGTCGTAAGCGATCATCGGCTTTAGCTCATCGCCGCCACGGCTCATGACTTTAACTCGCTGGTGAAAAGCCGCTGTCGATCGGGCTGGTTGATTCGTTGACGCCGGGTTGGGCTGGTTCGGAGGCGGCGGGTGTACGTCTGCGGTTCGCGGCGCGCATCGCTTTGACAATTCCATCGCTCACCTGTGCAATCCGGTCGAACCGCCGCATGAAATCTTCGCCACGGCGCAAGCCACGATCGAGCGCCGCCATTGTGCGCGCCATACCGGGATCGGAATCCGCCAGCCAGATGTTGAGGACACGCGCATAAAGCGCAGTCATGCCCTTAACGCTCAACGTCCCGCGGGCGCCCTCTGTAGACGCGCCCGCAGCAGCAAGCATCCAGTATTGCGACGCAAGAGCGGGGCCGAATTGAGCAAGAGCCGCGCTAATGGAAAAGCGCTGGTCAGCGGCGATCCGTTCAATGCCGGATTTGTAAGGCTGCATTTTCTCAAAGCGTGTCATGATGACGTCGAAAAGCCGGTCACGCCGCTGCATCGCGCGATCCTCGGCGCGCAGAGATGCAAGAACGGAATCGTCGATCATTCGCGTGAAGGCGGCGAGTATCTGCGTTTTAGACTGGAAGTGACGCCGTAAAACGTCAAGCCCCACGCCCGCTTCGGTTGCAATGTCCACAAGATCCGTTTCCCGCCAGCCCTGGCGCGTCGCCACACGCATAGCAGCTTCAACGATAGCGTTTCGCGTCTGTGATGGCTCAGTCATTTCCAATTTCCTCTACGTAATCGCGCCTCTGTGACAACTAGCGATCCTTATCCTCACTTTTCAAGCTTCTCCGGGCGGAAAATAGATGGCGACTGCCAAGGGCCAAGGTTAACCGTTCCAGACCGACATCGCGGATGCCGAGTTCACGAAGATGCAAAATCGTATTTAATACGTAGTCCATGTTTCGCCCGGATTTACCCCGCGCCCTGCGTACGATATCCGCTTGCAGACTTATGGGCAAACAGCCCGCATACTGTTGATGCCTGCGGTTTACGAGATAGGTGAGCGCTTTAACAGTTTTGCCACCGCCATTGAGAAGCACTATTGGTTTCATGGCGTGGTTGTAAACCCTGGTCACCTGCTCGCGCGCCCGCAGATAAGCGGCTGTCGCCTGCCATAAATCCTCAGGGACTTGAAACGCAAGGCCATCGCAACTGCCGGATATATCCAGCCCAAAAACCAGCCCGGGAAAACGACGGGTGCCGCGATGGTTCACCGAGTAAACGCACAAAGAGCGATGTGCGCCTTCGAGTCTGGCTGGGACAACGTCTTGAAACTTGAAACCTGGCCGCCACATGAGCGATCCATAACCGAAAACCCAGCAGTCAGACATGCATTGCCCTCGTTAAAATCACGTGAGCCGTAACCTGTCGCTGATTGGCGTGGACTTAGGAAGAAATTATCGCATATAAGGCCGAGCGACTTTACGCATCGCGTTAAGAATCAACGGCTTTCGTCTCCGGTTTCTCCTCAGGTCCAGCCTGTCCAGCGTCTATCACGCCGCGCCGGATTGCTCGCGTGCGCGTGAACAGGTCGAAAAGGGCGTCTCCATCGCTCCAGCGGATTGCCTTTTGAAGCGCGGACAAATCCTCCGTAAAGCGACCCAGCATTTCCAGAACGGCTTCTTTATTATTTAGGAAAATATCGCGCCACATCACCGGATCGGATGATGCAATGCGCGTAAAATCGCGAAAACCCCCGGCGGAGAACTTTATTACCTCTTTCGCGGTCACTTTTTCGAGATCGGATGCGGTGCCAACGATATTGTAAGCGATGAGGTGCGGAACGTGGCTCGTGATCGCAAGAACGAGATCGTGATGCTCCGGCGTCATGATTTCGACATTGGCGCCAAGCGCCCGCCAGAAGTCGGAAACGGTGCTAACCGCCTCCGCGTCGGCATCCGGGGCAGGCGTCAGAATACACCAGCGATTAATGAACAAACTAGCCACGCCTGAGTCTGGGCCAGAATGCTCCAATCCAGCCACAGGGTGAGCTGGCACCAGATGCGCGTGTTGGGGCAGGTAAGCGCTCATCGCCATCGCGACCGAAGCTTTCACCGATCCGGCGTCGGATAAGATTGCCCCGTGTTTCAAGTGTCCGGCAATCAGCTCAGTCACGGCTCCCATCGCGCCTACTGGCACG
Source organism: Hyphomicrobiales bacterium (assembly GCA_034440495.1). Taxonomy (GTDB): domain Bacteria; phylum Pseudomonadota; class Alphaproteobacteria; order Rhizobiales; family Rhodomicrobiaceae; genus JAWXCE01. The sequence goes on along the minus strand of JAWXCE010000073.1, from coordinate 6,197 downwards.
CAGAGCACAACGAGGTCGCAACCGGCGACGGCATCCGCCGCGTTGGCGTGGGCAGCGTCGGCCAGACCAAGCTCGATAATGCGCGCCCGCACGTCAGCGGACTGATCGGCGACCGAGATGTGGCCAGCAATGGTGTGCTCGCGCGCAGCGCGCAGGATAGATGAACCGATATGACCGGCGCCAATAATACAAAGCCGCTCCACAACTGGATCAGCCACGGCCGCGTTCCACAAATTCGGTCAGCACGCTGATGAACGTCCGGTTCTCGTCCTCAAGACCAACCGTGACGCGCAGGCAATTCGGCAGTCCATAACCGCCGACCCGCCGCACGATAATACGCCGGGAGGCGAGAAATTCGTCTGCGTCCGCCGCCGTCCGTCCGCCCTCGCCCGAAAAATGCAGAAGCAAGAAATTGGCAGCGCTAGGCGTCACCTCGATACCGAGCGCGGCGATCGCGCGGCCAAGCCATTCGCGCCACTGCTCGTTGTGCGTAACTGCGGCTTCCACATGCGCGCGATCCTCTAACGCGGCGATGGCCGCCGCCATGCCGGGGCCGGACACGTTGAACGGGCTGCGGATACGATTGAGCACTGCGGCCACGTCCGCGGGGCAATACGCCCAACCGATGCGGGCGCTGGCCAGGCCGTGAATTTTCGAGAATGTACGGGTCATGACCGTATTTGGCGTTGTCACGACCATCTCAATGCCCGCTTCATAATCGTTGCGCCGGACATATTCGGCATAGGCGCCGTCCAGCACCAGCATGACGTTTTCCGGCAATCCCGCCCGCAGGCGACGAACCTCATCGAATGGCAGGTAAGTGCCCGTCGGATTGTTCGGGTTGGCGAGAAATACAATGCGTGTTTTCGGGGTGACGCGCGCAAGGATTGCATCCACATCCGCGCAGTAGCCGGTCTCGGGCGCCACGACCGGCGTCGCCCCGATCGCCAGAATGACAATGCGGTAAACGGTAAAGCCGTGCTCGGTGTAAATCGCCTCGTCGCCCGGCTCCAGATAAGCCTGCGCCAGATAGTGGAAAAGCTCGTCCGAGCCGTTGCCGCAAACGATGTGCGCCGGATTTAATCCGTAAGTCGCGCCGATAGCCTCACGCAGCGCCGTCGCCGCGCCGTCGGGGTAGCGATCAAGATACGCTGCGGCGGCGCTAAACGCTTCCCTGGCCTTTGGGCTTGGACCAAGCGGTGTTTCGTTCGACGACAGCTTTATCACCCGACCCGCGCCGGGCAGACTGCTACGTCCCGGCGTGTAAGTGGCGATGTCAAAGATCGAAGACCGCGCCTTTAATGTTTGCGGGCTTTTCAAAACAGCTCCTGAAATTGAATTGAGAAAAATTCATGACAGACGAAACGACGCGCCGCAACCCTGGCTTTTCGCCGTGAAAGAAATCGATACGGTGCGGGACGCAGACTGCAAATCCTTTTTTTAATTCAATGCATATGTTGATTAAGTGGTGTCTTCTCCTAAAGATTGAATTTAGTTAGTAAGCTACTTTAAGTTGTGATGCCCCTATTCCCACATGGCCGAAATGAGGCGCGTAATTTCACACTGAACGGGTAGAGGAGATATCATGAAAAAGTCTCTGGGTATTTTCGTCGCGTTAGTAATCTCGGCGTGTTTTACTGTCATATTCGTCGCGCCTTCCCAAGCGCAATCGACATTTAACAAGTCGTCGGCGGGCGTTGCAATGCGTGTCCAGGCGACGCAGAGGCAGGAAGCCGCGGCAACGGCGCAGTCTCGCTGTGTGGAGCTTATCAAGGCCCAAACAGCGTTTGAGCGCAACATTGCGAACTATGCAGCCAAAACAAAGGAGCTTGAGGCGAAGAGTAAATCGCTTACTCAGAACGCCTCCGCTCGCCGCGGCTCAGACAAGTGCAAACTGCAAGCCGAACAGGCAAACATTTATCGTGAGACAGCCAACGAACATTTGGGCTATCTGGACAACATTGCCGAAACGATCAAAAAATGCCCTTCGACAATGACGGAAAAACTGGCAAGCGCACAGATCGGGATTAAAAAGTCCTACGAAGTGCTTGAGAGATTTACAATTGGCACTGAAGGCGCTTTGGCGACCTCCTGCCAGTAAAATTGTAAACGTTGTATTCGGTGAAGTCTGTAAAAGAGGCGGGACACGAGTCGCGCCTCTTTTCGTATAGAGAGGTATGGCTACGCGATAGGCTTGTGTTTTTGTGAGGGATGGATCACATCTGCGCAAGGTAGCCTGCAGGTTTTTCGGCCGCAGGACGACGGAGGACGGCGGCCTTGACAGGACTTTTGCGGGCAGACGAAGGTGAAAATGCGAAAACGTCGCGCTCTGGCGCAAATGAAGCCAAAAGCCGTATCGCCAGCTTCACCAGAGACGCCGCGCTTGTGCTCGATTGCGGGGTATCGCTCGATCCTTTTTCCATTGCCTATCAAGCATACGGCTCGCTGAACGCCGAAAAGTCTAACGCCATTCTGGTTTGCCACGCACTTACGGGCGATCAACACGTCGCCAACGCCCACCCGGTGACTGGCAAGGCAGGCTGGTGGGAAACCATCATCGGCCCAGGCAAGCCTGTAGATACGAACCGCTATTTCGTTATATGCTCCAATATTCTTGGCGGGTGCATGGGATCGACCGGCCCCACCTCGATCAACCCGGTTTCCGGGAAACCCTACGGCCTCGATTTCCCGGTCATCACCATTAGCGACATGGTGAACGCGCAGGCGCGGCTCGTTACGTCGCTTGGCATAGACAGCCTTTTCTGCGTCATAGGCGGCTCGATGGGCGGCATGCAGGTGCTGGAGTGGGCGGCGATGTACAAAGACCGCGTGTTCGCCGCCATGCCCATTGCGACGGCGGCGCGCCATTCATCACAGAATATCGCATTTCATGAGGTCGGGCGGCAGGCTGTCATGGCCGATCCGAACTGGCGCGCCGGGCGATATTTGGAAGAGGGCGTCATGCCCGCGAAAGGTCTGGCGGTTGCGCGCATGGCGGCGCATATCACTTATTTATCCGACAAAGCGCTGCATCAGAAGTTCGGACGCAAGCTCCAGAATCGTCCAACGGTCAGCTTTGGCTTTGACGCTGATTTTCAGGTGGAAAGCTATCTGCGCCATCAGGGCGCAACCTTTGTCGATCGCTTCGACGCCAACAGTTATTTGTACATCACGCGCGCCATGGATTATTTCGATGTGGCGGCCGATCATGGCGGCGTGCTCGCCAAGGCGTTCACGGGGTCAAAAACCCGCTTCTGCGTAATCTCGTTTACGAGCGACTGGCTGTACCCAACGCGCGAGAGTCGCCGCATCGTGCATGCCCTGAATGCTGTCGCCGCCAATGTCAGCTTTGTGGAGATCGAGTCCGACAAGGGTCACGACGCCTTCCTGCTTGAGGAGCCGGAGCTGTTCGCCACCGTGTCGGGCTTCTTGAAATCCGCCGCCGAAAAGCGCGGCATTGCGCCAACCCGGGTATCGGACGCCACCGATGCTTAACCGTCCTCCGAGCGCGGGCGCGGCCGCAACAACCCGCGTTGATCTGCTCCTTATTGCGGAAATGGTGCGGGCGGGTGCGCGCGTGCTCGACGTGGGCTGCGGCGCTGGCGAGTTGCTGAAGCTGCTGGAGGACACGAAGAACGTCGATGGGCGCGGTGTCGAGATCAGTCAGAGCGGCGTCAATTTTTGCGTCGCCAAGGGGTTATCGGTGGTGCAGGGCGACGCTGACCGAGATTTAATTAATTATCCGGATGGGGCGTTCGATTACGCCATTCTGAGCCAGACGCTACAGGCTACCCAACGTCCCAAATATGTATTGGAGGAGCTGCTGCGTATCGGGCGGCACGCCATTGTATCGTTTCCGAATTTTGGCAACTGGCGCATCCGCATGCGGCTTTTGGTCGAGGGCAAGATGCCAGTGACGCCCAACCTGCCGGAGGCGTGGTATCTGTCGCCGAACATCCATTTCTGCACGATCAAGGATTTCCTCGACCTATGCGACGAGGTAGGCGCGGATGTGGAGCAGCAGGTGGCGCTCAACGCCTACGGACGCAGGCTTAACGGCGTGCCGTTGTTTTTACAAAACATTATTGGCGAGCAAGCGGTGTTTCTGCTCACTCGCAAGCCGCGATAGGGAGCGACCTTGCGCGCGCATGGGTGGGCGACATCTGGTGAACGCGAGCGCGCCTGCCTTTTGGCTGCGGTAGCCGCCCATACACCTGCTTCACCGCTTCAACAATCAGCACGCCGGAAAAAATGGGCCAGCAATATGCGCCTGTCCGCTCCCACGCAATCGAGGCATGAACGACAGGTCGCCATTGCACCGGCGGCGCAAACAGCGCCGGGTTAACGCTTTCGACTGCGAACATGGACCCCGCCAGTTGCGCCTCGATTTGCCCGCGGCTGAAAGGGCGGCCCTGCCCGAAAGGCGTCGTTTCCGTCCGCGCCCACATACCGCGACGGTTCGGCACGACAATCATCAGCCGCCCCTCAGGCCGAAGCACGCGCCAGATTTCACGCAGCAGCGCTTTGCTGTTTTCGGAATGCTCCAGACAATGCACGGCGACGACGCGGTCGAAGCACATGTCTGGCAATGGCAGATGCGTTTCATCAACCAGCGTCGACGCGCATGGGGAATAGGCCGGCCAGGCTATCGCGCCCTGTGCCTGCGGCATCAACGCAATGACGCGGTGCGCCTCGTCCACAAAAGGCCGCAAAAAAGGCGTCGCATAGCCAACGCCAGCTACGGACAAGCCTTTCGTGTCCCGCCAGCGGGCGCGAATGCGGTGAGTTATGATGCGGCGCGCCGCCAGCCCCAAAGGGGTGAGGTAAAATTCGCGCAGATCGAGAACGTCAGGATGCATCGCAATGCTTTGTCGCGCAGTTGGCTGCAAAAGGCATATAGTCCTTCTCTCGTGAATGCGCCAACAATGCAATCCTTGATAGCCCGTATTCAATAAGAATGAGCAACATGGCAAAACTAGAAATCGAGCAATTCATGTGCGGCGCTGATAATTACGGCGTGCTCATTCACGATGCCAGCGCAAACCTGACCGCCGCGATCGACACGCCCGACGCCGCTCCAATACGCGTGCGGCTAGAGGCAAAAGGCTGGCGGCTGACCCATATTTTCACCACCCACCACCACGGCGATCACGTGGCGGGACATTTGCCGCTGAAGGCCGAGACGGGATGTGAGATTGTTGGGGGCGCAAAAGACGCCAGCCGCATTCCCGGCCTCGATACCGCTTTGGATGACGGGGACAGCTTTCAGTTCGGCGCTTTTCAGGTCAACGTCTTCGATACGCCGGGCCATACGTTAGGTCATATCTGCTACCATATACCGGAAGCGAGCGTTGCTTTTGTTGGCGATACGCTATTCTCGCTTGGCTGCGGGAGGCTGCTGGAGGGCAGCGCAGATGACATGTGGGGTTCGCTGCAAAAGATTATGACGTTGCCGCCGGAGACACTCATTTACTGCGGCCACGAATATACCATGGCCAACGCAAAGTTCGCTTTGTCGGTGGAGCCGGAAAATGAGGCTTTGCGACAGCGTGCGACAGAGGTGGAACAATTGCGGGCCAGAAGCGAGCCAGCGCTTCCGGTGAAGCTCTTGGATGAACTGACAACCAATCCATTCCTGAGGCCAGACAGCCCAGACATTCAGAAGCGTCTTGGAACGACGGGGCGCGCATATGGGGAAATTTTCGGCAAATTACGTTCAATGAAAGATAGCTTTCGTTAAATCGCTGTTTTTACTGGATTTTATTGGGTACGGAACAAAGGCCATCCACTGGTTGTTGTGGAAAAGACTGTAGGTAATGACAACATCTTGCGGGCGGAACGCTTTTGGATTTTAATCGCGTTGCCTGAGAGGGAAGCGTTCGTTTGATTCGGAACGTAGAGAGGGCAACTCGGCGATCCGAAAAAAAACAGACGCGGTTGAACAAAGCCTACGCGATTTGCAAGTAATAGAAGTTGGCGATAGATGATTTGTGTCGTCTTGAAGCGAACAATGCTTGCAGAAATGTATGCGAACTAAATAAGATAGCCTGCACCGTGGCAACATCGGAAGCAGGGTTGACAGCGGGGTAGAAAATGGGTGCGGTTCCCGCGGGCAGTTTGCTGTCTGCGCTATTCATCGACTACGATAACGTCTATCTCGCTTTGCGAAATCGCAACGAGGAAGCGGCTAGCCGCTT
>JAWXCE010000072.1:0-7813 GCA_034440495.1 Hyphomicrobiales bacterium | reverse complement strand
TGGCGCGCGCGCCATCAACGCCGAAAGCTATCAGGAACTGCGCACCGATCTTGCGCGGTCACGCGAGCGGCTCACCAAAATGGGCGATCCCCGGCCAGCCGGAACCGTGCAGGGAGACATTGACGCGCTGAAGCAAAACAGCCGGTGGGCGTCATCTGCGGAATGCACCAACGCAACTGTGCAGCAGAGCATGTCCTACTGCGAGAGCTATCACAAACTCCGCTCGGAGCTGGCGGTGTCCGCCGAGGCGGACAAGCTTGAGGCGCATATCAGTGGCGTCAACCTGAAGTTAGGCAAAGTTCCAACCGAAGCAGCCGTGAAAGACGCCGATCCGCAATCGCAATTGCTAGCGCAGTTATCGGGCCTTAGCACGGAGGAAGTGCAAACTGGGCTTACCGTGCTCATTGCATTTCTGGTCGAGCTTGGCGCCAGCACCGGGTTTTACGTCGCCTTCAGCTTCTGGGGCATTCAGGACAGGTTGCATCATATACCGGCGAGAGTGGTGACGGCTGTCGCCGCTTCGCCGCCGCCTCCCGTTATTATTGACCAGGAAGCTGCGCCGAGGGAAATCCTTCCGGAGTCGCTTAAGTCCGACGTGGAGTTATTCTTTGGCGAGCGGGTTGGCAAGGAGGACGGCTCCAGCATCATGGCGCTGACGCTTTACGATGACTATTGCGCATGGTGCGAGGCGCGCAAACGGCAGCCGCTCGCGCAGCCGATTTTCAACCGGCAGTTTAGCGATCTCGGCATCCAGAAAGCGAAAATAGCGGGCCGAATGCGCTGGCTTGGCGTGCGTATGCTGTTTGGCGACGAAGAGGAAACGTCGTCTAATCCGATGTTTGCGTCGGACAATTTGAGGACCCCGCGCAGCCTGATGCTTGCACGCGGCTAACAATTTAAACATTGAAAAAGCCGACCTTCGGGTCGGCTTTTTTGTGCGCAAACCATATGCACGCTTGCATGAACGGGATTGATTCCTCATTCATGTTCGGGGGCATTATGCTGCATCTGATTAAGTTATGCGTCGGCGCGCAAAGTGTCGAACATTTGAGAGTTTGGCAGCGCGCGCGGCTCGACTATATGACACGCGCGGGATTGCCACCCGAATTCGCGCATCATACCAGGCAGACGCCGAAAAGCGCCGACGCGCTGATCTCCGGCGGTTCGCTCTACTGGGTGATCGGCGGCTTTATCCTAGCGCGCCAGCGGCTGATCGCTATCCGTCCGGAGCCGGACGAAAGCGGCCGCGTCAAATGCGGCCTTATCCTCGCGCCCGAGATTATTGAAACCGAGCCTTATCCCCGCCGCCCCTTCCAAGGCTGGCGCTATCTTAAACCCGAGGACGCCCCACGAGACTTGGCAAGTGACGCCGATCAAAAGGATGTGCCGCTCTTTATGCGCAAGGAGTTAGCATCTCTCGGTTTGCTTTAGCTTATCGCTCGTTTACGGGTACTGGCATGTTATCGATAAGGCGGGTTTTGCCGAGGTAGACCGCCGCGAGCACCCGGGCGGGCGCGTCGATTTCGTCATCGAACGGCGTTAGGTTGTCGGCGCGGCGCACTTCCAGATAGTCCAGCTTGAAACCCGCCTGCTCCAGCCGCTCGCGGCCGTTCGCGATTGTCGACGCCAAGTCGCGGCCCGACGCCAGATCCGCCGCCATATCCTTCAGCGTGAGGTTTAATTGCGGCGCGGTCATCAGGCGGTGCTGCTCGGAGAGGTAGGCGTTACGCGATGATAGTGCGAGGCCATCCTTGTCGCGCATGATTGGCGCGCCGATAACGGAAATCGGCAAATTCAGGTCCTTCACAAGCTGACGGATGACGAGAAGCTGCTGGTAATCCTTTTCGCCGAACACTGCGGAATCGGGCAAGCACTGCATAAACAGTTTGGTGACAACAGTCGCTACGCCCGCGAAATGGTGAGGCCGGGAGGCGCCGCACAGCCCCTGGCTGACCCCCGCAACCTCGACGCGCGTCGCAAAATCATCCGCGTAAATCTCGCTTAACGGCGGCGCGTATAGCAGGTCCGCCTTGGCTATGGAGAGCTTTTCCCAGTCGCTCGCCTCATCACGCGGATAAGCGCCGAAGTCCTCATTCGGGCCGAACTGCGTCGGATTTACGAAGATCGACACAACCACGCGCGATGCGCTTTTGCGAGCGAGCTGCACAAGCGCAAGGTGCCCTTCGTGCAGCGAGCCCATTGTCGGCACGAGCGCGATGCTCTGCCCCTTCAACCGCCACCCCTGCACCGTCCGGCGCAAAGCCTCGACACTGCGCGCCACCGGCAATCTCACAGCCATAACTCAAGACCTCCACAAACTTGCGGCGCGACTTTAGCAAAGCTTTTGAAAAACGGAAGACGCTCATCAGACGCATGCCGTCACAGTCGTTTTTTATTTGCAACCGGGAGAAAATTCGCTGCTAAACACTGTGGTCGAGTAATGTTGTCGTACTGCCGTGGCGCCATGTGAATGCGCTTGAGATTGTTAAGGACATGCAGAAATCTGGCGGCATTCTGGTCTTGGCGCTCGCGACCCTGCTTTTCATGACGGGCAAATTTCTGCTTGCCGCACCCCTGCTGATATTCGGACTGTGGCTGATCGGGCGCAATACGTTCGGCGTCCGTTTAACATCTGCGAAACCTTCGCCCGCAACCGTGAAAAGATTTCGCACTACTCTTCTGGATGTTGAAATCGATCAAGCGACCGGCGCTATTCAAGGGCGCGTCGTTGCAGGCCGGTTTGCCCGCCGCACGCTTGGCGCGTTGAGCGCCCATGAGGCGACAGCGCTTTGGCGCGAAGCCCGAATCAAAGACCCGCAATGCGTGCCAATTATAGAAGCGATGCTTGACCGGATCGATCCTCGCTGGCGGGAGCTGCAGGGCGCACACGCGCAGGGCGACGCAGACGCCAAAGGTCAAATCACGCCGAAAGAGGCCTACAACGTGCTCGGTCTTTCCACCGACGCGACTAGGGCCGATGTGCAACGCGCCCACAAAGAGCTGATGAAGCGCTTTCATCCAGATCAGGGCGGATCGAATTACCTGGCTGCTAAAATCAACGAGGCTAAAGACATTTTACTTGCCCGCATCCCTGAGTGACTTGGCGCTAGTTGGCGACAATCACGCAATCGATAGCGCGCATCCGTAGAGCCTCACACGCGTTGGACGCGCCAGTGTGGGTGAAAGCTCCAAAACGGGCGCGCGTGATTGTCCGGCCCCCGGAAACTCCGGGCACGAGAAGATCGGGATGCCCGGCGAGGATATCGCCAGCCTCGCGCGTGATGGCGTCGAGCCGCAATTGGGCGCTCGCCGCGCTTTCATAAGCGCCAATCTGAATATGGAATGGGCCGGGGAACGGAGAAGTCGCCTCCGCAACGGTTGGTGTCACATCTCGCGACATTTCAACGGCGGCGGATAATCTGACCGGCGGGGCCACCTTTACGGGTGTTTTAACTAAAGCCGCAATCGTCGGCGGTATTATGCCCGCTTGAGCAACAATGGGAGCCGGTCGCGGCGATTGCGTGGCGGCACGTTGAGGTTCGGTCAGGAGAGGTGAGTTTAGTTGAGACCCTGTAGGTTTAGCCTCAATGTCTACTGCGCGAACATTTGGCTTGACCGTTGTGGCGGCGGGCTGAATGCGAAATGGACTGGCGATTGCAACCTCAAACGGTTTCGTGCGACGCGAACGCTGCGCCATAAGTTGCTCGGCCTCGTGCTCTGCTTTGGTTTTAGCCCGCCCCCAGGAAGCATTAAGTAGCGTTTTCATGCTGTTGTTGCGCTGGCGCGATGACCGGCCGCCAAGCACGATAGCCACGATAAATTTGCCGTCACGGCGTGCGGTTGTCATCAGATTAAAACCGGAGGCGTTGGTGAAGCCGGTCTTCATGCCGTCCGCGCCTTTGTAGCTGAACAGCAAACCATTGTGGTTTTTATAGAGTTTTTTGCCATACTTGAAGAATTTGGTCTGGAATAGGCCCGCATGCTCGGGGAAGTCGCGCAGGATTGCGCGCGCGAGCACCGTCAGATCGTAAGCGGTGGTGCGCTGCTCGATGTGCGGCAAACCCGAAGCATTGCGGAATGTTGTATTCTTCATCCCCAGACTGCGCGCTCGGGCCGTCATGAGCCTGGCGAACGTTTCCTCCGAACCGCTAAGATTTTCAGCGATGGCAACGGCCGCATCATTGGCGGACTTGGTGATGAGCGCGCGTATGGCGTCACGAACGGCGATCGTTTCACCATCCTTCAAGTGTAGCTTGGTGGGCGACTGTGATGCGGCGTTCCCTGTCACCGCAAGTTCCGTATCGGGCGTGATGCGGCCTTTTTTCATGAACTCGAAAACCAGGTAAAGCGTCATCACCTTTGTGATCGAGGCTGGGTAACGCGCCTCGTCCGCTTTATAGGACTGAATAATTTTGCCTGAGTATCCGTCAATAACAATGGACGCCTGAGGAGGCGCATAGTGCGATGACGAACTTTTGTGACGCCGCCGTGCGGCCGATGCATCTGGCGCGATAGCCGTAAGCGTAATAGTTGCGAGCACTGCTATGACAAACGAGCCGCGCGCGGTCGTCAGTAAAGCGCGAAAAGGGAACACCATGAACAAAACCCTTAACTCTGACCACGCGCCCGCGCGCCCGCGCCTAGCAGGAGCATTAAACTCCGGCTTCGGCGATATGGAAAGTGAGTGTAGCACCACTTGGTTGACGCGACGTTAACGTCGCGGACGTTATGGCTGCGTTGAACGGCTTGTATTTTCGTCATGGATGCGCACATGCCCCAAGCGGAAACGGCCCTATGCCTATATCGTTCTACAGGTCTAAATTGTGACGGATGGCGAGGCTATCAAAACCCGCGAGCCTGTTGCGTCCGTCTCTCAAAATTGTATGATTGCCGATAAGAGGCCAAGTTTATTGAAACCGTTAATCAGCCTTTTTGGCGCCTTGGTGTAGATTGATGATCTTGATGGATGCGCGACGCACCTACAAATTCGATAAAGCCTGCTATGCAAAGCTGTAACGTGACCAATACATGGGTTGAATTCGATCTTTTGGGCACTCATTCATTAATCTATGTTGGCGTCAGCAGAGGCGATGGAGTTGCTTCGCCAGCGATGGCCGCTCGCGATAATCGCGGACGGGAGGGAGACGACCTAAACACAGGTGTCATCACCAAGACCAAACCGAAAACGCAAAAGCCCAACCTTTACAAGGTGCTTTTACTGAATGACGACTACACGCCGATGGATTTCGTTGTCTACGTCCTCAAGCGGTACTTTAATAAAAGCGTTGAGGAAGCCACGCAAATTATGCTGCACGTCCATCAGAAGGGTGTGGGAATTTGCGGCGTCTACACCTACGAAATCGCCGAGACGAAAGTGACGAAAGTCATGAGCTTTGCGCAGCAGAACCAGCATCCCCTGCAATGCACTATGGAAAAAGAGTAAGGACAGCCGCCGTGCCCTCATTTTCAACCAGCCTCGAGTCCGCCCTGCACCGCGCCTTGGAATATGCCAACGAGCGGAGCCATGAATATGCAACGCTGGAGCATCTTCTGCTATCGCTGATCGATGACCGCGACGCATCGGCCGTGATGCGTGCGTGCAGCGTGGATATCGATTTGCTGCGCGGCAAATTGACTGACTATATCGATAGCGAACTCGAAAACCTTGTCATGTCCGAGGATAGCGAGGCGCAACCGACGGCAAGCTTTCAGCGCGTGATTCACCGGGCCGTGGTGCATGTGCAATCGTCTGGTCGCGAGGAGGTGACGGGCGCCAACGTACTCATCGCCATGTTCGCCGAGCGTGAAAGCCACGCCGCGTTTTTCCTGCAGGAGCAGGACATGACCCGCTTTGACGCGGTGAACTTCATCAGCCACGGGATCGCCAAGCGCGGCGACATGGCCGAAGCCCGTCCGGTGCGCGGCGTCGACGAGGACACGGGCGAAAACGGCGGGCCGGAGGAGAAGAAGCGCAATGGCGGCGAGGCGCTGGATACATATTGCGTCAATTTGAACAACAAAGCCCGCGACGGGCGCATTGATCCGCTGATCGGGCGCCATAAGGAAGTTGAGCGCACCATTCAGGTGCTGTGCCGCCGTCAGAAGAACAACCCGCTGTTCGTAGGCGACCCCGGTGTGGGCAAAACGGCGATTGCCGAGGGCCTTGCCCGCAAGATCGTGCGTGGCGAGGTGCCCGAGGTGCTGCTAAACGCGACGATATTTTCGCTCGACATGGGATCGCTGCTGGCCGGCACGCGCTATCGCGGCGATTTCGAGGAGCGGCTTAAGGCCGTGATGAAGGAGATCGAGAATTATCCGGGCGCGATCATGTTTATCGACGAGATTCATACAGTGATCGGCGCGGGCGCGACGAGTGGCGGGGCGATGGACGCCTCGAATTTGCTCAAACCGGCGCTGCAATCCGGCTCGCTGCGATGCCTTGGCTCGACGACATATAAAGAGTATCGCCAGCATTTCGAGAAAGACCGCGCGCTGGTGCGGCGCTTCCAGAAAATCGACGTGGCGGAGCCGACAGTGCCGGACGCCATCGAGATCATGAAAGGCCTGAAGCCGTACTTCGAGGACTTCCATAACATTCGTTACACACATGCGGCGATCAAAGCGGCGGTTGAGCTGTCGGTGAAATATATTCACGACCGCAAGCTGCCGGACAAGGCGATTGACGTGATCGACGAAACGGGAGCGAGCCAGATGCTGCTGGCGCCGTCGCGGCGGAAGAAGACAATTGGCGTTAAGGAGATCGAAGTCACGATTGCGACCATGGCGCGCATTCCGCCGAAGACGGTGTCCAAGTCGGACAGCGAGCTGTTGCGCAATATCGAGACGGATTTGAAACGCATGGTGTTCGGCCAGGATGCGGCGGTAGCGGCGATTTCGTCGGCGATCAAGCTGGCCCGCGCGGGACTGCGTGAGCCGGAAAAGCCGATTGGCTGCTATTTGTTCTCGGGGCCGACGGGCGTCGGCAAGACCGAGGTCGCAAAGCAACTGGCGGCTCTTTTGGGCGTGCAGCTTCTGCGCTTCGACATGTCGGAGTATATGGAGCGGCATACGATTTCCCGCTTGATTGGCGCGCCGCCGGGGTATGTCGGCTTCGACCAGGGGGGGCTGCTGACCGACGGCATCGACCAGCATCCGCATTCGGTGCTGTTGCTCGACGAGATTGAGAAAGCGCATCCGGACTTGTTCAATGTGCTGTTGCAGGTCATGGATCATGGCAAGCTGACAGATCACAACGGTAAGCAGGTAGATTTCCGCAACGTCATCATGATTATGACGACGAACGCGGGCGCGGCGGATATGGCGAAAGCGACCATCGGCTTCAGCAACGCCAAACGCGAGGGTGAAGACGACGCGGCGATCAAGCGGCTGTTCAGCCCCGAATTTCGCAACCGGCTGGACGCGACAATCCCGTTCGGGCATTTGCCACGCGAGGTCATCGCTAAGGTGGTTGAAAAGTTTGTGTTCCAGCTTGAGGCGCAACTGGCCGACCGTAATGTGACCATTGAGCTGACGCCTGCTGCAACCGAATGGATTGTCGCCAAGGGCTACGATGAGCAGTTTGGCGCGCGGCCGATGGCGCGGGTCATCCAGGAGTACATCAAGAAGCCGCTGGCGGAGGAGTTGCTATTCGGGCGGCTTGAGCATGGCGGCACGGTCAAGGTGATCGTGGAAGACAAGGACGACAAGCCCACGCTTGGGTTTGAGGTGTTTGAGGCTAAGATCAGGCCTGCGGCCAAGCCACATGACGATGACGATGACGACGGCGACGGCGATGGCGATGGCGATGGCGATG
>JAWXCE010000071.1:0-11890 GCA_034440495.1 Hyphomicrobiales bacterium | reverse complement strand
GGAGCAGGGCGTCAAGATTACCCAAGGCCAAACGCTACAATCCGTGCGCGACTCCATGCGCGCGCTGATGCTTGTGCGCGCCCATCGCGTGCGCGGCCACCTTATCGCCGATCTCGACCCGCTTAAAATTACTGATCGAAAGCTGCATCCCGAATTGCAACCGGAGACCTATGGCTTCGGCGAGGCGGACATGGATCGCCCGATTTTCATCGACAAGGCGCTGAACAAAGAAACGGCAACAATGCGCGAAATCATCGCGCTGCTCCGCCGCACCTATTGCGGCACGACAGGCTACGAATATATGCACATCTCCTCCCCAGAGGAAAAAGCCTGGATTCAGCAGCGCATTGAGGGCCAGGACAAGGATATTGAGTTTTCCGAACTCGGCAAGAAAGCGATCCTTTCGAAGCTTATGGAGTCGGAAACCTTTGAGCGGTTTCTGGACAAAAAATTTACAGGCACCAAACGCTTTGGCCTTGAAGGCGCGGAGTCCGCCATTCCGGCGCTGGAGCAGATCATCAAGCGCGGCGGACAGCTTGGCATTCGCGACATCGTGCTTGGGATGCCGCATCGCGGTCGCCTGAACGTGCTTACCAACGTGATGGGTAAGCCGTACCGCGCATTATTCCATGAGTTCAAGGGAGGCTCCGCAAACCCGGAAGATGTGGAAGGCTCGGGCGACGTGAAATATCACCTGGGCGTGTCCTCCGACCGATCCTTCGATGGCAATAATGTCCACCTGTCGCTTACCGCCAATCCGTCGCATCTTGAAATTGTCGATCCGGTCGTGCTTGGTAAAGTGCGCGCGAAACAGGATCAAATGGGGGATAAGGAGCGCGAGAAAGTGCTCCCGCTGCTCCTGCACGGCGACGCGGCTTTTGCGGGCCAGGGCGTGGTTTGGGAGTGTTTCGGGCTTTCAGGACTGAAAGGGCACCGCACGGGCGGCTCCATCCATTTTATTGTCAACAACCAGATTGGCTTCACAACCGCGCCGCGCCATGCGCGTTCGTCGCCTTATCCGTCCGATGTCGCTCGCGGCATCGAGGCGCCCATTTTTCATGTCAACGGCGATGATCCAGAGGCGGTCGTCCATGCCGCCCGCGTTGCTATTGAATTCCGGCAGATGTTCCACAAGCCAGTGGTTATCGACATGTTCTGCTATCGTCGCCACGGCCATAATGAGGGTGACGAGCCAAGCTTCACTCAGCCGGCGA
The DNA here is from genome assembly GCA_034440495.1 of Hyphomicrobiales bacterium. Taxonomy (GTDB): domain Bacteria; phylum Pseudomonadota; class Alphaproteobacteria; order Rhizobiales; family Rhodomicrobiaceae; genus JAWXCE01. Next base: position 10,676 of record JAWXCE010000071.1, on the reverse strand, counting down.
TGTACAAACGCATCCGCGCCCAGGAAACCACGACCGCGATTTACTCGAAGCGCCTTATTGAAGAGGGCGTGGTGACCGAGGCCCAGGTCACGGAGATGAGCGCGGCCATCGTCGCCAATCTGGAGGAGGAGTTCCAGTCCGGTCAGAATTACCGGCCGAACCGCGCCGATTGGCTGGTTGGGCGCTGGTCGGGCCTTAGCCAAGCCGAAGAAGGGCCGCGCCGTGGTGAAACTGGCGTCAACATGGATACGCTGAAGGCCGTTGGCGAGAAAATAACCTACATCCCCGAGAACTTCACGGCCCACAAAACCATCGACCGGCTGTTCGGCAACCGTCGTAAAATGATTGACGAAGGTAAGGGTGTGGATTGGGCGATGGCGGAAAGCCTGGCCTTCGCCAGTTTGGTAAACGAGGGCCTTCCTGTGCGCCTATCCGGCCAGGATTGCGAGCGGGGCACGTTCTCGCAACGCCACGCCGTGATTATCGATCAGGAAAACGAGAAGCGTTATACGCCCGTCAACCACATTGCGAAGGGGCAGGAAGCCAAGCTGGAGGTTATCAACTCCATGCTGTCCGAAGAGGCGGTGCTCGGCTTCGAGTACGGTTTCAGCCTTGCCGAGCCTAACGCGCTCGTATGCTGGGAAGCGCAATTCGGCGACTTCGTGAACGGCGCGCAAGTGGTGATCGACCAGTTTCTCTGCTCGGGGGAGCGTAAATGGCTGCGCATGTCAGGCCTCACACTGCTACTCCCTCATGGCTATGAGGGCCAGGGGCCGGAGCACTCATCCGCCCGGCTCGAGCGCTTCCTGCAGCTTTCGGCCGAGGACAATTGGCAGGTGGCGAACTGCACCACGCCCGCCAACTACTTCCACATTCTGCGGCGTCAGCTCCACCGCTCGTTCCGCAAGCCGCTCATTATCATGACGCCGAAGTCGCTACTCCGTCACAAGCGCGTCATATCCGACCTCGAAGACTTTGGACCAGAGTCGAGCTTCCATCGCGTGCTTTGGGACATGGCGGAAAACGGGAAGGCCGAGAAGGTTAAGCTGGTGGCGGACGACAAAATCCGCCGTGTCGTGTTGTGCTCCGGTAAGGTTTTTTACGATCTTTTCGAGGAGCGCGAAAGCCGTGGCAATAACAACATTTACCTTATGCGTGTCGAGCAGCTTTACCCGTTCCCGGCGCGCGCGTTGATCCAGGAGCTTGGCCGCTTCCCGAATGCGGAGATTATCTGGTGCCAAGAAGAGCCGAAGAACATGGGCGCGTGGAACTTTATCGAACCGAACATTGAATGGGTGCTAGATAACCTAAACGGTAAGCACCGCCGCGCCAAGTATTGTGGCAGGGCCGCCTCCGCTTCCACCGCCGCCGGTTTAATGAGTAAACATCAAGCGGAACTGAAAGCCTTCTTAAACGATGCGCTAACACTTTAACTTTTCGCGGCGTCCACGCGGCGCAGGAGATTCGGTCATGGCGACGAATATTTTGGTGCCTACGCTCGGCGAGTCCGTGACGGAAGCGACGGTCAGCAAATGGTATAAAAAAGCGGGCGACGCGGTAAAAGCTGACGAAACCCTGCTGGAGCTTGAAACCGACAAGGTGACGCTGGAGGTCAACGCGCCGGCGGCCGGGGTGCTCTCCGAAATCGCGGTGAAGGAGGGCGAAACCGTGGGCGTCGGGGCGATCCTCGGAGCTATCGGCGAGGGGCAAGGGCAACAAGCCGCGTCCAACGGCGACGCCAAACCTTCGGCTAATGGCGGAACTGGCATTCAAAAAGACATCACTTCTTCTGGTGATAAAGGTGTTGGTGAAAAAGTGCTGCAGGTAAAGCCTGGCGGCGCGCCTCGCCAGGCGGAGCAGGGTGAACCTCAACCGCAGATGAAAACAGGGGCGGCTGCGCAATCGGCGTCAGCGTCCGGTTCAGGCTATGGCGACGGCGGTAAGGGCGGCACTCCGGGCGCAGCGAACGGCGGGGATAACCTTTCTCCGGCGGTGCGCAAAATCGTCATGGAGAAAGGCATCGACCCGGCGCAGGTGCAAGGCACAGGCAGAGACGGCCGTATTCTAAAAGGTGACGTGCTTGACGCGCCGCAGGGAGGTGCGCAAGGCTCAAATGTCGCCATGTTCCCGGCCTCGCAACCAGCGCAAGCGCCCGCGATCCGCGTACCATCCGCCCCCGCGGACCAGGGCCGCGAAGAGCGCGTGCGCATGACCAGGCTGCGCCAGACCGTCGCGCGCCGCCTGAAAGAAGCGCAAAATACCGCCGCCATGCTCACCACCTTCAACGAGGTGGACATGTCGGGCGTAATGAACGCTCGCAATCAGTACAAGGAGCTGTTCGAGAAAAAACATGGCGTCAAGCTCGGCTTTATGGGCTTTTTCGTGAAAGCCTGCGTGCATGCGCTAAAAGAAATCCCGAGCGTCAACGCCGAGATCGACGGCGGCGATATCGTATTCAAAAATTACTATCACATTGGCGTGGCGGTCGGCACCGAGAAGGGTCTTGTCGTGCCCGTTCTGCGCGATGCGGATCATCACTCCATCGCAGGCGTCGAGAAAGCGATCGGCGAGTTCGGCAAACGCGCTCGCGACGGCAAACTCAGCATTGAGGACATGCAAGGCGGCACGTTCACAATCTCGAACGGGGGCGTCTACGGCTCGCTGATGTCCACGCCTATTCTGAACGCGCCGCAGTCCGGCATCCTCGGTATGCACAAAATTCAGGAACGCCCGGTCGTCATTAATGGCAAGGTCGAGGTGCGGCCGATGATGTATCTCGCGCTAAGCTATGATCACCGCCTTGTGGACGGCAAGGAAGCCGTCACCTTTCTGGTGCGCGTAAAAGAGAGCCTGGAAGACCCATCCAGAATGGTGCTAGATTTATGAGCTTCTCAACATAAACAAGGCAGAAGCAGAATGAGCAAATATGGAAAGGTAACCCCTCACCTCACGGTGAAAGGTGGTCTTGAAGCCATAAAATTTTACGAAGAAGCCCTCGACGCCGAAGTCGAGGACATCATGATGGCTCAGGACGGTGTGCGCGTTCTTCACGCTGAGCTGGAAATAAACGACGGTGTCATATTTTTGAATGACGAATTTCTTGAGATGCCGGGCGAAAGTCATACCCGCGCCCCTTCGACGGTTGGCGGCGCTTCGGTCACCGTGCATCTATCCTTAAAAAAAGCCAAACAGGTGGATCGCCTGATTGCGCAGGCGGCATCTGCAGGCGCGCAAATTATCATGCCGCCCGAGGACGTGTTCTGGGGCGCCCGTTACGGCCGCGTTCGCGACCCTTTTGGCCATGTCTGGTCGTTCGGCGCGCCGGTGAAAAAGAAAATGAAAGACAAAGACGACGACAAGTAACGCCAAGGGGGCGCAAACGGCCTATGATTAGTCACTCCCGGCTATAATGACGGCTTCTTGGATGGCAAAGAAGCACGCACGAATAGGAAGGACTTGAAATGGACGCGCGCTTTGAGAAAAAGCATGATGTCAGATTTCATGATCTCCTCGCCTTTCTTGCTCGCATTCCTGCTCTAAAGACAGATGCCACGCCGTGGGGCGGCTTTGGGTCAGGGTACGCTGACAATCAGCTATGGTGGGTGAAACTAACGATTGATATCCGCCATACGCTTGCGCGGCAAACTGTTCAGGAGTTTGCATTTGTACTCAATACGCTGTCGCTTGAGCAGCGTTTGCCCAGTGTTTTTAAACCTGTCTCGCCTCCACCTTACTTAAACGGTGGCCCTGAGGATTTTCTTTCATGGTTATAGAGGCGCGCGAGTCTGATATGACGCCTAAAGAAATCGCTCAATGGCTCGAAGGTCGCATGCCGAACCCGGTTGACGACGCAGAAAAATGGAATGACGGGATCTTCGAAGAAAAGAACTAAGCATCATGGAGTTAATATGAGCAGCTACGATCTAGTGGTGATCGGTACGGGGCCGGGTGGCTATGTTTGCGCTATCCGGGCAGCGCAGTTGGGCATGAAGGTCGCCGTGATCGAGAAGCGGGCGACGCATGGGGGCACGTGCCTGAACGTCGGCTGTATCCCCTCGAAAGCGCTGTTGCACGCCTCGGAGTTATATGAGGAAGCGGGCCACGGCTTTGCCGGCATGGGCATTAACGTGAAGCCGGAGCTAGACCTCTCCAAAATGCTTGCCTTCAAGGACGAGGGCGTGAAGGGTAATGTGCAGGGCGTCGAGTTCCTGCTCAAGAAGAACAAGATCGACGCCTTCCACGGCGCAGGGCGTATCTCCGCGTCCGGCAAGGTGGATATAACGCCGCTGAATGGCGGCGAGGCGAAGACGCTTGAGGCGAAATCCATCGTCATCGCCACCGGCTCGGACGTGATCCGCCTGCCGGGCATTGAGATCGACGAGAAACAAATTGTATCGTCCACCGGCGCGCTAGAACTTTCCACCGTGCCAAACAAAATGCTGATCGTCGGCGGCGGCATCATCGGGTTAGAGTTGGGCAGCGTGTGGCGTCGTCTTGGCTCGGAGGTGCTCGTCGTGGAGTATCTCGACCGCATTATCCCGGGCATGGACGGCGAGGTGGCCAAACAGTTCCAGCGCATTCTCGACAAGCAGGGAGTGAAATTCAAGCTCGGTCACAAGGTGACGGAGGTCGAGAAAAACGCGAAAGGCGTCACTGCCGTGGTTGAGCCAGCGGCTGGCGGCGCGCCGGAGCGGATTGACGCTGATGTGGTGCTGGTCGCAATCGGCCGCATGCCCTACACGGAAGGGCTGGGGCTGGAGGATGTTGGCGTGAAGCTCGACAACAAGCGCCGCGTCATGGTGGACGCGCACTACAAAACCAGCGTCGATGGAATTTACGCCATCGGCGACGTGATCGCCGGCCCCATGCTCGCTCACAAGGCGGAGGACGAGGGCGTCGCGCTTGCCGAACTTCTCGCGGGGCAGGCGGGGCACGTGAACTACGATGTTATCCCCAACGTGATCTACACCTATCCGGAAGTCGCGAGTGTCGGCAGAACCGAGGAAGAGTTGAAGGAGGCGGGCGTCGCCTACGCATCCGGCAAGTTCCCTTTCACCGCGAATGGCCGCGCCAAGGTGAATCGCACGACGGAGGGTTTCGTGAAAGTGCTGGCCGACGCGAAGACCGACCGGGTGCTTGGTGTGCATATCGTCGGGCCGGACGCGGGCACGATGATCGCCGAAGCCGCCGTACTGATGGAGTTTGGCGGCTCGGCGGAGGATTTAGCGCGCACCTGTCACGCTCATCCGACGCTGACCGAGGCGGTGAAGGAAGCCGCGCTCGCCGTCGGCAAACGCGCGCTGCATATTTAACGGAATGAGTTTCGATCTCACACTTTTGCGCTTCGAGGCGGGCAAGCATGCGGCAATGCCGAAGGACGCTGTGCTCGCAGCTCTTCGGCGCAACAAATGCAGCTGCCTGGACGGTAATGGCTATTTCGTCGTCACCGCACAAGACGGCGCAGCGGTCGAGTTCGGCGTGATCGGGCTGGACAGCAAGCCGGAGTTTGAAAGCTGCTGGTTCAACCTGCGCGAACTGACCCCGGGCGTTTGCCAAATTGTGTTCGATGTTGCGGATGCGGCGGAAGCGGTGATTTTCAACATGCAGGCGGATGTAGAGCAGCCATCCATGATCGCGCCTCCGTCGTTCGACCTCAAACAAGCGCCAGCGGATTTCATCCGCAACTACGGTAAGCCGCCGCGCGTGACGTCCGCCGCCCAACTCGAAGCGATGCTGGAAAGCGATTTTAGCAAATGGAGCGAGTTGCGCGATGAAGTCATTAGAATGACCTAAAAAAGCGAAGGGCGGAGGGGAAGTAGAACTATAATTACGTGCGCGTCATTCTCTTTTCCCGCAGCTTGCCTATAAAACTATCTCGCGCCGTCGCCGTGGTGCATTCTCCTCGGCAGCTTAGGTTTCCTGTCCAGCATAGCTGACATATCTGCGGCGACGGCTGCCTATGTGCGTGCCATGGTTTTGCCATCTCAGCCGCGGTGCCGGGCTGAGAAAAGCTGTTAACGTTATTTGCGCCATTGCATGGCGCCTTGCTGCTCATTATTTAAGCCATATGCTGCGCGCGATTACCCGCGCATTACGTGAAGCTTTAGCTTTGCAGGAAGTGCCCCCATGTTGAACACTCGCACCGCCGTAGCGAACCCGCATAACATATCGCCAACCATAAAGACGGAGGGCGAAAGCTGCTGCGCGCCGAAAGCGAAAGTTGAAAGCGCGGCGCCACGCTTCGATATTACGGCATATATATCGCGCTATCAGCCCGTGTTTATGATTGCTGGCGCTTCCATTCTTGGCGGATTTGCAATCTCGAACAATGTTTACGGCCTAGAGTTCATGCACGGCGCGATGGGGCTGTTTCTATTCCAACTTGCGCTTCTGAAGCTGGTCGACATCGGCGGTTTCGCGGAAGCCTTTGCGCGCTATGACATCGCGGCTAAAGCGTGGCGGCCATACGGATATGTTTACCCGTTTGCCGAGCTGATGCTGGCGCTCGGCTACCTGTCTGGTGCGTGGCCCACGGCGACTTACGCGGCGACATTGGTTATCATGGGCCTCGGCTCTATCGGCGTCGTTCGCACGCTTGCAAGCGGTGAAAAAGTCAAATGCGCCTGCACCGGTTCAAAAATAGACGTGCCGCTGGGCACGATCAGCGTGATTGAGAATGTCGGTATGGCCGCAATGGCAGCCGTGATGCTCGCGATCTAGCGCGGCATGTGGCGCCTCGGCCTCGACATTGGCGGCACCAAGATCGAGGCGCTTGCGATGGCGCGGAAGCGGGGCGGCGACGCATCGACACCCCGCGCGACTACGAAGCAATGCTTAAGGCGATTTCAGGTGGTGGGTCAGTTTGAAATTCGTTCATATTGACTAGGCTGGAATCGCGCTGCGAACAGTGCCATATTCTATGCATGACCGATAAAGCAAAACGCCCTAGAGACACCAATCAGCTTGCCAAACGAATAGCTGACATAGCTACCGGCGAAGTTGAGAATCACGCTCCTACGCCCGAAGAAAAGGGAAAAGACCCGGCAGCAGTTGGCCTTGGTCGGCGCGGCGGTCTTAGAGGCGGGCTTGCTCGATCTAAGGCCCTCACAAAAGAACAAAAAAAGGTGATTGCGCAAAATGCCGCAAAAATACGATGGGCAGCTAAATCTGACTAATTTCCGGGACCTGCCCAAGTTGCTTAGTATAGGCTATCCCTCGGTCGTTTTCTATTATCTTCACAACGCCCGTGTTGGACAGAGTATTCATAAAACAGCGGTGAACAGTTAGCACCAAATCCTGTAAAGTTTTGTCGTCCTCTAATGTTTCAATCTTCAGCCCTATATCAACGCAGTCCTGCATATGAAAATGGCGATTGTGAGCTTTGTTTTCCGCATAGTTCGCTAATTTATCAACTATTCGCGTAGCGCAAGCCTCTTTGTCCGGCTCATTTTCTAGCATGTTTTTTATGAGCTGAGCTTTTACAAATGCTTTCGACCATTCAACGGCTTGTTCGCACTGCCCTATATATGTAGGAGTATATTTACTTAGTATGAATTGCCAGATTTGTATTTTCTGTGGGTCTCTTGAATTTCCAAATAAGCCTTTTCGATCTCGTTTGTTACCCCTTGAGCTGGAACACCATTTATTTGCGGGTCTATAGGCCCAAGATTTGAATGTTTTCCCATGATTATAGACCTACACGAACATGCGATCATCGTGCCTGCTGACATCGCAATCTGGGGGACGATTGCTCTGACGTCATTACCAAACATTGATCGGAGATAATCTGCGAGTGACTCTGCGGCTGCAATACTGCAACCAGGAGTATGCAAAAAAAGGTCAAGACCTTTTTCTCGGTCCATTTGATGAATCGCCATCATAAAACCGTTCTTATCTTCATCTTTTATCTCTAAGCCAAATATAGGAGGCTTGGATAAAAAACCTGAATAATAAGCTATAACATTTCGTTTGGTGTATTGATTTAAGCGCTTTAAGTATTTCTTTCTGACACTATCAAACGCCGATTGGCCACGTTTGTTTCCAAGCTCCACTTGCCTGCTTACTCCTGTCAGAACCTGATTCCAATTTGGCATGGTCATCCGATATATAAGTGTAGACAAGTCGTGTTGGCATATAGCCGTAATTTGACGGTATTTGGAAGAATGGACTTCTGTCACTGACGGCCACGAGGCCGCGAGACACTAATTCACGGTACATTTGTGAAGCGGTCATTTGCGTGTTCCCAGTCATCTCTATCTCCCACTCGTTACTAGATTCATAATAGCCTCCAACTAAAAAAATTTCAATTAAAACATAATGACCAAATGCTTGACCGGTCAAGCATTTGGTCATTATTGACGTTATGAACAAGCTAACCTCAGAAAAGCGAGCCCAAATCCTGCACCTGCTGTGCGAGGGTAACTCCATCCGCGCCGTCACGCGGCTGACGGGCGCAAGCAAGAACACCGTCAACAAATTGCTGATTGACGCAGGAAAGGCGTGCGCCGCGTTTCACGATGCAAATGTCGTTGGCGTGAAAGCCAGCAAAGTGCAGGTTGATGAAATCTGGTCATTCACCTACGCCAAAGCCAAGAACGTCGCGACTGCGAAGGCCGCGCCGGACGATGCTGGCGACACTTGGACGTGGACGGCAATCGACGCTGACACCAAGCTGATTGTCTCTTACCTCGTTGGCGGGCGCGATGGTGAATATGCGATGGCCTTCATGGACGATCTGCGGAGCCGCCTTGCCAATCGCGTTCAATTAACCAGTGACGGCCACCGGGCTTACCTAGAGGCCGTGGAAGGCGCTTTTGGCGGCGATGTGGATTACGCTCAACTCGTGAAGATTTACGGCGCCGCGCCTGAGAACATGAAGGGCCGCTATAGCCCGGCTGAATGCACCGGCATCCGCAAGACCAAGATCGAAGGCAACCCCGATCCTAAGCACGTTTCAACCAGCTTCGCCGAACGCCAGAACCTCACCATGCGGATGCACATGCGCCGATTTACCCGGCTGACAAACGGCTTCAGCAAGAAAGTGGAAAACCACGGTTACGCTGTCGCGCTTCATTTCATGTATTACAACTTCGTCCGCATACATCAGAAGTTGCGGATGACTCCGGCGATGGCGGCTGGCATCACAGATCGGCTCTGGGAAATTTCAGACATTGCTGCACTGGTTGAGTTTGCCGAAGGCCAGCCGAAAATGCGCGGGCCGTACAAGAAGCGAGTTGTCTGATGCCCCTCTATACCTACGTGACCGTATACAAGGGCGCGAGCTACACGGTTCAAGCTCGGCGAAGCAATCCTTGGGGGTTCGCAGACTGGCTAGAGGCTCTGCCGGGGCCCCTGCGCAAGCAGGTGCGGAGGCCGTTCAGCGGCTTTGAGCCGATCCCAAATCGACAGAAGGCGTGGAAGAAACAAGAGACGGTCGACGGGGATGAACTCATCGTCATTGCGATTGAGACGGCAGGCTAATTTCAAACTGACCCACTACCCGATTTCTGCGTTGGTTGACGATATGCGCCGTGAGTTTAAACTGGATGACCTGACTGCGATTAGCGCAGGCATACCCGGTAGCATTTCGCCAGCGACCGGCCTTGTCCGCAACGCCAACTCCACATGGATGAACGGCCGACCATTCCAGCGCGATCTTGATGCGGCGCTCGGCATCAAGGTGCTTATCGAGAATGACGCGAATTGCCTGGCGCTGTCGGAGGCGGCGGACGGCGCAGGCGCGGAGTTTAACACCGTGTTCGCCGTAATAATCGGCACCGGCGTCGGCGGCGGGTTAATCGTGGGTGGCCAGCTCATCACGGGCCACAACGCGGTTGGCGGAGAGTGGGGACACAATCCCCTTCCCTAGCCGGATGAAAGCGAGCGCAATGCCTCGCCATGCTTCTGCGGCAAACGGGCCTGCATCGAAACCTGGCTCTCCGGCCCCGCGCTGGAGCGGGAGTTTGCTCAAACCGCAGGGCAAAAGCTTCGTGCGCAGGAAATCGTCAGTCTGGCCACCGCCGGTAATGCGGAGGCCGTCCAACTTTTAGATGCCTACACCCGGCGACTGGCGCGCGCGCTATCGACTGTCGTCAACATTGTCGACCCCGGCGTAATCGTCTTCGGCGGAGGACTGTCCAACGTGGACATGATCTTGAGCGGCGCCCGCGCGCATCTCAATGAATGGGTTTTTTCCGACGTGTGCGAGACAGAGTTCCGGCGCAGCCGCTGGGGCGACTCCTCCGGCGTGCGCGGCGCGGCGCGCCTTCTCATGAAGCCATAAACGCCATTGAAGCGCCAAGAAGCCGGTTAATCCTCGCAGTACAAGACAAAAAAGGAGCGCCATGAACGGTTTAGATATAATTACCTTTTACCACAATCCACAATCGAGAGCGGCGACCGTACGGTGGATGCTGGAAGAACTCGGCGCGCCGTTCAAAATGGAAGCACTCAACTTCCAAACAGGCGATCACAAAAAAGCAGACTATCTGGCTGTAAATCCTATGGGTAAAGTTCCCGCCATCATACACAAGGGCGTGGTCATTACTGAGACCGCCGCCATTTGCTGTTATCTTGCGGATGAATACCTCGGCGCAGGATTGGCTCCAGCCATAGGCGATGCGCAGCGCGGCACATATTTGCGCTGGATGTTTTTTGCTCCGGCATGCATGGAGCCT
>JAWXCE010000070.1:0-18239 GCA_034440495.1 Hyphomicrobiales bacterium | reverse complement strand
GACGAGCGCCGTGCCCGCGACCCGCAGCCAGCGGTTCTGGGCGTTCAGCGTCAGGGCGAGCAAAATGGCGAGCACAAGATAGAAAACCGCCATCGATACTCCCCCATTCAAAAGCCCGCAGCGCTCGTTAATCATAGGGCGGCGAAGGAATGTCAATTGCATTGGACAGTCGGTCGCGGGTCGGCGCCGTGCGGCCCGTTGCGGCGGATTGCGGTGCCCGCGGAGCGCCAGGCGGCTTGCAATGCATCCCATGCTTCCGCTAAGCCTTAAGCGCTGGCCGCCCTCACATCCCCCATCGGAGCAACAGACCGTGACAGACTGGATCCGCCCCGCCGTTATCGGCGCCGCCGTCCTCCTGCTGATCATCGCCAACATCGTCGAGTTCCGGGGCAAGCGGCGGGCGGAGCTTGCGGCGACCCGTGCGCTCGACGAGGGCTCGAACCATGACCGGCTGCTCGCCATGCAGTACCGGCAGACGCAGAATATTGAGCAGCTGCTGCATGTGATCAGCACGATGCTGGTCGCGATACTGGCGGCGTTGCTGTGGACGTGAAATTGCCCTTTGGCGCCTATTGATGAGGACCAGTTGCATGACAATGACGCCGATCTCTGAAGGCGCCCGCGCGGGTATCCGCCCGGCGCCGCTTAATCCGCGAGCGGTGCGGTCATGAGGGTCATCATCTTCGGCGCGACGGGCGGCGCGGGGCGCGCGGCGGCGCGGGCGCTGCTCGCGGCCGGCCACAGCGTCACGGCTTTCGCGCGCCGTCCGTCGGACCTTGGCGAGGCGCCCGGACAGACCATCGTCGGCGGCGACGCGATGAACGTCGGCGACGTGTCCAGCGCCATGCCCGGCCATGACGCCGTGATGGTCGCGCTCGGCAATTCGCAGAACCCGTTCGCGCTGCTGTTCGGCGCGCGGCGGACGACGCCCGCCAATATCTGCGAGGTTGGAACACGCAACATCATCGGCGCGATGCAGGCGAGCGGCATTGCGCGCCTGATCGTCGTTAGCGCCTTCGGCGTCGGCGACACGCGCGCGCTGGCCTCCGTCACGAACAGGCTGTTCTTCAAGCTGGTGCTGCGCGAGCACATGGCCGACAAGGAGAAGCAGGAGGCTATCGTCAAGGCGTCGGGGCTGGATTGGGTGCTGGCCCAGCCGGTCGCCCTCATCGACGGCGCGGGTCTGGGACGATGGTGGGAGAGCGCGGACGGGGCGCTGGGACAGCCGATGATCATGCGGGCCGACCTCGCCTCGTTCATCGCCCGCGAACTGGCCGCGCCCGCCCATCATTGCGCAACCGTAACCCTGTCGGGGGCGGCGCCGTAACTGGCCGGGAAGCGCGCCCACGGGATATTATGGTGCGGACGGCGGGGGCAAAACCCGCACAGCCCTTCAGCCGAGGGATGTTAAATCCCTTGCGTCTACCTGTTTCGCCACGTCCGCAGGAGCACCAAGTTGTCATCAGAAGCGAGGTGCAGTTTTCCGACACCTTACCTCTTCTATTAAAGGAGAAGTCGCGCTTTGCGCAGCACAATTAAGCGTCCAGCGAAAACGGGCTCCCTTAGCCGCCAATCTCCGTTTTCAGAGCCGTCGCGTTTCGCAGCAATCGCGGCAATTTATCGGTGATCGCGTGCCACATGATCGCGTTGTCCAGCACGTCCTCCATGTTTGCTACGAATGCGCTGCTGGCCTCCGGCGGGGTGACCCACTACTCTCTGCGGTGAGGCTGAAGCGCTTTTTTTTTAAGGACGCGGCCGATCGTGTTGTCGCTGGCGTGCTCGACGATGCCCAAGTGTACCACCTCGTGTTCCAAAAGCCGCAGCCTCAAGCGCGCACGCCCCTCGGGAGGAGTGGAACAAGCCAGGGCGGTCAGCCGGGCCTGCTTTTCGCCGTCGAATATCGGCGTTATCGCAGGAGCCGCACGCTGCTTGCGGCTCACCGAGCGTGCTGCGTCATTGGATAACGTCCGACGGCGAACCAGGACCGACGGGGGAGGCCGGGTTCCCCGCCGAGCCTGGACGATATCACCTCTATGTCGCCCTGAACTGCCCTTGGGCTCATAGAACACTGCCGATTCGAGCAGTGAAGGGGCTTGACGCAATCGTTCCTGTTTCAACCGCACTCCCGCAGCGGACCGACCAGGGGTGGGGTCTTCGATCGCGAGGGCCTGTTTCGAGACGCACTCCTCGGGCGTGCGGCGCTGCACGAGGTCTGCAGCCGAGGCGAGCCAACCTACTCGGGCCGGGCGACCGTTCCCGTGCTGTTCGACACTATGCAGGGCAGGATCGTATCCAACGAGTCCGCCGACATCGTCCGCATGCTCGGCAGCGCCTTCGCCGCTTTGGTGCCGGCGGCCGTGGACACCTACCCCCACCAGCTTCGGCCGGAGATCGATGCGTGGAACGAGCGTATTCACCGTGATCTCAACAACGGCGTCTATCGCGCCGGCTTCGCAATGACGCAGGCCGCGTATGACGAAGCCGTCACCCGCGTTTTCGCGGCGGTGCGCGCCATTTCTCGATTTTCGCGCGAATGGCACCATCCTGTGCGCCCACAGATTGTCCTTCTGGAGTGTTTCCGGCTGTTATCTCCAGATCGTCCGCGGCCGTTTCCAGAATGGTTTTGCGGATGGTTTTGGCCTGAAAAAATACCCACAGGTTGGATGTCTGAACCGTTCGCGAAATCTACTCCGTTTGCGCATTCTCGCCCGCGATCTGCGTCATCACCATCGCTGCCGCCAGCACCGCGATGAGAAGGCCGATCCGCGTCGTGTTTTTGTCGATATGCAGATCCAGCCCGTTAGACATAGTTCATACCCGCCGTATTCGCCGTTGAAAATCAGTAAGTCATGCCGTGATGTTCACTATTTTGTCTTAGGCAAGTAGCTTGTCGTCATGTCTTAAGCGGCAGGCAACGCGCGATTTTCAAACTCCACGCCCTTCTCGCTCAGCATGGTCTGCAATTCACTTGAGCGAAACATTTCCTGAACGATATCGGCGCCGCCCACGAATTCGCCTTTGATGTAAAGCTGCGGGATTGTAGGCCAGTTGGCGTAGGCTTTTATGCCATCGCGGATGGTGGCGTCTTCCAGCACGTTGATGTCTTTGTAGTCCACCGACAGATAGCCTAAAATTTGCGCGACGCGCCCCGAGAACCCGCATTGTGGCATGGTCTTCGTGCCCTTCATGAACAGCACGACATCGTTCGAGTCCACCTGTGTCTTGATCCAGTCATTTGCATTTGCGGTCATTCCAGTCTCCCTGAGTTCAATATTCCCGAACCGATATTAGGCGTCTGGCGCCGAGGTTTGCAAGGCGAGCGCATGCAACGCACCTCCCATGTTGCCTTGGAGCGCCTCGTAAACCATCTGATGCTGCTGCACCCGGGTTTTGCCGCGAAACGCCTCCGTTACCACGGTCGCCGCGTAATGATCGCCGTCGCCCGCCAGATCCTGAATGCTGATGATCGCGTCAGGAAACTTCTGCTTGATGAGGCGCTCGATGTCGCCTGCGTGCATGGCCATGAGTTCAATCCTAATCCGGTGTCGCAGCTTATCGCCATGATGGCGCGCAAATCCGCAAAATCAAATGCTTTTCCCGTTCATATACTGCGGAAGCCAGCCTTCATGAAGCGTCCGCAGCTCGTCAAGCTTAATGGGCACCTCGCCGGGGATAACTATCGAGTCACCGCCTGCCTGAGCAACAACTAAGCATGTAAGTACATACTCTGAGCTATAAATCTGCGCGCTCTCAAACACAGCATCTAGTTCTGTGTCTTTGATAGCAACAAGGTAACACCCCTGATCTTCTCCAAACGCCTCGGCATGATAAGGCGGAAATTCACCGCTAAACCCAATGTGTTTTAGTCCGATGTTTGATGCGAGCGCCATCTCGGCAAGCGCTACAAGCATTCCCCCATCTGAAAGGTCATGAACGCAGCGCGTCACGCCTTGACGAATAAGCCTTCGCACAAAATTTCCTGCGTTATGCTCGTGATCAAGATCAACCCGGGGAGGTTTGCCGTAAAATTTACCTATGGTTAATTGTTGATAAAGGGATTGCCCTAATTCCAAAGCAGAGTCGCCTTGGTGGTTCCCGATGAGCAAAATGTGGTCATCTGGTTCCAGGGCGTTGATGCGGGCGATGCGGCTGATGTCGGGGATCAGGCCGACGCCGCCGATGGCGGGGGTTGGGGGAATGGCGACGCCGTTGGTTTCGTTGTAGAGCGACACGTTGCCGGACACGACAGGGAAATCGAGCGCGCGGCAAGCGTCGGTTATGCCGCGAATGCATTCGGCGAACTCCCACATGATCTCCGGCCGCTCCGGGTTGCCGAAGTTGAGGCAGTTGGTGATAGCGATGGGGTCGGCGCCGACGGCGGTGAGGTTGCGCCACGTCTCGGCTACCGCCTGCTTGCCGCCCTCATACGGGTCGGCGTAGCAGTAGCGGGGCGTCACGTCGCAGGTGAGCGCGAGGGCTTTGTTCGAGCCATCGACGCGCACCACCGCCGAATCGCCGCCGGGGCGCACTACCGTGTCGCCCATCACCATGTGGTCGTATTGCTCCCAAATCCAGCGGCGCGAGGCGAGGTGCGGCGAGGCCATCAGTTTGAGCAGTGCCTCGCGCAGCGGCATGGCGGGCACGTCCTGCGCGCGGATCACGGCGGGCGCGGCGCGCGGCGCGGTCGGCCGATTGTATTGCGGGGCCTCGTCGGCAAGCGCGGCGGTCGGTATGTCAGCCTCGACCGCGCCGTGGTGCTTGATGACGATGCTGCCCGTGTCGGTCGTGATGCCGACGACGGCAAAATCTAGCTCCCATTTGCGGAAAATCGCCTCGGCCGCCGCCTCCGAGCCGGGGCGCAGCACCATCAGCATGCGCTCCTGGCTCTCGGACAGCATGATCTCGTAGGCTGTCATGGTCGCCTCGCGCTGCGGCACGCGCTCCAGCCACATCTCGACGCCCGAACCACCTTTCGACGCCATTTCGATTGACGACGAGGTTAGTCCCGCCGCGCCCATGTCCTGAATAGCGAGGATCGTGTCGCCCGCCATCAACTCCAGGCACGCCTCGATCAACAGCTTTTCGGTGAACGGGTCGCCAACCTGCACTGTCGGGCGTTTTTCATCCGACTTCTCGTCGAACTCGGCCGAGGCCATCGTCGCGCCGTGGATGCCGTCGCGTCCAGTTTTAGAGCCGACATACACGACGGGGTTACCTGCGCCGCTCGCCGCCGAGTAGAAAATCTTGTCCGTGCGCGCAAGGCCTACACACATGGCGTTTACGAGGATGTTGCCGTTATAACCCGCGTCAAAATTGGTCTCGCCGCCGACCGTTGGCACGCCCACGCAGTTGCCGTAATCGCCAATGCCCGCGACCACGCCCGCCACGAGATGGCGCGTTTTCGGGTGTTCCGGCGAACCGAAGCGTAGCGCGTTCAAGTTGGCGATGGGGCGCGCACCCATGGTGAATACGTCGCGCATGATGCCGCCCACACCCGTCGCCGCGCCCTGATATGGCTCAATGAAGCTGGGGTGATTGTGGCTCTCCATTTTGAAGATCACGGCCTGCCCATCGCCAATGTCGATGACGCCCGCATTCTCGCCCGGCCCGCAAATGACGCGCGGACCCGTGGTTGGCAGCGTTTTGAGCCAAACTTTCGAGGATTTGTATGAGCAATGCTCCGACCACATGACGGAGAAAATCCCGAGTTCCGTCAGGGTTGGCTCGCGGATTAGCAATTCCAGCAGCCGCTCGTATTCGCCAGCTTTGAACCCGTGGGCGGCGATCATCTCCGGCGTTATTTTCGATGGAGGTTGGTGCATAAAATCCAGCAAGAAATCTTTTTGTCATCCCCGCGAAAGCGGGGATGACAATTGCGTATTATTTGGGGTTCAGTTAGAGGACTTTCCGCTTAGAATAACTAGGCCTTCTCCTCGGTTTCCTGATCCAGTTCATACTCGGCGACGCCGTGCTTCAGAATGTCCGGCACGTCTTCCAGAAATTCTTCTTCGTCATAATATTCTACGTATTTGGGAAAATATCCGGCATCTTCTTCATCGTCTTCCGACTCTGCGTCTTCCGTTGCGAGCGGTGACTGGAAAGTGATGCTGGAGTCTTCGTTGATGAACACGGAAGCGAGATGCTCTTTGGTCTTCGCGTGCTTGATCGATATGAACGGTTCGCTGTTCTCGGCGTCCACCGAAAACACCAGGCGGCGGCTGGCGACAGTCTCCTTTAGCTTTTCGCTGAGTTTGGCCGTCGCGTCTTTGCGTTGAGCGGGGTCGAGTTTGCCTGTCTGCAACTCCTTCTTCAGTTCGTCAACTTCATCATCAAAACTCATGGCCGTGTCCTTTCGGTCGTTTTACCTGTTAAACGCTACAAACAGTGATTTGAAAAGCATCTCGCCATCGGTTCCGCCCAGCGCCGGATCGGCGAGGCGTTCGGGGTGCGGCATCAGGCCAAGCACTCGCAAATTTTCGCTGTAAACCCCGGCGATGTTGCGGCGGGAGCCGTTTGGGTTGTCTCCGGTGTAGCGGAACGCCACCCGACCTTCGCCCTCAACCCGATCCAGCGCATCCTCATCCGCGAAGTAGCAGCCGTCCTTGTGGGCGATCGGTATCATGATCGGCTTGCGCTCTTCATAGCCCTTCGTAAAAATCGTGTCATTGCGCTCGACGGAGAGCGTCACATCGCGGCAGACATATTTCAGCAAGGCGTTGCGCATCAGCGCGCCTGGCAGCAATCCCGCTTCGGTCAGCACCTGAAAGCCGTTGCAAACGCCTAGCACCGCCACACCGGCTTTCGCCCGTTCAACCACAGCCCGAACAACCGGCGAATGCGCCGCCATCGCGCCGGAGCGCAAATAGTCGCCATATGAAAATCCGCCCGGCAGAACGATGAGGTCGCTTTCTGGCAAATCAGTATCGGCATGCCAGACCATCGCCGTCGGACGCCCGGTCACGGCCGCGAGCGTCCGCGCAATATCGCGGTCGCAGTTGGAGCCGGGGAATACGACAACGCTCGCCCTCATGCTTCCTCCAACTCGAATTGGAAGTTTTCCATGACCGGGTTGGACAACAGTTCGCGGCACATGCGCTCGACATCGGCGCGCGCCTTGGCGGGGTCGGTTTCCGCCAGCGTCACTTCGATGTATTTGCCCGAGCGCACGTCTTTTACGCCATTGAAGCCGAGCGACTCAAGCGCGTTGACTATGGCGCGCCCTTGCGGATCGAGAACGCCGTTTTTGAGCGTCACTTTTATGCGCGCTTTCATAACAACTCCATCGCTACGCCACACAGAGTGATTAGCCTATTTCGATTGCACGAGCACCGGGCCTTTGGGCGCTGGTGGAGCATTCTCCACAAGAATTCCCAACCGGCGCGCAACTTCCTGATAGGCCTCCAGCAAGCCACCCAGGTCTCGACGGAAACGATCTTTGTCCAGTTTGTCTTTGGTCTCTATATCCCAAAGTCGGCAGCAATCCGGGCTAATTTCGTCTGCCAGTACAATACGAACCGTGTCGCTCTCATAAATACGGCCGAACTCCACTTTAAAATCCACGAGCCGGATGCCAATGCCCAAAAACAGTCCGGACATGAAATCGTTGATGCGCAACGACATCGCCATCACCTCGTCCAGCTCCTGCGGCGTCGCCCAGCCAAACGCGGTAATGTGCTCCTCCGTCACCATCGGATCGTTGAGCTTGTCGTTTTTATAGTAGAATTCAATAATCGAGCGCGGAAGTGCGGTGCCCTCCTCGATCCCGAGGCGGGTCGCCAGCGACCCAGCCGCCACATTGCGTACTACCACCTCTAGGGGAATGATCTCCACCTCGCGGATAAGCTGCTCACGCATGTTGAGGCGCTTGAGGAAATGCGTGGGCACACCGATCTCATTCAGTTGCGTGAATAGATATTCAGAAATGCGGTTGTTAAGGACGCCTTTTCCCTCAAAATGCTCATTTTTCGCGCCATTGAGTGCGGTGGCGTCGTCCTTGAAATGCTGAATCAGCGTGCCAGGCTCTGGACCCTCATAGAGGATTTTCGCCTTGCCTTCGTAAACGCGACGGCGGCGGTTCATTAATTGTTCCTCACACGGTAATTAAAAGCAAATGCTGCTCGTCATGCGATCTTTTCGCCTACTTGACTCATTCCCGGAATCCCGATCGCAATCAAGAACAAATTTATATCAGCAAGGATGGTGCCATCTTCAATGTTAAACACTTTAATTCCAGACGCGCCTTATTCGCCTAAAGCCATGAATGGCGAACCTTCAAAATTGGCCGTGCGCGCCCCAATATCAAGAGTATCGGGTTTGGCGCACGGTTCGCCATCGCTCAACAATTGCTGCAAGGAGATACTATGACCACGTTTGACAATCGCCAGAAAAGCTACGAGTCCAAATTTGCACAGGACGAGAACTTGCGCTTCCGGGCCACCGCCCGCCGCAACAAGCTGCTTGGGCAATGGGCGTCGGAAAAGCTTGGGTTGTCTGGTGCCGACGCAGAGGCGTATGTCAAAACTGTTATCCGGGCGGATTTCGAAAAGCCAGGCGATGAAGACGTGATCGCCAAAGTCGTCACCGATCTCGCTGGCAAAGCAAGCGAAGCCGAAATCCGCGCCAAGCTGGAAATCCTCATGGCGGAAGCTGTAACGCAGGTCGAGGCTAGTAGCTGAAAAACCTTACATGCATCATCCCCTGGCTGGGAACCTGTTGGGGAGGTATGTCATTGGATAATTTGCGCCTCCGGCGGCAACTCCGGAGAGTGCTGGAGAAACAGAATTGGAGAGGAGGAACCCATGCGAGTTTTGTTTGCGGCCATAGCTGCGTTTGTCATCACCGTCAGCGTTGCATCATCGCCTCAGGCCCATCACGGCTGGAGCAGCTACGACGCTTCGAAGAAAGTCACAGTTAAAGGTCCGGTGCTGAAACTCAACTACGGTAATCCTCACGCCTCCGTTGTGTTATCGTATGAGAGCGCTGAGTGGACTTTCGTGCTTGCGCCGGTTTCGCGGATGGAAAGCCGGGGAGCGAAAATGGAGATTATGACCGTGGGCAACACTATCTCTGTCACCGGATACCCCGATAAAAATGGCGCGAAGGAAATGCGCGTTGAGTATCTCACCATAGACGGCGCCGACATCCAGCTGCGGTGATGGAGAGTGCTGGCGATATAGCAAGTGTGCTGGCGTTGATCGAGAAATCGACGCTGGCCCAGTTTGCCAAATCCTCGTCGTGGATGTATCCGGCCAGCAACGTCGGTCACATTCTCGGGCTGATGGTTTTTTTCGCAAGCGTCTGCATCATGGATTTGCGGCTACTGGGCGTGTTTGCAGAAACGCCCGCCGCGAGCCTGATCGCAAGCGTGCGAAGTTTTGCGGTGGCGGCTTTCATCGTTATCGCGTTGACGGGCGGCTTTATGTTTATAACCGAGCCCGCGTCTCTCGGATTTAATCAGACTTTCCTCACCAAAATGGCTCTTATTCTCGCGGCGCTTCTGAATGCGCTCGTGCTTGAAGCCGTTTTTAGAAGGCAGATCAGGGCTGCCGGGCGGGGCGCAATTTTAGGCCCGGCCGTGCGAATTTCGGCCACGTTGTCGATTGTATTTTGGATTTGCGCCGCTATCGCTGGGCGGCTTATAGCTTACACTTGATGTGCGAAATAAGTTTGTTTCGGTTCACAAAGTGGCTTTATGCATGGTTTCGGCTTGACCGCGCGGACGCATTGCAGCAATTAGCTTGTAAATAATGCAACGCTCGGGACACAAGACAATGAAGAACAGGCTTGGCTTTGCACTATTTCTTGCATTTACTGGTGCATCTGCATTGACAGTCGCGGCGCCTGCATCCGCTCCAGCCAATTGCCGCAACACGGGTGACTTTGGCGGCTGGCTTGATGCGTTCAAACGTGAGGCCGTAATTAAAGGCGTATCTCGCGCCACGCTCGAGTCAGTGGAATCCGATCTGCGCTTTGAGCCGTCCATTATCAGCAAAGATCGCGGACAGGGCGTTTTTGGACAGCCGTTTCTGGAATTCGCGGGCCGCATGGTCGACAAATCTGGCCGCGTCGGACAGGGCGCGACGCGCATCAAAAAATACGGCGACATTTTCCAGCGTATCGAAACGAAATATGGCGTGCCGCCATCGGTCATTACCGGATTTTGGGCGCTAGAGACCGATTTTGGCGCCAATAGCGGTAAAAGCCCGATTATCCCCGCGCTCACCACGCTCGCTTATGATTGCCGTCGCGGCGCCATGTTCCGCGAGGAACTGATGGCCGCGCTTCAGGTGCTCGAACAGCGCAAATTGCCAAAAGCCGAGCTAATCGGCGCGTGGGCTGGCGAAATCGGGCAAATGCAGTTTTTGCCGGCCCATTACCTTAACCACGGCGTAGACTTTGATGGCGATGGCAAGGTGGATTTACGCAATAGCGCGCCCGATGTGCTGGCTTCCACCGGCAACCTGCTGAAAAGCATGGGCTGGCGCAAGGGCGAGCCGTGGCTACAGGAGGTAAGCGTGCCGGAGCGGATGCCGTGGCAAGAGGCTGATATTTCCATCCAGCATCCGGGTTCGCAGTGGGCGTCCTGGGGCGTTAAACGCGCCGATGGCCGCGCGCTGGCGTCCGACCAGCTTCCCGCCTCGCTGATTTTGCCGATGGGCCGCAATGGCCCTGCCTTCCTCGCCTATAAAAATTTCAAGGTTTATCTGGAATGGAACCAGTCGTTCGTTTACGCGACGACGGCCGCTTACCTTGCCACGAGGCTTGAAGGCGCTGGACAGGTCAATCGCGGAAATGGCGATGTCAGTCCGCTCACCCAAGCGCAAGGCAAGGAATTGCAGCAAATCCTGTCCGCACGCGGCTTCGACGTGGGCAAAATCGACGGCATTATTGGTTTGAAAACCCGCACAGCCGTCAAAGCCATGCAGATAAAGTTCAGCATGCCAGCCGATTCGTATCCCACCGCCGAGTTGATCGAGCGGCTGCGATAATAAGCTAATCAAGGTCGTGGCGTTAATGGTCGGTTTGATCGCGGCCCTAACGTGTCCTGCCAAAGCTGTTCGGACGTGCCCTTGCGGAAACCATATTCGTACACGGCGCTCATGTACGCCGTGCTGAAATTTGCTTTCATATCCCGCGGAAACCCGTCGTCAATGTAGGTCAAGTTAAAACCAAAGCGGTTCGTGCGCGTGAATTCCAACGTGGTCAAGAGCGTCAGTCGCGCTTGAGATTTCAGCAGGGTAGAAAGCGATCTTCCCGCCAAAGGCAATATTCCGGCTTCGACCACCTCAAATTCCGGGCCGAGCCTTGAGTTCATCACTATAAAAATCCGGTTAGCCGGGCCTGCGTTTCTGACGCCGCGCCCCGCCAGAATAAAGGACTCGGGCACGGTGAATACGGGCGTAATAACGCCGCCATCCACATGCAGCTCGGAAAATGTGCGCCCGCCCGCCGTCACCTCGATCCGCGTTGGCGCGAACACCCCAGGGATGCTCGCCGACGCCGTCAGCACATCGCGAAACAGTTTCAGCGATTGCGGATGCCTGCTTGCTGCGATGGCGCCCATGTTCCACACCACCGCGCGCTGCGCATCGAGGTTTACGGTCACGATAAGCAACCTCCGCCCTTTGGCGTGCTCTTCCGCCACGCGCCGCAGGAAGCGTTCATCAACATAGGAAGCGACGAGGTTATACAACGTCTCGCGCTGCACATCCTGCTGGCCGAGGAGCGAAAGAAGGCTACCGCCATCACCGCCAAGACTTTCCGCAATTCCGGCCGTGAATGCTAGCATCAGCGGTTTGTCATAGTCGGGTCCCAGAAATGCGAATGGTGCGATCAGCGCGCCCGCACTGACACCGCTGACTAATGTGAACTGAGGCCGGTCCCCCCGTCGCGTCCATCCGTTCATGACGCCTGCGCCATAAGCGCCATCAGACGCTCCGCCCGACATTGCGAGATAGGTAAATCCGTCCTGCCTGCGCGCCGCCTGGTCAAGCGCGGCCTTACCAATAATGCGCTCAATCTCGTTCTTTGGCGCGTCTGCCCAGAAGCGCACATCGCGCATGCCCTGGACTTCCGCCATGGACTGCTCGGCTTCGGTGAATGATGTGCGAGGCAGGCTTGAACAGGCCGCAAGCGCTGCGATCATGAGCAAAGCCACGCAACGCGCCAGCCATAAACCCGACTGATGATAGCTGTCGCGACGCATTATGCCATCCTTTCAGTTGCCGCCGCTGCTATCCGTAGCAACTAAAAAAGACACAGGTCAAGATTGTTTGCCTGTGATTACATAGTCGGCAAATTGACTAAAAATTATCCCACGGTTATGCTCTCTAGAAACGGGTTTGTATATCCACAATTCACACTCACCCTTCCCGTTAATCCCCCAAAGAATATATTATTATATTGAAAGTACTAACGATGAGAAACGCTCGATTAGAACTTCCATCAATAAAGAGGTTTTTAGTCAACCTGAATCAAGACCTAGATCATATATATGCGTCTCCAGTCACGTATTTTTGCGAGAACGAAGCCATAAGCAACATAGAAAAGATGGTTTTATTACTAGAAGATCGGAGATATTTTAGACATAAAGGTGTTGATCTCTGCTTTCAGTTGCAAGAGAACTATTTCGACTGTGCCTTTTTTATGAAACACGGAGGTGCTAGCACAATAGACATGCAGTTTGTAAGGACAATTACTAATTTTAAAGAACGCACATTACGAAGAAAATTTTATGAAATGGTGTTAGCACGCGTTATCCAATACCATTTCACAAAGCGTCAAATTATAAAAGCATATTTGGAAGTAGCTTATTTTGGAACCTATATTACTGGGGTCGGCAGCGCTAGCTCTGCTTTATACAGAAAAGATATAAATCTTTTGGACTTACAACAAACTGCATTCATTGCGGCAATGCTTGTTTACCCTCGCCCATCCTCGCCCTCAGACTTATGGAATAAAAAGGTAACAAGGCGCGCTAACTATGCTTTAAAATTATATCCTTCTTACAAAAAGATTTTTGAAAAGCTGCCGTGAGTTGTCATCCAAGTACTTAACTTTTTTAGACTCGCCCTCAAGGGAAAATTTCTCATTTCGCTTTGCATATATAATCTTGTATAAGTCTCTGTTGTGCAAAAATATTTTATGGTTTAGCCGGTTTAACTGGCCCAGCAACTTGTCTAAATCTTTTCTATGGGCTTGGCTTATATCTTGAATCTCAGCAATTTGCTGTACTTTACTACTAATCTCAACAAACTTATCGTTTATTTCACGCTCTAATTGGAGCGCCAAATCCCAGCTTATATTTATGGTAATTCTAACCATATGGTTAGTAAATTTTTGATTCCAAGACTCTGTAATAGAGCTGTAACAATTTAATTTTTGTTTAATATCTACCCTATCTCCTCTTTTTACAGCAAAAATAAGACTATGCAATCCGTAATATCTTTGTCCACAAAAAGCATAACTCATCGTATATATCTTCCAAACTTTTAAGATTTATTTCAGCCTGATTGATCTTTTTCTGCTTTAGCCAATGCTGATACTGCCATCTTTGAACAAGCCACCCGCCGGCAACTGACACTAACAAAAACGTAATTATTATCTCTTCCATGTACTTTGCTAACCGAAAACGCGGGTGAAGATGGCATCCACGTGCTTTGTGTGGTGGGCGAGGTCGAACAGGGCTTCGAGTTCGGCAGTAGAAAGCGCAGCGCTCACCTCCGCATCGGCTTTGAGCAGCGCGAGGAAATCGCCGCCGCCCTGCCACGCCGCCATCGCGTTGCGCTGCACGAGACGGTAGGCGTCCTCGCGGGAAACGCCCGCCTGCGTCAGGGCCAGCAGCACGCGCTGCGAATGCACGATGCCGCCCGCCTTGTCGAGGTTCTCACGCATCCGCTCCGGATAGACGACCAGTTTGTCGATGACGCCCGCCATCCGAGCCAGCGCGAAATCCAGCGTCACGGTTGCGTCGGGGCCGATCATGCGCTCAACGCTCGAATGCGAGATATCGCGCTCGTGCCATAGCGCCACATTCTCCATGGCGGGCATGGCGTAGGCGCGCACCATGCGGGCGAGGCCGGTGAGATTCTCGGTCAGCACCGGGTTGCGCTTGTGCGGCATCGCGGACGAGCCTTTTTGCCCGGCCGAGAAAAATTCCTCTGCTTCGCGCACCTCGGTGCGCTGCAAATGGCGGATTTCCGTCGCCAGCCGCTCCACGCTGGATGCGATGACGCCGAGCGTCGCAAAAAACATTGCGTGCCGGTCGCGCGGGATGATCTGTGTAGAAACCGGCTCGGGCCGTAGATCCAGCTTCTCCGCAACATAAGCCTCGACGCGCGGATCGACGTTAGCGAACGTGCCGACCGCGCCGGAAATTGCGCAGGTAGCAACCTCCGCGCGGGCGCGCACAAGCCGCTCCCGCCCACGCGCAAACTCGGCGTATGCGTATGCCAGCTTTAACCCGAACGTCGTCGGTTCGGCGTGGATGCCATGGCTGCGACCGATGGTGACGGTGTCTTTATGCTCGAAAGCGCGCCGTTTCAGCGCCGCCAGCAGTGCGTCCATATCGGCCAGCAAAATGTTCGCCGCGCGCGTAAGCTGCACACTAAAGCACGTATCGAGCACGTCCGAAGATGTCATGCCCTGGTGGGCGAAGCGCGCCTCTGGCCCCACGTGCTCGGCGACACTGGTCAAAAACGCGATGACATCATGCTTCACTTCGCGCTCAATTTCGTCGATGCGGGCGATATCGAAGCCACCCCTCGCGCGGAGCGCTTCCGCGGCCTCGCGAGGCACCACGCCTATGTCGGCCATCGCTTCGGCGGCGAGCGTCTCGATTTCCAGCCAGATGAAGTATTTCGTCTGGTCCGACCAGATCGCCGCCATCTCCGGGCGGCTGTAGCGCGGTATCATGCCTTATCCCTCATAAACCGCGCGCAGCCTCAGATCGACGGGCCACAAAGTGTCTTCGCCGATCCGAACGTCCTCGTCGGGCATCTCGGCGCCATTCAATCGCAAGCCATATTGCGAGATCAGCGCAAGCGCGGAGAATGTGGGCGTCGCGCCTGACGTGAAGAAAATATCGCCACGAGGCCGCTGCGCGCCGACGCCGATCACAAACCCCATTTCGGCCAGCACATTCGCCGCGCGCCGGGCGATTGCGGGCGACGGGTCGAGCCAGATGACAGGCCACGGCGCCACGCGCTCCAGCCGCTCAATGATAAGCGGATAGTGGGTGCAGGCCAACACAACCACATCAGTGCGGGCACCGTCCTGTTGGATGAAGCACGGCTTGATTTCCTCGGCGATGGCCTCGTCGTGCACGCGCTCGCCCGCCGCGTAACGTTCAGCCATTGTCGCGAGCCGGTCGGAGCCGACCAGATTGAATGCGCATCCCTGTCCATGCTCGGCGACTAGATCGCGCGTGTAATCGCGCCGCACCGTGGCCGGTGTCGCCAGAACGGAGACAAGCCGTGTGCGGCTGACCCCGGCCGCCGGTTTTACAGCAGGCACGGCGCCTATAAATGGGATTTTATATCGCTCGCGCAGTGGCGGCAGGGCTATGGTGGACGCCGTGTTGCAGGCGATAATCACCGCGTCGGGCGACACCGCTTCGATGGCTTGACCAACCACTTTTACCACGCGAGCGGCAAGCGCCGCGTCATCCAGTGCGCCATAGGGGAAACCGGCGTCGTCCGCCACGTAAGATATCAGAGCTTCAGGCACGGATTCGCGAATAGCGCGCGCAACGGTGAGGCCGCCGAGGCCAGAGTCGAAAATGAGCAGGCGCGGCGCAGATTTCATAACAGCCTTCGACTCCATGGCCTCCCCCGATTGCCATCGTTAACATAGCTCTAAATTGATTTGCCGTCGCGGAAAAGCATTGTGCGGGCAAGCGGCTGTTACCCTCGCTTTAATGACGGCTAATAAGGCGGAGTAGGGAAAATTGCCGGAAATGAGAAAAGCCCGCGAGAATGTTCGCGGGCCTCCATCATCGCCAATACTTCCCGCGTATGCGGGAATGCCTAAGATGACATCAGTTCATCTGCGCGTATGTGCCTTTGCTAAACTGATAGAAGGCATATGGGTCGGACAGGATCGGATCGCCCTTCTTGTCGAACTTGAAGTTGCCAACTGCGGTTTTAAATTCAGCGGTGTTGAGCACTTTCAGCACGTCGTCCGCTTTAAACGACTTGGCTGTCTCAACTGCCTGCTTCCAGGTTTGCACAGCGGCGTATGTATAGAGCACGTAGCCTTCTGGATCGACCTTCTGCGCCTTGAATTTTTCCACGAGTTTCGCGGCTGATTCAAGCTTGCGCGCATCTGGTGGGAAGGTGAAGAGCGTGCCTTCGCCTGCGTCGCCAGTGATCTGCCACAGTTCCGATGTCGCCAGTGCATCGCCGCCGATCAGCGTGGTTTTCATGCCCTGGTCGCGCATCTGTTTGATGATCTTACCAGCTTCAGTGTGATAGCCGCCGTAGTATAGAACATCGACAGCCGCCAGCTTCAGCTTGGAAACGACCGCGTTAAAATCGGACTCGCCTTTGGTGACGCTGTCGAACACGACCTCTTTCTGGCCTGCCTTGTTGTAGGCTTTTTGGGTTTCTTCAGCCAGACCCTGACCGTAAGCGGATTTGTCGTGAAGAATCGCGACATTCTTGCCTGCGTAAGTCTTGGCGAGATATGCGCCCGCAACGCCACCCTGCTGATCGTCACGGCCGCAAACGCGGAAGCTGTAAGGGCCGGGGCGCTCGTCGGTGTATTTCGTGCCGGTCGAGGCGGGCGAAATCTGAATGATCGCCTCTTCATTATAGACTTTCGAGGCCGGGATGGACGATCCGGTGCAATAATGGCCGGCCACGAAGCCGACTTTCAGACCGGCGAGCTTGGTCGCAACCGCAGTTGCGGACGTTGGCTTGCATTCGTCGTCGCCGATTTCGAGTTTCAGTTTTTTGCCCATCACGCCACCAGCGGCGTTGATGTCCTCGACGGCGGCTTTGGCGCCCGTCAAAAACTGTGCGCCGAAGGTGGCTTCGCCGCCGGTCATTGGCCCGGCGACGGCGATGGTCACGTCCTGCGCGCTGGCTGGCGCGTGAATTCCGAAGCCAAGAGCGGCTGCGGCAAGACTAGCGGCTAAAAGTCTCTTCATTGAAGCTTCCCCTTTTCTACATAGACACAGTAAACTCTAATCATCACGAACTAGTCATTTTCTCACATTGCGGCGCGTTCATGGCGCTGAACCGTTTTGCGAAGTCCAAGTGAGCGGCGTCGCCCGCTGATAGAGCCAACGGTACTGATTTGTCATTTGCCGGGCGCGTTCGAGCCGGTAGCCGAGGCTGGCGGCGGCGATCAGAACGAGCGTGTCGGTGATGTAATAGTGCACAGACGCCAGGTCGCCCGCCGACTCCCGCCATGATAGGAACGTCGCATCGAGGAACAGCCCCCAGTGCAGAAAACGCACGACCAGCCCAAGCAGGAGCATATAGGCGGCCGCGATCCAAAACGATCGCCAGCCGCGCGCTAGTGCCCTTCCAGACATAAACGCAACTCCGCCGCCCAGAATGATCGTGACGATAAAAAACGCCACCCAGGATTTTTCCACAAACAGCGCCATTGCGATCAACGCCCCCCTTCGAGGTATGCGGACTGGATATCCTCCCGCGCGAGCAATTCACGGCCTGTTCCGCTCATTGTGATTTCACCGTTGACCAGCACATATGCACGGTGGGCAAGTTTCAGCGCGTGATAGGCGTTCTGCTCCACCAGAAACACGGTCAGCCCGCGCTCCTCGTTCAGACTGCGGATAACCTTGAAAATCTGCTGGACGATCATGGGCGCGAGGCCGAGCGACGGCTCGTCCAGCATCAGCAGTTTAGGGCGCCCCATCAGCGCGCGGCCAATCGCCAGCATCTGCTGCTCACCGCCCGAGAGCGTGCCGCCGCGCTGGCCCTGACGCCGCTCCAGCACGGGGAACAGCTTGAAAACGACCTCGACATCCTCGTCGAAGCGATCCTCCTTGGCGAGGATGGCGCCCATCTGCAAATTCTCAAACACGGTCATGCGCGGGAAAATGCGCCGGCCTTCCGGAGAATGGGCGATGGAGAGGTGCATGATCTCGTGCGTTGCCATGCTCGTGATGTCGCGCCCGTCGAAGGTGATTTTGCCACGCCGGGCGCGCGGTTCGCCGCATACCGTCATCATCAGCGTGGTCTTGCCAGCGCCGTTTGCCCCAATCAGCG
>JAWXCE010000069.1:0-5872 GCA_034440495.1 Hyphomicrobiales bacterium | reverse complement strand
GCTGACTGGCTACAAGGCCTAGACACGGTTCCTTTGTTTGAACCGGCGCCAGCCGCTCCAATTGCGGCGGCTTATGAGAGTTTTGAATGGCGCGCCGCAGAGGAGCAGCCAGGGTTGGAAGCTGCCGCTGTGACCGGCACCGCGCTTGTTGTGCGCAAAAACGCGCGCACGCGAAAACAGGTTGTTGGGCAAGCGGCGATGGCGGCGAAAACTAGGGCTGCCGCCGCGATGCGTCAGGGCGCATCAGTCATCGCCCGTAACGCCAACCGTTCACAGCTTGAACAGAATTACGCAAAAGCGATAGCAGCGATCCATACGCATGTGCTGGACAGGAAGCTGGAACAGGTTTTTTTCCGCCCGACAATTTTGCCCGTTGCGCCGATAGCTGAAAAGAGCAGCGTCTATCGCTACGATGGGCCGGTGCCGCGCATGGTGTTTCATTGGGCCATGTCAGCACTGCCCCGCGATCTTAAAGCATATGCATTCGTCGATTTCCGCGCGCAACGCGGGCGGGCGATGATGCTCGCGGCGCGGTGCAACTTCGAGCGTATCATCGGCTACGAGTATGATGAAAAGCTGCACGACGATCTGCAGATGAATGTGGCGCAGTTCCCTCGCTCGCTCATGGCGTGCCGCGAAATCGAGTGCGTGCGCGGCGATCTGCAGGGGATCATCCTGCCGGATCAGCCGGTGGTTCTGTATTTCTCCAACGCTTTCCGCGAACGCTTCATGTCGCTTATCATGAGCCATGTAATAACGTCGTACCGGCTGCATCCGCGCCGCATGTATATCATCCTTGAAAACCCGCCAGCCACCGCCGATCTCGGCCCGGACGAGATTTTCTGCAAAATCAATCTCCCCATCAGGGAACGGGCGCTGCTAAAGGTGCTCAGTCCGGTACGCTTGGATGTCTACCGCTCGCTCGTTTAGCCGCTATTAAAAGCCCGCAGCTTTGAAACCGTACTCAAGGTCTTCCATGAGATCCTGCGGGTCTTCGAGGCCGACCGAGAGTCGCAAAAGATCATCTCCGATGCCAAGCTGCGCGCGCGCTCCCGGCGATAGGCGCTGATGCGTGGTGGTGGCCGGGTGCGAGATAAGGCTTTTCGCATCGCCGAGATTGTTCGAAATCCCGATAATGCGCAGTGCGTTCGCCAGCCTGAACGCCGCTTGTTTGCCGCCCTCTACGTGAAAGGCAAGCATCGGGCCGCCCGATGCCATCTGCGCTCTGGCGATAGCGCGCTGTGGATGATCGTCACGGCCGGGATAGATCACACTCGCAACGCCGCGCCGCGCCCCCAAAAACTCCGCGATCTGCGCGGCGCTGGCGGATTGCCGCTCGACACGCAAGGGAAGCGTCTCCACGCCTTTCAACAGCACCCAGGCATTGAAAGGGCTTAGGCTCGGACCGGTCTGGCGCAAAAAATCCTTCAGATACTCGTCCATAAACGCCTGATCCGACAGGATCACGCCGCCCAGGCACCGCCCCTGTCCGTCGATGTGTTTGGTGGCGGAGTAGACGCAAATGTGTGCGCCGAGCGCCAGTGGCTTTTGCAGGATCGGCGTGGCGAATACATTATCGACGATGAACCGCGCGCCTGCCTCCCTTGCGATCGCCGCCACGCCCGCGATATCGACCATTTTCAGCGTTGGGTTGGCGGGTGTCTCGCAGAAAAAAACGCGGGTGTTAGGCCGCGCCCCCTCGCGCCACTGGTTCAGATCGCGGCCATCGACGAAGGTATGCGAAATACCGAAGCGCGGTAGCAACGTTTCGATGATGTAGCGGCATGAGCCGAAGAGAACGCTGGAGGACACCACATGATCGCCCGCGTTTAACTGACAAAGCATCGCGGCGGTAACGGCGGCCATGCCCGTCGCGGTCGCGCGCGCTGCATCCGCGACCTCCAGCAGCGCCATCCGCTCCTCGAACATGTTGACCGTCGGGTTGGAGAAGCGGCTGTAGACATAGCCCTCCTGCTCACCCTTGAAGCGCGCCTCCGCATCCTCGGCGGTGTTGTATACATAACCAGCATTCAGAAACAGCGCCTCGGAGGTTTCGCCGAACTGGCTGCGCACCGTGCCGCCATGCACGAGGGCGGTAGCGGGGCGCCATTTGCGCGGATCGGTTGGCTTGTTTTCATAAGCGGTCATGGGTCTTGCTCCTCATCGGGCACAAAAAACCCGCCAGGCGAAACGCCAATAGCCGGTGCGACCTCGAACTGGATAACCGCCCGGCCGTTTAGCAATTTATTTAACGTGGCTGCAAGCTGGCCGCTCAAATCACCACGAATGACGTAGATTAAGCCGGAATGCAGCCTTGGCGTCAAGGGCAAAATCGTCTACGCCAGCATTATGGAACAGTTCAACTCCAGCCAGGGCCTGCTTCCCGCGCAGATGATCCGCGCTTTGATCGCGCAAGGCGCCATCGCGGCGGACGCGCTGCTGACGGAGGCGCAAATCCAGCCTGCCAGCCTCGATTTGCGGCTTGGAAATTGTGCATGGCGGGTGCGCGCCAGCTTTTTGCCCGGCGCTGGGGGTTCGGTTGAGGAGAAGCTTGCCCGTTTTTCGCTGCACCGCATCGACCTCGCAGGAGGCGCGGTTCTGGAGACCGGATGCGTCTATCTCGCGCCGCTGGCCGAGCGCCTTGCACTGCCTGCCGATATTTCCGCCGCTGCAAACCCGAAAAGCTCGACTGGGCGCCTCGATGTATTCACCCGCGTGATCGCAGATGGCGCGGCGAGCTTCGATCAGGTCAGCGCCGGATATCACGGCCAGCTTTACGCGGAGATTTGCCCGCAGACATTTCCCGTTCTCGTGCGCACTGGCTCGCGGCTGGCGCAGATTCGCTTCCGGCGCGGCGAGGTGGCGGCGACCGATCAGGCGCTTGCCGCGCTGCATCTGCAAGAAGGGCTGGTCTCCGGCGACGCGGCGGATATCGCAGGCGGCATCGCGCTGTCGGCGGATTTGTCGGGTGGCGAAAACGGCGTCATTGGCTACCGCGCCAAGCGCCACACCGGCGTCGTGGATGTGGACTTGGAAGCTGCATGCGACATCGCGGATTACTGGGAGCCGATCACCGCGCGCGACAGGCGGCTAATCCTCGATCCCGACGAGTTCTATATCCTCGCTTCGCGCGAAGCCGTGCACGTGCCGCCGACACACGCGGCCGAGATGGTGCCTTTTAATCCGTTAGTCGGCGAATTCCGCGTGCACTACGCGGGCTTTTTCGACCCCGGTTTTGGCCATGCGGCATCCGGCGGCTCGGGCGCGCGCGCGGTGCTGGAGGTGCGCAGCCATAAGGTGCCGTTCATGCTGGAGGACGGACAGATCGTCGGCCGCCTGAATTACGAGCGCCTGATCGAGCCACCGGAGGCGCTGTACGGGGCACGTCCCGGCTCACATTATCAGGCGCAGGGGCTAAAACTGTCGAAGCACTTCAAGTAATCTCCGGATCAGGCTTACGGGAACGATCGCATTTGGATACGTCATCACGCGCCCGCCGCTTGCCTATCGCGGGCATGGCTGACACTATGCAGCGCAATTCCAACCTCCGCTGTGAGGCGCTTACATGACACCCAACGCATCCGCTGACGCACAAAACTGGGAAGACATTTACTACACATCGCAGGATGGCTTGAGGCTTTACGCGCGCGGATATGGCCTGGCGGCGAGCAGCGCCCGCCCGATTGTCTGTCTGGCTGGCCTGACCCGCAACAGCCGTGATTTTCATAGCCTGGCGACCGCGCTATCCAGCAATCCAGGGCAACCGCGCCCGGTGTATTGCCTCGATTATCGCGGGCGGGGATATTCAGACTACGATCCGAACTGGCGCAACTATTCGCCATTTATCGAACTACTAGACGTGCTCGATTTCATGACGATCCGCAGCATAAGCGCGGCGGGGATCGTGGGCACGTCGCGCGGCGGCATCATCGCGATGCTCATGTCCGTGATGCGTCCGTCCGCTATCGGAGCGGTGGTCCTTAACGATATTGGCCCGGTCATCGAGACGCCAGGGCTGGCGCGCATCATGGGCTATGCCGGAAAAATCCCGCTGCCCTTTACGTGGGCAGAGGCGGCCATGCTTGCACGTGACATGAACAAGCGATTTTTCACGCAGATCGAGCCTGAGGAGTGGGGCGAACTGGCGCGTCAGTGGTTCAACGAGGACAAGGGCCGACCCACGCCGGGCTATGACAGCAATCTGGCGAAGGCGCTGGAAGAGATCGACGTGTCCAAGAAAATGCCGGAGATGTGGCCGCATTTCAAGTCGCTGTCCCGGTTTCCAGTGCTGGCTCTGCGCGGCGAGAATTCCGATCTCCTAAGCACAAAAACGGTCGCCGACATGGCGGCAAAGCACCCCAAAATGGCCGCTGTCACAGTGCCCGGGCAAGGTCATGCCCCCTTGCTCCGCGACCGTTTCACCCAGCGCATTATCTCGGATTTCTTTCAGGACGCGGACGGTTGACTAAAAAACGCGATGAATACCGGCAAAAAAGCGTTATGAGTGCGACTGGCGCTTTTGCGCATGACTCGGTTTTGGTTTTGAACAGTTCAGCGGTGTGGTATGAATAAAAAGCTGCCAAGTTTTATTAAAAGATGCGTTTTCGGCACATTGGCGATCATAGCCGCGTTGACACTCGTCTATTCGCCGACGACCGTTTATGCTCAAGCCGCAGGAACGACAATGACTACATCATCGGGCTTACAAATCACGGATGCAACAGTCGGAGACGGCGCCACCCCCAAGGCAGGCCAGACATGCGTGATGCATTACACCGGCTGGCTGTATAAGGACGGCGCCAAGGGCCAGAAGTTTGACAGCTCCGTGGATCGCGGCGAACCTTTCGAGTTTCCCATCGGACGCGGCCGCGTCATTCGCGGCTGGGACGAGGGCGTCGTCACCATGAAAGTGGGCGGCAAACGCACCCTCATAATTCCTCCCGAGCTTGGTTATGGCGCACGCGGCGCTGGCGACGTCATCCCCCCTAATGCAACCCTTGTTTTCGATGTGGAACTGCTTGCAGTAAAGTAATTGGAGCGGGCGATGGGATTCGAACCCACGGCCCTCAGCTTGGGAAGCTGATGCTCTACCGGCTGAGCTACACCCGCAACCGGCTATGCATAACACAGGGTCGCTTAACCAGCAAACGCCGCCATGGCAATTACTTACGATACTTTGGCTTCCCGGCGTTGCAAGAGATGAGCGGAAGCCGCCCCTTCTTTCGCCATGAGCGCCTTTTGCCCGTCCACGATGTAGTCACGCACTATTGGCGCCGCGTCGCGCTTTTTGGCGAGCTGCATGTGAAAGACTTGTTGCGAGCCGGTGCGGAACATCATTTCAGCGCTGATAAGATAGAATTCCCACATACGGCAGAATTTTTCGTCGTACATCTCCGCAACTTTCGCGCGGTTGGCCTCAAAGCGCTTGTGCCAATGATGCAGGGTAGTCGCGTAATGAACGCGCAAAAACTCCAAATCCGTGACCCAAAGATTGTTCGCTTCGGTCGCAGGAAAAACTTCAGACAGCGCGGGTGAGTAGGCGCCGGGAAAGATATACTTGCGCAACCAAGAGCTTGCCACGCCGGGCGGACTCATTTTGCCGATGGAGTGCAGTAGCATTAGCCCGTCATCCGTCAAAAGATCGTTCACTTTGGCGAAAAACTCGCCGTAATGCGCGACGCCCACATGCTCGAACATGCCAACAGATACAATGCGGTCGAACTTTTGCGACAAATTGCGGTAATCCATAAGCTCGAAGCGCACCCGGCCAGACAGTCCAGCTTCGCGCGCGCGTGTCTCCGCCAACGCATGCTGCTCCTTGGAGAGCGTAACACCCAGCACTTCCACATCGGCTGCGCGCGCGAGATACATC
>JAWXCE010000068.1:0-12382 GCA_034440495.1 Hyphomicrobiales bacterium | reverse complement strand
GGTACGGGCCAAAGCCGGATACATCCGCCATCGTAACCCTGCGCTTCATCACGGAGGGTGATTATCCACCGTTCAACTACTTTGACGAGGGCGGCCAGCTTATCGGCTTCAACGCTGATATCGCGCGCGCTGTCTGCCGCGAACTCGATGTGACCTGCGAGATCACAGTGACGACCTGGGACACCATGCCCGCCGCGCTTAAAAACGGCGAGGCGGACGCCGCCATCGCCTCAATCTCCATCAACGCCAAAAGCCTCGCCGACCTGGATTTCACCGACGCCTATTACGATACGCCCGCCCGCTTCGCCGTAAAGCTTGGCGCACAGATCGAAAGCGTAACGCCGGAAGGTCTGTACGGGAAAACGGTCGCTGTGGTTGAAGGGACAGCGCATGAAGCCTATTTGCGCGATTTCTTTGAAGGTGTTGAGGTCAAGCCGTATAAAACGCCGCAGGACGCTCGCGCGGCGCTCATTGCGGGCGAGGCGGAGATGCTCTTCGCCGACGTCGTCAGCCTGATGTTCTGGGTTAACGGCCAGGCTTCAGGAAGCTGCTGCCAGCTTCTGCCCGGCGGCTATAATGAGTCGCGTTATTTTGGCCAGGGCGTTGGCATCGCAGTGGCGAAGGAAAATCAGGCGCTGAAGGAAATTCTCAATTACGGCATCGCCAAGGTGCGCGCCTCACCTCGCTATGAGGAGATTTTCCTGCGCTATTTCCCGTCCAACTTCTATTGATAATTATAGCGTTTGCGCGCGTGCCCGGGCGCAGCGCTCGATGGCGGCGGTGACAAGCTTGTCCAGGTTAAGCGCGTCGCGCAGTAGCTCCAACAGCCGAATTTCCTCGTTCGTCACCTTCATATCGACGGCAGCGACATCGACAGCCAGCGCGTAAGCTGTTTCACGCAGCTTTAAAGGCAAGGCTTCGGCGACTAAATCCAGCACAGCGTTAAGCGCCGTACCCTCACTAAGCAAATCGCCGCAGTTTTCCGCTGTTTTCACAAGCTTGCTGGTGTCGTAATCGTGAAATACGGGAAACTGCTTCACGGTATCCCCTATGCGGTCAAGTTCGATCTCCGAAATTTTGCGATCGGCGGCCGACATTGTAACCATAATATAAATAAGCGCTTCATGGGGCGTAATAGATTTGGGCATTGTGAGCCTTCCCGAGGTTTGACATTTTGCGCAGATTGACGCGCGATGGCGGTAAGTAGCAAGCCGGAACGTTGAGCCTCGGCGCGAATTGGCTTCATAAGTCGCGGTATGTCCGATGGGAGCATTGACGGTTGAAAAATGGGCCAATAGCGTCTGGCTTTAAAAAATGTAGACAAAACGTTGTTTAAACTGTGGCCGGTGATTGGGTATGGCGGACAAAGCCGAAATGATTGAGCTGGACGCAATCAACGCCAGCAGGGCTTGGCCGTTTGAGGAGGCGCGCAAGGTTATCGCGCGTCTCAAGAACAAGCCGTCGGATGCGCCCGTAATCTTTGAGACCGGTTACGGCCCGTCCGGTTTGCCGCACATAGGCACCTTCGGCGAGGTTGCGCGCACGTCCATGGTGCGGCACGCCTTCGAGGCGATGACTGGACGCAAGACGCGCCTCGTGTGCTTCTCCGACGATATGGACGGTTTGCGCAAAGTACCCGATAACGTGCCGAACAAGGAGATGATGACGGCGCATCTCGACATGCCGCTATCCGCCATTCCCGATCCGTTCAGCAACGAGTATCCGAGCTTTGCCGCCCACAACAATGCCCGCCTGCGGCGATTCTTGGATACATTCGGTTTCCAGTATGAGTTTCTGGCCGCGTCCGATTGTTACAAATCCGGCATGTTCGACGAGACGCTGCTGAAAATGCTAGCCGCTTATGACAAGGTGATGGACATCATTTTACCCACGCTGGGGCCTGATCGCCGCGCGACTTACTCGCCATTCCTGCCGATTTCGCCCACCAGCGGCAAGGTGTTGCAAGTGCCGATGATCGAGCGCGACGCCAAGCGCGGCGTGGTTGTGTATGTCGATCCCGACACCGGCGAGCGCGTGGAGACACGCATCACCGGCGGCGCCGTCAAATGCCAGTGGAAGGCGGATTGGGCAATGCGTTGGGCTGCGCTTGGCGTCGATTACGAGATGGCGGGCAAGGATTTGATGGATAGCGTTACGCTGTCATCGAAAATTTGCCGGGCTCTCGGCACCCCGCCGCCGGAGACGTTCATTTACGAACTGTTTCTGGACGAGAAAGGCGAGAAAATCTCCAAATCGAAAGGCAACGGGCTGACGATCGAGGAATGGCTCACCTACGCCACACCGGAAAGCCTGTCGCTCTTCATGTACCAGAAGCCGAAAACAGCCAAACGGCTATATTTCGACGTTATCCCGAAAGGCGTGGACGAATATTTGCATTATCTCACCACCTATTCCGGTGAGGATGCGCCCGCACGGCTGAATAACCCCGCATGGCACATTCACAATGGTCAACCGCCGAGCGTGGAACTGCCCATCAGCTTCGCGCTGCTGCTCAATCTGGTCAGCGCCTCGAATGCGGACGATAAAGCGGTGTTGTGGGGCTTCATCCGCAAATATGCCGAGGGCGCCACGCCGGAGAAGCACCCAGAGCTTGACCTGCTCGTGGGCTGCGCTGTCTCGTACTTCCATGATTTCGTGAAGCCCGCAAAGAAATTCCGTGACGCGACGGCGCAGGAGCGCATTGCGATGATCGACCTTCGCGAGCGGTTGGCGAGGGTAGCGCGAGGCGCATCGGGCGACGATATCATGACCATGGTGTATGAGGTTGGCAAAGACCACGGCTTCGAACCTTTGCGCGACTGGTTCACGGCGCTTTACGAAGTGCTGCTTGGCCAGAGCCAAGGCCCGCGTTTCGGCCCTTTCGTCGAGCTGTACGGCGTGGAGGAAACCCGCGCACTCATCGCTCGCACTCTGGCGCTGGAAGTGGCGCCGAAACCCGCTTCCAAGCTTGGCATCCCTGCAAAAGCCGCGAAAAAACCTCTGGACGCGAAAAAAACCGCAGCCGGAACTGTCTGATTCTGGCTAATGCACTTACGCGCCGCTTTCGATAGCGCGCTTCATATCCAGTAGATCGCGGGCGAGGACGCTTTTGGCGACGGTTGCGACCATGAACAGGGCGGGCGAGAAAAACATCGCGGCGAATGTTGCCGGGATGACAGAGAAGGTGGCGCGCACGCGCGTGTCAGTCCCCTCGGGTATGAAAGCGAAATGCGTATTGCAGATCACGCCGTTATTGTCGGCGCGAATCGAGAACCCATTTGGCGTGTCGACAGTCCAAACCTGAATGATCTGGCTGACAGGCGCGCCGAGCACAATGCGCGTTTCGCGCCAGAGCGTGCCAACTCCAGCAGGATTTTCAGCCAATATCTCAACTGCGCTAACGCCAGATAGCCGCGATACCGTTTTCCGTAGATCGGTGAAGGCGTCGAACACCTGCTGGGTTGGGGCGCTGATAAGAACTTCTGAAGCTGAAGACATCATGCCGGAAAGAAGCCTTTTTTAGGGGGCTGTTTCGTACCTTTGACGATATCTGACAATGGTATCACCGCACATCCAAAAAAGACCATTGCTTTTCCGAAAACACGTATGTTTGACCAAAGTCTGATATTGCGCCACGCATCCAGCTCACTAAATGTTCCTTGCGGGAACGGGCCCCTCTGACGACGCGAGCTATCGCGCCGTGATGTCGGACCGCATCGGGTGATCTCGATGTCAAGGTCCGGAAAAGCTATTCCAGCCAAAGGTTTCGAGCCGCCCTCAACGAGAAACGAGGGTTTTCATGGATCAAATCTTATCATTGATGTTTCTGGGGCAACCGCTTTGGATGTGGCTGACGTTTCTGGCTGTGGTCGTCGTGCTTCTGGCGATCGACCTTGGCGTTTTGCACAAAGAGAGCAAGGAGATTGGCGCGCGCGAAAGTTTAGCGCTTTCTGCGGGCTATATTGCGTTGGGGCTTGGCTTTGGCGCGTTTGTGTGGCTGCAGCTAGGGCAGCAGGCGGGGATAGAATATCTCACCGGCTTTGTCATCGAGAAAAGTCTGGCGATGGATAACGTGTTTGTAATCGCTATTATTTTCGGTTATTTCGCCATTCCGAGACATTATCAACACCGCGTGTTGTTTTGGGGCATTTTAGGGGTCATCGTGCTGCGCGCCGTTATGATTGCCGTTGGCGCCACGTTGGTCGCTGAGTTTAATTGGGTGCTCTACCTGTTCGCCGCGTTCCTTATTATCACCGGCATCAAAATGCTGGTGTGGAGCGGTGATGAGGCCGATATATCGCAAAATCCACTTCTGAAATTTATGCGCCGCCGTTTTAACGTGACGGACAAATTGCAGGGGGAGCGATTTTTCATCCGCCTGCCCAACGAAGCTGGGAAGCCATTGCTTTATGCAACGCCGTTGTTTCTTGCTCTCGTTCTAATTGAAATCGCGGATGTTATTTTTGCTGTCGATTCCATCCCCGCGATCTTCGCAATCACGACTGACCCCTTCATCGTCTACACATCCAACATCTTCGCCATATTAGGTTTGCGGGCGCTCTATTTCGCCCTCGCAGCCGTGCTGCATCGCTTCGCATATCTTAAACAGGCGCTTGCGGTTCTGCTTGTGTTTATCGGCTCAAAAATCTTCGTTGCGGATTTGTTGGGGTGGACGAAATTCCCCGCTGAATGGTCGCTAGCAATCACTTTCGCGATCTTAGGTTCGGGAGTTGCTTACTCGATGTGGCGCACACGTGGCGCTAAGCCGGGGGCCGCTATAACCGAGCCCTAGGCGCCCTGCGCAGATGATGGCGACCAGGCGCCGTCATCTGCGATTTTATCAAATCTTTTTTACATCCGGCCTTAGCGTTTTGATTTCCACGCCAGAACCAGGGTTCGAACTTTGAAGTTGTCCGGCAACTGTTGCAATTCTGGCTTCTAAAGCGAGTGTCGTCTGAGCGACGGCAACGGGCGTTGCTATGTTTTCTGCAGTATGAAGCCGCCGGATGGATGTCACTGGCCCGCTCTCGGCCGCGATGCGCTCGATTGCGCGGCGCACTGGCTCAACGGCCGTCTCCATGTGGTAGGCGTTGGCGTGGATGAGGAAATCTGGCGATGTGGCGATTGCGACGTGGCCTTTCCAGAAAATCAGATCGCCGCGCTGGAGCGCCGATACATCTGCTTTCGGCAACGCCTCGCCAAGCTCTGCCTCCTGCATATCGCTGTCGCGAGGCGCATTCATGCCAGCGGCTTGGAAAGCAATTTGCACCAGCCCTGAGCAATCGACCCCGTTCGAGGTTTTGCCGCCCCACAGATATGGCGCGCCTACGAAACGTTCAGCGACGCGCACGTAATCCTTTACCAACTCGTTTTTTGAAACCAGATGTCCGGCGAAGACGAAGCCGCCGCGTGACAACTCCGCAAATTTACCGTCCTGCGCGAACACGATCAGTTCAGCGCCAAAACTCAACCGCATGAAAGGCGGGGCTTTGATGTCTGGCGCGGGGTAGACAAAAGTGGCGCGGTTCGCAACCCGGTGGGTCGTTGGCTCGATCATGCGCGATAGGCAGTCAGCCGGCATGTAGCCAACATAACCGTCCGTTTGTAGCTGTCCCCAGGCCCAATTACTGTTGAACTCATAAACGGTCATAAGCTCGCCGCTAAGGGCTTCGGTGTAAACGGGCGCGTCGAAACGAGCGGCGCTTCGCAAAGCGGCGAAGGGTGCAGAGACCTGAAGCGCTTCGCCCGGCGTGAAGCGAACGGCGCGCACCCTTCCTTCAAGATATTTTGCCGCTACATCCTCACGATAAGCGTTGCGTCTTGGGTCGAGCCTTTTGGGGTCCATCAAACTGTTCATCGGCCCATTCCTGTTTCGTGGGCCAGAACATCGAATAGCGCGCGCGCCGCTTGCGGCTCTCCTCCCGCCGGTTTGCCGGGAAGTGCGCGCGGCATCCAGCCGTAAATATCGAAATGTGCGAAACGGCGGGCTTTTTTCACAAAACGTTTCAGAAACATCGCCGCAACGATAGAACCGGCGAAACCGCCGCCGCCTACGTTGTTCATGTCTGCGATTTCGCTTTTGAGATACACATCGTAATTCGGCCAGAACGGCATCCGCCAGAGTGGATCGCCGACCCGCATACTTGCCTCGGCCAGAGCGGCGGCGAATGCTTCGTCATCTGTGTAGAACGGCGGAAGATCAGGCCCAAGCGCCGCGCGCGCTGCGCCCGTCAAGGTCGCGAGTGTAACGATTGTATCCGGCTCGTCCTCATTGGCAAGGTCGATGGCGTCAGCCAGCAGCAGGCGCCCCTCCGCGTCCGTGTTGCCGATCTCGACAGTCGCGCCGTTGCGGCTGCGGATCACGTCGCCGGGCCGGAAGGCGTTGGCGGAAATGTTGTTGTCGGCCGCCGGAATCAGCAACCTAAGCCGCAATGGGAGTTTTGCGGCCATAATCATCGCGGCCAGAGCGATGGCGGATGCGGCGCCGCCCATATCTTTCTTCATGAGTAACATGTTCGACGCCGGTTTGATGTCCAGACCGCCCGTATCGAAGGTGACGCCTTTGCCAATGACCGTTACCCGGCGCGCACCCTCCTGCCCCCATTTCAGATCGATGAGCCGGGGCGCGCGGTCGCTGGCGCGTCCAACGGCGTGATGCAGGCGAAAGCCGCCAACGAGCAGATCGTCGCCAACAACGCTTTCAACCTGCGCGCCAAACTCGCGCGCCAGTGCCCGCACGGCGCTTTCCAGCTCCGCTGGCCCGCAGTCGTTCGCTGGCGTATTGATGAGGTCGCGGCCAAGCCACACCGCCTGTGCGGCGTCCAGAACGGCGTCAAGGGAAACGTTGTTGGGGAGGCGCAAACGGCGCGGACCTCGCTTTTCGGCTGAATGATACTCATGAAACGCATATGCGCCCATAGCCCAGGCGAGCGCCGCCAGCTCAGGCGTCTCCGGCTGCTCCGCGAAATGATAATTGCCCTCGGGCAAATAATGTGAAAGGGCGCCCGCGATCAGGGGAGTGGCGTGCCGGTGGGCATCCTCGCCAAGGCCGACAACGGCGCCGCCTATGCCGGTCGCGTCTGGCAGCGCGATGCAGGCCCCCGCCGCTGGCTTCCAGTTTAGCGCTCTCAACCAATCCTGATGCGGTTGGGAGAGCCATTTATAACCGTCAGCACGGCCATTAAGGAGCCATAAAGGCGCGGCAGGAGCGTCATCGGGCAGAAAAAAACTGGCGATTTCGTCGCGAATATTGCTTAACGAAGGAGTCATAATCATTCCCGAATTGCGTATCCGTCTCGGAGAGTCAAAATCTCGATCAAGGACAAGAAGCGATGGATAATACGGCTTATGAACTGGTGATAGGAAACAAAAACTGGTCGTCATGGAGCTTACGCCCCTGGATCGCCATGACAGCCTCCGAAATCCCCTTTCGGGAGATCAATGTTCCCCTGAGGCGCATGGAATCGCGCTCTATAATCCTTGAATATTCACCATCGGGCAATGTACCTGTTCTTAAAACCCCAAATTTCACCATTTGGGATAGTTTGTCTATCATCGAGTTCATTGCCGAGCAGCATTCAGAGGCGCACATATGGCCCCAGGATATCGCAGCGCGCGCCATGGCCCGTTCGATATCCGCCGAAATGCATTCCAGCTTCCACCTTCTGCGCCGCGAAATGCCGATGGAGTTACTGGCCATATACCCGACACCGGATATTAGCGATGGCGTGAAAGCCGACATCCGCCGCGTTGTGGCCATCTGGAAAATGGCGCGCTCCACTTATGAGGCGCAGGGACCATATCTGTTCGGCGCATTCTCGGCCGCCGACGCCATGTTTTCGCCCGTTGCGACCCGCTTCCAGACGTACAACGTTAAACTCGCTGATTACGGCGACGATGGCGCGGCGGCGGCTTACGCGCGAACGATCATCGAACATCCGGCGATGCAAACCTGGCGGGATGGCGCGCGCTCCGAACAGGGCGGCAATTTGCCAGCGGGCAGCGCCTTCGCCTGATGAAGGCTTGCCTGTGCGTCAGGCTTGAGGCGCTTCGCGGCGTTTGAGTTCGTCGCGAAACGGGCTGGCGGTGTAAGCGCCGAGGATGCGCACCTCGGACGACCAGTATTGCAGTTCCTCAAGAGCTAGGGCCACGTTGCGCTCGCCGGGGTGTCCTTCGATGTCTGCGTAAAACATCGTGGCGTTGAAGCTGCCCTCAAGTTGGTAGGATTCCAGCTTCGTCATGTTGACGCCATTGGTCGCGAAACCGCCCATGGCTTTATAAAGCGCGGCGGCAATGTTGCGGACGCGAAAGACAAAGGTAGTTAGAAGCGGCCCGTTCCCAGGCTCAATCTCGCGAGGGGCGTTGGCGAGAACGAGAAAGCGAGTCGTGTTGTGGGCGGCATCCTCGATATTTTCTTTGAGCACGTCGAGGCCATAAATCTGCGCGGCGAGCTTGGATGCGATCGCCGCCCTCGTCGGATCGCCCTCTTCGTGCAGCATGCGAGCGGAGCCTGCGGTGTCAGCTTCAACCACAGGCTTCAGATTCAGCGCGCGAATAACGCCCCGGCACTGGCCCAGCGCATGCGTATGGCTGTGCACGGTTTTGAGCGCGAAGGCGTCTGCGCCCGGCAGCACAAGCAATTGGTGATAAACCCGCTCGAAATGCTCGCCGACGATGAACAG
Organism: Hyphomicrobiales bacterium; assembly: GCA_034440495.1. Lineage (GTDB taxonomy): Bacteria > Pseudomonadota > Alphaproteobacteria > Rhizobiales > Rhodomicrobiaceae > JAWXCE01. The sequence goes on along the minus strand of JAWXCE010000068.1, from coordinate 3,701 downwards.
CCCGCTGTCCGGCAGCAGGTGATGCACGTCCGCGACGCGGCCCGCGACCGAGTTCTCCACCGGGATCATGCCGAGCGCCGCCGCGCCGGACTTCACCGCCGCCAGCGCATCCTCGAACGTGGGGCAAGGCATCGGCTCCATAGCGAACGCGAACGCCGTGCAGGCAATGTGCGAGTTCGCCCCCGGCTCCCCCTGGTAGGCGATCCGAGCGGCTGGCTTTGCGGATATTTTTTTCATAGATATTTGTAAATCACGGGCGTTATGCAGTGTCGAGTCTGGGGATTATCGGCACATGCTTACCAGAATTGTATGTGACCAACCTTTGCCAGTTGATGACGCCTGCGTCGCAAAATCGTTCAATAAACTCAGCGGTGAAAAGATTGAGCTTTGCTGCGTAAAGGACTTTAAGTTCGTCGTTTCTCTCATTTGCCGAGAAGCCAATGGGTTCGATTAACTGAGTATAAAGTTGCTCATTGCCACCTGAGATAAATTCCCAGAGTCGCTGCCCGCATAGCTTTCGATGAAAATCTTTTTTAAAATTATTATCAATGCCATAGCAACAACCTTCGATAAATTCTATACTACGGCCTTCCAAACCACCTGAGGTAGACAAGGTTTTTCTGGCGGTAATAAAGTTAGTTTTTAACTTGGCTCTTGAGGATGAATTTCCCCATTTGGGCCCGGATTTAATCGCAACTAAATACCGTGTATTTTCGTAATCGAACTCCAGATCGATCCCGACTGCCGACGACTTTCGACCTTTGAAAACGCTTTCACACACGAAAACGGCCACTCTCTCAAGAAAGTTGCCGAACACGGTTTCCTCAGCTGACGAGGCCGTGGCGTCAAGAACGGCGGTAATATAGTCGTTAGCCGTAAGAGTCGCTTTGGCGCGATAGAGATAGGGGTTTTTGCGTCGCAGCACATCGTTAAGTGTTAGGCGCTTTACCTTGTCGATTTTTTTGTCGTGAAATCCGGGGCCAATATGATTTTCGATAAAGCTGGCCACCTCGGCAAGGCGCAACTCATTCATAACGCAATGCGCCTTTGCTGCCAGTGAGCTTAAGCAAAAGCTCCTTCGCCGCAAGTTCACAATGCGCCGCAGAAAGTTCTATTCCGATGCCGCTACGGCCCAAGTTCGCCGCCGCGCGCAACGTTGTGCCCGACCCAGCGAACGGGTCAAGAACGGTGTCGCCTTCTTTTGAGAAAAGCTTGATAAACCATTCAGGCAGCCCCTCCGGGAAGGCCGCGCTGTGCGCGCGGTTAGAGCACTCCGTAGCCAGATGTAAAACATTTGTTGGGTAGGCCATATCGCGGCCCACCCAGTTTTCGATTTTCTTGCCGAAGCCGCTTTTAACCTTCGATTCGTCGCGCCTTTTGTCCGTCTCGCTCAGGCTTTTGAGCCGGGCGTGACGCCAGTCACCCATGGGAACCATGACGGCGTCCTGATACATGTCGAACTGTTTGGCGCGGGTGAAATGCAGACAACGCTCCCAGGCGTCTCGGAAGCGATTGGGCCATTTCCCCGGGTAGCAGTTTCGTTTATGCCAGATGTACTCCTCTACCCAGAGCCATCCCCGTCGCCGCATCTCCACGATCAGTTCCAGAACATATGTATGGCGCTCGCCGTTGACCGCCCGCTCCTTGATATTCAGCACGAATGAACCTCGCGGGTGAAGCACGCGCGACATTTCATCGGCAATGGGCAGGAACCATTCCACATAGTTGTCCGGCGATACGCCGCCATATGTGTGTTTCCGCTGATCGGCATATGGTGGTGATGTGACAATAAGGTTGACGCTTTCAGCTTTGAGTAAGGGAAGAATTTTTAGACAGTCACCCTGATAGAGCAGCGATCTGAATTTCGCTTTTTCAACGAATCCCAGTTTTTGCTGAAATAAATCGGCGCTGCGTTTACTTTTTGTCTGATTCAATAACATCCGCTAACGTAACCTTCATGTAGGTTGAGCGGAAGAGCACTTTAAGTTTGCTAACAACTGGCAACCCACGATCATTCAAACGACTGCCGCTTTTAAGGGGGATGGGCCGTCCGGCTTGGGGGCGAGTAAGGCGCGGGCGCGCTCCAGGTCGGCTGGCATGTCGACGCCGAAGGGCGTGCTGTCAACGAGGCGCACATCGATGCGCATTCCGGCTTCAAGTGCGCGCAATTGCTCCAGCCGCTCGCGCCGCTCCAGCACGGATGGCGGCAATTCGACGAACCGAGCCAGCGCCGTGCGCCGGAACGCATAAATGCCGATATGATGGTAATAGGCGCCGGGGCCGTAGGGCGCGCCGCCGCGCGAGAAATAGATGGCGCGGAAAATGCCGGGCGCCGAAAACGCGGACGGCACGATTTTCACCACCGCAGGGTCGAGGCATTCGCTTGGCTCGGTGATAGGCGACGCAACGGTCCCGATGTGTACAGCCGGGTTGGCGAGCGGTTCAAGCGCGGCGGCGACCACATCGGGCAGCAGCGTCGGCATATCGCCCTGCACGTTGACGATAACGCTCGCGGCGCCGGTTGGATCGACAATATTAGCGGCCTCGAAAACGCGATCCGAGCCGCTTTCGTGATGCGAGCCGGTCATAACCGCTTCGCCGCCCGCGCGCTTCACGACATCCGCGATCTCGCTCGAATCCGTCGCGACAAAAACCGCGCCCGCCCTGGCCTCCATCACCCGGCGCCACACATGCACGATCATCGGTTCGCCGTGAATATCCGCCAGTGGTTTGCCAGGCAGGCGAGTTGCGCCCAGACGCGCAGGGATAATGATAAGCGGTTCGGCCATGAGACTTTCTCCCGTCTGCTTGCGACACGATGCCGTGCAGAGCGTCTTTTCCTCGTTCTTTCGCGTAACGGGATTGCAAGGTTGAAGCAATAGCATTTATATCCGCGACGAAGAACACGCTGGCTGCAAACGAAGCGCGAGGGAATTCCATGGACGACTTCAGGTTTAACAAAATCGCGGGCTCGGTGCTCTCGGCGCTGCTGGTCATTTTTGGCGCTGGCACACTCATCAGCGAAGTTTATCCTACTGGCAAACCATACGGCAAAGATTACAAGGAAGTTAAAATTGTAGAAGTCGCAGCGGTCGACGCGGAAGCGAAAGCGGACGCGGGCAACGCCGCCACGTCAAAACCTATTGCGGAACTGCTTGTAAATGCAAAAGTCGAGGATGGACAGTCCGCCGCGAAACGCTGCGCGTCCTGCCATTCATTCGACAGTGGCGGCAAGAACGGAATTGGACCGAACCTTTACAACATCGTTGACAAACCTCTTGGCTCCGCTCCGGACTTTGCGTATTCGGGCGCGCTGAAGGAAAAAGGCGGCGAGTGGAATTACGACGCCCTGAACGGATTTTTGCTCAACCCAAAAGGTTATATCGCTGGAACCAAAATGGCGTTTGGCGGGATAAAGAAAGATGAGGAACGCGCAGCCGTTATCGCTTACCTGCGCTCACTCAGCGACGCGCCAAAGCCTTTGCCCGGAAAGTAAGGCAATGTCACGAGGTCAGGATTTTCCCGCTGGATGACAAATATTTAACTGGCGGTGACAGGGCGTGGCGTTTCATGGTTATTCCGGCTTACCCTTTCATCAGTCTGCGCGGGGCAATAATGACAAAGACTCTAGTATTTTTGGTTCTCGTTTTGATGCTTTCACCTGGCGCGTCTGTCAGTGCTCAGGACTCCCAAAGCCCCGC
>JAWXCE010000067.1:0-7041 GCA_034440495.1 Hyphomicrobiales bacterium | reverse complement strand
GGCCCGGCAAGCCGGAGCATGCGAACGGTACCGTGCAGGCCGGGGATGATGCCGAGCTTGACCTCTGGCAGGCCGAGGCGCGTGTTATCCTCGCGCGTGGCGATGCGATAGTGGCAGGCCATCACGAATTCGAGGCCGCCGCCGACGCAATAGCCGTGGATTGCGGCGATGGCGGGCACGGGCAGCCGCTCGATGCGGTCGAGGATGGCGGTGGCGGTCTTGACCACCTGCTCCACATCCGCTTCGCGCGTCATAGTCTCGAATTCGCGGATATCAGCGCCCGCGATGAAGCCGGACTCCTTTCCGGACATGAACACAAGGCCGCGCACCTCGCCGCGCTTGCCCGCATCCTCAACCGCGCTGACGATGCTTTCCAACTCCGTGAAGCTTTGCTGGCCCAGCGTGTTGGCGCTCTCGCCCTGCTGATCGAACGTTGCCCAGGCGATGTTTTCAAAGTCGATGTGAAAGCGCCAATGCTTCAGCGCGGATAGATCGGCTGCCATGTTTTAATTCCCCGGCTTTTATCGTTATTCGGCGGCGTAGAAGTTTTCGTTAGCCGCCTGTCCTTGAGATTGCGATTGTGACTGGGACTGCGCTTGAAACGCGGCGCGTGAGTTATGACCAAGCCCGCGTTGCGGCACGATTTCCTCCGGATCGAAATGATCGACGGCGATGACCCGTTCCACAAGTTTTTCCGTATCACGCAAAAGCTGCGCCTCTTCCTCTGTCAGCACGCCCTTCTCGACCGCTTCCGCGAACCAGTCGTTGCCGAGGAAGCGCCGCACCTTGCCCTCGCGCACAGCCTTCTCCAGCTTGCGGTCTGCGGCCTCGCTCTCGATCACCTTGGCGAGCGTGACTTCCAGAACGCCGGTCGCGTCCATTGCATCGTGGCTGATGTAGATATCGCGGGTCAGCCTGTCGCGAACTTCGCCCGGCTCCACCGCCAGCCGCACGATGGCCTTACCTTCACGGTCGTTTGCCGCGCGAAAGCGGGAGCCAAACGGGAATATGCAGATGCTGAGCAGCGGGCGGATCGCCGTCGTTGGGTGATTGCGGATCGCCTCGCTCAGCGCCGCGTAGAATCGGTGCAGGCAGTTTTGCGCGCAATAGTCGAGGATCGGCTGATCGGCGGCGGGCTGACCGTCATCCTCAAAACGCTTGAGAAGGCACGAGAGCAGGTAAATCTCGCTCAATGCATCGGCAAGGCGACCCGTCGTGCGCTGGCGGATTTTAAGGCCGCCGCCAAGCGTCGCCACCGTCATGTCGGCGGCTAATGCAAAGTTTTTCGAGGCGCGGTGAAGCTGACGATACCAGTTGCCGTTCGGCGAGCCCGTCGGCGGCGACGCGAACAAACCGCCTGTTATGTTATGGAAAGCCGCACCGAACACGTTCGATATTGCGAAGCCGACATGCCCCTCGAACGCCGTTTCAAATAGCTTGAAGCCCTCGTCTCGGTCTGCATGTTGCGCCGCCTCGACCTCTTTATAGAGCCAGGGATGAGACCGAAGCGCGCCTTGCGCAAAGGTAATCAGGTTGCGCGTCAGGATGTTTGCCCCCTCCACCGTGATCCCAATCGGCACCATTTGATAGGCGGATTGCAGGTAGTTCGATGGGCCGTCGCAGATCGCCTTGCCCGCCGCGATGTCCATCGCATCGTTGACCGCGATGCGCAAACGCTCAGTGGATTGATATTTCATGAGCGCGGAAATAACAGCCGGTTTCTCGCCAGCCGAAACCATCGAGGATGTCACGGACCGCGCAGCTTCCAGCACATAGGCGGTCTCGACGAGGCGCGCCATCGGCTCCTCGATGCCCTCCATGCGCCCGACAGGCAGACTGAACTGCTTGCGGATGCGTCCGTAAGCGGTGGTGACGCGAAGCATCATTTTGGCACCCGCCGTGGCGGACGCTGGCAGTGAAATCGCGCGTCCCGCCGCCAGACAGCTCATCAACATACGCCAGCCCTGGCCAACATATTGCTGCCCGCCGATCACCCATTCGAGCGGCACGAACACGTTTTCGCCCCAGGTCGGGCCATTTGGGAAGGCGTTGCCGCATGGCAAGTGCCGCCGACCGATATTCACTCCGGGGTGCGTAGCGGGCACTAACGCTAACGTGATGCCGATATCCTCGCCCTTGCCAAGGAGATTTTGCGGGTCAAAAAGCCGGAACGCAAGGCCCAGCAGCGTGGCGTTCGGCGCAAGCGTGATATAGCGCTTATCCCAACTGAGCGAGATGCCGACAACTTCACGGCCCTCATGCATACCCTTCGTCACCGTGCCGATGTCGCGCATCGAGGCGGCGTCCGATCCAGCGAATGGCGATGTCAGCGCGAAACACGGAACCTCATCGCCGCGCGAAAGCCGGGGCAAATAATGTTCTTTCTGCTCGTCCGTGCCAAATTTCTCGATCAGTTCGCCCGGCCCAAGCGAGTTTGGCACCATGACGACAGTCACCGCGTCGGGTGAGCGTGAAGAAATTTTGCCCAGGATAATGGATTGCGCCTGAGCGGAAAAACCAAGCCCGCCGTGCTCCTTCGTGATTAGCATGCCGAGGAAGCCGTTACTCTTGACGAAATCCCATACGTCCTCAGGAACTTCGCGCTGATCGTGTCGAATACTCCAATCTTTGAGCATATGGCAAAGCTGTTCGGTCGGCCCGTCGATGAAGCGGCGCTCCTCGTCTGTCAGCGTGATCGGCGCAACTGCCTTTAGCTTTGCCCAATCTGGTTTCCCCGAGAACAACTCTGCATCGAAGCCGACGGTGCCAGCCTCCAGAGCCTCCTTCTCGGTGTTGGAGACGGGAGGAAGGATTTTCTTGACGACATTGAAGGCTGGCGCCGTAACCGCAACGCGGCGGATAGGGCGAAATGAAAGAATACCAAGAATGATGGCGGGAAGCCAGCCAATCAGGCCAAGCGTGTCGAACTGCGGCAGTGTCAACCGCCCGAATGGCGCGCCCATCTGGATCAGCAAGCTGGCAACGCCCACGAAAATCGCCCATACCCCAAGCGGCGACCGTCGCATACCCAATGCAAACATGGCCACGATGCAGGCGAGACTAAAAATGATGGCCGCCATTGCCGTTTTCTCCGCTTCCCCTGCCTGCATTAATGATTTTACAGGCGATTCTTGTACGTTTCTTTTGTGTCAGGCTGATGCGCGCGCCACACAAAACGGTGGGGGTGCGCCCCATGCACTTTAGATTAATTTAAGGCGACAATAACATAGACAAAAAACTGTTGCGATCCTAGAGATAGTGAAGCGCTGAAAAATTTCAAACTTCAGGCGCATGAAACGCCCGTTCGCCTCATGTTTATGCATCGTGCCCTAACATAGTCGTTGTCCCCTTGCCCATGATTTTGCTACTTATTTCCCCCAACAGATCGGTCAGGAACGCAGAGGCGCCGCTCAGCGGCCATACGGGGGGCAGCCAAGGCTGATGGAATATTTTCTGCAACAGCTTATCAATGGGTTAACGCTAGGCTCCATCTACGGCCTGATCGCCATCGGTTACACGATGGTTTATGGCATCATCGGCATGATTAACTTCGCTCATGGCGACATCTTCATGATTGGCGCATTTATAGCGCTTGCCGCAATCATCGGCCTCGCATCCATTGGCATAACGTTCATCCCGCTCGCCCTGGTCGCCGTGCTGCTCATCGCCATGATCGTCACAGCCGTTTGGGGGTGGACGCTGGAGCGCATCGCTTACCGGCCGCTTCGCACATCGTTCCGGCTGGCCCCGCTCATCACCGCGATTGGCGCCTCCATCGTTCTGCAGAATTTCGTGCAATTGACGCAATCGGCCCGGGTTAAGCCACTCCCGCCCGTCGTCACCGGCGGTTACACGGTGATGGAGGGCAACGGCTTTTCGGTCAATATCAGCAACGCGCAATTGATGATTATCGCGACGACGATAATTTTGATGACGATTTTTTCGCTCATCATCGCGAAAACGCCACTTGGGCGGGCGCAGCGCGCGTGCGAGCAGGATCGCATCATGGCCTCGCTGTCCGGCGTCAATGTCAACCGAACGATCTCGCTCACGTTTGTGATGGGCGCGGCGCTGGCGGCGGTCGCTGGCTGCATGTATCTGCTCTATTACGGCGTGATCGACTTTTTCATCGGGTTTATCGCAGGGATCAAGGCATTTACCGCCGCTGTTCTGGGAGGCATCGGCTCATTGCCGGGGGCCATGCTGGGCGGCATGATTATTGGCCTTATCGAGGTTTTCTGGGCCGGTTACTTCAACACGGCCTATAAGGATGTCGCCGCGTTCTCCATTCTTGCCATCGTGCTGATTTTCCTGCCGTCTGGCCTGCTTGGGCGACCCGAAGTGGAGAAGGTTTAACGGATGGCGGCGACCGAAGCGATAGCGGCCAGCGATGCGCCACGCTCCGTCATGGGGGAGGCTTTGCGCGACGCGGGGCTCGCGGGGCTTGTCGCCTTCATCCTGTTCGGCTCCCTCGTCGGGCTGGTTACCGAGCCGCAGCAGGAAAAGCTCGTCCTCACCTATCAGTGGGAATACGCGCTTGGTCTTGCGCTAATGGTCGCCGCAGTGCGCTTCCTGCTGGACGTTTTTGTGTGGCGGCGCGTGGTTCCCGTCGCCGCCGCGCTTCCGCAAGGACTTATGCGCTACAAGCGCGCGCTTTTAACTGCCCTGCCCGCGCTTTACATTTTGGGCGGCGTCCTTTTCCTCATTCCAAGCTTCCGTGAGGGCTTTGGTGCCCTTGGCGGCTCCGCAGGATTTGAAGGCGAATGGCTTTCGCGCATCACCACGGGCCTTGGTTTGGTGAGCATCGCGATCAGCGGCCTGTTCGTGCTCATAACCGGGATGCTTGCGGCGCGGCTTGTGCGCATTTTTGTAAGCTGGACGCGCCCGCAGGCGGGGCAGGCGCAAATGGCGCTGACGCCGCAATCCCTGACCCGCGATCTGATGTCCGAACTCGCGCCCGCGCTGCTCATCATTGCGCTTGTGCTGCCGCTGCTGGTCGCAGGGCCGCAGCAGCGTTATGCGATGGATACGGCGGTGCGTGTCGTCACCATGATTATGCTTGGTTGGGGATTGAACATCGTCGTCGGCCTCGCCGGGTTGCTCGATCTGGGCTACGTCGCGTTTTACGCCGTCGGCGCTTATTCCTATGCGCTAATCGCTACCGAATTTGGCTGGTCGTTCTGGGTGTGCCTGCCGCTTGCCGGAATATTTGCGGCGTTTTTTGGCGTTATGCTGGGATTTCCGGTCTTACGACTTCGAGGGGATTATCTGGCTATCGTCACGCTGGCGTTCGGCGAAATCATCCGCATCGTACTCATCAACTGGCAGAGCTTCACCGGCGGGCCGAGCGGCATCAACAATATTCCGCAGCTTGGCTTCTTCGGACTGCCGTTCAATCGCTCCGACACCGGTTTTCACGCCTTTTTCGGGTTAGAGTTCAACTCGGTTCACCGCATTATTTTTTTCTATTACGTCATTCTGGCGCTGGCGCTCTTCACAAATTTCGTCACCAAACGCTTGCGGCGTTTGCCGATCGGGCGGGCCTGGGAGGCTCTGCGCGAGGATGAAATCGCGTGCCGCTCTCTTGGCATCAACACAGTCACCACCAAACTGACCGCGTTCGCCATCGGCGCGATGTTTGCGGGCTTCGCCGGGTCATTCTTTGCCACGCGGCAAGGCTTTATCAGCCCTGAGTCGTTCACCTTCCACGAATCCGCGCTTGTTCTCGCCGTCGTCGTGCTTGGCGGACTGGGCAGCCAGATTGGAGTCGTGATCGCATCTATTGCGCTGATTGGCTCCTCCGAGTTTTTCCGCGACCTGGAGGAATACCGGCTGCTGATCTTCGGCGCGTGTATGGTGCTACTCATGACATGGAGGCCGCGCGGCCTGGTGTCCACCCGCACGCCGTCCGCCGTTTTGAACCGCCCGAAGCCTATCACGGCTGACATTGTCGAGGGGAGTCGCGCATGACGGCGGGCGACGCCATCCTGCGTGTCGAGCACCTGACTATGCGCTTCGGCGGCCTCGTCGCCGTTGATGACTTGTCATTCGAGGCGCGGCGGCGCGAAATCACCGCGCTTATTGGGCCTAACGGCGCCGGTAAAACCACCGTATTCAACTGCATCACAGGATTTTACAAGCCCACCGAAGGCAGGATGACGCTCATCCATGGCGGCGCATCGGCACTCCCTCTTATCGACGACCTGACGGCTTCGGGCGCTGTGTCCGTGACATCAGAAAGCGGGTCGCTGTTCCTTCTGGAACGCATGGAAGGGCACAAAATCTCCGCCGACGCCAAAGTCGCGCGCACCTTCCAGAACATCCGCCTCTTCGGCGGCATGACGGTGCTGGAGAACCTGCTTGTTGCACAGCACAACGAACTCTCCCGCGCCTCGTTTTACTCCATCGCGGGGATTTTCGGCCTTGCCAGCTACCGCCGTGCGCAGGAGAAAGCGATGGAGCTGGCGGTTTACTGGCTGGAGGCGACAAACCTCGTTCACCGCGCCGATGACGCCGCCGCCGAACTCAGTTACGGCGACCAGCGCCGCCTCGAAATTGCACGCGCCATGTGCACCAAGCCGCTGCTGCTCTGCCTCGACGAACCCGCCGCCGGGCTGAACCCGCGCGAATCCGCCGAACTGAATGCGCTGCTTAAATGGATACGCGACACGCACAATCTGTCCATACTGCTGATCGAGCACGACATGGGAGTCGTGATGGGCATCTCCGATCATATCGTCGTGCTGGACTACGGCCGCAAAATCTCTGACGGCGCGCCCGCTTTCGTGCGCAATGATCCGCATGTCATCGCCGCCTATCTCGGCGTGGATGACGAGGACGTCGCAGGCGTCGAGGCCGAGGTGCAGCGATGAGCCAGGCGCTGCTGAACATCAAAGGCGTCGAAACTTTTTACGGGAACATCCAGGCGCTGAAAGGCGTGGATATCGAGGTGCGGCAGGGCGAGATTGTCACGCTGATTGGGGCAAACGGCGCTGGCAAGACCACGCTGATGATGACGGTATGCGGCGAACCGCGCGCCCG
>JAWXCE010000066.1:0-66682 GCA_034440495.1 Hyphomicrobiales bacterium | reverse complement strand
TTTTCTTCTCTATTTCGCGCTCGACCTCGCTGAAATCGCCAGTTAATGCGCGCACCAGATCGCCATCGGCGGAGGGGGGCCAGTCCTTACGCTTCCAGGATGGGCCCTGAACTTCGGCCAGCACGTCTTCCTTGCGTTCTTTCAAGTCGGTAAAGAACGCTCGCCAATCGGCGCTAACGGCGCCCGGATTTTCCTGAAATTTGCCGTACAAAGCTTCAACGTAGCTAGAATTAGCGCCGTGCAGAAATGATGTGCGCGCGAATAGTTCGTTTAAATTTTGCCGTGTCATTGTCTATAAAACCTAAAACGGCGCTTGTTTCGCGCCGCACCCTCTTTGAATTTCGTGATCTTCAATACCCGAGTATTTTAACCGTTTAACAACGCTAGCAAGGTCGTTCCCAGTGCAGCCGGGTTATCCGCCACCCTGAAGCCGGCCAGCTTCATTGCCTCGATTTTGTCGCCCGACGAACCCTTGCCGCCGGAAATGATGGCTCCGGCGTGTCCCATACGCCGCCCAGGCGGGGCCGTGACCCCTGCAATGAAGCCGACGATGGGCTTTTTGATCTTGGACGACTTGATGAACTCCGCGCCTTCTTCCTCCGCCGAACCCCCAATTTCACCAATCATTATGATCGACGTCGTTTCATCATCGGCCAAAAACATTTCCAGTACATCAATAAATTCAGTGCCCTTCACCGGGTCGCCGCCAATGCCGACGCAGGTGGATTGGCCGAGGCCCGCTGCGGTCGTCTGATGAACCGCCTCATAGGTAAGTGTTCCCGAGCGCGAAACAATGCCGACCGAGCCGCGCTTGTGGATATGGCCCGGCATGATGCCGATCTTGCATTCATCCGGCGTGATGACGCCTGGACAGTTCGGCCCGATGAGCCGGGTTTTGGACCCGGAAAGCGCACGTTTCACCCGCACCATGTCCAGCACCGGAATGCCCTCGGTTATGGTCACGATAAGCGGAATTTCCGCATCGATCGCCTCCAGAATGGCGTCGGCGGCGAGCGGCGGCGGCACATAAATGACCGATGCGTTGCACCCCGTCGCGTGCTTGGCCTCGGCGACTGTGTTGAACACCGGCAAACCGATATGCGATGTCCCGCCTTTACCCGGGGTCACGCCGCCTACCATTTTAGTGCCGTAAGCGATCGCCTGTTCGGTATGAAAGGTGCCTTGCGCGCCGGTGAGGCCCTGGCAAATCACTTTCGTATTCCTGTCGACCAATACCGCCATGTTCGCGTGCCTCTATTTGAGTTGCCGTTGCGCGTCTTCGTGAAAGCCGCCGAAGGATTGCATGTTCTTGAAAGGATTTATGACTTGGATGTCGCCATATTTCTGCCCGTCGTTCAAGTCCTCGCTGTATACAATTGGTGCGCCAAGCGATTCGGCCGCTGCGATGATAGCCCCGTCCCAATACGAGATTTTATAACGCCGGGAGATTTCAATACCTGTCTTCACGAGGCTTGAATCCACGGCGGCAAACGGTTGCTCCTCGAGCATTTCGACCCATTCAAATGCTTCATCAAACGGCAATGCGGGAGACGACTTCCGAGTGGTCTGCCAGTAAAATTCCTGAAGCACCTGACCTGAAGTCCCGAAGACCGCAGCGTCAATCAGTTCCGCCGCCCTCCTTCTTTTCACTTCCTCCCCCTTCCTCGGCAAAGCCGCGTAGATCAGGATGTTCGTGTCGAGAAAGTAAGGGACGATCATAAATTTCTTCCCGATTCCAAGTCCAATCGCTGATCCGGTCTTTCGATTGCTCGCTTAATTCCACCATGCGCTTGCGCGCGTTTGCGGCACGATCTTCAAAGGTTGCCAACCGCGTCAAATAATCCCGCACAAGTCCATTCAAGGTCGTGTTGTGCTTCGCCGCGTATTGGCGAACCGCCGTCAAGACGCTTTCGTCGATCGCCAATGTCACATTTTTCATAGCTCGACCTCCTATACCGTTACACAGTATATGTGTAGCAGTGTAAAATCAAGCCGCCTTTCGCACCTCCGCCACAATCTTTTCGGCCGCGTCCGCCAGATTGTCGGCCGGGATGACCGCGAGGCCGGAGTTGCGTAGAATTTCCTTGCCTAGCTCCACATTCGTGCCCTCAAGCCGCACGACTAGCGGCACCTTGATCGCCGTTTCGCGGGCTGCGGCAATAACGCCCTCCGCGATGATATCGCAGCGCATGATGCCGCCGAAGATGTTGACCAGAATGCCCTTCACGTTGGGATCGGAAAGAATGATCTTGAACGCTTCAGTTACTTTTTCTTTTGTTGCGCCGCCGCCCACGTCGAGAAAGTTGGCTGGCTCCGAGCCGTACAGCTTGATGATGTCCATTGTCGCCATGGCGAGACCGGCGCCGTTGACCATGCAGCCGATCTGGCCATCCAGTTTCACATATGACAGGTCGAAGCGCGAGGCCATTACCTCCGCCGGGTCTTCCTCGCTGATATCGCGCAATGACACGACATCGGGATGGCGGTAAAGCGAGTTGCTGTCAAAATTGATTTTGGCGTCGAGGCAAACAAGCCGGTTGTCTTTGGTGACAATCAGCGGGTTGATCTCAAGCTGGCTCATATCCTTCTCTGTGAAGGCGCGATACAGATCGCCGATGAGCTTGACGCACTGCTTCATCAAATCGCCGGACAGCCCAAGCGCAAAGGCGACTGTACGGCCATGGTGTGGGGAGTAGCCGGTGGCTGGATCAACATCGAGCGTAACGATTTTTTCCGGGTGCGAATGAGCCACTTCTTCAATGTCTACCCCGCCCTCTGTCGAGGCGATAATGGATACACGCGATGTCGCGCGGTCGATGACGTAGGAAAGATAAAGCTCGCGCTCAATGTCCGAGCCATCCTCAACATAAAGCCGGTTGACCACTTTGCCCTCGGGTCCGGTTTGAATCGTGACAAGGGTTTTGGACAGCATCTGATCCGCCGCCTCGCGCACCTCATCGATGGAGCGGGCCAGACGCACGCCGCCTTTTTCGCCAGCTTCCGGCTCTTTGAATTTACCCTTGCCACGTCCGCCCGCATGAATTTGCGCCTTCACGACGTACAACGGCCCGTTCAGCGTTTTCGCCGCCGCGACTGCTTCCTCCGGCGTGAACGCGACGCCGCCCTTGGAGACCGGCACGCCGTAATTGCGCAACAGCGCTTTAGCCTGGTATTCGTGAATGTTCATCGCGAAATCTCCCTCAAGCGCCGGTCATATGTTGCAAGCCTGGCGCGATGCGCATGCAGGTCTCGACAAGGTTCTGCACTGCCTCTACCGAGCGGCGGAAGTCAAGCCGTTCATGCGTGTTCAACTCGATTTCGATCACACGCTCCACACCCTTTGCGCTGATAACGCATGGCACACCGACATAAATGCCTTTAACGCCGTATTCGCCGTTAAGATAGGCGGCGCAAGGCAGCACGCGCTTTTGGTCTTTCAGGTAAGACTCGGCCATGACAATGGCGGACGCGGCAGGAGCGTAATAGGCCGAGCCCGTTTTCAGGAGGCCGACGATCTCAGCGCCGCCGTCGCGCGTACGCTGCACGATCTCGGTTAGACGATCATGAGTAATCCAGCGCATTTTGATGAGGTCTGGCAATGGGATGCCCGCAACAGTCGTATAGCGCGTCAGCGGCACCATGGTGTCGCCATGACCACCGAGCACGAACGCTGTCACGTCCTCCACCGACACGTCGAATTCTTGCGCGAGGAAATAGCGGAAGCGCGACGAATCAAGAACGCCCGCCATGCCCACCACCTTCTGGCGCGGCAGGCCGGAGACGCGGTGCAGCGCCCAAACCATCGCGTCCAGCGGGTTGGTGATGCAGATAACAAAGGCGTCGGGCGCGTATTTTTTGATGCCGGAGCCAACCTGCTCCATAACCTTCAGGTTGATTTCCAGCAGATCATCGCGGCTCATGCCGGGTTTGCGCGGCACGCCAGCGGTGACGATCACGACGTCGGCGCCTTTAATATCCGCGTAATCGTTTGTCCCACGAAAATTGCAATTGAAGCCGTCGGCGGGCGAGGATTGGGCAATATCAAGCGATTTGCCCTGCGGCGTGCCGTCCAGCACGTCGAAAACCACCACGTCGCCAAGTTCTTTCTGGCCGATTAGATGAGCGAGAGTGCCTCCGATCATGCCCCCGCCAATGAGGGCAATCTTGCTGCGCGCCATAGACAACTCCTTTTTAAACGATAAAAGTTGAATTAACTTTAGCTAAACGCCCAATGAAGGAAAACTTAATCATGGGGTTTGCTACTCCGAAAGTGAGGCCTTCGCAAGTCAGTCAATAGTCTGTTGAAATAAACGAGCATGCAAGCAGGGTTATCATAGAGGCTGGCTATGGTCGCGCCCCGCAGCGCTTAATATGCGCTCGCCCGCTCATCATACCATTCCTCAGCGGCTTTCTCAGCCCTATCGCGCGTTTCCTGAGGCAGTTTCGAGAAAAACAACTCCATGAGAGGGTCGGTCACCCCCGCGCCACGCGCGATGATGTACCATTTTGCAGATTTCAACGGATCGTAATCGGTTCCAACCCCAAACCTGTAAGCTCTGGATACCCGGTTTTGCGCGACAGGGTTGCCTTTTTCCGCAGCGGCTTCGAGGTACTTCAAACCTATAACTTCGTTTTTCGGCACCACTTCGACCTCGGCCCCTTTTTGCCTGATACGGCGGCCGTTAATGAGAGTGACGCCATATTCAAGCTGCGCGTCGATAAGGCCCGCTTTTGCGGCAAGCCCGGTCCAATAGGCGCCCTTGGCGTAATCCTGATCGACGCCGCGGCCCGCCGTGTAAAGCGAGCCTAAATCGAACTGCGCCTGTGGATGCTCCTGCACCGCGGCTTTTTCCAGATATTGCGCGGCTTTGACAAAGTCCTGCGGCCGGGTCACGCCCTCAACAAACACAAGCGCGAGGTTGTAATTTGCGAGCACATGATTTTTCTGCGCCGCGAGTTCGAGAAAGCTAACAGCCTTGTCCGGATTTTTGTTGATGCCGCGCCCCTGCAAAAGCATCATGCCGATCTGGAACTGCGCGTTGAAATCGCCGAGCGCCGCGCCTTGAGCATAGGCTTCAGCCGCTTTGACATCGTCTTTAATCGCACCGAGGCCTTGCTCGTAAATCTGGCCGATGAGTGTGTAGGCCTGCGGTTCATTCTTCGCCGCCGCCGCCTGCGCGAGACTTAGGGCTTTGAAGTAACAGCCTTCGTCAAATGCGGCGTATGCGCTGTCTTCCGCAGGTTTTACCGCAACCACGGCAGGTGGCGTTTTACCTTTTGTGGCTTCCGGCGTCCAGGCTTTAGCGGGCGCATCTTTGCAGCGTTCGGAAAGCAAAAGTTTAGGGTCTGCGGCATGCGCTACATTAGGCGCGAAAAACATCGCGGACACTGTAAATGCGGTTAACCACGGCTTCATGCTTACCGTCCAAATACCTAAGGCTTGGTCGTTAAATGAAATAAACGATCAAGCGCATCACGCGGACTGATGCTATTTTGCCATATCAAAGCGTCGACCGCTATGAAGTCCGCGCCCGCTGCTATAAGCTCCGCAGCCTCATCATAGCCGCCGCGATGCCAAGCTACGCACGGAATTTCGATAATGTCCGCCCACCAGCGCACAATATCCGAAATTGGGCCGATTTCGTGGTCATCCTCCGGCGCGCGGCGGTCAAAACTGATGTAATCGGCCCCCGCCTCGCCACAGATCATGCCCTGATGGCGCGATAAAATAGCGTGCGCGCCAATGACGGCGCGGTCCCCAAGTCGTCCTCTGGCTCCGGCAATAGTCTCATTGGGCAATGTTAGGTCTGTAAGGTGAAGGCCATCCGCGCCCAGTCGCTCGGCCAGTTCAGCGTCGTTTTCCAGCAATGCAACTGCACCGTGGCGTTTTGTCAACGCGATGAGGTCTCGCGTCAGATCATCGCCTAACGTCGCAACCGCGCTCGGTTTGAAGAGCATACATGCGGCTTGTCCCGCCAATAGCGCCTCTTCAAGTAGAGCGGGCGCTTTCGAAACGGGAAGCTGTGAAACGCAAAGATAGATCTGGCAGGCGGGCGTCTGGGCCATGGCTATGTCTCGCATTTCGGGGCGTCATGGTAGAGCATGCGAGACTGACCAGCACCCGCTCAGATGACTTTCGCCATCGTCGCCGCCGTGTCCAGCATCCGGCACGAGAAGCCCCACTCGTTATCGTACCACGCGAGTACCCGCACCAGACGGCCATCGACGATCTGCGTCTGCTCCAGGTCGAAGGTGCAGGACGCCGGGTCGTGGTTGAAATCGACCGACACGACAGGGTCTTTCGTCACATTCAGCACGCCTTTCAGCTCCTGCTGCGAAGCGCGCTCCATAGCCGCGTTGATCTCGGAAACCGTTGTCTCGCGTGTTGGGATGATTGTCAGGTCGATCAGCGACACGTTCGGCGTTGGCACGCGGATCGAGGTGCCATCGAGCTTGCCGTTCAATTCCGGCAGTACAAGGCCAACAGCTTTCGCGGCGCCCGTCGTGGTCGGAATCATCGACAGCGCGGCTGCGCGGGCGCGGCGCAAATCCTTATGCGGTAAATCGAGGATGCGCTGATCGTTCGTGTACGAATGCACCGTCGTCATGAAGCCCTGGCTGATGCCGCACAGATCGTTCAAGATTTTAGCGACAGGCGCGAGGCAGTTCGTGGTGCAGGATGCGTTCGACACCACCATGTGGTCGCGGTTAATTTTATCGTGATTGACGCCGTAAACCACTGTAATGTCAGCACCTTTTGATGGCGCGGAGACCAGCACCCGCTTCGCGCCAGCCTGCAGGTGGACAATCGCCTGCTCCTTGTCAGAAAAAATGCCGGTGCATTCCATCACGATATCGATGTCCATCGATTTCCATGGCAGCTTCGCCGGGTCGCGCTCGCTCAAAACCTGAATGGGGCCGAAACCAATATCCATGGTTGAGCCTTCGACTTTTACGTCGCCCGAGAAACGGCCGTGCACGGAGTCATATTTGAACAGGTGAGCGTTCACATCGATTTCGCCGATGTCATTAATGGCGACGACCATAATGTCATCTCGCCGGTTTTCGACAACTGCCCGCAGGATGTTGCGCCCGATCCGCCCAAATCCATTAATCGCTATTCTGACTGCCATATCGATCTCCAAACCCGCAAACGGTGCGCGACGGGGTCGTTTGATGTCTTGTTATGCGCTGTTTTTGCGGTTTCGCGATGAAAACGCAAGCCCTTCGTCCACGTCGTGGAAACAACTTTCGTTCATGCTGACAGCGCCGCCGTCGTCATTGTTTAGTTAACGCTTAATTAACTCTAATGCTTTAAAGATGGAAATAACCTGACGCCAGAGTTGCGTCTCGACGTGATGCAGTTAAGACTAATGTACGCAGAACAGCACGTTTATACCAGAGTTTCGCAGCTTTTACCACGCATACGCGGAACGGTCGCTTGACGCGCATTTTAAGGATTGCCAATGTGCCCGGACGATAACGGGAAATATCCTTAAAACACGGGCGATTAACGTGGAGAAGAAAAGCAGGGCGAAGCAACCGCGCGGCGAGAGAGCTATGCCCGCAATCTCCGCGCCTGTGGCGGTTGGCGCAAAGACAAGACGCAGCGCCAAAAGTGCGCCAGCAGTTAATAACGTCAAAGTCAGCGAGATTGACGCGCTGAAGCAGGAAAACGCGAAGCTTAAAGTTGATCTTGAGGCCGCTAACGCTCGCAAGGATGAGATTCTAATCATCACGGCGGACGTTACGAAAAGGCTGGATGCGGTCATTGCGGCGATCCGTACCATTGTGAAGAACTAGGCCGGGGGCCGAGACGTCCCCGCAAGGAGGCGTCTATGGCTCATGTCACCATTAGCGTCAGCGGCCGTAGCTACAAGATGGCCTGCCGTGACGGCGAGGAAAAGCGCGTCCGGGAGCTTGCAGCAGCCGTTGAAGTCCATGTTAACGAGATCAAGGGCGGTCTTAAGCTGGTGCAGGAGGAAAGGCTGTTTTTGATGACAGCCTTAATGCTTGCCGACCAATTGTATGAAGCACGGGAGGAATTGCAGCGCGTCTCCCGCCAACTCGCCGATCTTCGCGCCGTGCAGATTATCGACGCCGTGCGGGCGCCGGAAACCGCGACAGCCACCATTGAACGGCTCAATCCAAAAACCGCGAGGGCCGCAGCGGGCTAATTTTGTCCCGGACGAGGAGGCGCCGCCCGGGATAGGGTCTGTATATTCGTCTTTAGTTGGTGCGGCGCATTGCCGACACTGCACATGCAGCCGCCCTCACTTGAAGGATTGGGTCATCGGAAGGCTCAATGCCGTCCGCGAGTAGCGTCGGATTGAAAATAGCCTTGTTGCATGTGTCGCCTTGCTTGCCGCTCATCGCTGCGGACACGGTCAAGCGACCCATAGGGACGGTTTTGCGCGTGTCAGGCCATGTAACAGTCGGGTCTAGCAGATCGTCGCCTTGCTCCGCCAGTTGCACAAAGAAATCGAACTCGGCAGGCTTCGCCGTAAGACGAGTCTTTAGCTCCTCGATGTAAAATTGATCAGGCTTGGCTTTTAACTCGTCTTCCGTTAACGACTTTTCGCCTTCAACGGGTTTCACGATCCAACGGGTAGCCGTGCGCTTGCCTTCCGCATTGATGAAAATGTATTCACGCCAAAATAGCCTGTATACGCATATCCAGCAGCGATTGGCTTACTGTTAAAATAAGCGCCTTGGCGTGTCGTCTCCGGGTTCGCAGCGGCGAAAGCCTTCACTTTCTCGGGGTCTGGTTTGCCAGTTGCTGGGTCAGGCGCGCGCACTTGCAAGAAGCCAATCACCTGCTCGGGCGTTTTAGCGAAAAAAACCGGGGCGGAGATAAACACGAACTCGGAATCGCCATCCGCCGCGTTTACGCTAAAAGCCATACCTCGCGCCGGGCCTTTCGCCTTGTCGCACACTTTTGGTTGTCGCCTCCAATGGAGAAACGGACGGTCGCTGGCGCTTCCTTGCCGCTGAACATCGCCGATTTGGTAAGTGTGGAAGCGCCAGGCGCGCCTTTGAATGCGCCAGTTACGCAAACGCCTTTGGCGTGAGAAGATTTTGTTTCCTGCGGTTTGCCGAAAACGCCATTGAGGGCGTCAACCAGCTTTTCAGGGACGCTACCATCCTGAGCGGAAGCCCCTCCAACCAATAGAAGCGACGCAGCAGCAAACATCGATAAGGTTTTTAAATTCATACTGGGTTCTTTCGGTTGGCAAGATGAGGGGGCGCCGTTAAAGGCGCCGTGTGCTGAAACTACACATGATTTTCTACATTGATGACCATGCGCCGGATGCAGCTTTAGGGAGTTAACGGCAAATTTGAGCTGTTCGCGGGAAATCCGCACCGCCCACTAGCAATCTTCGCAAATCGGCTGCATATTGTTACGTGAAGCTGTGGGGCGCGACAGGAGTCACTGAATACCCGGGGCCGATAAGATGCTTATGGGGGCTGACCCTGACCGGAACCGTGGTTCCGGACACTTGGCTCCCACCTACACTGTAGGGACCCAAGGGCATCGACATCTCCACCGGCCTTTACGGCTTCACTTTATTTTTTTGGCCATGCGCTGGACAGAATGATGATCGCAATTTGCGGGCGCGTGCGGTGAATGATAACCCGGTCACGCACGAAAAAGCGTTGCTACGAGAGCACATGCTTGCCCGGCGCGCCGAAATTTCACCGCAGGAGCGTGCGGATGCAGCCACCGCTGTAGCCATGGAATTTCAAAAACTGATAACGCTCAAAAGTGGCGTCATCCTTTCCGGCTTCTTTTCCGTTGGTTTTGAGTTCGACTGTATGCCGCTTATGCTTTCAGCCCGTAAGGCGGGGGCGGCGCTCGCTTTACCCCGAATTATGCCGAAACGCACCCTGATGTTTTTGCCGTGGAAGCCCGGCGATGCAATGACCGAAGGGCCGCTAGGCATTCCGTTTCCATCCACTGGAAATGAGATATACCCGGATATTGTTATCACTCCTCTGCTCGCTTTTGATGATGAGGGTCGCAGGCTTGGGTATGGCGGCGGCTACTATGACCGCGCCATTGAACGCTTAAGGGCTATGAAACCCATCGTAACCATCGGCGTCGCGCAAGCGTGGCAAAAACTTGATGCCTTGCCAGTCGAGGATCACGATCACCAAGCGCGTCTGGACTTTGTAATCACCGAACTCGGCCCAGTTCACTGCCGGACGTCGCACTGATGCGGCTGCTATTCCTCGGCGATGTAGTAGGGCGAGCTGGGCGGAAGGCGGTAACGGCACGGTTGCCGGAATTGCGCGCGCGTCTCCAGGCCGATTTTGTCATCGTCAATGGCGAGAATGCGGCGGGTGGCGCTGGCATTACGGAAGCCATCTTTGAGGAACTACGTGGCGCTGGCGCTGACGTGGTGACGCTCGGCAACCACGCATGGGATCAGCGCGAAGCTCTTGTTTTTATTAATCGGCAAGAGCGTCTCCTTCGTCCAGTGAACTATCCTCCCGGGACTCCGGGACGCGGGGCTTGGCTTTTTCCGGCAGCGAATGGCGCGCAGGTGCTAGTTATCAACGTCATGGGCCGAGTGTTCATGGATGCGCTCGACTGCCCATTCCAGGCGATTGAGCGCGAGTTGTCAGCCTGCCCACTCGGCCAAGCCGCGGATGCGATCTTCATCGACCTCCATGCCGAGGCCTCGTCGGAGAAACAGGCGATGGGATTTTTCGTAGATGGCCGCGCCAGCGCTGTTGTCGGCACTCATACGCATGTGCCCACCGCCGATGCTCGGATTTTGCCGGCAGGCACGGCTTTCATGACCGACGCAGGAATGTGTGGCGATTACAACTCAATTATAGGAGTAGAGAAAGACGAGCCTCTACGACGTTTCCTCACAAAAATTCCAAGTGGCCGGTTTGAGCCCGGGACGGATGAAGCGACGATATGCGGCGTAATCATCGAAATCGACGACGCTCGCGGCCTCGCCCGGTCAATCACGCCCATTCGTGAGGGCGGCTGTCTGCCACCGTTATATCCATAAATTATCGCAAATGTGATCGCGATAGAAACACTCTTCGCTTAACAAGCTTTCTGATGAAATGAGCGGACGCCGGGCTAATGAAGGAATGATTGTATTGGGTAAAAAGTCAAAGTTGCCGTCGCCTTGCGTTGGTATTTGTAAAGAGAAGCGCGGCGTGTGCATAGCGTGCGGGCGCGATGAAGACGATGAAAAAGCTTGGAAACGTGCAGACGGTCTGGCTGAGAAACTCGCGCTGCTTGCCGACTGCTCGCGCAACACGCAAAAGTTGGGAACGCGGCAGTTCTGGGAAGCGGAATATAGGCGCAAATGCTTGAAAAAAGGCGTTTCTTGTCCACTCGACGGAGTGCGCGACGTTACCACTCCAACGCCGCCGAACTCCCTTTTGCTAAACTAACGCGTCGGCCTCTGTGAGAGAAGAAGCGTTGAGAGTCCTTACGCAAGGTGAGCGCGCAACATCCATGCGAACTTGTCATGAGCGGTAGCGCGCTCGATGGCCAGATCGTTGGTGACAATGTCGCCATGCTCTTCAGCCAACATTGCGGCAGCACGGAGAGTTGTGGAAAGCGTTTCCTGATCGCGCATGAGAGTCTCGATCATTTGGGTGGCGCCGATATGAGAGTCAGACTCGACAATCGCACTGCGCTTTAAAAACTCAGCCATACGGCCGTCGGCATGACCTTCAAGTGCTTTGATGCGCTCGGCGAGTAGATCCTGCCCTGCGAAATGGTTTTCATAAATGGTCTGGAATAATTCGTGAAGCTGGCCAAAAGCCATGCCCCTCACATTCCAGTGAAAATTTTGAGCTTTTGTGGTTTCAACGGCTGTCTCGGAAAGAGATTGACTTAGAGCCTCAATAATTTCCGCTTTTGCATCTGGCGCGATGCTGACTTTCGTGTTTTGCATGATGAAGTTCTCCTATTAAGAGTCGAGACATTCCGAAATTGAGATCGCAAGTTGCTGAGCCAGAAAACTAAGACGGCGCTGACCGGCAGGTTCAATCCGCACAGACATTAAATACCTCACTGTAGAGTAGTCTTCAGTCAACAGCGACAGTAACAGCCTGACAGTCCACATTTCATCTAGGCTTACACTTGCCGAGCCAAGGTTATAAAACTCGAACTTCCTTACCCCAAAAATTTCCAGGCCGTGAAAAAACGCTGCCGCATATCGCTCGGTTGTGATGTTTGCGTCGGCGACTATAAGGAAACATGCTTTTTCAAAGTCTCCTCTCGGCTTCAATAAGCTAGACAACAACAAAGCGCGCAGTTTCTGGACAATTCGCCGCTCGGCTGCAGTCTGCGCGTATTTGCCCACCTTTGCTGGCACACTGGAGTTATAGAGCGAAACGACATTGCCAATGCCTTGGTCCAACACCGTATCCGCTTCTTTCAGTCTCCCCATTATTCCACTCCCAGTTCGATTTCCTGAGATATGTGGAGCTTGTTCCAGCCGCGTCAACGTATTTTTCACTTGAAGGTTCCGGACGAATTGGTATATAGAATTAGAATAATTATAAACTAAAGTCAAGCCCTCGCAGATAGAAGGCGGCCGTCAACCAGATACATGTTGATACAGCCAGGTCTCGGTTAAGGCGGCGCCATCTTTCTGGAGGAAAAGCCGCAGATCGACAGGTTCGCGGTCGGCGGGGAGAAAATCGAACATGGCGCGCCAACGCTCAGTTCCAACCACGCGGTAAGCAGACTTTTTGTCGATGCCGCCACGGGGTGATGTCAGAATCATCTCGACGCCGTCTGTGTTTTCCAGCCGCCCCATATCGCCGCCAGCAAAATCAATGACGTATTTCGTGTAGCCTTCACGGGCCGGATTGCCGGGGATTCCGCCAACGCCAGAGCGCGTTGAAAATACACGACCAATCGACGCCGGATATGGCTCATCCAAACGCCAGTGCACGCGGTATTTCATCGTGTGCGAGCCGCCCGCTACAAGTTGCTTTTTGGGCAGCCAGTAAGCCACGATATTATCATTGGTCTCGTCCGTGGTCGGAATTTCGACCAATTGCACGCCGCCTTCGCCCCATTCGCCCACGGGCTCAATCCAGACGCTCGGGCGCTTGTCGTAGAACACGCCGTCGTCCTCATACTGATCGAAGCGGCGCTCACGCTGAAGTAGGCCAAAACCACGCGGGTTGTTGTCAAGGTAGGTGCTTGTCTGAACACCGAACGGGTTGTTAATCGGTCGCCAGATGCGCTCGCCGCCGCCGGTCCAAAGCGCAAGGCCGTCGCTATCGTGGATCTCCGGGCGCCAGTCGATCGCCTGACGCCGGTTGGTCTTGCCATACCAGTACATGCTGGTGAGCGGCGCGATGCCTAGCCGGGCGACATCCTTGCGCGCAAACAGCGTGGCTTCGACATCGGTGATGACGCCTTTCCCGCGCGTGGCCGTGATGCGGTACGCGCCGGTGACGCTCGGGCTGTCGAGCATGGCGTGAATGACCACGCCCTCCGGCTCCCGGTTTGGCTCCAGCCAGAAATTGGTGAAGCGTGGAAACTCCTCCGGCCACGGCATCGCGGTGTCGATGGCGAGGCCGCGCGTGGATAGACCATATTGCCGCGTCTCGCCCGACGAGCGGAAATAGGAGGCGCCGAGAAACGCCAGCCAGTCCGGCTCGCCCGGGCCGTACATGACGCGGAAACCCGCGAAGCCGAGATCGGGCGGCAAAGTGCGCGCGAATTCGGCTTTTCCATATGAAAACAGCTCTGGCGCGTAAAGCACCTCTTTGGCCATACCGTCGTTCAGGATGAAAACACGCGCTGGCTCCTGAAAATATTTGCCGACGTGAAACAGCTCGATCGGAAACGGCGCGGAGCGATCCGCCCAGATTGCCGCGCTCGGGCGATATCGGATCTGTTGGTAGTTGTCGTAATCGATGCGGCCGATTAATTCTGGATCGCGCACCATGGCGCGCTGATAGGGCTGGCGCGCCGCCGCTTCCGCCCAGGCGACCAACGAGTCGCTATTAAAGCGTACAGGCTCCCCAAGCTTGATTTCAGCCGAAGCTAAAGAAGGTTTAAAAGCTGCCGCGCCCGCCGCCGCCAGCAGCGCAGATGTGAAATTCCTTCGTGTCATAGTCATGAAGAACTCGTCAGGTGGGGCTGCACCATTCTGCGAAGATCAAGCGCTACTTAACAGACGGCATCGCCTGAATTTCAAACCGAATGCGCATAGTCGCGATAAATACGGCGGCATATCGCACGTCAGGCGAGACGGATTGCCGCATCTGAAACTTTACGCCGCTTCAGAAACTCTGATGATGCGAGAGAATTTCCCTCGCCCGGGCGCAATCTTTCGCCATCTGCTCCGACAGGCTTTCGCCTGAGCGGAACTTGCCGTCGCCGCGGATGAAATCAACGAACTCAACCTCAATGGCGCATCCATACAGATCGCCGGAGAAATCGAGCAGGAACACCTCCAGCACCGGCGCGCCGTTGTCGAAAGTGGGGCGCGGGCCGAGGTAAGCGGCGCCGTCGAATGCTTCCGAGTCGCGGTGGACACGAACGGCATAAATGCCGTGTTTCAGCGCCTGTCCTTCTTCGAGATCGATGTTCGCGGTCGGAAATCCAAGCCCCGCTCCGCGCCCTGCGCCGGGTTTGACGACGCCGCTAACGCGCCAACACCGCCCGAGGATATGCGTTGTGCCGCGCGCGTCCCCCTCAGCCAGCATTTCCCGAACGCGCGTTGATGAGAAAATCTCCCCGCTATCGCCTGCGGGCGCAACGGTTTCCACCGCGAAACCCAGGTCAGCACCAAGTTGGCGCAAAATCGCCGGGTTTCCCCCTCGCCCTTTGCCGAAGAAGAAATCATAGCCTGTTACAACAAGCGAGGGGGCCAAAGCCTCGGCCAAAACTTGCGTAGCGAAGTCCGCCGCAGAAAGGTTCGCCAAGGCTTCGTCGAAATCGATGATCACCGTAAAGTTTAAACCATGAGATGCAAAAAGCTTTAGCTTTATGTCGAGGGGCGTTAGGCGGAAAATGGGTTTGCCGGGTTGAAAAAACTGCCGTGGGTGAGGCTCGAATACCATCGCCCCTGCCGGTAAGCCTTGTTCGCGCGCGCCGCTGATCGCGACATCCAGCACCGCCTGATGACCGCGATGCACACCATCGAAATTGCCAATAGCTAGCGCTCCGCCTCGAACGCTGCTGGGGGCTTCGCGCCAACCTCGGACGACGTCCATAGTCAGTGGCCCTCCATCGCGGCGCGCACTTTCACGCCTGCCGTGAGGGAACGATGACCACAGCCTGGCCTTCCAGCACGGTCTTGCCGTTCACCGAACACCGACATGCAAGGATGACGCGCTTTTTCTCGGGTAGCAGCTCGGCAATACGCACGCTGGTTTCGACCTGATCGCCGATACGCACGGGCGCTTTGAAATTCAGTGTTTGCGAAACGTAGATACAGCCCGGTCCAGGCAGTTTCGTGCCGATTACGGCGGAGATGTAGCTGGCTGTCAGGATGCCATGTGCAATGCGGCCTTTAAACATGGTGCCCGCCGCGTAAACCTCGTCCACATGAACCGGGTTATCATCGCCTGATATTTCGGCGAACTGCATGATATCCCGGTCAGAGACGATGCGCGACAGCGACGCCTCCATGCCGACCTGCAAATCCTCTAAATGTTGCCCCGCCGTCATTATGTATCTCCCGATGCATGTCCGGCAATCACGCCGCTTTACTGCGAACCATAAGGGAGGCTTGAGCCGCGCGCAATTTCTGTCTTTGGCGGGTGTGCTCTCGATTGCCGACTCTGATATGAAAACAGTACGGTAACGATGCGGGGCGCGAATGAAATTGAAAATTGCGGCGTTTAACGTGGAGAATCTGTTCTCTCGTCCGAAGGCCATGAGCCTTGAAAATCATGATGTGGGAGCCGCCAAGCTGCGCATCATAGCTGAGTTACAGGATGCGCTGGATGAGGAGGCATACGATAAACCCCTCATAGCCCGGCTTGCTGGAGAAGCGCACGGCTATTTCACGATCAACAAAACGCGCGGGCAAAACCCGCTTTCCTATAGCCGCGAGACCAAGCAATACAAAGTGAATGTGAAAGGGCGAGGCGCCTGGGATGGTTTTGTCGATTTGGTGCGCGAGGGCTTCACGTTTGAAACAGTGCAGAACACGGGCGCTTTGCTGCGCGCGCTCGATGCGGATATCGTGGGCCTATGCGAGGTGGAGGATAGCTGGGCGCTGCGCCGCTTTCGGACGGATCAGTTGCAGGATGAAAAACTGCGCTACGATCTGGTGGTCGATGGCAATGACCCGCGCCGCATCGACGTGGCGCTCCTGTCGCGGTTTCCATATGGCTGCATTCACACCCATGCCCATGAAACCGTAACGCCGGCATCGCGCGAACGTCTTTTCTCCCGCGATTGCTTGGAAGCGCAGATCGAACTGGGCGGAGGCAAACGGCTATCGATTTTGCAGAACCACTTTAAAAGCAAGCTAGGCGCGCAAGGAACGAGCGATAAACGGCGCGCGGCGCAGGCCCTGCGCGTGCGGGAAATTCTGGACGAGCGTTATGACCTCGACAAAGACCTTGTCATCGTGTGCGGTGATCTGAACGACACGCCGGACAGCACGCCTCTCCAGCCGCTGTTATCCACGCGCAATCTCATCGACGCGCTCACTTTGCAAGATCAGGGGCCGGATGGCGGCTGGACTTATTACTACGGCAAGGAAAAGGCGAAAAATCAGATCGACTACATGCTGGTTTCAAAGGCGCTGGCGGAGTTCGTAACGGCGTCCGGCGTAGACAGGCGGGGCATTGCTGGCATCGAAGCGCTGACCGATGGCCGGACAACGGCGCTGCCCGGCGTCACCTCTTGGCGTAACGCCGCTTCCGATCACGGCGCGGTGTGGATCGAAGTCCGGCTTTAAGGCTTCAAAGCCTCGACCGCCTTCAACACCTCATCGACATGGCCAGGAACTTTTACGCCGCGCCAGACTTTCGCGATGCGGCCGTCAGGCCCGATCACAAATGTCGAACGGTCAACTCCCATATAGGCTTTGCCGTACATCTTTTTCTCAGCCCATACGCTGTAAGCTTCAATAGCCTGTTTTTCAGGATCGGCTACGAGGGTGATGGCCAGTCCATGCTTGGCTTTGAATTTGTCATGTGATTTTGCAGCGTCCGGCGAAACGCCAACCACTTCTGCGCCCATGCTTGCAAATTTTTCAACATTCTCGGAGAAATTCTGCGCCTGTTTCGTGCATCCGGTTGTATCATCCTTGGGGTAAAAATACAGCACCACGGTTTTGCCCGCATAGTCAGCCAGATTGAACTCGTCGCCGCCATCCTTTGGAAGCTTAAAACCCGGCGCTACGTCGCCTTCTTTAATCATTCGCCGCACTCCTTTTAGTGTATGGGCGTATCGGTTTTACGATAGCGCGGATTAAACGGTTGTCGAAAAAAGATTTTACTAGCCCGGCTATCGCCGCAAATCTAGGTTAGTCAGCCAGATTAACTGATATTAAGATGGCGCTCCAAAAAGGGACTGCCCGCCACTTGAATATTACGGTCAATATCGAAATAACGGTAGAAGCGCATTCGGCGACAGATCACGTGAACACATGAAGAGAACTCTGCCTCCTATCGACCGCAATAAGGCTTTGGTAAAGCAGCCGCAGCGCGAAATGTCCGTCGGGGCGCGGCTTACGTCGCCCGTGACGGTGCAGCTTACCCGCCTTAAAAATGCGATCCCAGCGTCAGTGCAGAAGGGTATCGGCACGGCGACCAGGCGCTCGGCCAAAGTGACAGGCGTTTGCCTGACCTCGCTGGCGATTGTGTGCGTCCTCGGCGCGGGCGCGCTTTATTCGCGGTTGTATCAGGGGCCGATCTCAATGGATTTCCTGCTGCCCACTATCGAAAAAGCGGTCAACGGGCAAATTCCTAAATCGAAGCTGGATATCGCAGGCGCCGTTATCAGGCTGGCCGAAAACCGCCGCAGCATTGAATTCCGGCTGAAAGATGTGTCGATACTCGATGAAAACGGCGAGCAAGTTGCACAGGCGCCGCTCGCCTCGATTGGCATTAGCGCGCCAGCCCTTCTGTCGGGCCGCATCGCCGCCGAGCAAATTAACCTTATTGAACCCAAGCTAGTCGCCGCTTATTCAACGGATTCGGGGCTTGCGCTATCATTTTCGCAAAATCGCGGCGTGGTGACAGACATTGCCCAACCGGGAAAGTCAGCGCCGCTGGATCGTTCCTCCCCGCTCGCGCCCAAGCAAAGCATAGAACCGGCTGAGGCGGCTGAAACGCTAGAGAAAACGCAAGGGCAGATTAACCTGGTGCAAGTGCTCATGGCTCTATTCGAGCGCACCCGCGAGCAAGGATCGGCGACTTCGTACTTAACTGAATTCGGCATCAAGAATGCATCGGTTTACTACGATCACGGCGACCGGCTGACCAAATGGCTTATTCCGGAAGCCGTTATTGAATTGTCGCACCTGAAGAAACGCAGCGTGATTTCCGGGCGGTTGAGCGTCGAGACGGAAGCGGCGCCGTGGCGGGTCGATTTCCGCGCCGAGCAGAAGCTGAAGACCAACAGCATCACACTCGCCGCATCCGTATCGGAAATTACGCCCAGCGCCTTCGCCAAGGAGTTTGGCGACAACGAAGCGATGCGTAAACTCAATCTCCCTATTGCAATCTCCGGCGCCGCTGACATGGCGAGCAACGGCGACATCACGGCCGCTAATCTGACTGTCGATCTCGGCAAGGGGGAGTTTTACGCGCCCTGGGATAAAAAACATCCCGCAGCCATTGATTCCGGCACAATCAATGTCCGCTACTCAAAAGAGAATGACCGCATCGACCTGGAGCCTTCGTATTTAAGCTGGGCCAAGAGCCGTATGGAATTGGCTGGCGTAGCGATGCGCGATCGCGGTGCTGACGGCGCAGGTTTGTGGAATTTTGAGATTCGCTCGCCGAAAATGACCGTCGATTCGGAGGAATTTCAACTCGCCGCAATCGATATTGACACTTTGACGGTGAAGGGTAGTTATAATCCGGCGATCAAATCAGTGGCGTTAGATCAGTTTTTGCTAAAAGGCGGGGATTCGTCGATCTCGCTGAAAGGTAAACTGGGCGCGACACGCGAGTCCGGCGGCGTTAATATCGAAGGCGCGTTCAGCCCCATGCCGCTGACCTTCGCCAAGCGCGTTTGGCCCAAATTCATAGCACATGGCGCGCGCGAATGGGTCGGCAAAAATATGAGCACAGGACGCATCGATAGCGGCGTTGTGCGGATTGTTTTGACACCCGACATCATTGAAAATTTGAAAAACGAAGGCGACGTGCCCAGCGAGGCGGTTTTGTTCCGCGCGGACATGTCGGGCCTGACTATGGGCCATATCAAGGGTTTGCCTCCGATCAAAGCTGCCCGCGCGAGCGCGACGGTGCAGGGGCGGCGCTTCGTTTTCGACGCGCCGGAGGAGTCCGTGATCGACCTGCCTTCGGGCGCAAAAGTTTTTCTCAACTCCGGCCAGTTTATCGTTGGCGATTTGCGGCCGCGCGTGCCTTACGGTGAGATACATTTTAAGGCTTCCGGCGCTGTTGGGGCAGTCGAGGAGCTGCTTGATACGGAACCGCTTGCCTATGTCCGCAAGGCTGGTTTCGAGCGCAACAAAGTGAGTGGCAAGACCGCCGCAACGTTCAGCATCGGCATTCCGATGAAAAAGGATTTGGGCTTTTCAGACTTGTCCATCCGCGGCAAAACCCGCGTCGAGGACATGCGCGCCAAGAATATCGACGGGCCAATTGGTGTGAGTGGCGGCGTGCTGGTTTTTGATGTGACCGAGAAAGCGATTGAAGCTCAGGGCGAGCTTAAGTTGAACGGCGTGCCCATCCAGTTGGCATGGCAGCGCATATTCGACGCACCCGCCGAGTATCAGCCGCGCATCCGCTTGCGGGGCGTGCTTAACGAGAAAGCGCGCGAAGAGCTTGGCCTGCCCGTGAACCATATCGTCAAAGGCGACATTACAGCCGAGCTATCGATTACGCCCAGAAAGGACGCCTCTCCCGCCATATCGGTTGAAGCTGACCTTGCAAATGCGGATATTCTCGTTAGCGGTATAGGCTGGCGGAAACCGCCGGGACAACGTGCGATCCTGTCTTTCAACGTTGAAAAAGATGGCGGACGCGCGAAAATGAGCAACGTGCGGGTGCTTGGAGACGACATTAACATTGGCGGTTCGGTGGCTTTCAACGAGCAGAAAAAGCCGGTCGCTTTCGATTTTCCAAACCTCACTCTGGACGCTCAAACCAAGCTTGAGGCAAAAGGCGCATTAACCGCGCAGAACAACTGGAAAATCGATGTTCGAGGTTCTTCGTTCGAGGGTAAGCAGCTTTTCCGGTCGCTTTTTTCTGCGGGAGGGGGAGGCGAAACTGCAGCCACTCCGTCCAAGAATGATCCTGGTCTCGATCTTCACGTGGAAATCGGCACAGTCCTCGGCTTTTTCGACACGACAATTAAAGGCGTCGTGATTGACGCGCGCAAACGCGGCGGGCGATTATCCGCTCTGGATGTATCGGGGCGACTGAACGGTAATGCGCCACTAGCGGTGAAACTGGATAGCAAGACAGGGCAACAGCGTATTCTGGTGGCGGAGGCGACTGACGCCGGTGCGGCTTTCCGGGTTATCGGCTTTTATCCGGCCGTGCGCGGTGGCGAAGCCTCTCTTAAAGTCAACCTGGACGGCGGCGACGGCGCTGCCGAGAAGCAGGGCCGTCTGTATGTCTCGAATTTTGTTGTAGTCGGCGATCAGGTCGTGGATCAGGTTGTGACTCAATCGCCGCTAAAAAAGAGCGTGCCTGCCCGGCGGCGCCCGGCACCCAGACCTGCCGCTCAATCAGCCGGGCCGCAATCGCAGATGGAGTTTAACAAAATGACCGTGGCGTTCGCGGTCGGACATGGACAGTTCGTGCTGCAGGACTCTGCAATCAATGGCCCGTTGCTGGGCGCGACCATTCGCGGTCGCATTGACTTCGCGCGCGACACGATAAACCTTTCCGGCGTGTATGTGCCGCTGTATGGTATCAATGCTGCCTTGAACGGCATCCCGCTGCTTGGCGACTTGCTGAACGGTCCGCGCGGCGAGGGCATTTTTGGCATCACTTTCGCCGTACAGGGTGCCCAGTCGAAGCCTGATGTGGTAGTGAACCCGATGTCGCTCATTACGCCCGGATTTTTACGAGGCATCATGGAGTTCGACCATACCCCGCCACGCATCATCGCCCGAGATCCCGCGGCCGCGGCCCCGGCGCCGAAGCCACGCGCATCTAGCCAGCCGCCGGTCATAAGGCAATAATCTATAGACAATAAAGTGCTTAAGCTTTAGGCCCGGGTTTGCCAGCGCGTTTCTTAAGCACCCGTTTGCGTTTTACGGTCGCAGCCCGGCGGGAGCCGCACACGATGTTGCTGAGATTTCCCGGCGTCTCCATGAGCGAAACTGGCGACACGCGCATATCGTCGATGCGCGAGCTAAACAATGATTTCCAGCCGTAATAATCAAACCCGTACTGCATCAAGTCCGCCGCCCGTTGTCCCCGCGACAGTCCCGATTGGGCGCCAAGCACGACCGCAATCATCTGCCGCCCGTTGCGTGTGGCGCTCGTTACTACATTATATCCGGACGCACAGATAAACCCGGTCTTCATCCCGTTAGCGCCCTCGAATAAACGCAGAATTTCGTTGTGCGAAGAGATGATGCGCTTGCCAAGCTGGAACGAGGCGAGCGAGTAAAAGTGCGCATATTGCGGGAACTCTTTCAGCAGCGCGCGGCCCAACAAGGCCATGTCGCGCGCCGTCGTCACCTGATCCGGGTGAGGCAGACCGTTGGCGTTGAAAAATTTCGTGCGCGTCATGCCTAAACGCTTGGCGGTTTCGTTCATGCGCTCGACGAACGCCGGTTCGCTGCCGCCAATCTTTTCGGCCAGCATGACCGCCACGTCATTGGCCGATTTTACGATAAGCGCCTTTAAGCCGGTATCGACCGTGATCTGCCCGCCAACGGGGAGGCCGATTTTGCTGGGCGGCTGGAGCATCGCGTGCTGCGAGCACTGGATAGGGTCTTCCGGCGACAGTTTCCCGTCGCGGATAGCCTCAAACGTCAGAAACGCCGTCATGAGCTTGGTGAGCGAGGCCGGGTGCCACAGCCGGTCGGCGTCCTCGGCATAAATGACGATGCCCGTTTCAGCGTCGATAACCATGGACGGCGCCGCTTGCGCCGCGCCTGCGGCTAAGATGGCCGCCCCGACTACGATCTTCCTGGCGTATTTTATCAAGCCGTC
Source organism: Hyphomicrobiales bacterium (assembly GCA_034440495.1). GTDB lineage: Bacteria > Pseudomonadota > Alphaproteobacteria > Rhizobiales > Rhodomicrobiaceae > JAWXCE01. Next base: position 44,350 of record JAWXCE010000066.1, on the reverse strand, counting down.
CCCACCACAAGAATGAGCGTCTTAGTTACGGGGTTAGGAAATCCGGGTCAATCCACTAATCACTGCGCATAGCATCCACAATCTTCAGCTTATCGAACCGAATTCACGCTTTTGCGCTTAGATACGAGCAAAATCGCGCTTGCCGCCGTTCAGATCATCCGCGAAGCGCTACGCGCTTAAAATGGCCAGGCCCCCGCGATCTGCAGCAGCGCGCCGGATATGATAAGCATGGTAGCGAGGATGAAGGCGAGCTTGCGCCGCCGCAGTGTGTTGGCGTAGTCCTCCCACGCGCGGCGCAATGCCATATCGTCCATCATTTTGCCCGAACGCTCCATGTGATCGCGAAGCTGGCCGGTCGCGGTCGATTGTGCAAAGACGCGGCGGTTGCGCTCAGCCTCAAGGCGGCGCTGGAAGCCAAGCTGGTTCTCCTCGTTGAAAAACGCGAGCCACCACTCCCACAATAGAATGCAGAAGCCGATAAGGTCGATGGTGATACCCGCCACGCTTAGCCACGGTTGAATATCCTGCATTGCCGCCCCTTGTTTCCCTAACGGCGGTTTTGCAAGCTCGCGGCGATTTCGTCAAGCACCGCCGGGTCGTCAATGGTCGCGGGCATGTTGAACGGCTCGCCGCTCGCGATCTTGCCCATGGTCGCGCGCAGGGTTTTACCGGAGCGGGTTTTGGGCAGCCGCGACACGCACACCGCCAGCTTGAACGCGGCGACGGGGCCGATCTGGTCGCGCACCATTTGCACAACCTCCACTTCGATCTCGGCTGGCGTTTTCGTTACGCCCCGTTTCAACACGAAAAACCCGGCGGGAACCTCGCCCTTAAGCGCGTCAGCCACGCCTGTCACTGCGCATTCGGCGATGGCCGGGTGGCTAGCGATCACTTCCTCGATGGCACCGGTGGAGAGGCGGTGGCCAGCCACGTTAATCACGTCGTCGGTGCGCGCCATAACGAACACATACCCGTCCGCATCGATGAACCCCGCGTCGCCGGTTTTGTAATAGCCGGGATATTCGGCCAGGTAGGCTTCGCGCATACGTTCGTCCGCGTTCCACAGCGTGAGGAAGCATGATGGTGGGAGCGGCAGCTTCACGGCGAGCGAGCCGCTTTGTCCGGCGCCGAGTTCGCGGCCGCCTTCGTCAAGCACGCGCAGATCGTAGCCGGGCATGGGCACGGTGGGCGAGCCGTGCTTAACCGGCAATTGTCCGAGACCGACCGGATTGCCCGCAATCGCCCACGCGGTCTCCGTCTGCCACCAATGGTCGATAACGGGGCGCTTGAGCAGGTTTTCCGCCCATTTCACCGTGTCCGGGTCGGCCCGCTCGCCCGCTAGGAACAGGGTGCGGAATTTCGAGAGATCGTAGCCCGCCAGGAAACTACCGTCCGGATCTTCCTTCTTGATGGCGCGGAAGGCGGGCGGCGCCGTGAATAGCGCCGCGACGCCGTGCTCCTGGATGACGCGCCAGTAGGCGCCCGCATCCGGCGTGCCGACGGGCTTGCCCTCATACAGCACCGTCGTGCATCCATGCAGCAGCGGCGCATAAACGATATACGAATGCCCGACCACCCAGCCGACATCCGACGCAGCCCAGAACACTTCGCCCGGCTTGACGCCGTAGTGGTTCCACATCGTCCATTTCAGGGCGACCATATGCCCGCCATTGTCGCGCACCACGCCCTTGGGCGCGCCCGTTGTGCCGGAGGTGTAGAGAATGTAGAGCGGGTCGGTGGCGGCCACGGGGATGCAATCCGCGCGGGCGCCGCGCGCTTTCGCTTCCGCGACCACCTCGGCCCAGTCGAAGTCGCGGCCCGCCATAAGCTCGGCGCGCTGCTGCGGCCTCTGGATAATGATGCACGCATCCGGCTTGTGCACGGCGAGCGATATTGCGCCGTCTAGCAGCGGCTTATATTTCACGATGCGGCCCGGCTCTATCCCGCACGAGGCCGAGAGGATGAGCTTGGGCGTGCAATCGTTGATGCGCGTCGCTAGCTCATTCGCCGCAAAGCCGCCGAACACCACCGAGTGGATTGCGCCAAGCCGAGCGCAGGCCAGCATGGCGAACACGGCTTCCGGAATCATCGGCATGTAGATGATTACGCGATCGCCTTTGCCGACGCCCGTGTCCGCGATGACGGCGGCGAGCGTCGCCACCTCGTCTAGCAATTCGGCATAGGTGAGTGTGCGTTTGACGCCGGTAACGGGGCTGTCGTAAATCAGCGCCGCCTGCTTGCCGCGCGTCGCTGCATGCCGGTCTACCGCGTTCCAGCACGTGTTGCACTCGGCGCCGGCGAACCAGCGGCCATATAACCCCCGCGAGCCGTCAAACACCTTCTCCGCCGGTTGGATCCAGTCGATCTCTCGGGCCGCCTCCGCCCAGAACCCTTCCGGATCGCGCTTCCACGCCGCGTAAACCTCAGCGTAACGGCTCATCGGCAGCCCTCCACGTATGCTTGTTTTTGCCATAGTGATAGCCGATAGCGGAATTGGCAAGCTGGCCATAGGTCAGAACGCTATGCAGGTGTGCGAATGAAGATGGCATCGCGAGTTTTGCGGTATGCGGCGATTGCTTACGCCGTGGCGGTTGTGGCGACCTGCGAGCTTGCTCCGCTGCCGACCCGTAGTTTTTGATGGGATAAACGGCGGTTCATGAATAAAGAAGATATTATATTGAGATTTATCGCAAACTCCGCTTTAGGCAGTAGGCAAAACGTTTTTCCACTTTCGCGGGAGAAAACACCCGAAGCGGTCTACGCCGCGTCGCCAAAAACCTGGTTCGCCGCGCGCCATTTATTCTCCATCCGCGACGGACGAAATCACGCTTGGTCAGTACACTTTAACGAACGTATAGACAGCCAATACGGCTCTTGGGAGGGATATGCCTTTGTTGACTCGTGCGGCCGAAGTTTGGATTTCTATTCCATGCCAAACTATGACGAGGGTACAGATAAAGGTTACCGCAAGGTGGGAGGAGCGCCCTGCACGCAGGCGCACTAATCGAGGTGCTAAACAGGATCGCAGTCGCGGTTTGTGGCAAAACGGCGCATCGCGCTTTTGGTTACGTCCATGTGACGGCGCGAGGCGTAAAAATTTACGTGCTATCCCTGCACGGCTTGCGTGGATAATTATCATGTTAGAATTGATCGCGATGGTGCTTGTCGTCGGCGTGGTGCCGTTTGTCGTGCTTTACGCTATCGGGCACTTGTCGAAAAAACTGACCGTAAAAAAGTAAGCAGTTTAATCTCGGTCTTCCTCAGGAATTGTCGCAAGGGCTTCGCGGATTACCTGGGCGGCGGCGAGGGCGGTTTTGCTCCAGCGGGCGGCGTGGGTTCCGGCGAGGTTGGCTTGGCTGCGCAGGATGATGCCATCGTCGAGGATTTTAAGCGCGTTCGCCTTTAGCGTCGCTCCGGTGCTCGTGATGTCGACGATGGCCTCGGCCGTGCCAGCGGCGGGCGTGGCCTCAGTCGCGCCCAGGCTTTCCACGATGCGGTAGCTGTGCACGCCCTTCTCCGCGAAGAAGCGGCGGGTGAGGTTCATGTATTTGGTCGCGACCCGCAGCCGCCGACCATGCGTGCGCAGGAAGAGGCTGGCGGCGTCCTCCAGATCGGCCATGCTCGAAACATCGAGCCAGCATTCAGGCGCGGACACAACCACGTCCGCATGGCCGAAGCCAAGCGGATGCATGAAGGTGAGGCGCTCGTCCGCGTCCGCCATCTGCTCGCGCAGCAAGTCCTCGCCGGTTACGCCCAGATGCACCGCGCCGTTTTGCAGATGCCGCGAAATCTCGGACGCCGAGAGAAACATCACGTCCGCGCCAGCCACGCCGCGCATCCGCCCGCGATAACCGCGCTCGTTGCCCAGCTTTTCAATGGGCAAACCGCACGCGGCAAAAAGCGCCAGCGTGTCTTCCATCAGACGGCCCTTGGAGGGCGCGCCGAGGATGAGATTGTCGGGGCTTCGCGCATCCGGGATCATGCCGCGCCGCGCTCCACCGCGCCCAAAAGCCGCTCAGTGTAAATCGCTGCGCCCACCGCTGGCGTTGCCTTCGCCGCCCCTAGCGCTCCGAGCAACCTGTCATAGCGTCCACCGCTGGCGACCGGCGCCGGGATTGCGTCTTCGCCCACCGAAAGCTCAAACACGAAGCCCGTGTAATACTCAAACCGTCGACCGGTCTCGGCGGAGAACACGGCTTTGGCGGGGTCGAACCCCGCTTCAGAAAGGCGGGCGACACGCGCCTCGAAGTCGGCGATGGCGCCGGAAAGATCGATTCTTGTGCTCGCCGCCAAATCCTTGGTCGCCTTAATCGCGGCGGGGGCGGGCGCGGAGATTGCCAGATAACGGGTGATAAGCTCGGCGATTGCCTGTGGTAGCGGCGGCTCGGCCAGATCGGCTTTGCGCTCGACAAGGCGCGTCGCGATTTCCGCCGCCGTGCGCCTGCCAATCAATTCGACGCCTTGTGTTTCCAGATATTCAGCCACAGCGGTTTGCGCTTTTTCCGGATACGCGAGATCGATGCCGTCCATCAACGGAGCCAATGCGCCATCCACCAGCGTTTTGGATGGGGCCGACAACTGCGCAAGAACCCGTCGTAGCGCATCGCCGCGCCAGAACGCCGCCATCAGGCGCCCGCGCCAGCGCTCGGGCATCGGCGCCGCCGCCAGAAGCCCTCGAAACAGTCCGATGTCGCCAATTTTCAGGTGCGCGCGCGCTAGTCCGGCAGCGCGCATCGCTTTGAATGTGAAAGAGAGGGTTTCGATATCGGCGGCAAGCGCGTCGGCGGTGCCGAAGTTCTCCACGCCTGCTTGCCGGAACTCGCGTGGGCGTAGCGGGTTCGACGCGCCGTGCTGATAACGGAATGCCGGGCCGTTGTAGGAGTAGCGCGCGGCAGCGTCCGCCGCCGGATGGCGATCCAGATAAACGCGGCAAACGGGGATGGTAAGGTCAGGCCGTAGGCAGAGTTCGTTGCCATCCTGATCGGTGAACACGTAGGCGCGGCTGCGGATGTCCTCGCCGACGCGGTCGAGGAAAATGCCCGCAGGTTGCAAAATTGCGGGCGCCACGCGCTCATAACCAGCGCCGCCGAATACGCCCATGATGCGTTCGGCCTGGGCCTCCAGAGCGTCGAAGCGGCGCGCCGACTCCGCCGTCATATCACGCCTCGTGACGCGCGATGACGCCCTGCACGGCGGCGACGATTTCAGCCGTTTTGACGGAGAACTGCGCAGGCCGCGCCTCGCGCCATTTGGCGTTATCGGCAATTTCCTCGGAGAGGCGCCGCCCCTCGATCAAATCCTTGATTTGCGCCTCGCCGCGCTGGCGCTCTTCCTCGCCCTGAATGACGACGCACGGCGCGCCGCGCTTGTCGGCGTATTTCATTTGTGCTTTAAGGCCGGAGTCGCCGAGATAAAGCTCCGCGCGCACGCCCGCGCCGCGTAACTCCTTCACGATGCGCTGATAGTCGCCCAGCCGGTCGCGATCCATGACCATGACAACCGCCGGGCCGCGCTGATCCTTCACGTTCAGCTTATCCAGCGCCTTAAGCGCCGCAAACAGACGCGAAACGCCGATCGAAAATCCGGTGGCCGGAATGCGAACGCCTTTGAAACGCTCGACGAGGCCGTCATAGCGCCCGCCGCCGCCGACCGAGCCAAAGCGCATCGGCGCGCCGTCGTCCCCCTTAACCTCGAACGTCAATTCCGCCTCAAAAACCGGGCCGGTGTAGTATTCGAGACCACGCACTACAGACGGATCAACAACGATCTTTTGTTCATCGTAACCAGAAGACTTACACCACTTTTGAATTTCATCGATCTCTTCGATACCTTTGATCGCGAGATCGAAACCGTGAAATAATCTTTTAAGGGTTGAAATTGTGTAATCATTATCGACAACAAAATAATTTGGATCTCGACTGCCATCAAGCGGCCCGAATTTCCTTACTCTATTCCCTAAGCGTTCAATCTCTTCAGGGTCTTCGGTAACGTCTTTCAAAGGGCGGCCGACGATCGAATTTAAATATTTTTCTTCTAGAGTTTTAATCTGCTCCGGCTCAAGGTCGGCGCCTTTTGTAAAGTCGCCGCTTTCATCTTTTCGGCCCTTGCCGAGCAATTGGGTAACACCTTCTCTACCAATTCGATCTAGTTTATCAAACGCGCGAAGAACCGTAAGCCTCTTTTCTTGCGGAATGTTAGCACCGTCTAACATTCCATCGAGAATTTTACGGTTATTAATTTTTATTAAAAAGCCGCCGTTTGGAATTCCGAGCTTTTCCAGCGTGTCGGCGGCGAGCATGCACATCTCCGCGTCGGCGGCCATGCTGGCGGCACCGACCGTGTCCGCGTCGAACTGGATGAACTGGCGGAAGCGGCCCGGCCCTGGCTTCTCGTTGCGCCAAACCGGCCCGGTCTGATAGCGGCGGTAGGGTTTTGGCAAGCCATCGTAATTCGCCGCCACAAAACGCGCGAGTGGGGCTGTTAGGTCATAACGCAGCGACACCCAATCTTCATCCTCGTCCTGAAACGAAAACACGCCTTCGTTCGGGCGGTCTGCATCGGGGAGGAATTTGCCAAGTGCATCGGAATATTCGAACGCTGGCGTATCGAGCGGCTCGAACCCATAAAGCTCGTAAACCGAGCGAATGACGCCGAGCATCGTTTCCATTCCGCGCGCCTCGGCGGCATCGATATCGCGCATGCCTTTAGGCAATCGGGGTTCAGGTCTCGCCACTCGTTTATCGGACATCGATCTTCCGTTCATCGGACGCGCGGCGGGAGCGTTGCGCGTCATTCCTTAGAGCGTTGTATCCGATTGGTGGAGGGGCGGCAATATGCGCGCTTTGAGTACGGCGACTTACAATTGCTCAAATGTTCTAGCTTAAGTAACTTGCAAGCACTTTTTGCTTAGCCGACGTGTCTACAAACATTAAAACAAGTATACCTTCACCCACGACCATAATGACTATGGCCGTGGATAACATGACGAAATCCATTTGCGTAGTTCGAGAGGCTGAAAATTACGCCCCGTTGTCACTGCGTGTGAGTTTCTCGATCTTATCCTTTAATCGTAGCTTTTGACGCTTGAGCATTGCAATCCTTGTCTCATCCGCCGACGGCCTCGCCATTTCGTCTTCCACCTGCTTATTCAACAGGCGATGTTTTTCACTCAACTCTGAGATGTGCGCTTGTAACGCCATAACCAATCTCCATTGTGGTTGATCGCGGGGACGTTAGAATGACAGAGGTGTGAACGGTTGTCCAATACAGAGTAGAAATTTATAAACACCAACAAACAGTGCTGAATATCGTATTCTTTGTTTAAATACTTGCTGTGGAGTGCGGCCGTGGAAGCCTTGCGCGATTGGCGGCGATTCATGCTATTATCATATTGAAATGATGGCGAGTTATAGCCGTTGGAATGCGCTGAGGCGATATGACGGGCACGGATGACCAAGCAGTGCGGGAAGCGCTCGCACATTTGCGGCAGGCGCATCGCAATCTCGACGATGAGATAAGCATGATCGAAAATGAGGGCGCGCGCGATCAACTGCAGTTGTCGCGGCTCAAAAAGCGTAAGCTCTCGCTTAAAGACGAAATTGCCCGGCTGGAAGACCAGCTTTTGCCCGACATCAGCGCGTAACTGCAGTAAGGCTCTTCCATGGCGGACACTGAAACACAGCCCCTGGTGGGCGTAATCATGGGCAGCGAGTCGGATTGGCCGACGATGCGCCGCGCTGCTGAGGCGCTGGATGAACTCGGCGTCGCCTACGAGTCGCGCATTATTTCGGCCCATCGAACGCCGGAGCGGCTTTACGAGTATGCAAAAACGGCAAAGGCTCGTGGCTTGAAAGTGATTATTGCGGGCGCTGGCGGCGCGGCGCATTTGCCAGGCATGACAGCGGCGTTGACGACGCTTCCGGTTTTGGGGGTGCCGGTGAGGAGCGCGGCGCTAAATGGGCAGGACAGCCTATTTTCAATTGTTCAGATGCCAGCCGGGGTGCCTGTTGGAACGCTTGCGATTGGCGAAGCGGGCGCCATGAACGCAGGGCTTCTCGCCGCGCAGATTCTGGCGTTGTCCGATCCGGGGCTTAGCAAGAGGCTCGATGCGTGGCGCGCGGCCCGAACAGCCGCCGTCGCTACATCTCCCTCGCATCTGAGTTGAAATATGGCGGCAGCGCTTAAACCTGGCGACACAGTCGGAATTTTGGGTGGCGGCCAGCTAGGCCGAATGCTTGCGGTGGCCGCCGCCAAGCTTGGCTTGGGCGCGCACATTTACGCGCCCGAGTCTGACAGTCCTGCTTTTGATGTCGCGGCGCAAACCACTTGTGCTCCATACCAAGATATTGCGGCGCTTCGGACGTTTGCGCAAAGCGTGCAGGTTGTCACTTATGAGTTTGAGAACATTCCTGCATCAAGCGTCGCGGTTCTTGAGGAACTGGCGCCCGTTTATCCGCCGCGCCGGGCGCTGGTCTCCGCACAGGATAGGCTGGCAGAGCGGCGTCTTTTGCAGTCTCTGGAACTGTCCCACGCGCCGTTCCAGTTCGTCCCGTCGGCAGACGCGCTTTCGCAAGCATTTGCGGCGCTTGGGGGCGGGCCCGCTTTCCTCAAAAAACTGCGCAACGGTTATGACGGAAAAGGGCAGATGAAGATAGCCAACGCCCCCGATTTGGCCGAGGCTGCGGTTTGGCTGAATAGTGACGGCGCCATTCTGGAGGCCGCAATTTCATTTGATTTTGAGCTGTCGGTCATCGGGGTGCGCGGACGGGAAGGCGCGACGGCGTTCTACGATTCACCGCGCAATGTGCATCGCGAGGGTATCTTGCGCGAAAGCCATGTCCCCTCCCCCATTTCTGACGGTCAGCAGGCTCGCGCCAACGCAATGGTCGGCAAAATCATGGCGGCGGTCGACTATGTGGGGGTAATCGCTGTTGAAATGTTTGCGGTCGGCGAGCCGGGCGCGGAGACTTTTCTCATCAACGAGATTGCCCCGCGCGTCCACAATAGCGGGCACTGGACGCTGGAGGCTTGCGCCATTAGCCAGTTCGAGAACCACATTCGGGCCGTCGCGGGGTGGCAACTTGGCTCCAGCGAGCGGCATTCCAACGCCGTTATGACGAACCTGATCGGGAACGATGTGAATGTCTGGCGCGAACACCTGGAAACGCCAGGGCGCTCCTTGCACATATACGGCAAAGGCGAAGCGCGCCCAGGCCGCAAGATGGCCCACTACACGGATACTTTCGTCAAAATTCGGAACAGGCAGCTTTAGGCGGCGTTGGCAGTTAGGCGAATGGCGGCTTGCGGTGATGGCGAGGCGCAGCTACAGAGCGCTAATAGAATTATGGGGGGACTTAAGCATGCGCGAATTAATTTTTTTCATCGATTGGCTGCTTGGTCTATTTGTTTTTATATTGGTTTTTTTCGGGATTTTGCAACTGCTTATTGCCTTTAATGTGGTGAACCGCCACAATCAGGTTGTATATACGCTATCTGACATGTTCTATCGGATTACTGAACCGCTACTGCGCCCCATTCGGCGCAGAATCGGGCTTTATAATGGCTTGGATCTATCTCCTTTGGTTCTGATTATTATTATTTACTTCATTCGTCTTGTTATACTCGCAAACATACTAAAATATGTTTAAATCGTTTTTGCATACTTCTTTATCAGGATCGCGGCATCGAGAACGAACTGGCAAGGAGAGCCATGGCGAGTATTAACGAATGCCTATGATCCGCGAGATGATCGTAATTACACAAGGGCTAGATGGGACGCCGTACATCGCGCCTCTCGGCCTTACTCTTGACGGCGAGGAGTGGATCGCCGCCCCGTTCAAGCCGTCCCGAACTCTTGATAATTTACGCGCCCACCCATTCTTTACAGCTAGCATAACGGACGACGTGCGCGTTTACGCAGGATGCCTCACCGGCCGCAAGGATTGGCCAACAGCCCCTACTGTGAAAATCGCGGGCAGTTATCTGGCGTGCGCTATCGCTCATCAGGAGCTTGAGGTCGTCCGCGTAAGTGAGGATGAGCAGCGCCCGAGATTTCATGGCCGTATTGTACACTCTGCAAACCACGCCGCCGCGCCGGGATTCAACCGCGCTCAGAGCGCCGTTATCGAGCTGGCGATTTTAACCAGCCGGCTACATATGCTTGCGACTGAGAAAGTAATATCCGAGATTGCCTACCTGCAAATAGCAATCTCGAAAACGGCGGGGCCGAGCGAGGAAGAAGCATGGGGGTGGTTGATGGAGCGCGTCGCGGATTTTTATCGTAATTAGAACGGCTTAAATATGTAAAAAAGCCGCGAAGAATACACTGCGCGGCCATTTATTTGCGAAATTGTTAAAAATCAACCGCCTGATTTGCCAGCTTTTTCAAAGAATTCGGAAGCGGTTTTCGTATCGCCTTTCATGCAGGCGTCATAGCCCTGAAGCATGTAGCGCGTCGTAGCAATCACATCGCTGCTTGGAACGCCGGGCTTCGCCATCATCTTGTCCAGGCGGACGCGGTACTCTTTTTCACAATCCATTGCGGACGCTGTTATAGTGAGTGATGCGAGCGCAAATGTCGCCAAGAGTATCGATTTCATGTCATCTCCCTCGTTTGAAAGGTGTCTTCCGGCGGAAACCCATATTTCCGCGCTTGGTTTTAACAAGTTGTATGCGGTTCGGGGAATGACTGTTTAGCTATCAAACAATAGCCCAAGAGCATGCTAGATATCTAAGTTGACCAAAACGGCCATAATCTGGGCTAGCTAGCACTGAAATTAATGACTAAAGAAACTGTCTAAATATCAATGTAAATTACGGATTTTTTTTAGAATACCGGGAAGTACTATCTTTAAATAAGTATTGCAAAAACAGGCGACGGCAAATATTTCGGTGCTTGCAAGCGCCACGGTCAAACTTACAAGCCGCGATCCAAGAGGGGAATCTAATTAAATAATTGCAATCTTTGAGGTTGATTTTTTGCTCAACGCCGGGTATCTCTCTGGTCGGAAGCTGCAGAACATAAAGCGAACAAAACGGCTATGGTTCTTCTGGTTATGAAATTTGGCGGCACGTCTGTGGGCGATCTCGATCGCATCAGGAATGTCGCCCGCCACGTGAAGCGGGAGACTGACGCTGGAAATCAGTGCGCGGTTGTCGTATCGGCGATGGCTGGCGCCACCAACCAGCTCATCGCCTGGACGCGAGAGGCGTCGCCCATGCATGACGCGCGCGAATATGATTCTGTGGTGGCGTCGGGTGAACAGGTAACGGCCGGGCTACTCGCCATCGTACTTCAGGCTATGGGCATTCAAGCGCGCTCCTGGCTCGGTTGGCAAATACCCCTTCGCACTGATAAAGCCCATGGCGCGGCTCGCATTATTGATGTGGTTGCGGAGGAATTAAAATCGCGGCTTGCACGCGGGGAGGTGGCTGTTATTGCCGGATTTCAGGGTATCGGCCCGGACAACCGAGTAACGACACTAGGGCGCGGCGGATCGGACACCAGCGCTGTGGCTGTCGCCGCAGCCTTGAGGGCTGATCGCTGCGACATCTACACGGATGTAGATGGTGTTTACACTACCGACCCCCGTATCGTTAGTAAAGCTCAGCGCCTCGACCGGATTTCTTACGAGGAGATGCTGGAGATGGCGTCGCTGGGCGCCAAGGTGCTGCAGACGCGCTCCGTGGAACTGGCGATGACGCATAATGTGCGCGTTCAGGTGCGCTCCAGCTTTGATGCGCCGGAGAGTTGCGCGCCCGCGCGGGAAGGAAATCTGGCCCAGCCGGGCACATTGGTTTGCGACGAGGATGAGATCGTGGAACAGCGAGTCGTAAGTGGTATCGCGTATGCAAAAGACGAGGCTAAAGTCACCCTTCTCCGGGTAGCCGACAAGCCTGGCGTCGCCGCAAGAATTTTTGGCCCGTTAGCCGACGCCAACATTAATGTTGACATGATTGTGCAGAATGTCTCTGACGATGGTCGCTTCACTGATATGACTTTCACAGTTCCGGCGACTGACCTGCAGCGCGCGCTGGACGTAATTAAACTCGCGCGTGATGATATTGGATATTTCGATGTGCGTGGTGCCACTGACGTGGTGAAGGTGTCGGTCATAGGCGTCGGGATGCGATCACACGCAGGCGTCGCGGCGCAAATGTTTAAAGCTCTTGCTGAAAAAGGAATTAATATAGAGGCGATTTCGACGTCGGAGATCAAAATAAGCGTGCTGATTGAAGCGGCTTATGCGGAACTGGCTGTCAGAACGCTTCACACATTGTATGGGCTGGACGCCAGATAGATTTTCTCCTTATCCTCATAGGATATGTTCTAAACTCGCAATAGTGCTTTGACCGGATTTGTTGAGGAGGCGCCAGGCTTATGTCCTGGAACACAAGCGCGCCGAGAGTGATGATCCGCCAGCTTCGCGAAGTTATGGCGCGTCCGGTTGATTCGCAAACGCGCCTCAACAGAATTGTACAGTTGATCGCCGCCAACATGGTGGCCGAGGTAAGCTCGATTTATGTTTGCCACTCCGACGGCGCGCTAGAGTTGTTTGCGACCCAAGGCCTGAAACAGGATGCCGTGCATAAAACCCGCCTGAAGCCGTCGGAGGGTCTCGTTGGCATGATCGCCGAACGCGGACAGCCCATCAGCTTGTCTCAGGCTCAGTCACACCCTGCCTTTTCCTACCGGCCGGAAACGGGCGAGGAAATTTATCAGTCTTTTCTGGGTGTGCCTATTTTGCGCGGCGGCAGAGCGCTTGGCGTGCTGACAGTCCAAAATGCGATTGAGCGCAATTATGAGTATGACGAAGTGGAAGCCCTACAGACGACGGCTATGGTGCTGGCGGAAATGTTGTCATCCGGTGCGCTGATTAACGGCGCGTTAGCCCCAGATATCCGGCGTTTGCAATCGCAAGCTATCGAAGGCGTAAGCCTTTCCGACGGCATCGCTTTGGGCCATATTGTTTTGCACGAGCCGCGCATCACGATAACCAGGCTCGTATCCGACGACCCTGCGACGGAGGCGCTTCGGCTGGAAACTGCCTTACAAACGCTCAAGCAAACTGTGAATGATTTGATCTCGCTGGGTGATTTGCGCGGAGCAGGCGCGCATCGCGATATTCTCGAAACCTACCGGATGTTTGCCAACGACCAAGGGTGGGCGCGGCGGTTGAAAGAAGCAGTAAGTGCGGGCTTGACGGCAGAGGCGGCGGTCGAGCGAGTTCACGTGGACATGCGGGTGAAAATAGCCAGCCGTGGCGGGCCAGCCGTAAATGAGAGACTGCACGACCTGAACGACCTCGCGAACCGGATGTTGCGCATTCTCGCAGGGCGCGCCCAAACGGCGGCCGCCGACGAGTTACCCGCAAACGCCATTGTCGTCGCACGCCATATGGGCGCGGCCGAGCTTCTCGACTATAACCGGGACAAGCTGCGCGGCGTCATAATCGAGGACTGCGGTCACGCAAGCCACGTGGCCATCGTGGCGCGAGCACTGGGTATTGCCGCGATTGGGCAAACGGGCAACGTGCTTGATCTCATCGAGCATCACGATCCGGCGGTTCTGGACGCAGAAGCCGGCCGCCTGCATATTCGGCCTTCGCTTGAAGTTATCAAAGCGTATGGCGATAAAGTGCGGTTTCGCGCCAGACGGCAACTCGCCTACGAGCGACTGCGCGAAGTGCCTGCGGCGACACAGGACGGCGTCCGCATCGCTATGATGATGAACGCTGGCCTTGTGATGGACTTGCCGCAGTTTCAGGAGTCGGGCGCAGACGGTATCGGCTTATTCCGCACCGAACTTCAATTCATGATAGCATCGACATATCCTAAAATTGAAGAACAAACCAAAAGCTACCGCGCCGTGCTGGACGCGGCGGCGGACAAGCCGGTTGTGTTTCGTTCGCTTGATGTGGGGGGTGACAAAATTCTCCCCTACCTTCGGCACGCCAAGGAAGAAAACCCTGCGCTTGGTTGGCGCGCCATTCGTATGTCGCTTGACCGCCCAGGACTGTTCCGCACACAGATAAGGGCGCTGCTGAAAGCGGCGGCGGGGCGCGAACTTAGGATTATGCTCCCATTCATTACCGATGTAAGCGAATGTCGAAGCGCCAGAGGTTTGATCGATAAGGAGTTGGGCCGCATACAAAAATTCGGAGAACTCGCTCCCGCTAAAGTGCTTATCGGCGTGATGATCGAAGTCCCGGCTATCCTTTGGCAACTCGACCAGCTTCTTCCAATGGTCGATTTCGTCTCAGTTGGCAGCAATGATCTGATGCAGTTTTTCTACGCCGCCGACCGCGAAAACCCTCGCGTTAGCACGCGCTTCGACCCGTTGAGCGCGCCCGCTCTACGAATGTTGCGCTCCATTGTTTTCGAAGCGGCAAAGTATAACGTTCCCGCAACGCTGTGCGGAGAAATGGCCGGGAGACCGATCGAAGCTATGGCGTTGATCGGCTGCGGCTTCCGGTCATTGTCCATGGCGTCATCGGCGCTCGGGCCGGTGAAGGCGATGCTGATGTCGATAAATGCGCAGGATCTTGCCGACGCGCTCAATCCAATGATCGATGCGGGCGAACCGGATATCAGGCGAAAGCTTAACCAATATGCGGCGGCAAAGGATGTAAACCTGCCTCGTAAGGATTTGGCGCTCACCGCGCCGGAGATGCAGGAAGACGGCTCTCATCCGTCGCTTTAACCGGCTCTTTATTACTCTTAAGAGTGACAATTTATGTCTCAATTGCCTAAAGATAAACTTGATCGTCTTGTCGACCGCTGGGAAGACGTACAAAATACGCTTTCATCCAGCATCGACCAGGACACATTTGTAAAGCTATCGAGAGAATTCGCCGAACTAGACCCGGTCGTTGCTAGTATCCATCGCCTGCGAGAAGCCGAGGAGGAGCAGCGCGGCCTCCGCCAGATTGCAGCAGCCCCCGAAACTGCAAGGGATATGATCGATCTGGTTAGGGAGGAGCTAGAAGGCGCGGAGGCGCGCATCAACGGCTTGTCTCATAAGGTGCGTCTCGCCCTGCTGCCGCGCGATATGGCGGATGAAAAAAGCGCTATTCTGGAGGTGCGCGCGGGCACGGGCGGAGAAGAAGCCGCATTGTTCGCGGCCGATCTATTCAGGATGTATCAGCGCTATTCGGAGATGAAGGGCTGGAAGGTGCAAATCCTGTCAGAAAGCGATTCTGACAATGGCGGCTATCGCGAAGTTGTCGCCAATGTCGCGGGCAAGGGCGTGTTCGCCAAGCTGAAGTTTGAATCGGGGGTTCACCGCGTGCAACGTGTGCCAGCGACCGAAAGCCAAGGGCGCATTCACACCTCCGCCGCAACTGTCGCCGTGCTGCCAGAGGCTGAGGATGTAGACGTGGTGATCAGGCCCGAGGACATCCGCATCGACACCATGCGCGCATCAGGCTCCGGTGGCCAGCACGTCAACACCACGGACTCGGCGGTGCGCATCACGCATCTGCCCACCGGCATCATGGTGGTTTCGGCTGAGAAATCTCAGCATCAGAACCGCGCAAAGGCGATGCAGGTTCTGCGGGCGCGGCTCTACGACATGGAGCGCACCCGCCTAGACAGTGCGCGCGCGGCTGATCGCAAGGATCAGGTCGGCTCCGGCGACAGGTCGGCTCGCATACGCACGTACAATTTCCCACAAGGCCGCATCACCGATCACAGGATCAACCTAACACTCTATAATCTTATGCAAGTTATGGAGGGTTCGGCGCTTGATGATGTGATCGAGCCACTGATTACGCAGCATCAAGCAGGCCAACTCGCGGCGATGGATGAGCCGGGCCGTGCATAAAACGATGAACGCCCTACAAACCGCGTCGGGTGATGTGGCGACAGTAGGTCAAGCCGTGAAATGGCTGACGGGCAGCTTTTTGAAAGCGGGGTTACCATCCGCGCAGCTTGACGCGAGGCTGTTGACTGCCTACGTGCTAAATATCAGTGTCGAGAGGCTAATACTGGATGCCACACATCCGATAAGCACCTCAGACATTTCGAGTCTTGGCTCCGTACTCGAACGCCGCGTTAACCGCGAACCAGTTTCGCGCATTTGCGGCAGTCGCGAGTTTTGGGGGTTGCCGTTCAGGCTTAATAAGGCGACGCTTGACCCTCGTCCCGATAGTGAAACCGTTGTTTCCGCCCTTCTAACACTGTGCGAACGGGAAGGGAGACGCTCCGAGGCTCTGAAACTGCTCGACTTGGGAACTGGAACGGGTTGCTTGCTTTTATCGGCCCTGTCGGAATTGCAAGGCGCAAGCGGCGTGGGAGTCGATATTAGTCGCGAGGCGCTCGTTATGGCGCGAGAGAATGCGATTGTTATTGGTCTGAAAGATCTAACGGAGTTCGTAAACTCAGACTGGCTGGATGGCGTTACCGGCGTTTACGATTTTGTTTTAACGAATCCGCCATATATTAAAGCAGACGAAATCGCTGGTCTTGCCCCGGAAGTTAGCGTGCACGATCCAAGAGCGGCACTTGATGGCGGAATATCGGGAATGGACTGTTACGCAGCCATAATTCCTGCGCTCTCCGGTAGAGTTGCAGTGTGCGGTTGGGCACTGTTGGAAGCAGGCGACGGCCAAGCGAGCGCCATCGCAGAACTCCTTAATGAACATGGTTTTGGCGAGATTGAAGTCTTTCCGGATTTTAGCGGCAAAAGCCGGGTCGTTGCAGGAAAACGACATAAATTAAAACGCATAAGATCGTGAAAAAAAGAGTTTGGAAAAATTAAGTGATCGGGCTAGGGTCATGGAAATTGAGGTCTGAAATACTGACTCTCGCTGCGGCCCGGAATACTTTCGCCGGCGCCAACGTAGCGGCTCCTAAAGTCAACACAAGTTTGACATACGAGCTTTGAGACGTTGATCCGAACTGGATAAGTCAAAAACCGGAGACTGAACGGAACTGCATTGATCAACCATGCGCCGTAGCCGTTTTTCATTACCGGAAAAGCGCGTATCGACCTGATGTGGATAGCGTTGTTTCAACTGAGGCGTACAGATGCGCCGTGCAGGATCGCATGTATGCGAGCTAGGGAATTGGTCTAATCATGAAATATATTGGAAGCGAACGGGATCTGATGAGGCAAGGACAGCAAAACCGCCGAGGCCGCGGGCGTAATAACGGCCACAATCAAAACCAGGGCCAGAGCTTCAATCAGGGCCCAAACCCCAACTCAAACCCGAATGCGAACAATAACCAAAACAGAAAGCCGCAGAACCAGCTTTCCAAGAACTATGAGTCGAGCGGGCCAGATGTAAAAATTCGTGGGACTGCCCATCATATCGCCGAAAAATACACGCATCTCGCTCGCGATGCCGCCTCTGCCGGGGATTTTATCGTTGCTGAGAATTATCTCCAGCACGCCGAGCATTACAATCGCCTCATCATGGCGGCCCAGCCAACGCCGATTCAGCACATTCCTAACGCGCAACCGCCGCAGCCATATATACATTCGGGCGAGCAACCTAACGTTACGGGGAATGGAAACCGTCTTCAGATTGAAAACCGCAACGTTGAACCTGCCTCGCAAATTGGTGCTAGCCAAGACGAGGATAGCTTGCCGGGTTTTTTAACGCAGCCTGTACAAATTCCTGATGCGGCGCCTATCAGACGCGAAAGACCTGAGCGTGCGGAACGCCGGGTGCGCGTTGATCGCCCGGAGGCTCCAGAGCGCGTCGAGCATGCGGAACGCGCCGTGCGCCCGGAACAAGACGAGACGGCAGTGCGCGCTCGCCGCAGACGGCGTCCAACAAACGGGCCTGAGGTGCTTACGGCTGATAAAACTAACGGCCACGCAGTTGATGACGGCGCAGCACCCGCTTCCGTGGAGCCTACATCTGACGATAATTAACGCGGCTTCTGCTCGGTAACCGTAATGTCGTCCCCCTTGCGAATGAGGCCACCTTTTTTAACCTTGGTGTAAAATCCGAGATTTGAATGGCCGAATGTCCGGATCAGGGTCGCAGGGATGGACGTGTCGCGGATGGCGCTTTCAGGGTCGACATTTGTGGCGTCGCAGCGCTCGGTTTCAGAGAAAATTTTAAGCGTAGCTTCGCCCGCGTTAAGGTCAGCGTTGAGCCATTGCGTCTCTGCCCAAGGCTCCGCGCCCTCAAAGTAAACATTTGCTCGAAAACGCAACGGGTTGAGTGGTTTGCCGATGATTCGCTCCAGATCGCGCACTGTCGCCAGATTGACGAAATGCAGGCACTTTGCGGAAACGTCGGAAAAGCTGTGACCGGCGGCGGAAACGACACGCGGCGCGCCTTTGAGTTCGGCCTTCATGTAGCTAGCCATGAACTGCTCGATCATTTGCCGCCCCAGCTTCGTGGACAGTTGCCCCCGCGCAACCTGTTTGCCATCGCGGAAAATGGTCAGCGTCTCGCTCGCTTCGTCAAAGTCGGTCTTTAGAGCGGCAAGTCGCTCCTGCCGCATCAACATCAGGAAATTGATTTTCGGTAGATATTTCGGCTCGTCCGGATTAAAGCGGCCCGGTCCGTTTTCAATAGCGTAAGCGCGGTCGAACGGGATGGTCTTGCCCGGCTCAAGCGCCGCTGATGGCATGGGCTGCGCGCTCAACCCCTTAACGGGATAGCGGTAAATCGAGACGATCGTTGGCAAGGCGAGTTCTCCGAAAGTCCAAGTTTACACGGGTAATACTTTATCTGCTTCAATCAAACATTAGATAAGATGCACTACACAACTGAATTGGGCTTGGCTGGCCTACTCATAAGAGGCGCTGCCAGAAGCGCCGGAGGATAGCATGAATTTTGAAAAACTGACGGATCGTTCTAAAGGGTTTTTGCAGGCCGCTCAGACGCTCGCAATCCGCGAAGGGCATCAGCGCCTCACGCCCGAGCATCTGCTAAAAGCGTTGCTTGACGATGAGGAAGGGCTTGCCGCCGGCCTCATCAATCGCTCGGGTGGGCGGGCCAAAGAGGCGCTCGCTAAAACGGATCAGGGGCTCGCCAAGTTGCCCAAAATCTCTGGCTCCGCCGCCGGGCAGGTGTTCATGGCGCCGCCGCTGCTGAAGGTTCTCGATCAGGCTGAGGCAATCGCCGAGAAGGCGGGTGATAGCTATGTCACCGTCGAGCGTCTCCTGCTGGCATTGGCCATGGAAAAGGAGGCCGATACAGCGCGCATTCTGGCCGACGCGGGGGCGACGCCAACCGGGCTGAACGCCGCGATCAACGACCTTCGCAAGGGCCGCACCGCCGACAGCGCCACTGCCGAGCAATCCTACGATGCGCTGAAACGCTATGCGCGCGATCTCACGGAAGAAGCCGCGAAGGGCAAGCTCGATCCTGTGATTGGCCGCGATGAGGAAATCCGTCGCACCATTCAGGTGCTCTCGCGCCGCACGAAGAATAATCCCGTGCTGATTGGCGAGCCGGGCGTGGGTAAAACCGCCATCGCGGAGGGTCTGGCGCTGCGCATCATCAACGGCGATGTGCCCGAGAGCCTCAAGGGCAAAAAGCTGATGGCGCTCGACATGGGATCGCTGATCGCGGGGGCGAAATATCGGGGCGAGTTTGAGGAGCGGCTGAAGGCGGTGCTCGCCGAGGTAACGGCGGCAGAGGGCGGCATGGTGCTGTTCATCGACGAACTGCACACGCTTGTCGGCGCGGGCAAGGGCGAAGGCGCGATGGACGCCTCCAACCTGCTGAAACCAGCCCTTGCACGTGGAGAACTGCACTGCGTTGGCGCAACCACCCTGGATGAATATCGCAAACATATCGAGAAGGATGCAGCGCTCGCCCGTCGTTTTCAGCCTGTGTTCGTGAACGAACCGAACGTGGAGGACACAATCTCCATTTTGCGGGGCATCAAAGAAAAATATGAGCTGCACCACGGGGTGCGCATCACGGATAGCGCGCTCGTCGCCGCCGCCACCCTTTCAAACCGCTATATCACCGACCGGTTTTTGCCGGACAAGGCCATCGACCTTATGGATGAGGCGTCCAGCCGTCTGCGGATGCAGGTGGACAGCAAACCCGAGGCGCTGGACGAGATCGACCGCCGCCTGATGCAGTTCAAAATTGAGCGTGAGGCGCTGAAAAAGGAGACGGACACGGGGTCGAAAGATCGTCTAGGACGCCTCGACCGCGAGATCGCCGACCTGGAGGAGAAATCCAATGCCTTGCTGTCGCGCTGGAAGGAGGAGAAGTTAAAGCTGTCCTCCGCACAGAAGCTTAAGGAGGAGCTAGACGTTTTCCGTATCGAGCTTGAGCAGGCGCAACGCAAGGGCGATTTGGCCCGCGCGGGCGAACTCGCTTATGGCCGCATCCCCGAACTTGAGAAGAGGCTGAAAGCTGCCGAAAGCGCTGACACTGGCCGGTCGCCGATGGTTGAGGAAGCGGTGACACCGGATCATATCGCAGGCGTCGTCTCGCGCTGGACGGGCGTACCGGTGGACAAGATGCTGGAAGGCGAAAAAGCCAAACTCCTTCGCATGGAGGAGGAACTGTCCAAGCGCGTTATCGGCCAGCATGAGGCTGTGCGCGCGGTTGCGACTGCCGTGCGCCGCTCGCGCGCGGGGTTGCAAGACCCTAACCGGCCCATCGGTTCGTTCATGTTTCTGGGGCCTACCGGCGTCGGCAAGACAGAGCTGACCAAAGCCCTTGCCGCCTATTTATTCGACGACGACCAAGCGCTGATCCGCATGGATATGTCCGAATATATGGAGAAGCACTCCGTCGCGCGGCTGATCGGGGCGCCTCCCGGCTATGTTGGATATGAGGAAGGCGGCGCACTTACCGAGGCTGTGCGGCGGCGGCCCTATCAGGTCGTGCTGTTCGATGAGATTGAGAAGGCACACGGGGACGTGTTCAACGTGCTGCTGCAGGTGCTCGACGACGGGCGGCTCACGGATGGGCAGGGCCGCACTGTCGATTTCCGCAACACCCTTATTATCATGACGTCCAACATCGGCGCTGAATATCTGGTGGCAATGAAGGACACGGATGATATCGACCTCATCCGCGACAACGTGATGGTGCTCGTGCGCCAGCACTTCCGGCCTGAGTTTCTAAATCGCGTTGACGATATCCTCCTGTTCCAGCGCCTGAAACGCGAGCAGATGGCGGCGATCGTGGATATCCAGCTTCAGCGTTTGCAGAAGCTTCTGGATGAACGGAAGATTTCCCTTTCGCTCGATGACAAAGCCCAGGAATGGCTTGCAGCGAAAGGTTACGATGCAGCTTACGGAGCCCGGCCTTTAAAGCGTGTCATTCAGCGTTACGTGCAAGATCCGCTTTCGGATATGATTTTGCGGGGAACAGTTCGGGACGGGGGCGTGCTTAAGTTAGGTGCAGATCGTGAAGGCCTTACTATAAACGGGGAACCGGTTAGAGTTTTTGCATAAAAAAGGCTGACAATTTAATGTCAGCCTAATTTTCTAGTTTGAGATCATTCAACCTTATCGAGCTTAACCGAAAGAAGGTTTTGAGCCTGTTTCGTTTTCCAATTGGCGAATAGCACGTTCGGAAGATAAAATTCCTCACGTTTTGCGCCTGCTGTCGTTATACGCAAATCGCCTGAACCGAAGCCAAGCAGAATGTGGCGAAACAGATCGTCGCTCTCTTCTTCGAACAGCATACCGCGGGCGTCATAGCTAGTTTCTCCGCCGCCCACCATCTCCTTAACGGTCAATTGGCCAGGACGGACAATCCAGACTTTCATCCGGTCGAAAACAAAAAACGCTAGCGCCCAAATTATGGCTAGCACTGTCGAAAACACTACGTAAAAGCCAACGTTCATATGCACGTTAAGGTCTGGTATGAAAGCAAAGATATTGTCCCACCAACCCAACCAGGCAAATAACACGGCTATAAATGCCACAAACAAGATCGCAAACGCTGAGTAAACTCCGCGCAGTTTCATGTTTGTGAATAATATGACAAGCAACAAAACCGTCAAAAAGGTAAGTCCTAAAGCGTTCCCGGAACTTATTAGAATGCTCTTGCCCTCGTCAACGGATGCTCGAATCCCTCCTAGGGCAGTAATTATTGCGCACACATATCCGAAAACCCATACTGGCCACCAGTAAAGCAGCGTAGAATGGCTAACAAGAGTTACCCTGACCTCACGCTTTTCGGTCGATGTATTAAGCGCGTCCATATTGCGTGGTTCGGACGTCCGGTCCGCATAATCGACTGGATTGACCATAATGAAACTCCTGACTAGTTACCGTGGAGTTTCAATTTTCGGCGGGCTGATAACGATGTCGTTTTTGGTTTGCTGATAATAAAAATAACCAAGTACCGCTATGCCCACGACGAGTGCCCCGACAATAATATTTTGCATGGTAGAGTATCCTTAATTCTGGTCTTGGCAATGCGTGCGCGACAACCGCGCAGCAACACCGACTAAACTGCCCCTTAAAAAAAAAGTTCCGTCTTAGCGTCGGCCATGCAACCCGTGTGGCTTATTTCAAACCAGCACGACGAAGCGCGTCCGCCAAAGCGCCGCCCGTTTCAGGTTTGACCGCTTTTGGAGTTGCGCTCATTCTCTTGGGCGGGATTGGAGTTTTCGAACCTCCGCCAGCGAGCCGCGCTTCGCCGATTTCATCTTCCAACCGCATGGTCAGCGCGATGCGCTTGCGGGCCGCGTCTACCTCCAGCACTTTTACCTTCATGATGTCGCCGGGTTTGGCCGCCTCGCGCGGGTCTTTGATGAAGGTGCGCGACATGGCGGAGATGTGGACGAGGCCGTCCTGATGCACGCCGACATCTACAAACGCGCCAAACGCCGCCACATTCGTCACCACGCCCTCCAGCACCATGCCGGGCTTAAGATCGGTAATTTTCTCCACGCCCTCCTGGAACTCGGGCGCCTTGAACGCTGGACGAGGGTCGCGGCCAGGCTTCTCCAACTCGCGCAGGATGTCGGTCACGGTGGGGAGACCGAATTTAACGTCCACGAACGCCTTGGGCGAAAGGCCGCGCAGCACCGGCGCGTTGCCGATCAGCGTTTTGATGTCCACACCCGCCGCCTCGCGGATACGCCGCACCACGGGATAAGCTTCCGGATGCACGGACAAGCCGTCCAGAGGATCATCGCCGTTCGGGATGCGCAGGAAGCCCGCCGCCTGCTCGAACGCTTTCGCGCCGAGACGCGGCACCTCCTTCAACGCCGCCCGCTTTTTGAACGGCCCGTTCGCGTCCCGGTGCGCCACGATGTTTTTCGCGAGGCTCTCCCCAATGCCGGAGACACGGGCAAGCAGCGGAGCCGACGCGGTGTTGAGATCGACGCCGACGCCGTTCACGCAGTCCTCCACCACCGCGTCGAGCGATTTGGAGAGTTTATGCTCCGCCAGATCGTGCTGGTATTGGCCCACACCGATGGATTTCGGGTCGATTTT
The DNA here is from genome assembly GCA_034440495.1 of Hyphomicrobiales bacterium. Lineage (GTDB taxonomy): Bacteria > Pseudomonadota > Alphaproteobacteria > Rhizobiales > Rhodomicrobiaceae > JAWXCE01. Next base: position 20,961 of record JAWXCE010000066.1, on the reverse strand, counting down.
CACCAACTCCGCCAGCGGGTCTTGCAACCGCCGCGCGATGGAGACGGCGCCTCGCAGCGTTACATCCAGGCCAGGCAGTTCCTCGCTTGCGTAGGCGCTCGCCGAATAAATGCTGGCGCCCGCCTCGGACACCACGATTTTCGTCAATTTTAACTGTGGAGCGAGCTTGATGAGATCGGCGGCGAGCTTGTCCGTTTCCCGGCTCGCCGTGCCGTTGCCGATGGCGATCAGTTCCACCTTATGCTGCTGGCAAAGGCGGCCGAGCGTCGCCAGCGCCTCATCCCACTGCTTTTTCGGTTCGTGCGGATAAATTACGCCCGTCGCCGTAACCTTACCCGTCGCATCCACCACGGCGACTTTAACGCCGGTACGGAAACCGGGATCGAGCCCCAGGGTCGCACGTGTGCCCGCAGGCGCAGCAAGCAGCAGGTCGCGCAAATTGGCGGCAAACACGCGAACCGCTTCTTCCTCAGCCGCTTGCCATAGCTTCATGCGCGTGTCGAGCGCGAGGTTGCCCTGAATGCGCGTGCGCCAGGCCCAGCGCACCGTGTCGGCTAGCCATTTGTCGCCTGGTCGCCCGCGATCGGCAATATTAAAGGCGCGTGCGATGCGGCCCTCGTAAAACGTAGGGCCAGTTTGCGGCGAAGGTGTCGGCTCGTCCGGCTCGAAAGTGAGATCGAGCATCTCCTCTTTCTCACCCCGGAACATGGCGAGGATGCGGTGTGATGGCAGCTTGGCGAACGCTTCGGTGAAATCGAAATAGTCAGCGAACTTGGCGCCGTCGGCCTGCTTGCCGTCGCGAACCTTGGCGGCGAGGCGTCCGCGTTTCCACATTTCCTCACGCAAGCCACCGATCAGGTCTGCGCTTTCGCCAAACCGCTCCACCAGGATCGAACGCGCTCCTTCCAGCGCGGCGGGGACGTCGGCCACGCCTTTCTCCGCGCTCACGAACTGCGCGGCGACGGCGTCAGGAAGTTTCGACGGATCGCCCAGCAGCGCGTTGGCAAGCGGCTCCAATCCCGCCTCACGCGCGATTTGCGCCTTGGTGCGGCGCTTCGGCTTATATGGGAGATAGATATCCTCCAGCCGCGCCTTGCTGTCCGCCGCCATGATCTGCGCCTTTAGCACATCGTCGAGTTTGCCCTGCTCGGCCACGCTGTCGATGATGGCGCGGCGTCGATCTTCCAGTTCACGCAAATAGCTCAGGCGCTCGTCCAGCGTGCGGAGCTGCGCGTCGTCCAGCCCGTCGGTCGCCTCCTTGCGATAGCGCGCGATGAACGGGACTGTCGAGCCGCCGTCCAGCAACTCCACTGTGGCGATCACCTGTGCTTCGCGGACGCCAAGCTCGATTGCGATGCGTTTTTCGATGGATGGGAGCAAAATCGCGGCCCTTTTCTATTGGCGGGCTGTTGGGTGCGCCCGAAGGCGATCATTCATAGTGTGATTCAGTACTGGCGCGCAAACCTGCCGCGACGGCTTAAAATGAACCATCGTCATCGACATGTCATAACTTTAATGTTAGTTGTTACAAAATATTGTGAGTTTTGAGCATAGCTCATTCACGTTTACCTCAAGATCTGTCAGATCTTGTCGGGCGCATCTACGATTGCACGCTCGATCCGCGCCTGTGGAAGACGACGCTTGAAGAAGTGAGTGCGGTGTTCGAAGGCAAGGCCGTACAGTTTGCGCTAACCGACATCAAACGGCGAAATTATCTCATTACCGAAAACGTAGGCGTCGACGACGCCTGGATGGAAGCGCAGCAAAAACACTGCCGCGACATACATTATCACGAACAGCGCATCCGCGATAACGGTCTGTCGATGGGCGAGCCGATGATCTTCACGCGTGACATCCCCCCGACCTTGCTTGAAACGCTGCCTTATTTCAACGAATGGAGCAAACCGCAGGGCTTGGTCGATTTCGCGCATCTGAATCTTGTCCGCTCTCCCAACCGCGTCTCGTTTCTCGGTGTTTTCCGGCACGAGAACAGCGGCGTTTTTTCGCCACGCGATATCGAACTGCTGCGCTTCCTCATTCCCCATGTTCGCCGCGCCGTGACCATCAGCAACGTGCTTGAGGCAAAAAGCGTGCGCGAAACACGCATGGCGGAAACGCTGGATGCTCTAAATCTCGGCGTTGTGCTTGCCGACGAAGACAGCCGCATTCTGCACGCCAATCGCTCCGCCGAAGATATGTTAAGGAGCAATGGTCCGGTGAAGGGTGTAGGTGGGAAATTGCGGGCGGAAAATGCCTCCGCCTCAGCCGAAATCAAAAGCGCGATAGAACTGGCGACAAGCCGGGAGCGGAAAATCGAAAAAAAAGGAATAGCTGTTCGCCTTTCGGACGACTGCGAAGCTCCCGTGATTGCGCACGTTTTGCCGCTAGGCGAAGGCGAGCCGCGCACTTTCATTGAGCCCAAGGCAGCTGCGGCCGTGTTTATCAGCACGCCCATGGACGAGGGCGCATGCGTCGCCACACTGAAAGGTCTCTACGGTTTAACCGTAGGAGAGGCCAAGGCGCTAGCGCCTATCCTGTCAGGCAAAACGGCGCCCGAGGCCGCCGATGAACTCGGCGTGGCGGTAAGCACCGCCCGCACTCACCTTAAGAATATTTACGCCAAAACCAATGTGACCAAGCAATCTGAGCTGATGAAGCTTGCCGCATCCGTCATGCCGCCTGTATCCGAAGCGCCGGGAACAACGGCGCTAAAAACATAACCGGGGTAAGCTTCTCAGCACACCCGTCATCGCGGAATTGAATTGTCAACTTCGTCCGCTATATCAGCGCTATGACAGTTCCTATCGCGCTGACTATCGCAGGCTCTGACTCATCTGGCGGCGCTGGCATTCAAGCTGACCTCAAGACATTCTCGGCGCTTGGCGTCTATGGCGCCACCGTCATCACCGCTTTAACAGCGCAAAACACGCGCGGCGTCATCGCCATCAACACCTCGCCGCCCGATTTTATCCTTGCGCAGATGGAGGCGGTGTTCACCGATCTGGACGTGCGAGCAGTCAAAATTGGTATGCTGGCTAACGAGGATGCTATTGACGCCGTTGCAAAGGGGCTAGAGCTTTGGTGCAACGCGCCAATTGTGCTGGATCCAGTAATGATGTCCACAACGGGCGCGCCGCTGCTGGAGAAGGGGGCCGAGATGGCCTTACTCACCAAATTGCTGCCTATCGCCACCATTATCACGCCTAACCTGCCAGAAGCGGCCAAGCTGCTGGGCGCCGCCATCGCCGTTGATGAAGCGATGATGGCTCGTCAGGCGGAGTTGCTGATAGCATTTGGATCAAAAGCCGTGCTGCTGAAGGGCGGACACGCGCAAACCGCTGAGGCTGTCGATATTTATTGTAACGGAGAGCAGACTTTCCGGCTGGCGGCGGCGCGTATCGCCACCAGAAATACCCATGGCACCGGCTGCACCTTATCCTCCGCAATAGCTGCGTTTCTGGCTCGCGGAGCGCCTCTTTCAGAAGCGGTTTCCAAAGCTAAAACTTACCTAACCGAAGCGTTGGCTCATGCGGGTGGGATTAAGGTCGGTAGCGGCTCAGGCCCGGTGCATCACTTTTACCACTTATGGCGTTAGCCCGCCGCCATAACCACAATTTGCCTTTGTTCACCGAGTCCCTGCACGCCAAGGCGCATCTCATCGCCCGCTTTGAGATACACCGGCTCTTTCATGCCGAGCGCGACACCCGGAGGCGTGCCTGTGGTAATAACATCGCCTGGCTCCAGCGTCATGAACCGGCTAATGAAGCTGACCAGTGTGCGCACGCCGAACACCATCGTAGCGGTTGAGCCGTTCTGCATGCGCTTGCCGTTTACATCCAGAAACATTGACAGCGCCTGCGGATCCGGAATTTCATCCGCGGTGACTAGCCATGGGCCGAGCGGCCCGAATGTGTCGCAGCTTTTGCCTTTCAGCCACTGCCCAGTGCCCTCTATCTGGTAAGCGCGTTCGGATATGTCGTTGCACAGGCAATAACCGGCGACATGGTTAATAGCGTCGCCTTCGCTTACGCGCCGCGCGGTTTCGCCAATGACGATGGCCAGCTCAACCTCCCAATCCAACTTTTCAGACTCGGGTGGCAGAATTACATCGTCGTTAGGGCCGCAGATGCACGAAACCGCTTTGGTGAACAGCACAGGCTCGCGGGGTATAGGCTGGCCCACTTCGGCGGCGTGATCGGAGTAGTTAAGGCCAACGCCGATAAACTTCCGCACTGCCGCGACCGGCGATCCGAGACGGGGCTGGCCTTCGGCAACTGGCAAATCTTCCGGACGCACGGAGCGCAGAAGCGTCAAACCAGCGTTGGTAAGCGCATTGCCTGAGATGTCGGCGATGACTGACGATAGATCGCGTATTTCGCCATCAGCGCCGATGAGACCGGGCCGTTCTGCGCCAACTTCCCCAAATCGCACGAGTTTCATAAAACGCTCCGCTTTTGATGTTCTGAATAGATCCGGCGTTAAGCCTTACTTCGTCAAGACCGCGATGGCATATAATACTGGTGCGATGCGCACAAAAAACTGATTGGTTGAGGGTGTTTCCCAGCAGCAAGATATGATACACGGTCAAAAGTCAAAGGTGACGATGTTTGATCGTTCGGTCGAGCTTTTGGTAAAGTCAACAAGGGCGCCCCATGAAGTATAATTTTTGCTCCATTACTCGCATTATGCCGCTCGCAGCGGCTATTATGGTCGCGGGAACAACTGCCGCCAGCGCAAACTGCAGCCCACAAGGCAGCCAACTGATTAAAAGCCTTAATGGCGCCTGGAAAGGCGGTGGCTCGGTTACGCCTATTGGCGGCGGCAGCGAACCCATTTCTTGCCGTATCAGCTACGCAAGTGGGGCGAACAGCCTTGAACAAAAGCTGGCCTGCGCGGGAACGGACTATCGGATCACTGCGACAAGCAACGTCACATGTTCTGGTGGCAGCATCAGCGGCCGCTGGCTGGAGCAGATCGCCAACAACACCGGTAGTGTGACCGGCGGCATTGGCGGCAATTATCTCAATCTTGAAGTGGATGGCCCGAACTTCAAAGGCCGTTTCGCCGTAAATTTCGAGAGCGAAAGCAAGCACAAAGTGACCATCACCCAGTTTGATCCAGCCGCTGGCCGTCATGTGGCGGTTGCCACGATCAATCTAACACGTTAAGGCGAAAAAGCCACACTGGTTCGCCTTTGCCGTCGAGTCAAAGGCGAACCGCTTGACTCAAACCCCTCCCACTGCGCGCTATAGAGTCGACGAAGGTTCTGGACCGCTTACCGGCGGCGAAGATGAAAAGGGAATGCGGTGCGGGCCTTGGCCCAATGCCGTAGCTGTCCCCGCAACTGTAATCGGCGAGCCTCATCCGGCATACCACTGGCGCAACTGCGCTGGGAAGGTGGAGAAGGCGCTATAGCCGCGAGCCAGGAGACCTGCCCGCGTCACGTCACCCATCTCATGCGCGGGGCAAGCGCGGGAACGGCTAAATCCGTAGCGGTGGCGATCCTCATGCGTGGCTGGAGGGTCGTCGTGGTTTTGAGTTTGACGCTAAAGGTCTCATTCTCCGAGAAACGAATGCTGTCGTCCGCTAGTCAAGCGGCGCACCCTCCTGTCCGCGCGTTTTCCAACGCATCAGGGGGTCGATCATGGCATCGTCACGTCTTATTTTATGCGCATCTACCGCAATAAGTCTTTGTTTAATCTCACCGCAGGCGAGCGCGCAGGTCGTGCTTGAAGGCATCATCGTCGAATCGGGCGGCCTTGAACCGATCGAAGCGGCTAAGCTTGGCAGCGCGGTCACGGTCATTACTGGTTGCGAGCTGGAGCAACGCCAAATCCGCCACGCGGCGGACGCTCTGCGCTCAGTGCCAGGCCTCGCCGTCAGCCAGTCCGGCGGCAAGGGCAGCTTCACGCAAATCCGCATTCGCGGCGCCGAGGGCAACCACGTCGCCGTGCTCATCGACGGCGTGGAGGTCAATTCGCTAGATAGCGGCGAGTTCGATTTCTCCACCCTGCTCACCGCCGATATCGAGCGCATCGAGGTGCTGCGCGGTCCGCAAAGTGGCATTTACGGCGGCAACGCACTGTCAGCAGCCATCAGCATCATTACGAAAAAGGGCGCTGGCCCGGCGCAGGTTTCGGTAAGTGCGGAAGGCGGCAGCTTTGAGACTAAAGAGTTATCAGCGAACGCTTCGGGCGGCGGTGAGCGCGGCTATTTCAGCGTGTCGGCGGTTACCCGCGAGACGGAGGGCTTCAACGCATCGCGCGGCGGCGGCGAGGACGACGGCTCCGAGCAGCAGGCGATATTCCTGCGCGGCGGCGTGACGGTAACGGACAATTTCCGCATCGACGCCATCGGCCGCTATCAGGAAAACGACGTTGACATCGATGAGGACGCGGATTTTGACGGCGTGCTGGACGACGTGGGCGGCATCGCAAGCTTGCGCGAGCAGACAATGGGCCGCGTCGCCGCAACCCTCGATTTGTTCGACAAGCGCTTCACGCAGAAAGCTTTCGCGGATTATTTCGAGGATGATCTCAGTTCAAACTCCTCCGTGTTCGGCGCATCCTTCAACGAAAGCCAGCGCCGCCAGTATGGCTATCAGGCGGATGTAAAATTCGATGCGCCCGCGTTTCTGCAAGCCAAACACGCGCTGACCGGCCTGCTCGATTACCGCGAGGAAAACTTCAACACCTCAGGCGCGCCCGGCCAAACATTCGAGCGCGAACAAACCGGCCTTGTCGGCGAATATCGTGGCGAGTTTCTCGACCGTTTCTTCGTCACCGCCAATGTCCGCCAGGACTACAACGACGCCTTTGAGGACGCGACGACCTATAGAACGACCGGCGCATATATGCTGCGCGAGAGCGGCACTCGCTTTCACGCTAGCTACGGCAAAGGCATCACCAACCCGACGTTTTTCGACCAGTTCGGCGTATTCGGCGGCTTCGTCGGCAACCCTGATCTGGCGCCGGAGGAGTCCATCGGCTGGGATGCGGGCGTGGAGCAAAGCTTTCTCGGAGGCAAAATCGTTCTGGATGTGACGTACTTCCAGGCGGATCTGGAGAACGAGATCGTGTTTCTATCGCTTCCCGGCGGGCAGTTCACCAACGTGAACTCCGATGGTACGAGCGAACGCGAGGGAGTTGAGGTGACGGCGACTGTGAAACCGCTCGACGGCCTCACCATTGCTGGAAACTACACTTACACCGACTCGACCGACCCTCAAGGCGATCGCGAGGTGCGCCGTCCCGATCACGCGGCCAGCCTCAACGCCGCTTACGCTTTCGCGGACGGGCGCGCGCTCATCAACTTCGGCGTCGCCTATAACGGCGAGATGGACGACAACGTGTTTTCCTTCCCGTTGCAGCGCGTGACGCTTGATGATTACCTGCTCGTTAATATCTCCGGATCGTACAAGATTGATGAAAAAATCACCCTGTTCGGCCGCGTCGAGAATGCGCTCGATGAGAAATATGAGGAAGTGTTCGGCTTCTCTTCCACGCCCGTTGCAGCGTATGGCGGCGTGAAAATTACGTTTGCCGAGGACGCCCCGCTTGAACCTTCGAAATAAACAGAACCCGCGCGGAGAGCCCTTCCCGCGTGGATTTTTTTCATGTTGGCAGCGCGTTACGGCTTGCGCGGTTATTTAATTGTCATGCCACCGGCGTCAAACCATGCCGATGACGATCGCGGCCAGAAATGCGAAAGCGACAATTGTCGCAACCGCGGTTAAACTTGGCGATATACTCACGGACGCCTCCGCTGCTGTTTCTACTCCCTGAAGTCTGAAGCGTTTCGAAACGCCTTGGGCTAAATTATAAATTAACTTTACATTGAATCGCAAGCGAATTGTTTGATCTACCGAACTGCACGAACTGTTTGGAAAACGTCTAATATTAGCGACGCGGGGTTTTCCGCCCGTTTCAAATGGGCTATCAAATGGAAGATGCGAGAGGACGCCCAGATGGATCACTTTGATGCGCTGACGATAACCAAGAATGACACCGGACAAACCGTGCAATGGGGCCAGTTCGCCAAGATGGACTTGATGGAAGGCGATGTGCTGGTGCGCATCAGCCACTCCACGATCAACTACAAGGACGGGCTCGCGATCACTGGCAAGGCACCCGTCGTGCGTCGCTGGCCGATGATCCCTGGCATCGACTTTGCCGGCGTGGTGGAACAGTCGGACAACGTGGATTTCAAACCCGGCGACGCGGTGGTGCTCAATGGCTGGGGCTTGGGCGAGACGCATCTGGGCGGCTATGCGCAATATGCGCGCGTGAAGGGCGAATGGCTCGTGCCGTTGCCGTCCGCATTCACCCCGGCGCACGCAATGGCCATCGGCACGGCTGGCTACACCGCGATGCTTTGCGTGCTGGCTCTTGAGGCGCATGACGTGACGCCCGACAAAGGCTCGGTTCTTGTTACAGGCGCGGCGGGCGGAGTTGGCAGCGTGGCCGTCGCACTGCTCACCAAGCTAGGCTATTCAATCATCGCCGCGACCGGTCGCCCTGAAGAAGAGGGCTATCTGAAATCTCTAGGCGCCACGGAGATTCTGCCGCGCGCTGAGTTGTCTAGCCCGGCGAAACCGATGGGCCGCGAGCGCTGGGTGGGCGCCATTGACGTCGCGGGTAGCCATACATTGGCCAACTGCATCAGCCAGACGAAGTACGGCGGCGCGGTCGCTGCTTGTGGACTGGCCCAGGGCATGGATTTGCCTTCAAACGTTGCCCCATTCATTTTGCGCGGCGTTACGCTGGCTGGCGTGGACTCGGTGATGGTTCCAAAACCGAAGCGAATGAAAGCCTGGTCGCGGCTAGCGGCTGACCTCGATCTTGCAAAACTCGATTCAATAACCGTTACGCGGCCCATTCAGGATGTGATTGCACTGGCGCCCGAGATATTGGCTGGCAAGGTGCGCGGCCGCGTTGTGCTGGAAATCGCTTAAAACTGGACGATTTGAGATGAAATCGTACTTCAGAACAGCCGCCCTGAAATCGAAATAACGTCGTTGCGAGCGAAGTGAAACAATCCAGTCTTTCGCACCTGAAGCAGTTATGGATCGCCATGGCGGCAGAGGCCGCCTCGCGACGACGGATGGGTTCCAATCTTCCATAAGGCGCATGAACATGCATTCGCAGGTGCCGCTTTTCACGCCATGAGCCGGTAGCCGACGCCGGGTTCGTTTTCGATGTAACGCGGGTTCGCGGAATCGTCGCCCAGCTTCTGTCGAAGGTGGCCCACATAAATGCGCAGGTAATGCGTGTCGTCTTCCTGCGCTGGCCCCCAGATTTCGCGCAGCATCTGCTGGTGCGTGACAACACGGCCCGCGTTTTTTGCCAGAAGACGTAATATCTCAAACTCTTTTTTTGTGACCTTAATATCAGCCCCATCGCGGCGCACCCGCCGTTGCGCAAAGTCGATGATGAGATCGCCGACCGCGATATCCGAGGCGTCGGGCAACGCCTCCTCCCGGAGCCGGAGGGCGACCCGAACCCGCGCCAGCAGTTCACCGACGCCGAAGGGCTTTGTCACATAATCGTTGGCGCCGTGGTCCAGCGCGGAAATCTTGTCCTGCTCGGTCGCCCGCACGGAGAGCACGATAATGGGAACCTCGCTCCACTCACGGATGCGGCGCACGACCTGTAATCCATCGAGATCGGGCAGCCCTAGATCGAGCACCACCAAAGAGGGAGTTTCCAGCGCGCATTTTCTAATCCCGTCTTCTCCGCGTCCAGCTTCTGTGACGCCGTAACCGTGAGCATTGAGGCTGATACGTAAAAATTTCCGGATTTGCGGCTCGTCATCGACGACCAGAATAAGAGTCTGCGGTTTCACTGAACTTACCCGTTTTCTTTTTATGATCTATTTCGTCGGCAACGTCCGGCATATGAGGCAGAGCCGTCAGCGGCAACACAAACTCGATCACGGCTCCTTGACCGTTTGGCCCATCTTTCGCTTTTATCTGCCCGCCATGCGCTTCCACGATGCCCCGGCAAATCGATAACCCGAGGCCAGTGCCCGCCGCCTGACCATCGCCCGCCCGTACCCGGTAAAAGATATCAAAAACAGACTCTCGGGCGTTGGGCGGGATACCAGGGCCATCATCAGTAATACGCAATAACAGGTCATTGTTCACCTGTTGCGCTTCAATTATTATCCTGCCGTCCGCCTTTGTGTATTTTGCGGCGTTATCAAGAATGTTCGCCACAACTTGTTCGATCAGGACGGGATCGACAAAAATGGCGGGCAGCGTTTCCGGCACGTTCAACGTCACGCGCCGGCCTCCCAGCACTTTACGCAATTGCTTAATGGCGCGCCCGGTGATTTCGCGCATGTCCGCCCATTCGCGTTTCGGCTGCAAAGCTCCATAACCAAGCCGCGTCATGTCAAGCAGGTTTTGCACGAACCGGTTCAGCCGCTCGCCCTCATCCAGAATGGTTTGCACCAGTTGTTTACGGTTTTCATCGGATAAAGTATCGCCGTAACTCGACAGGCTTGTAGCCGATCCAATGATGGACACGAGGGGAGTGCGCAGATCGTGGCTAACGGAGGATAATAGCGCCGAGCGCAGTTGCTCGGTTTGGGTGAATACGCGCGCTTCTTCGATGTCCGAGGCCAGGTTGGTGCGCTCCACCGCAATCGCCACCTGTCCCACTAGCGCCTCTAACAGCCGCCATTGCTCGGACGTTAGCGGCTGGTTGCGCTGCTTGAAAGACACTCCAAGCAAGCCAACTGCGCCACGCCGGGTTTTTAGCGGCAGAAACAGCCAATCGGCGGCGGGGAGCGTGTCAGAACGCCAGCCGGCAGGTTTGCCATTCGTCCAGGCCCATTCCGCCGCGCCCCAATCCTTCATATCGAGTTGATCTTCGGGTGGATAACCGGCGGCGATGAGCAAACGGTTTTCGGAGTTAGGCAGCAAAACCAGCGCGCTTGACTCCATAGTCGACGCCACGTGGTGTACCGCCGCCCAAAGCACATCGTCCAGAGACGCAGCGGCGGCGATCTTGCGGCTGAACTCGTAAAGCGTCGAAGTGCGCTGTGCGGAGGTGCGCATCGCTGCCACTTGCAGCCGCAGTCGATCCGCCAAGTTACCCACGATAAAGGATGCAAACAGAAATAGAATAATCGTAAATACTTCGCTTTTGTCGAAAATGGAAAATGTGTAATAGGGGCGTGTAAACACAAAGTCATAAACAAGAAAGCTTAGCACACTTGCAAAAAACGACGGCCAACGACCGTAATTGATGGCGACTAGAAGGACTGCAATCAGAAGCAGTAAAGCGATATTAGAAAAGGCAAAAGAGTATTTTGCAGCGACGCCGATGCCAGTCGCTACCGCAACGGCCCCTGTCGCAATGACATAGTCCCGCGGCGTTCCATCGGGTATAAGCGAACCGCCGCTGATGGACTCTTTCGCGCCTTCCGTGTCATCGCCAGAGATAACCGTCACTTCAAATTGCGTCGCCTTGTCCAAGATTTGTTGCGTAACGCTTTCCCGAAACCATGCAGACCAATTTCGGCGGCGCTCCCGGCCAATAAGCATCCGCGTCACATTGCGTTTTAGCGAAAAAGCCAGTAACTCCTCAACGATGCGCGATTCCGCGTGCAACACGACAACCTCGCCTTCAAGGCTTTCCGCCAGGCGCATCGCCTCCGCGATCCGGCCTTTTGCCACCTCGCTCAACGTATCGTAGGTCGGGGTGCGAACATGCACGCAAATCCATGGGATGCGCGAACGCTCGGCCATCCGGCGCGCCGTTCGCACCAGACGCTTGCTGACTGGAGATTCGTTAATGCATACCAGTAGCCGGTCTTGTGCTGGCCAGGGACCAGGGATGGCATGGGCGCGCATGTAATTCACCATCTGCGCATCGACGCGCTCGGCAGCGACGCGCATGGCGAGTTCGCGCAGGGCGGTTAGATTGCCCTTCGAGAAAAAATTGCGAATCGCGCGGCCAGCCTGTTCAGGCACGTAGACCTTGCCTTGCCGCAAACGCTGGATCAGATCGTCCGGGGGCAAATCGACAAGTTCGATTTCGCTCGCCAGCTCCAGCACTTTATCGGGCAGCGTTTCGCGCACCTGAATGCGAGAGATGCGGGTGATAACATCGTTTAGACTTTCGACATGCTGGATATTCAGCGTGGTGTAAACGTCGATGCCTGCCGCGAGCAGCTCCTCCACATCCTGGTGACGTTTCTCGTGGCGGCTCCCGATAACGTTGGTGTGGGCCAGTTCATCGATAATCGCGAGTTTGGGGTTGCGGGCAAGCAACCCGTCCAGATTCATCTCGCCGAACATGCGGCCGCGATAGGTGATCTGCACACGTGGCAGAATTTCCAGGTCGCGCAGCAGCGCCTCGGTTTCGGCGCGTCCGTGAGTCTCTACAACCCCGACAGCGACATCAAGACCTTCCTTGCGCCGCTCATGCGCGGCCTGTAGCATCGAATAGGTTTTCCCGACGCCCGGGTAGGCGCCGAGAAAGATCTTGAGTTTGCCCCGGCTTTCGTTTCTGGCCTCGTCCAACAAAGCGTCTGGAGTAGGGCGGTCGTTTTCCGGAGCCATATTAGAAGTCGCCTCTATCTAGGGGGCAGCGCGTCCAATGCGAGGTTCATCTTTAGCACATTCACGCGCGGCTCGCCAAAAAGACCCAGTGAACGCTGCTCAAGATTAGCCTGCACCACACTCCGTACGTCTTCCTCGCGCAACCCTCGAAATTTGGATATGCGAACCACCTGTAGATAAGCAGATAACGGAGAAATGTGAGGGTCAAGCCCGCTGCCTGAAGATGTCACGAGATCGATTGGCGCTTTCCGCCCCTCGGACGCCTCACTCACCGCCTTCGCTTTGTCCGTAACAGCGGCTAGCAGTTTAGCGCTGCTCGGGCCATAGTTGGAGCCGCTCGAACTTGCGCCGTCGTAACCGTTCGCGCCCGCCGCGGAAGGCCTTGGCCAGAAATATTTCGGATCGGCGAAGTTTTGCCCGATCAACTCAGAGCCGACGACTTGCCCGTCTTTTTCAATAAGCGAGCCGTTGGCTTGGCTTGGCATTGCGAACTGGGCGATGCCCGTGACAGCGAGGGGATAAGCCCCCCCGACGATAGCGGTGAAGATAGCTAGCAGAATAAAGCCTCGTATAAGTTCAGTAATCATGACTGTATTCCTTTTTAAACCAGCCCGAGGGCGTTGACGGCGAGGTCAATCGCCTTGATGCCAATAAACGGCAGTGCGATGCCGCCTAGCCCGTAGATCAGCAGGTTGCGGCGCAGAAGTTCTTCCGCGCTCGCCGGTTTGTAACTGACACCTTGTAGCGCTAGCGGAACGAGCGCAATGATGATGAGCGCATTGAAAATCACGGCTGACAGGATCGCGCTTTGTGGGCTGCCCAGGTTCATGATGTTCAGCGCGCCGAGGTCAGGGTAAGCCGTTAGGAACAGCGCGGGCAAAATCGCGAAGTATTTCGCAAAGTCGTTAGCGATGGAGAAGGTCGTCAGCGAGCCGCGGCTGATAAGAAGTTGCTTGCCGACCTCCACCACCTCCATAAGCTTGGTCGGGTCACTGTCGAGATCGACGAGGTTCGCCGCCTCGCGTGCGGCCTGCGTGCCGTCGTTCATGGCGACACCGACGTCGGCCTGCGCAAGGGCTGGCGCATCATTCGAGCCGTCGCCGCACATGGCAACCAGCCGCCCTTCCGCCTGATACTTGCGGATCATCTCCAGCTTCTTCTCGGGCGTGGCTTCGGCGAGGAAATCGTCCACGCCTGCCTCGGCGGCGATGGCGGCGGCGGTCAGCGGGTTGTCGCCGGTAATCATCACCGTGCGAATGCCCATTTTGCGCAACTGCATAAAACGGTCGCGGATATTCGGCTTTATGATGTCCTTCAGGTGCACCACGCCCAGAATGCGCTTGTCCCGCGCCACAACCAGCGGCGTGCCGCCGGTGCGGGCGATGGCGTTGACTATGCGCTTCAGCGCTTCGGCGTCGCTCACGCTCGCATATCTCATCATCGTGTCGGAGGCGCCTTTGCGCACTACCGAGCCGTCGGGCAGGTCGGCGCCGCTCATGCGCATTTCGGCGCTGAACGGGATGAAGTTCGTGCCATCGACGACCGTGGCTTCAAAGCCGTGCTTTTTCCTGGCCAGATCGACGATGGATTTGCCTTCCGGCGTTTCGTCACTGAGCGAAGCCAAAGCGGCCGCTTCTATCAAATCCTTTTCCGGCACGCCAGGTAGTGCGTGGAATTGATCCGCCATACGGTTGCCGAAGGTTATAGTTCCGGTTTTGTCGATGAGCAGCAGATCCACGTCGCCGCAGGCTTCCACGGCGCGACCGGATTTGGCGATGACGTTGGCCTTGACCAGCCTATCCATGCCCGCAATGCCGATGGCGGATAACAGGCCACCAATGGTTGTTGGTATTAGGGTCACGAACAGCGCGATGAGGAATACCACGGAGATCGGCTGACCGGAATAGATCGCAAATGGCTCCAGCGTCACCACGGCGATTAGAAAGATGATTGTCATGCCCACTAGGAGGATATTCAGCGCCACCTCGTTCGGCGTTTTCTGCCGTTCGGCGCCCTCTACGAGCGAGATCATGCGCGCCAGAAAGCCCTCACCCGGTTGGACGGTAATGCGGACTTTCAACCAATCCGACACCACTTTCGTGCCGCCGGTGACCGCCGATCGCTCGCCGCCCGATTCGCGGATAACCGGGGCGGACTCGCCAGTAATGGGAGACTCATCCACCGAAGCGATGCCTTCAATCACATCGCCGTCCGCAGGGATAATATCGCCCGCCTCGATAAGAATGATATCGCCTTTTTTCAGCTCACCGCTCGGCGTTAGCTTATAATCTCTAGTATTGGCGACGTTTAACAGCTTCGCCTGGCTATCCTGCTGCGTCGCACGCATCGAGTCCGCGCGGGCTTTGCCTCGCCCTTCGGCAACGGCCTCCGCGAAATTGGCGAACAACACGGTAATCCACAGCCAGAAGGTAAGTTGCGCCAGAAGCCCAACGTCGTCGCCGCCGTTGATGAGGGCCCGCAGAAAGGTGAACGTCGCCAGGATCGACACGATCTGAACAACGAACATCACGGGATTGCGGATGAGTTTTAGTGGGTTGAGTTTTACGAATGCCTGTTTGATGGCAAATTTCATGATCTGCGGATCGAACAGGCTGATGTCTTTTGCGTGGGCCATAACTGTCCACCCTCCTTAAAATGTCTTGCCGGCAAACAGGGCGAAATGCTCCGCGATCGGCCCCAAAGCGAAGGCCGGGAAGAACGTCAAACCCTGAATGACGACGATGATGATAATGAGCAGAACAACGAAAGTCGGCGTGTGCGTCGGGAGCGTTCCAACCGTTACGGGCGCGATCTTCTTCGTGGCTAAACTGCCAGCAATGGCGAGCATGGCTGTCATGAACACGAACCGGCCGAGCAGCATGCAGATGCCGAGCGCCGTATTGTGGTAAGGCGTGTTGGCCGTAAAGCCCGCAAACGCCGAGCCGTTGTTGTTTGACGCCGAGCTATAAGCATAGATTATTTCCGAAAGTCCGTGCGGCCCGGCATCCTGCAGCGAGGATGTGCCCTGCGGTAGCACAGCCGACAACGCAGACCCGGCCAACACCGCCACCGAGACGACAAGCAGCGCCAGAATCGATAGCTTAATTTCCTTGGCTTCGATTTTTTTGCCGAGATATTCCGGCGTACGGCCCACCATAAGCCCGCCAATGAATACGGCGAGCAGAACGAACAGTAACATGCCGTAAAGGCCGGAGCCGACGCCGCCGAATACGATTTCGCCTAGGTCCATCAGGAACATCGGCACAAGTCCGCCGAGCGGCATGAAGCTGTCATGCATCGCGTTGACGGAGCCGTTTGAGGCCGCGGTGGTCGCCACCGCCCAGAGCGCCGAATTGGCGACGCCGTTGCGGACTTCCTTGCCCTCCATATTGCCAGCGGTCTGATCGACCGGCAAATTAGCGAACAGCGGGTTGCCGATGATTTCGGCCCAGTAGGTGAAGCCCAAGCAAATCACGAAAATCACGCCCATGGCGGCGAACAGCGCCCAGCCCTGGCGTTGATCTTTTACCATTTTTCCAAATGTGTAGGTGAAGCCTGCGCCGATCAGGATGATAAACACGACCTGGAGCAGGTTGGAGAGTGGCGTCGGGTTCTCGTATGGATGTGCGGAGTTGACGTTGAAAAAGCCGCCGCCATTCGTGCCGAGCTGCTTTATCGCGAGCTGGCTAGCAATCGGCCCCTGCGCGATCATTTGATCCGCGCCTTCAATCGTCTTGACGGCTACCGGGCCATCGAAGTTCTGCGGCACGCCCTGATAAATGAGGAAAAGCGCGGCGATCAAACAGATTGGGAGCAGTATGTAAAGCACGGAGCGCGTCAGATCGACGTAGAAACTGCCGAGGGTTTTGATTTGCGCGCCTGCAAAGCCTCGAATGATCGCCACAGCTACGGCCATGCCGACGCCCGCGCTGAGGAAGTTCTGAACGCCAAGGCCAGCCATCTGGCTGAAATGCGACATGGTCGTCTCGCCGCCATAGGATTGCCAGTTGGTATTGGTGACGAAGCTCACCGCTGTGTTGAAGGCGAGGTGTGGCGATAGGGGTGGAAGACCGGCGGGGTTAAGCGGCAAAAGATGTTGAAGCCGAAGAATGGCATAAAGCACTATGAAACTGACCGCGCTGAATGCAAGCACTGCGCCAGCGTAACGTGTCCAGTGCTGCCCATCGGCCCGGTTAACGCCGACGACTTTGTAAATCACACTTTCAACCGGCGAGAGCACTGGAGATAACAGCGTGCGGTTGCCGGAGTAAACTCGGTGCATATAGCCGCCTATCACGGGCGTCAGCGCCACGATTATCAGACAAAACAGCGCAAGCTGTATGATGTCGTTCCACATATATTTAGCCTCTTAAAACTTTTCGGGGCGGATAAGCACGTAAACTAGATACGCCAGCAAAAGCGCGGCGACTGAACAGCCCAGGATGTAATCGAATTCCATGATTTAACTCCGTTAAGTGCGCTCAAACGCTCTGATGGCGAGGAAGAAAACGGCGAATGCGCTTAAGGCGAGCAGAATATAAATCGCATCGTCCATGAGGTTATCCTTTGCGAGAACGGGTGATCGCACTCCATAACGCGCGAAATTGCGGATGGCGCCATATCAGATGCCGGTACGGGAGTAAAAGATTTGTAGAGTTGTTATGAAATCTTTACGCGGCGGCGTTAGGCGGCGTAAGCGCACCGGCCGGAAAGATCACTTTAACTAGCATGCCACCGCTCGCGCGTTTGTGGCGATGAAGCTTTCCAGACGCCTCTTTTAACAGACGTTTCACCATAATAATGCCAAGTCCGGCGCCTTGCACAGCCGTGGTCTGGCCCGCGCGGATAGCGGCTTGGGAGGGATCCCCTCCGCCTGTGTCGCTGATGGCGATAACCAGCGCCCCCGCCTTGTTCATCGCGACCTTCAAACGCACCTGACCGCCGGACGCTGTAAACTTTACGCTGTTCAAAAGGAGATTAAGCAATATCTGCTTCAGGTTTCTCTCAGGAAGTGACACGAACGGTAAATTTTTTGCCGCGGTCATTGCTGCGGATAAATTCGCCTGCTCTGCAAGTGGAGCGATGAGCCGCATGCATTCCGCCGCCACATCCTGCGGCTTTACAGGCAAGATTTGTTGCGACGTTTTAGGCTCGCCGCGAGCGTAGCCGATCAGTTCGTTGGCCATATCGAGGGCGAATAACGCACTGCGAGAAATGTCTGCGGCGTATTCGGCCATCTTTTCGGGAGGTAAAGCGCCTGCGCCGGAGCCTTTCATCATCTCGGCGAAACCGATGATTGCCGTCAGCGGGTTGCGCAGGTCATGGCTGAGACCGGCCAGATAGGCAAGATCAGCCGCCTTCGCACGAAAGGCGCGGGGTTTTGCAGGCAAAGTTAAACTTTGAGAGGATTTGGCGGCCTCTCTCGTCACGCCCTTCGCAAGCGCGCGTCTCGGCGCTGCAACGGCAGTTGTTTTTCGTTCGGGGCTTTTTCGCGACGCCGCAATTTTATCTGGCGCTGACTTGGACTTGCTGTTCAGTTTCCGCCGGATCGTTTTGGCTGGAGCGATGGCTTTGCCTGACGGGGCGCGAGCGTGCGAGGTATTAAGCTTGGCGTCACCGACCGTTTCATACATGCGCACGACGACGCCCCTGTGGCCTTCATTTAGCTCCAGCTTCTGCAACTGGCATGAGAACGTTTTGAGGCGGTTGTCCACAGAAAATTCAAGCGCGCCACTCCACTGGCCCGAGCCACTCGCGCGGCGCGCCACAGACAGCAACTTTTTTAATGCAACCGATTTGGTTTCGAGCGTTGGCAGAGCAGCCGCGCCCCAAACCGATTTCGCGGCTGTGTTGCTCCACACCATTGTGCGTGTGTCGCTGTTCCAAACCCACACTGGTTCCGTGGACAAAAGGAAGGTTTCAAAAGGAATATACTTATCCATACGCGGCGCCTGAAGCGCCCGTCCCTCAACACGCGCTGTAAATGTGTTCCCGACATGTTCCCGTCGCATTATATGATGTACGCATTTGGTTTCCAGCTTGGCAAGCGTTTACAGCAGGTTAACTCGCGTCATCCACCAGTATGGCTAACGACGCGCCATAAAAAAGCGCCAGATTACACCGCAACGCAATATAAATGTTGCAGCGCAACAAGCCGGTGCCTATATCTTGCGCGTGGCTCCGGCAGTGTTGTATGTGCGCTTGCCAAGCCTGATTTAGTCACAACGCCAAGGATCACGATATGATGAACAATAACCCTGATTTTGAAATTCCAGCCAACATGCGAGACGCAGCCAGCAAAGGCGTTGAGCAGGCCAAGGAAACCTATCACCGTATGAGCGACGCGGCGCGTCAAGCGCAGGACATGCTAGTAAAGTCCACCGATGCAATGTCCGTAGGCATCAAGGAAATTCAGGAAAAAACTATTCAATACACGGAAGCTAATATTTCCGCAGGTTTTGAAGCTGCGACTCGTCTTGTGAACGCGAAGGACATCAAAGAAGTGCTGGAAATCCAGAGCCAATATGCTCGCAAACAGATGGAAACCTTCACAAACCAGACGCAGGAAATGTCGCGCCTCGTCGCCGAGGCCGCTCAAAAAGCGCAGCCGACAGTTTAAAGTTTCATATTCTTGCAAGGCGCCGCTGCTGCGGCGTCTTGCTCATCTTGCCAAGCCAACAATGTAAGCAGCGAAAACTTGGAGATGCAGAATGAACGTCATCGAGGATAATGTCCCGCAGACTGTGGTCGAGCCGGTTCATAACGCCGTTAAAGGCGTAAATCGCGAAGTTAAAATTGTGACAAACGCTTTTGAGAAATCGGTCCACAACACCGGCAAAGGGCTGACGGGTCTTCAATTGCAGGTGCTGGACATCATGCAAACCAACATCATGGCGGCGCTGGATTTCACACGGAAAATCATAACTGTTAAATCCTTCCCGGAAGCAGTCGAGTTGCAATCCGCGCATATGAAAGGTCAGATGGTTGCGGCCAGCGCTCAAGCGGAGAGCCTTCGTGAAGCCTGGTCAAGCACGGTATCGGGTGCTTTTGAACCGATGAAGCTAAATGCCCTGACAACGCTACAGCGTGGCCGCATCTGTTAAACTGCGTTATCGCCGTTGCGCGTCAGTCGTAATCGATATAATACAACCCGATATGCCGCTGTAGCTCAGTTGGTTAGAGCGCTAGATTGTGGATCTAGAGGTCCCCTGTTCAAGCCAGGGTAGCGGTACCAACACTATCAATAAGTTAGAAGAAAAATTTCAGGCGGACAATTTCGGCCCTGCCATCCACTCATCGTGCAAGGCAACCAATCTCGACGAGGCGACCGTCACGTGCTGGTGTCCGACCCTGACCTGGCCGCGCCCGTAATCATCAAGGTTAGCTTTCAGATCGATGAAAAAGCCTGGCTCACATCGAAGAAATCGATGTCGTTCGGGCCCGGGGGAAAGTCGCCTTTGCTTGCCATGTGATGGCCAAGCTCGAAGAATATCCGCCCAGGATCTCCCAAATGCACATTCGCATGCAGCAGCACTGAAAGGATGCCACCCGGCTCATCGCAGGTGGCCGCTAGGCCGAACCGGTTGGGGCCATAATGATTGCAACGATAGCGCGCTGAACCGCCGAATGACATAAGCCGTGCCCGCGCATCGATTGAATGTATTCAACTCGTCCAGTGGCTCTATTCGAAACATCGGATCGGCGTGCGCGCTCCAGTCCTCGTTTTGGCGTTGGGATTGATACTCCGGGCGCTTGTCGGCCGCCATTGCTGAAACGGCAATCGGCACGAAGCTCATCAAAGCCAGGATTGTGTTAGCGTCCCTACATGTCTCATTCCGGTAGCGGAATAAATTCATGTTCACCGGGCACGGTGTCGAAGCGCGCGGCCTTCCAGTCGGCTTTCGCCTGCTCTATGCGCTCAGGCCGCGAGGAAACGAAATTCCACCAGATGTAACGCGGGCCGTCCATCGGCTCGCCGCCAAGCGCCATGAACCGCGCGGGCGTGACGGCGCGGATGGTGATGCGGTCGCCGGGTTTGAACACCAGTAGCTTGCCGGGGCCGAAGACGTCGCCCGCGATGTCGATGTCGCCAGACACCGTGTAGATCGCCCGCTCCTCGAAATCTGGGTCGAGCGGCAGGCTGGCGCCGGCCTCTAATTGCACATCGCCATAGAACATCGGGCTTGAGGTGCGCACGGGCGATGTCGCGCCCAGCATCGATCCAGCGATTACGCGCACGATTTTGCCCTCACCGCTGAGGATCGGCAGTTGCGCCGCATCGTAATGCTCGAATGTCGACATGTTTTCCTCGTCCTTGGCGGAGAGCGCCACCCAGCTTTGAATGCCGAACAGCTTGGCCTCACCGCTCGCGCGCAGCTCCGGCGCCGTTC
>JAWXCE010000065.1:0-28815 GCA_034440495.1 Hyphomicrobiales bacterium | reverse complement strand
CTTTACCAGACTTTAGCAGAACTCGCTTAATGCGAAGTTGCAGTTATCGCGTTTGGTTTACATTGCACCAATTCGTTGCTGTCGGCTATGTTGTCCTCCGCGCAAAGGAAGGCTCTACAATGTTTCCTGCCAATCTATTCAATGAAACTTTGTCAATGATGATGGGTATCGCGTTGGCGCCATTTGATGTGGTGACTGCTACGACATCAAAAAGCTCTGCGCCGTCATTGCAGCGCTCCCAATCTCATGCAAATTTGGTTTTACACAAGGCTCTCGCAGCAGGAACAACAAAGCCAGATGAGTTTCCAGTGCTGGCGACACGTTCGGTTCTCCTACGCGCCACCTCATCGCTCACAAAAATTTCGACGGCATGTCATGACTATTGCGCAAGGCTCTCGCAGGCTTTCACGGTCGTCCGCTTCATGGAGGCCATGTCAGCCCTCACCAGACCGTTTTTCATGCCCTCCGCTTCACAAGCGTTCGGTATGCATCCCTGGCTCGGCGCATCTCAAACCATGTTGGCTCCAAATCCGTGGTGGGCCGCGTTTTTCACACCGGCAAATAACGCAGCGCTTTTGTCGAGCGCCGCGCCGCTTTTATCTCTGGCCCCAAAGCGGGAAATCGAGGGTGGCATCGCCATGAGCATGGCTGCATTTTTCGTTACGTTCAGCCCAGCCGGATTTTATAAAACTGGCTTCTAGCGCGGCACAGCTAATTTTTTAGCCGATTTCTAAAAATACCCCGGTGGCATTTTTGTTGGATGCAAGCCACTGCTAGACGTGTGCTACACCTCATGCTAACAGCCTCCGCATGATTACAAACTATACCGTGTTGTCCCGTAAAGTCGCCACTAGGTGCTCCATCCGACGACGGTTGTCCGCGTCACAAGCGCACGTAAGATAACCGCGCTTTTTCTTCTTCGCAACATTGCGAACTTTCCTCGCCGTCGCGACTTATCACCATTCCAAAAGCCAGACAGGGTGCTGTGGCCTTCATGAGCGACATGCCATTTTTGATCCGCGAGCAATCGCCCGACGATCAGGCGAAAATAAAGAAATTACACGAAGCTTCGTTCGGGCCTGCCCGCTTTGCACGCGCCGCGTACAGGGTGCGCGAGGGATGCGAGCTGGCGCCTGAATTGTGCCTTAAAGTGGAGATCAGCGGAAATCTGGTTGGTGCGATCTATTTTGCGCCCGTTACCATTGGCGGGCGTAAGGGTGCATTGATGCTTGGTCCTTTGGCGATAGCGCCGGAGTTTATCAATCAGGGGTGGGGATTAAAACTCATTCTTGAAGGCGTGAAGCGCGGCGCGCAGATACACTACAAGCTGGTGGTGCTGGTTGGCGATTTGCCCTATTATGCGCGAGCGGGTTTTTCCTGTATCCGCCCGGGCCAAATATGGCTTCCCGGCCCGGTGGACCCCGCCCGCATTCTCGGGCTAGAGCTTTCGGAAGGGGAATTTTACCGTTTTGCGGGAGAAGTTCGCGGCATTCCGTCGGCGTAAACTGGCGGAGTTAGCGCCCCTCGCGCCACCATGTCATTCCCAAAAAGCCCAACAGAAGCGCAAGCGCGGCGAACCCTGTAAATAGTGGCGTATATGAGACGCTGCGCACCAGATGTGGCTTCCGGTCGCGCAGCCCAATCCAGCCGCCGCCATGCATTTTTTTAGCGCCCGTCATCATCGCAAGGCGCGGCATCGCAGCTTTAGCGCTGTCGCCCGCGCCCATCCAGAAAACGCCGCCGCCAGTAGCATCGCCGACTGGCTTGGCGACAGCGTCGGTGGTTGTCACCTTCGCGAACTCGCGTGAGTTGACTGCCCCAACCAGCGCAATCGTGGAAAGCCCGTCCATCTCGACGCGATAAACGCCCGCTTCGGTCGCGTCGAGCGTTTTATCCCACATGCCCGAGGTTGTTTCCGCCAGCGCCACCGTTTCCGTTTTGCCGGACGGCAATGTCACCGTTGCCTGGCCCACGCTGTCTTTCATACTGCGCCGGACGATTTTCAAGCGCTTGGCTTCGCCGCTCGCCCGCAGCCATTCTTCCTCAAGGTCTGGCTCCTTCATCAGCCAGTGCGATAGACGGCGGAGCAGATCGGCGTGCGGGCCTCCTCCGTCATACCCGCGCGCCCACAGCCATGCGTGATCGGATAGCAGCACGGCAACGCGGCCCTCGCCCTCACGCGAGAGCACTAGAAGCGGCGCGTCCTGGGCGCCGGTCATGACAACGTCGCCGCCTGAACTGTCTGTTTCAACCACACGAAGCCAGCGGCCCCAGCTCGGTTGCTGATCCTTAGCGCCCGCGCCGGGCAAACCGCTCGTCACGGGGTGCTTCACTCCGGTCGCGGTCACGCGCGGGCGAAATGCTTCCTCGATGACGCGGCCTGTGGGGCGGGCGGGCAAAACATTCGCAAGCGGCGTTTTCGACAGGCTCTGCGTCGACGCGAAATCTTCTCCCGCCGCTACCAGCACGGCACCGCCTTTTTGCACGTAGCGCGCAACATTATCGAGGTAAATCAGCGGAAGCACGCCACGCCGCTGGTAACGGTCAAAAATAATCAAATCGAAGTCGTTAAGTTTTTCCGAGAATAGCTCTCGCGTCGGAAATGCGATCAGCGAAAGCTGATTGGGCGGTGTGCCGTCGTGCTTCTCCGGCGGGCGCAAAATGGTGAAATGCACCAGATCGACCGAGGCGTCCGAGCGCAGCAGATTGCGCCATGTGCGCTCGCCCGCATGCGGTTCCCCCGACACCAGCAGCACGCGCAAATTTTCTCGCACGCCTTCTGCCGCGATAACCGCGCGATTGTTGGCAAGCGTCAGTTCGCCAGGCTCGGGCGCAAGCTCGACCTCCATGATGGTCTGCCCGGCGTGTTTGAACGGAAAACGCACCTTCACGGTTTCCCCAAAACGTGCGTCCAGGGTCTCAACGGGCTCGTTCTCGCGGTGAATTTTCAAAGTCGCCGGGCCGTCGACAGCGCCGCCCTGCCGCTCAAGCTTGATCTCGGCCACCTGGTCGCTGCCGACAAGGCCAAAGCGCGGCGCTGAGACGACCTCCACCCGCGCGTCACGCTCATCCGGCGATCCGTTGAGCAAAGTATGCACCGGCGCGCCGGGCGCAATGCTCGCCGGATCGGTCGGCGCGTCGTGGATTTGTCCATCCGTGATGAGGAAAACGCCCGCAAGCCGATCTGGCGGCACGTCACTCAGGCCGTGATTGAGGCCGGAAAATAATGCGGTTTCCTCTTTGCCTGTCTCGGCGGCCTTCACGCTTTCAACGACGCGAACCTGCACATTCGGAATGGCCTTTAGCTTCGCTTCAAGGTCGGTACGCAATTCCGCGGCGCGCGCTTCGCGTCCCCCTAACGTCTGGCTTGTGCTGGCGTCAACCGCGATGACGGCGATGTTGGGAAGGATTTCGCGTTGCTCTTTGATGAAATTCGGATTGGCGATAGCCACTAAAAGAGTGACGAGACTGAGAACCCGGAGCAGCGCGCCGCGACGCCCGCTCCATAGGATTGCAACGGATAGCACTGCGACAAGCGCGGCGGCCGCCCATAAAATCTCGCGCGAAACGAGCGGCATAAAGTCGATTGTCCAGTTCATAGGCAAACTACCTTAATGGCCCAGCCGCTCAAGAAGCGCTGGCACATGCACCTGATCCGCTTTGTAGTTGCCGGTCAGTGCATACATAACAATGTTAACGCCCGCGCGGAACGCCATCTCGCGCTGTTCCTCGCCGCCCGGCACAGCCGGGTAAAGTGGCATGTTCGAGTCGTCTAGCGCCCAAGCCGCAGCCAGATCATTGGATGTCACAAGGATCGAACTCACGCCGTCGCTTTTCAGGGCGCGGCGGGTCTGGCTGTCGCTAACGTTGGTTTGCGCCTCCACCCAAAGCTCGCCGCCATCCCAGCGCCCGGGAAAACTGCGCAGAATATAGAAAGATTTGGTGATAACGTGCTCCTGCGTTGCGGGTTCAAGGCGCGGCAAGTCCAGCTTGGACAGCATGTCGCCGAGCACTGTCGAGCCAAACTCGCCGGATCGAACGCCGCTCAACGGCATCTGATAATCGCGGGTGTCGAAAATAATCATCCCACCTGTTTTCATGTAGGAGTCGATTTTTGATAGCAGCGTGTCCGGTAAAGGCGTCGATTGAGACGGCACTGCCCAATAGAGCAGTGGGAACACTGTCAACTCATCAGTTTCGAGATTGACGCCAACCGGAGCCGCCGGTTCGACGGCTGTCCGAGCAGCCAACACCCGCGTCAAGCCCTTTAACCCGGCGTTCGTCACCTGGTCGATGGAGTCGTCGCCTGTCACCACGTAAGCGAGGCGGGTTTTGAGCGCCGCAGACAATGTTTCGGCGGACACAGGTTGCTCGGGCTGGGTGGGCGCCGGTTGCGCCGCAACAGAGCCGTTGTTTGCAAAAACCGTGAGCATGAGCACAATTGCGGCGGAACCGGCGGCAAGGCGAGCGGCGCGGCCTGATACCCGGCCCGAGGTCATGATAAGGCTTATAACAGCATCAACTGCGAACGCGATCAGCGCGGCGACAAACAACCAGGGCGTCAGCGCCAATGTCGCAGTTTGGGTGTAATTGACGATTTTAGCCCCCGTCGGGACTAGCGCTGGTGACAGCGAAGAGGCCGCTGACATCAAATTCACCGCACGAGCCTTATCCGGCTGGCCATAATATCCAGGTGTCGCTTTAATATTGGCGGCGGCGGCAGGAGATGCGGCTATTGGTTTGGTGTCGGGCCTAGGCGCGCCAAGTTCGCCAAAACCGCTTAGAGTGCGCCATGGAGGCAAATAGTCGCCGGTATAAGCGGCGCGGGAAGTCGTATTTTGAACATCTGTCGAAGGCGCACTCTCAGGGTCGTCAGTCATAACCGTTGTTTCATCGAGCGTGCGCCGCAGCATATCTATAAACACTCCTGATAGTGGCAGGTTTGACCAATCAGGATGACCCGTTACGTGGAAAAGCACAAGACGCCCTTTACCCAGAGTATTGGACGTAACGAGAGGCGTGCCATCCTGCAGCCGCGCCCATATACTGTCGGGCGATGCAATGGCGGCTGGATCGGCGAGAATTTGCCGGTTGATCTCGATATCGGCGGGTATGGCTAGGCCGAAAAACGGGCTGGATTTCTCAAACGGCGCCAGCTTCTGCGGCGTGCTCCACGACAGCGCCCCGCCAAGCGTGCGTCCGCCCTCCCGCAGGCGCACGGGCATTAGTCCGTCCGTACCCTGCTCCATTCTTGGCCCAGCAAAGCGGATGAGCAGGCCGCCCCGCTCGACCCACTTGCGTAACCGCGTCTCGACCGGTTCGACAAGGCGGCCAATGTCGGCAAGCGCAATGACGGATGGGTTACGCTGGAGAATTTCGGTGACCGCCGTATCTATGTTGCCGCTGCCAGGCAGTGATATTTCGGCGAAGGGGGAGAGCGCTTTTTCGATATAATGCGTCGGCGCCAACAGGGGCTGCGCGCCCTCTCCCGGATCGCCGGAAATAATGCCGACACGGCGTCGCAATGACCGGGAGTCGAGCAGGTAAACGGTGCCCGCTGATCTTTCATTCGCAATCTCAAGGCGCGCCACCTGATTTTGCAAATCGACCGGCAAAGCTAGCGTCGCTATCGCCTCCCGCTCGCTGGGACGCAAGACAAACGCCGCCTCGCCCAAACGTTCGCCCCGCGCGTTCAAGGCATGAACGACGCCAGTACGCGGCTCGCCGCCAGCGCTGAGAATTTTGGCGGTGAGTTGACGATTTTCCCCAATGTAAGCGAACAGCGCGAGTGCACGCTCTCCTAGTGCGTTAGTTGCAACAGTGATAGCGCCGCCCTTCGCCACAGATTGAAGAGCATTCCAAAGCTGAACTGCGCCGCCATCCTCTATCCCATCGTTCAACCACAATACATTCAGGCCCGCCGTGTTTGCAAGCCCCGCCTCCAACGCTTTGGCGAGCGCGGCGCGATCAGTCGGGGCCGGAGCGGGTGTCATGGCGGCAATCATGGTGCGGGCCTTATCAGCGCTCAAAGCCTCAGGACGCCAGCCGGGAGATATGTTAGAGGATGTGGCAAGATAAATAGTCTGCTTCTCGCTCTCCGCCTGACGCAACGCCTCGTTCATTATGCGCTGGCGCGCGCTCCACTGGGTTGCCGATGCCCACCCGTTATCAACGACTATTAGTAATGGCCTGCCCCCGGGCAGCGCGGAGGCGTCAGGATTATAGAGCGGGCCGGCCAGCGCCAGAATGATGAGCGCGGCGGCAAGAATACGCAGGGCGGTCAGCCACCAGGGGCTGCGCGCTGGCGTGCGCTCTTTAGAAACCAACCCCTCAAGCAGCCGGGCTGCGGGAAACACGATACGGTTCGGCGCTGGCGGTGTGAAACGCAGCAGATACCAGATGATGGGGAGCGCTGCGAGGCCCATGAGCAGCCATGGCGCGGCGAAGGTGAGCGAAGCTGGAAGCACTATAGATCGTCTCCCAAATTTGCGTCGGCGCGTACACGGGTCGCGGCGCGTGGGCCGTCATGCATACCAGATAAGCTTGCGTAAAGCGCGAGCAGCGCCTCGCCTGCCGGACGGTCGGTGTGATGCAGATGATATGTCCACTCCAGGCGCCGTGTCATGTTGATGAGCGCCTCGCGATGCGCCATCAACCGCTTGCAATACTCCCCACGCAACCCTTCGACCCGGTCCGCAAGGAAGCGCATGCCGCCCTCGCTGGCGGAAAACTCCACACGGCCTTCATAGGGCAGCGTTTCCTCGGCGGGATCGAGAATCTGCACCAGATGACCGCGCACGCCCTGACCCGCATAATGCTCCACCGCCGCCTTGACGGTTTCGACCGGCTCCAGAAAATCGCTGAAGAAAATGGCGCCGGAAAACCGTTTCAATGTCACGCGAGGCGGCGTGCTGGCGGCCTCAGCGCCAGATTGCCCCGCGTTGGCGAATGCAATGGCAAGCTTTTGTGTCGCGGTGCGCTGGGCTGTCGGCGCCAAAAGTCCAGGCACGCCGATCCGTTCACCGCCCTGGACGAGAAGTTCGGCGCTCGCAAGCGCGAGCACCAACGCGCGTTCCATTTTCGTGATGGGCGACAGTTTGGAGCGGAACGTCATGGAGGGAGACATATCAAGCCACAGCCAGACGGTGTGCGCCGCCTCCCACTCGCGCTCGCGAACATAAAGATGGTCGGAGCTGGCCGAGCGCCGCCAGTCGATAAGCGGCGCTGCGTCGTTTGCGCCGTAGTGGCGGAATTGCCAGAAGGTTTCGCCCGGCCCTGCGCGGCGCCGGCCGTGAATGCCGAATTCGACCGTTTGCGCCACGCGCTTTGCCTCGATAAGAAGCGAGGGCATCCGGCTGGCGAGATCGTAAGCGTCGTTCGCCGCCTGATGCGGCTTGTCGCGACCGAAGACATCGTCGAGCAGGCTCATACTGGGGTTATCCGAGAGTTCTGGTCAGATCCGCGATCACATCGCTGATTGAGGCGCCCTCGGCCCGCGCAGCGAATGACAGGGCCATGCGATGTTTTAGCACGGGTTCGGCGAGCGCCACGACATCGTCTACTGATGGAGCCAGACGTCCGTCCAGAAGCGCGCGGGCGCGCACCGACAGCATTAGCGCCTGACTGGCGCGCGGGCCGGGGCCCCAAGCGACCAGTTCGTTAACCCGTCCGGCCGCTTCGGCGGAGCCAGGCCGAGCCGAGCGGACGAGGCGCAAAATCGCGTCCACAACGCTGTCGCCAACCGGCAATTGTCGCACCAGCCGCTGAGTAGTCACAAGTTCGGCGCCTGAAAAAATGGGGGTTAACGTCCTCTGTTCGGATCCGGTTGTTGCGAACAACATGCGCCGTTCCGCCACTTCGTCCGGATAATCCACGTCGATTTGTATGAGAAAGCGGTCAAGCTGCGCTTCCGGCAATGGATAGGTGCCTTCCTGCTCCAGCGGGTTCTGGGTGGCCAGCACGTGAAACGGCGTCGGCGTGTCATAACGGTGGCCCGCAACGGTGACGTGGTGCTCCTGCATGGCCTGTAGCAGCGCGGACTGTGTTTTCGGGCTGGCACGGTTAATCTCATCCGCCACCAGAAGCTGTGTGAACACAGGCCCTTTGATAAACCGGAACGCGCGTCCACCTCCCGCGCTTTCTTCCAGCACTTCAGCGCCGGTGATATCGGATGGCATCAAATCGGGCGTGAACTGAATACGCTTTGTATCGATACCTAGCAATTTGCCCAGCGCGTCTACCAGACTGGTCTTGGCAAGGCCAGGAACGCCAATCAGCAAAGCATGGCCACCGGCAAGCAGAGTTATAAGGGTTAGGTCAACGACCGTCTGCTGCCCGAAGATAACGGATTGAATACCGGTTCTGATTTTCCCGATTTTCTCGGCGGCATCTTCGACCCGTTGCACGATATCGTCACTGGATTGGGTTACTGTTAGCATAGTTCGATGATATACCCCTGCTTACATGTTGCAAAATTACCGTTTGGTTAGCTTACACCGGCGTTGACGAACGTGTCACACTTTCTTGTCACTGCACCGCACTGTTCATCATGGATTGCGCCGCTGCCCAAAACGCCCGAGCTGTTTTCATTCGATGATTTTGCGGCCCGCACTTCCCAGGGCGCCTCGCCCGCCGAGGCTTGGCCGGAGGATGCTGTGGCGAACATGTTAGCGCGCCACCCTGACCTTAAGCTTGCCGCAGTCCTGATCCCCGTCATTGCGCGCGAGCAATGCGCTTCGGTGCTGTTCACCCGTCGCGCCGATCATCTAAGCACGCACGCAGGTCAAATATCCTTTCCAGGCGGCAAGCTGGAGCCGGGAGACGCTTCCCCGATCGAGACGGCGCTGCGTGAGGCGGAGGAGGAAATCGGCCTCGACCGCCGCCATGTTCGTGCGCTTGGGTTTCTCGATCCGCATTTGACAGGCACGGGATTTCAGATTGTGCCCGTGCTTGCGGCCGTTTACCCGCAATTTACGCTGACCCTCGATCCATCCGAAGTGGCGGAGACTTTCGAGGCACCCCTCGATTTTTTGATGACGCCGACCAATTATCAAGAGCATCGCATAGAATGGCGGGGACAACTCCGCGTTTTCCAGGCCGTGCAGTTTGGCGGGCGCTTTATCTGGGGCGCAACCGCCGCCATACTTTTATCCGTCTACGAAAGGCTTTACCGAGAATGCCGCGCATCGTCCTGATAAGCTTGCTAGTGTTGCTCGCGCCGACGCTGATTTATCTCGCTGCCGCATACATCATAAAGGGCGGAGAAAACGCCGGAGGTATTCTCAGCCGGGCGCCCTTGCTTACCCTTTTCACTCTAGGGTTTTTGCTCATGATCGGCAGCCTTGCTTATTTTATTGAACTGGAGCGGCGGGGAACGCCGGGGCAAAAATATTATCCGCCAGCTTTCAAAGACGGCGTGCTGACGCCTGGGCGTTCAGAATAGAGCGGTGGCCTCGCAATGCCGACCCGGAAAGCCGCCAGGCAAGCGCAATCGTCAGCCTCAATAAAACTCGGTGGCGCTGACTGGCTGCATAGCGGTAGCGTGCAGGCAGTCTTCGATGCGATTGGCCGCGACGGTCATGAAATTCGCGCGGTTGGGGGCGCGGTTCGCAACGCGCTTCTTGGTCTGCCACTCTCCGATATCGATTTTGCGACGGATGCAACGCCAATTGAGACCAAAGCGCTTGCCGAAGCGGCGGGCCTCAAGACGATTCCTACAGGCATCGCCCATGGCACGATTACCGTGGTCGTTGACGGCCAAAGCTTCGAGGTGACGACGCTGCGTGAGGATGTGGAAACCGATGGGCGCCACGCTGTCGTGCGTTTCGGCAGCGATTGGACACGCGACGCCGAGCGCCGGGACTTCACTATGAACGCGCTCTACTGCGACGCCAGTGGCGTCATTTTTGATCCGCTCGGAGGCTTGGCGGACACCTTGGCCCGCCGCGTCCGCTTCATCGGCGACGCCCAACAGCGCATCCGCGAGGATTATCTGCGCACGCTGCGCTTTTTCCGCTTTAATGCGCAGTATGGCAAAGGCGCGCTGGACAGCGCAGGATTATCGGCGGCTGTGCGCGAACGCGAAGGCTTGCGCGGTTTGTCGGCGGAGCGGGTGCGCGTTGAGCTTTTCAAGCTTTTGACAGCAATCGGTGCGAAGCGCGCGATTGCCGCTATGGTCGATTATGGGCTGCTTGTGCAGATTCTGGGAGGTCCGCCGCGTGCGCAGCGCTTCGAGCGGATGGCGAAGCTTGAGGCAGTTTTGGAACTATCGCCCGATCCAGTTCGCCGCGTTGCGGCTCTCGCCTTATTCGCGCCAGAGGATGCCGGGCGTCTTGCCGCTCGCTTTCGGTTGAGCAGCGGGGAAAGAAAGCGGCTTGAGGTCTGCGCCGCCATATTGCCTTCCGTTGTCAATCAGCGAACAGCGCGGCGTCTGCTTTATGAACTGGGGGCGGGCGCCTATGCCGATTTTACTCTTATGGCGCACGCTCATAGTGGAGCTGTGGGGCAATCGAGAAAATGGGCCGCCGTTCATGACCTGCCACAAAAGTGGACGCCACCCGAGTTTGCGCTAAAGGGCGGCGATCTCATAGCGCTTGGCGCGCCCAAGGGGCCGCGTATCGGCGCGCTCCTAGCCGACTTTGAGGAAAGATGGATCGCGTCGGATTTCGCGATTGACCGCGACGCGCTTTTAAAGGATGCGAAAGCCCAGCTAGGAGCGCCTCAGCCCGCCAGTTCTTGAGCGCGCTTGGCGGCGGCGGCGGTCGCCCGTGCGAGCAAATCCCCCAGCCCCGGCTGCGCCATGAGCACCGCAAGCGCCGCAGCCGTTGTGCCGTTTGGCGACGTAACATTTTCGCGGAGTCGCGACGGCGCATCTGGCGACTGATGTAACAGTTCGCCCGCCCCGGTCACTGTCGCCCGCGCCAGCTTAGCGGAGATCTCCGGCGCTAGGCCGAGCGCAACGCCGGCGGATGTCAGCGCCTCCACAAAGTGGAAAACATAGGCTGGGCCGGAGCCGGAAATCGCTGTCACGGCTTCGATTAGGGCTTCATCGTCAAGCCAGACCACCTCGCCAACAGCGCCGAGAAACTGATCGCACAAACGCTTCTGTTCCGGCGTGACGGTCGCATTGCAAACCGCGCCGGTGATGCCGCGCCCCACTGCGGCGGGCGTGTTCGGCATCGCGCGGATGACTGCCGCGCCGGGCGCAAATTGGCGCTCAATACTAGCCAGCGTTCGCCCCGCCGCCACGGACACGATGACTGTATCAGGGCCGCAGAAAGGGGAAATCGAAGAGAGCACAGCGTCCATGGTTTGAGGCTTGACGGCGATAATGACCACCGAAGGCGATCCATTCAAAGCCTGCAAACCGGCGCCGAGGCCATTTTTACGGATGAGAAGCGCCATCTCTGGCGAGGGTTGCGGCTCCTCCACCACGATGTTCGCGGGCGCAACGCCCTTCGATAGCCAGCCTTGCAGCAGCGCGCCGCCCATGCGGCCCGCGCCAACAAGCAATATCTGGCCGCTTTCGCTCACGCCTGTCCTTCGGTTTGAAACATGCTGCTTACAAGCGCATCCTCGGCCTTCTTGCCCGCCCAGACGACAAACTGGAACGCCTGATAATAACGCTCGCAGGCGTCGATCGCGGCGCCGGTCATCGCCTCGCATTGCTGCAAGGTCGGCTCAGCAGAGTTCAGCATCAGGCTTTGGCGGTAAAGAAGCAAGTTTTCACCCGCCCAGTAATCGAAATGGCCCAGCCACATCTGCTCGTTGATTTGCGCCAGCAGGCGATAAATCTCGGGGACGCGCGCGGGGCGCACCTTTAGCTCAAAGGCGCAGGCGAGATGCAGGGCTTCGAGGTCATAGCGCCAGTTGACGGAAAGGTGATAATCGCTCCACTCGCCGGGAATAGAGATCGTAATTTCATCTTCGCTTTCGCGGTCTAACGTCCAGTCATTTTCTACTGCAATGTGCTCGTACAAATCGACCGGGTTCGTCAAACGCATGAAAACTGGTTCTGCTGTCGCCATAATATAAGTCTCCGCCTTATTGATGACCGCCAGTAATAGAGACCGCTAGATAACTCAAAGCGGTCTCGATTAATAAGCGATAATCCGAGGTAACAATGGTTCGGCGCAGGCGCAAGGCGAGGCGAACAATCTCCCCGTGGAAAACTCGGGCAACGGAGTTAAACGGCGGTTTGTCCACCTTTAATATGGTTTTCAAGTTCGGCGATGCGGGCCGCGAGCCGGTCGTTTTCCTCGCGCGCCTTCTCGGCCATGGCCTTCACCGCCTCGAATTCTTCGCGTTGCACCACGTCGAATTCGCGCAGCATGCGCTCGCCTTGCGCGCGCATCATCGTCTCCATCTCGCGCTTCATGCCTTGCGCGGCGCCCGAAGCGTCCGTCATAAGTTTGGCGAGTTCGTCGAAAAAGCGGCCTGTCGTCTGGGTCATGTTCGTAATCCTTGTCATCGGCGCGTTAGCTTTGCGCCTTATCACGCCAAATCAAGCATATGACGCGGGCGCTGTTTGCAATCAAGCCTTCGCGTTGCTATGCGATAGATCAGCCTTTCAGAAGAAGGACGCCTCATGGCCATTCCGTTCCCAAACCTCGACCCAGTGGCCATCGGCATCCCAATTCCCTACGTCGGCTCAATCCCCATCCGCTGGTATGGCCTCGCCTATCTTGCCGGACTGGTGCTTGGCTGGCTTTATATGCGCGGGCTGCTGCGCAATGAGCGGCTGTGGGCGGGCAAACCGCCAATGCAGCCGGTGCAGGTGGACGATTTCCTGCTGTGGGCGACGCTAGGCACCGTGATCGGCGGGCGGCTCGGCTTCATCCTGCTCTATGAACCGAGCATTTTCATCGCCGATCCGCTCAAAATCTTCGCCGTCACCGAGGGCGGCATGGCGTTCCACGGCGGTCTATTGGGTGTTGGCGCCGCGATTTTCTTGTTCGCCCGATTGAACAAAATCCCCGTTCTCAGCCTCATGGATTTGACCGCCGCAGCCGTGCCGTTCGGGCTGTTCTTCGGTCGCATCGCAAATTTCATCAATGGCGAGATTTATGGGCGTCTCAGCGACGTGTCCTGGGCGGTGGATTTCCCCGTCCGCGTGCTGCTGAACGAGGACAAGCCGTTCCCCGGCCCACGCCACCCGACGCAGCTTTACGAGGCGTTCATGGAGGGAATATTGATGTTTGTGCTATTGCGCTTCCTAACCCACTATCGCGGCGCGCTGCAACGACCTGGCCTCACCACCGGCGCGTTCCTCATCGCATACGGCGTTTTCCGCAGCGTGGCCGAATATTACAAGGAATGGGACGAGGCGCAGTTTTTCACCACCGCCTATTTCTCAGAGGGCATGGTGTATTCGCTGCCGATGATTGCGCTCGGCGTTTACTTCTGGATGATAAGCCGCCCGCGACTGGCGCAGGCGGCTTGAGGCGTTAGGTGGCGACGCCGAGCATTTTGCGCACGGTCGCAACGGCTGTGGGGTCAAGCTTCAGGCCGCTGGAAAGCTGCTTGAGATAGTCGCGCTCGGCTGGCGTATCGACCTCGATGGCCAGCAGAGAAGCGGCATAAACTTGCATGCCGGTTTCGGTGTCCGGCACAGCGCGGACAAGCCCCATCAAATCCGCCGGGCCTTGCATCTTCTGATGCACAAAATCGATGGTGGCTTTGTCGGCGCCAAGCTCTTCCAGCTTGCCGGAGATTTTATCCATCTCGCGCTTGTCGATGTCGCCATCCGCTTTTGCGGCGTTAATCATGGCCTGCAGAACTAGCCCGGCGCGCGCCTCCAGAACCTTTTCCTCGGCTGGCGTTTCCGGGTCGCGTAGCCCTAATGGCAATTCACCTTGCGCAACTTCACCTTTGTTTTTCTGCATCGCCTCATAGGCAACTTTGGCGAGTATGGCGAGCGCTCCGGCGCCGACCGCGCCGCCAAGCGCGCTACGTCCACCGCCCAGAATGGCGCCAGCCAAAGCCGCCAGACCGCCGACTGCGAGTGGATTACCGCCCTGCACGCCCTCTTTCGTCTGGCCGTACATCTCGCCTGCCGCGCCCTTCACCCGGTCGATAATGTCAGAGCCCTGCAAACCTTTTAGTTGATCGAGCATGCCGCCTAAATCTGGCATTCCGCCGCCCTCGGTTGCACTCTGTGGCTGGCCCATGGCGTTCTTAAGCCGATCGTTCCCGGATGGGGTGATATCCGATAGAAAAATCTTGCCAAGCAGATCCTGCATATTCATGGCGTTTGTTCTCCATTTTGCCTGCGCATCAGCGCGTCGCTTACATTTTTGTTTAACATTTCAAGATAAAGTTCTCACGTTATTAACTAAGCAATACACGCTTCAATAGTGAAAGACCGACTGATATGGCAGTCCCAAAGGTCATCAAATCCACCGCGCAGTTCATCGACGCCATCAATAGCCCGCAGCAAATGCTTGGGCTGCTGAACTCGCCTGTAACGCCTTGGTATTTCGGCCAACCAGAGCCAGATGCAAACCTGACGCCCGCTTTTTACAAGTTGAAAATTAAGGTTGAACTTGAGCGCGAGTTACTGCGCGAGTTCCGTCTTCTTACAGCGGAGTTCGCATCGCTGAAAGCTGTATACGACTCGGATGTGCTGATCGCCGCCAGTCAGGCGACAGTGCCTTCGCGGATTATTGATTGGCTCGGCAATCCACTCGCTGCGTTGTTTCTGGCTGTTGAATCACTCCTGACGGCCAAAAACGGTAAAGTCTGGATTCTTAATCCTTGGGCCATGAATGAATTGTGCAACGATCTGCCGTATGTGCCAGCCACGGACAGCGAATATTTTGAGAAATATGTGGTAAACCTTACCGACCCGTCGCTAAGTCCGACGCCGGAAGCCTTGCAACCCATGGCCTTCCGCCCCTATCGCAATTTGCGGCCGCAAAACACGCAGAATGTTTATTTTACGGTGCACGGCAAAAACCTTACCCCGCTCAACGAGATCAAGTTTTTCATGAAAAAATCGAGCGAGTTTTTGACCTGCGTTATGATCGAAGGCGACCGCAAAAAATTTATCATGAAAGAGCTGCACAATCTTGGCGTTAACCGCGCCAACCTGTTCCCCGGAATGCCTTCAACGGTTAGAACGATGCTTTACCGCTACTCCGACGATTATTTGAAAACGGCGCTCTAGTGGCGAAAACTCCGGTCGAGACCAATGTGCTTGCCAGCATAGCCGCCAACGGCCCCATGTGCGTGTCCGATTACATGGCTATGTGCCTGACCGACCTCGAGCACGGTTATTACCGCAAGGCCGAGGCGATAGGCCGACAGGGCGATTTTATCACGGCGCCTGAGATCAGCCAGATTTTTGGTGAATTGATCGGGTTGTGGGCGGTTCAAGTCTGGCGCGACATGGGGACGCCAGCGCCGTTTCAACTTATCGAGCTTGGCCCAGGCCGGGGCGTGCTGATGGCGGACGCGCTGCGTGCGGCAAAGTCGGCACCTGATTTTCTGAGCGCAATGATGTTATGTCTGGTTGAGAGTTCACTGCCTATGCGCGAGCGACAGGAGACGGCGCTTCGTGCCCACAATCCTGTCTGGCTCGACGATCTCGGGCAAGCGCCTCTCGCGCCTTCCATCATCATTGCCAACGAATTTTTTGACGCCCTGTCCATCCGGCAGTTTGCGTTCGAGAATGGCGTTTGGCGGCGGCGGCGGATCGATGCGTCCGGGGGCGCGCTGCATTTCGTCGTCGGCGAACCGGAGCACGGTTTGTCTGTGCCTACACCCGAAAGCGACGGCGCGATTTTCGAGGATAGCCCCAGCCGGGAGGCGGTAATCGATCAATTTGCCTGCCTTGCCGCGCACAGCCCATTCGCCGCAATTGTTATCGACTATGGCCACCAGGGCGAGGCGGGCGGCGATACGCTGCAAGCCGTGTCCCGACACGGTTACGCGAGTGTGTTCGATAGACCAGGCGAGACCGATCTCAGTTCGCATATAGACTTCGCAGCCCTGGCGCGTCGAGCCAACCAACGCGGCTTGCTGAACTTTGGGCCGATACCGATGGGCCTTTTCCTGCTCCGGCTTGGCATGGGCGTACGGCTTAACCAGCTTTGCGCCAGTACAACCCTCGAGCAGCAAGAAGCGCTGATTGCAGGCGTGCGACGCTTGACGAGTCCGATGGAGATGGGCGAGCTATTCCGCGTGCTTGCAGTAACCAACGGCGTGATCCCAGCGCCATTCGAGGTGACGCCATGACTGAAGCCCAGCACCCAAGCCGTTATGAGG
This sequence comes from Hyphomicrobiales bacterium, assembly GCA_034440495.1. GTDB lineage: Bacteria > Pseudomonadota > Alphaproteobacteria > Rhizobiales > Rhodomicrobiaceae > JAWXCE01. Next base: position 12,549 of record JAWXCE010000065.1, on the reverse strand, counting down.
CGCCGCTTTTGCGAAGCGACGAGCTTAGTCACGGCTTCTTCACCCGCAAGGGCGGCGTCTCAACCGGGCTTTATCAATCGCTGAACTGCGGCTTTGGGTCGAACGACGCGCGCGATGCAGTCGCGGAGAACCGCGCACGGGTTGCGGCGTTACTAAATGTTTCGTCCACAAACCTCGTGACGTTGCGCCAAACGCATAGCGCTCACGCCGCCATCCTTGACGAAGGGTCCCAGCCGGGCGTTATCATCGACGCAGATGCAGTCGTGACGCGCCAGCGAGGTTTGGCGGTTGCGGTGTTAACGGCCGATTGTGCGCCAGTGCTGCTGACCGATATCGAGGCGGGGGTGGTGGCGGCGGCGCACGCAGGCTGGCGCGGCGCGCTTGGCGGGATACTAGAGGCGACAATCGCCGCCATGCAAACTCTCGGAGCCAAACCTGAGCGCATTCGGGCGGCGGTGGGCCCGTGTATTTCCGTCGTGGCTTATGAGGTGGGCGATGACTTCAAAAAGGCGTTCACCGCCGCCGCGTTTGAAAACGCTGAATTCTTTGAGCCGGGGCCTAACGGCGACAAACCGCATTTTGACCTCGCCCGCTTTGTGAGCGCTCGTCTGCAGGGGCAAGGCATTACTCAGGTTGAAATTTTCTGCCTCTGCACCTTGAGTTGCGAATCAGACTATTTCAGCTATCGCCGATCCCAACAGCGTGGAGAGCCTGATTATGGGCGCCAAATTTCGGCCATCGTTCTACGATGATGTGGACAAGTTGTGATTTTAACTCTTTTTTAATGTTTTGTTGTTCACCAGCACGCCGTTGGTATGAACTCGCCGTGGATCGGGCGATGAAAGGGAGTTACAGTTAATCAGTTCGGATTGGCGGATAAGAAGTAATAACTGCGTGCCGCCGAACGATCAGCTTAAACTCAAAAAGGAGTGGATCTGGTGACGCAAGATTATCTTGCGGCGGCGCACATCGCGCGGAGGCGTGTGACGCTGCTGGCGGGAATGTTAATTTCCCTAACTTTGGCTGCCTGCGGGGGCGGCGAGTCTATCGACAACGCGAATTTAAACCAGCCGTTGGCGCAATCACAAACCGCGCCTGTCGCTTTTGCGCCTATCACCGGCGCGCCGCCCGCCATTAGTACGAAAATGGTTGACGCGCTTACTGCGGCAGCGAAAGAAAAGAATATCCAGGTCGTCGCTGCAAAGGACGCTGAGTTTTCGGTGCTCGGCTTTATGCAGGCGGGACCGGAAAGCCGTGGGTCGAGGTTGACCTACATTGGCGATATTTCCGACAAAACCGGCAAGCGCGTCAAACGTATCCAGGCCGATGAAATCGTATCACCCAAGAAGCTGAACGACGCCTGGCCGCTGGTTGACGATGCAGCAATACAACGGATCGCAGCCAAGACAGCGACCGATTTGCAGACGTGGCTCTCCGGCTCGAAAACACCGGCCGCCCCTCAACTGACTGCTGGCGCGCAGCCTAACGGCGCGACGCCACCACCAGTCTCTACAACCGCCGCGCTTACGGCGACCCCACAGATCAAACCTTCAGCGCCGCCGGTAAGCCAGGCGGCTGCTATAGCGCCTGCTGTAAAGGCCGACGCGACAGTTTATGTGCAAACGGTCGCCAATGCTCCGGGAGACGGTCAAGTATCACTTGCGGCTGCTATGAAAAAGCATCTCGCGGCCCAGGGCGTGCGCGTGGCGGAAACAAAGTCGCCCAGCGGCTACACAGTGCGCGGCAATGTGGAGATGGGCAAGCCTGAGAACGGCGAGCAGCCTATCAAGATTAGCTGGCAGGTGGTTGATCCAAGTGGAAAGCCATTAAGCAACGCCGTCATTCAGCGCAACAAGGTCGATGAAAACTCGCTCAATGGCCCATGGGGAAATATTGCTGACGCGGCGGCGGAGGCTGCCTCGGTCGAGGTTGCCAAGATTGTGCCAAGGCCGACGACCTGATACTGTCGCATGGCAAGCGAAGTCTGAACCGCATGCTTCGTCCAATTGGATGTTTAGAAGCGATTTACATAATCCGGCCCCGCTGCTATAGCGGGGTCGTTCTGCGTTTGCATCAGGGTTCGCAACCCTTTGCGTGATGATCCGGCCCATGAAACTCGTTGCAGGCAACAGCAACCTGCCGCTCGCACAGGCGATTGCGGCGCATCTCGGCACACGCCTCACGGAATGCTCGGTAAAGCGCTTCTCCGATCTCGAAATCCACGTCGAGGTGAAGGAGAACGTTCGGGGTGAGGATGTGTTCGTCATCCAGTCCACCGCATATCCGGCCAACGACAATCTGATGGAGCTGCTTATCATTATTGATGCGCTTCGCCGGGCCTCGGCCAAGCGTATCACGGCGGTGGTGCCATATTTCGGTTATGCCCGCCAGGATCGCAAGGTGGGGCCGCGCACGCCTATCACCGCCAAGCTGGTCGCCAACATGATTACGCACGCCGGCGCTGACCGCCTGCTCACTGTCGATCTGCACGCCGGCCAAATCCAGGGCTTTTTCGACATCCCCGTCGATAATTTATTCGCTGCGCCCGTGATGGTGCGCGACATCGGCGAGCGCTTTAACAATGGTGGCATCACCGTGGTGTCGCCAGACGTTGGCGGCGTGGTGCGGGCGAGGTTGCTCGCCAACCGCATTAATGCGCCGCTAGCCATCGTTGACAAGCGCCGTGAACGGGCGGGCGAGTCCGAAGTGATGAATGTCATCGGCGAGGTACGCGGCCAGAAATGCATCCTGGTGGATGATATCGTCGATTCAGGCGGCACGTTTTGCAAGGCGGCCGAAGCGCTGATGGTGAAGGGCGCGACGGAGGTTTTTGGCTACATTACGCATGGAGTGCTATCGAATGGTGCCGTGACACGCATCACGAGATCAGAGATCAAGTCGCTCATGATTACCGACACGATTTTGCCGACAGACGCGGTGAAGGCGGCGCGCAACATCGAGATTTTGCCCATAGCAAATTTAATTGGCGAAGCCATCGACCGCACCGCCAACGAACGCTCGGTTTCGAGTCTGTTCGATTAAAACATAAGGAGGCGCTCATCGCCCTTTGCCTGCGAGATCGTGCTTGCCGGAAGGCGGCGGCAAAATCCGTGGTGCGAAAATGAACGAGTATCTTGAAGAGCCGCCTCAGGATTTTTCTGACAATACGTGGTGGGGTGAAGCAAAACGCCGCTTTTACGGGTTACAGGGCAAGGCGCAAAAGGTCTCGCCAGAAACCCGCAATTTGTTAGCGGTGGGCATTGCCGGGCAGTTTGCCGGCCCGCCTATCGCCGCAGCCAACGCGCAATTGTCCAGAGCGTAAACAGACCGGTTTTCCAATCTTTCCAGATCGGCTTCTATCCTGGTGACAAATTTATATCGCCATGCTTCGAGTTCTTCTGGCGACATGCTGTCGAAATCAGGTTGCTTCGAGCGTAGAAAGGCGAACATTCCCGAAGCTCCTGTCAATCGAGACATGTTCGCGTGTTGTCGTTGATGATTTCCTGCCACTTCGGCCCGAGAGTTTGCCTCGCCGAAATCGCATTTCCGGCGGATTGATCGTTGTCCTTGAACATTTTAACAATTAGTCGCTGGCTGTGCGATCCAGCGTAAACTGGCTGACCGCCCGAGAAAGTCGTTCTTCGTTGCCGTAGGCCGTGGCGTGATTTCCATAACCTGTAGCAGTGGCCGAAGCATAAGTGTTCGCCGTGACAGGGGTGTATCCCACAACTCCGATATTGTTCCCGTAGCCGCCACCAACGATGATGAAGCTGTCAAAGCCTCGTTTGATCGTTTCGACCGATGCTTGACGAAAAGCGATCTTCTGGACGCCATCTGAGCCACACGCGGGCGCTGCCCTAGCGGTGATCTGAACGGTGTCTTGGGCAAGTGGCATCGTGGAGGTGCTTACATAGCCAACGAGCGTTACGGAGCAAATAGCTAAATAAACAAAGCGCACTTTAAACTCCACTTTTAGATATACGTAGACTTTCGCATGTTTTGATGTTGCTTGTACGCAACTATGCTTTAAAATCCAAATGTGCTTGATGCATTAGTTCTTCCTTTCTGTGACGAAAGTTTGGGAGGGGCGGCTTTGGCGGGAATTGCGCTTTCGAGACGCGCAATAAAGATGCACAGCACACTGTTATCCCGTGCTGTTTTAGATTGCGAACTAACGGCGCCAGCAGCCGTCTAAGACGCCCACTCCTGCTGCACTTGGCTTGCTGGCATATTCAGATGCACGGCGGTATCAACCGACTGCACCGTGTCAAGATTGATGTAGTGATGCATCCCGCCTGACATCGGATCGCTTTTGGTGAGCTTGATGCGCTGGCCTTCAATATTGTCGACTGTGCCTACATGCTGTCCGTCAGATCCGACAACGGGCATGTGTTCCTGAATTTGTTCTGCATTCATCATAGTATGGCTCCTTTTTAAAGCGACATAAGTCTAATCTGCTAGAACGAAGGATGTTCCCCGCCCGTCAACGCAAAGGGGACTAGTTTTTTTTGCCAGAGGCCATTATAAGCAGTCGATAATCCATGATCATGATGGACGATGAGGTATTTCTCGAAGCCCGGCCCCATGCGGGGGCTTCGACCGGAGGAGACTTTTTGTAATGGCTGAACTGCTCGAAATTAAAGCAAACCCGCGCGAATTTATGAAGAAAACCGCGCTTAGAACTATGCGCAAGGGCGGCAATATCCCCGGCGTGATTTACGGCGATCAGAAGCCCGCCGAAAGTGTCACGCTTGAATACAAGCGCATTTTCCAGCTCATGCAATCCGGCGCATTTTTGTCCACGGTTTACATGTTGGACATCGACGGCAAAAAGCAGCGAGTCATTCCCCGCGATGTGCAGGTTGACCCAGTGCGCGATTTTCCGATGCATGTCGATTTTCTCCGCGTCAGCAAGACGGCGCGCCTTGATGTCGAGGTTGCCGTGCGGTTTATCAACGAAGAAGCGTCACCCGGCTTGAAGGGCGGTGGCGCGCTGAACGTTGTGCTCCATACCGTCGAACTCGAATGCAGCGCGGACAACATTCCTGAATTTATCGAGGTCGATCTGACAGGTCTCGACTACGGTGATAGCGTGCATATCTCGCAGGTGAAACTGCCCGAAGGGGTCAAGCCAACAATCACCGACCGCGATTTCACAATCGCGACCATTGCCGGTGCGACTACGGAGGAGGAAGAGCCATCTGCGGCTGGAGCCGATGCTGCGGAAGCCTAACTTTGGCTCACGTACACATACGGACGGGCAGATTAATTTGCGTTTGCGGGGGTGCGTTTAATGACGGTGAAGCTGTTTGTCGGCTTGGGCAATCCCGGCGATAAGTATCTCATGAACCGCCATAACGTTGGCTTCATGGCCGTTGACGCCATTGCTTCGGAACACGAGTTCGGGCCGTGGAAAAAACGCTTTCAGGGCGCCGCGTGCGAATTGCAAACCGGAGCTTACAAAGTCGTAATCCTGAAACCGGGCACATACATGAACGAGTCCGGGCGCGCCGTCGGCGAAGCGATGCGCTTTTTCAAAGTTGCGCCCGCCGACGTCACGGTTTTTCATGATGATCTCGATCTGGAGCCTGGCAAGCTAAAGGTTAAAACTGGTGGCGGGCATGCAGGACACAATGGTTTAAGGTCTATCGCCGCGCATATCGGGCCTGATTTTCGACGCGTGCGCATCGGCATTGGCCACCCCGGAGATAAATCAAAAGTTTCCAACTATGTGCTCGGCGATTTCGCCAAGGCTGACCATGACTGGCTGGCGGCCACGCTTGATGGCATAGCGAAAGCTGCCTCCAAGCTTGTGGAGGGCCAGGACGCCCCTTTTCTGAATGAGGCTGCCCGCATAGCCCGCCCTGTCAAAGGCGCGGCGGCAAAGGTGGTTGATCTTACATTTAAAGCTGCAAACGGGAGCGCCGAAGCTTTCATGGGGAAGGTTTCACCAGTGTCGAACGATGCGCCAGCTCTTTCCAAAACCGGCCCGGCCGAGCCAGCCGCAACAACGCCGAAAAGTGGCGCGCTTGGCGGCTTCAAATCCTGGATTCACCATCGCTTCCGCGCGGGCGTTTCCGCTTAAGAGATTGTTTTATGGGCTTTAAATGTGGCATAGTTGGACTGCCGAATGTCGGCAAGTCCACCCTTTTTAACGCGCTGACGCAGACGGCGGCGGCAGAGGCGGCGAACTATCCGTTCTGCACCATCGAGCCGAACATTGGCGACGTAACCGTGCCTGATCCGCGTCTTGACCGCATCGCTGCCATTGGCAAATCCGCGCAAATCATTCCAACCCGCCTGAGCTTTGTGGATATCGCGGGGCTGGTGCGCGGCGCCTCGAAGGGCGAGGGTCTTGGCAACCAGTTTCTCGCCAACATTCGCGAGGTTGACGCCATCGCGTATGTTGTGCGCTGCTTCGAGAGTGGCGATATCGTGCATGTGGAGGGCCGCGTCGATCCTATCTCGGACGCCGACACTGTAGAAACCGAGCTAATGTTGTCGGACTTGGAGAGTCTAGAAAAGCGCAGACACGCACTCGAAAAGCGCGCCAAGGGGCAGGACAAGGAAGCTAAGGCGACCCTAGAAATCGTCGAGAAGGCTCTCACGGCGCTCGTTGAGGGCAAACCGGCGCGCACAGTGAAAATCGAGGACAGCGAGCAGCGCGCCTTTCGGCAACTACAGTTGCTCACCTCGAAGCCTGCGCTTTACGTTTGTAATGTTGACGAGGTCAGCGCCGCGATCGGCAACGCGCACTCCGCCCGCGTGGAGGAGCGCGCAAAAGCGGAAGGCGCGGCCTGCGTTTTTATCTCTGCACAAATCGAGGCGGAACTGGCGCAACTGGCGGCCGCCGAGCGCGCGGATTACCTCCGCGATTTGGGGCTGGACGAGCCGGGGCTGAACCGCGTCATCCGTGCGGGCTACGGCTTGCTCGACTTGATAACTTATTTCACAGTCGGCCCTAAAGAGGCGCGGGCCTGGACAATCGAAACCGGCACAATGGCGCCCGGCGCGGCAGGCGTCATCCACTCGGATTTTGAAAAAGGCTTCATTCGCGCGGAAACTATCGCTTATGACGACTTCGTCAAATTCAACGGCGAGGCGGGTTGCAAGGAAGCTGGCAAAATGCGCCTTGAAGGCAAGGAATACAAAGTGCAGGACGGCGACATTCTGCATTTCCGCTTCGCCAACTAACGTTTTTGACGCGCCGTTAACCATCCGCAAAAAAGCTTTCCTATCATCGTTAAAACTTAGCTAAAATGCGTATATTAATGGCGGAGGTTTTCGCCGCGTGCGACGGGCGAGACGCCATGGCGAACAACATGCCGAAAACCCCCGCCGATTTCGAGGAAAGCCTTTACGTTATTTCCCAGCGGGCACGCATGAACCGTGACGTTGCCATGCGTTACGCGGTGCTTTTTGCGAGAGCGCGAGAGGATGATTTCGCTGCATTCATCGCCGCAGAGGGTGAGCAAACGGCAGCCGCCACAAAGCGTAGCCCTTGGCGGTTACGGTTTAACCTGAATGTTTTCGTATTCTTGATGTTCGTGCTCGGAATGGCGTTATCCATCGCCGTCATGATGACGCGCAACTAGGCAAAAGCCATTATGCCGTTCATATTAGCTCTCATCATTGGTCTTGGAGCGTTGTGGGACGGTTTCACAACGCTGTTCGGTATTGACGAAGTATTGGGCATCTTTTCCGCCGACCCCGTTAACCCGGTGAAAGCCACCTTTGCGGTTGTGGTCTCGCTGGTCGTGTTTGGCTTCATGATCGCCACCCATTGGATATGGACGTTCACAGCGGATGATCTCATCACGCTGCTGCTGAAAATCGCGTGGTTTCTATGTTTTAGTATTGATCTTTACACATCGGTGCGCGGTAATATCTATTATGTTTTCGAAGGCAACGTGAACACCGGGCCTGAGTATTTGGCCCTCATCGTCGTGACATTTCTTATCACGACCTCGACCATATTGATGTCGCGGCTGTTGCTGGCAAAGGATTCGCGCGGCAATAAATATCTATTCTGAACAGAAAAGCCGGAACGCTGTTAAGCGGCCGGCTTTCCCGAACAAGTTTCGCGTGAGTTACTCAGCGGCTTGGTTGTGGCCGCCCATGTTTTCAAGCTTAGGCGCCGATGCGATCGGGTCTTCAGAGCGACGCGATTTGCCCTCGAAGTAAGCACCTTGCTCGATGGCGAGAGACTGATGAAAAACGTCGCCTTCCACATGAGAGGAAGCTTGCAAGGTAACGCGCATACCGCGAACCGAACCCATCACGCGGCCGCGAACGACCACATCCTCGGCCACGATCCCGCCCGTGATCTGGGCCTTTTCGCCAACGATAAGCGATGAACAATGCACGTCGCCCTGGATTTGGCCATCAACCTGTACTTCGCCGCGTGAAAGCACGTTACCGGTGACGGTAAGGTCTTCCCCGATAATGGATGGCGACATGCGGTCCTGCCCCCGGAACGAGGGTGTCTTGGCGACAAGCGCGCCAGACTGCATGCCCGGCATCAGTCCGCCGGATGGCGCATTCATTGAACTTGGATTAGCCGCCATACCTTGTCCGCCCATAGGTTGCTTACTACCAACGGCTGCGCTGGTGGTTTTGGTGATTGGTTTTTGCGCGTCAAAGTTGCTCATGTCGTTCTCTGGCTTTTTTGTGAACATCCGCATTTACTCCGAGCAATCTTGCGAAACTAACCCGTTGGCCCATTATATAAAAACCACAATGTTTACAACGCATTACATTTCAGAGAGGCCGGTTATGATAGTCCCGGATCGGATATTGATCCGGCAGGACATGACTTGATATTAAGAGGACACTAACTCCGCGCAAACCATTTGTCATGATGAATTTGGTGATTTATCGCGCTCTTTTGCGCATTCTATCTTGACCGCGTTAGAATCGCCGCATGCAACGAAATCGAGACAACCTTAGATGCGTATTATTCCCGTAATTGACCTGAAGGCGGGCCAGGTTGTGCGCGCTGCAGGCGGCGACCGGCACAAATATCAGCCATGGCGCTCGCCTATTTGTCCCAACGCCGAACCTTTGGAGGCCGTAGCGGGGTTTTTGAGGCTGCACCCCTTCCCAACTTTCTACATCGCGGACCTAGATGCGATTGAAGGCCTTCCATCACAGCGCGATTTATTAACGTCGATTAATCATTACTATCCAGACATTAAAATCTGGATGGACAGTGGGCTAACAGCCAGGAAAGTTGCAATGAACTGGCGGAAACGACCTTGGCTTCATCATGTTCTCGGCACGGAAAGCATGAGGGAAGAAGACATGCACGGCTTGAAGAGTCATATCTTATCGCTCGATTTCAAGAAAGGCAGGATCGTTGGGCCTTTCGATCTGCAGTTCAACATCACCCTATGGCCGGAGGATGTGATCCTCATGAATCTTGATGATGTAGGCTCTCAAAACGGCCCCAATAGTACATTGCTGGAGTTTACTCGTCCCAAGTCGCCAGACACACGCTTGTATGCAGCGGGCGGAATTCGCAACACCGCAGACCTCGTGGAACTTAAAAACCTGGGCATTAACGGCGCGCTCGTCGCCACCGCGCTTCATGAAGGTGCGATTGGAGCTGCGCAGTTAGATGATCTCGCCGCGAAATGAAAAGGGGCGGTTTCCCGCCCCTCGTTCTCACTTCTGAAAGATTGCGGCCAACCGCTGAAACAGGCCCTTGCGCTCTTCATATGCCGGTTTGGGCGCCACTCGGGCTTCCATTTTCGGCTCCGGCGCCGAAGCTGCGACCTGAGGCGTTTCCTGCCCAGGGTGGTTTCCGCTTCAGCCCTTGGCTGCGAACGGATGAGCGGCCGAATCTTTCTTCGACGTCACTTCGGCGGCGTTCGGCGTACCTTTCACGGCGCGTTCGATGGATTCTTTCACAGCCGTGTAGTTGTACTGCTGAATTTTCGCGTCATCGGCTGCGTCCCAGTGAATGAACACGCCAACGCAAATGAACAGGTCATCGGCTTCGGATGCTGGGATCGTGCCATCGGCAACGCTGTCAGCAACCGCTTTAGCGACGCCGTATTGTGCTGGGCCAAACATCTGGACGGCCTGGCGGGCGTCTTTGATGGTGACTTTGTTGAACATGACGGTGTTTGGTTTGCAAGGCAGGTTAGGCGCGATCACGGCGAGAAGCGACGTGAAGCCGTCTTTGTTGTTGGTGAGGCTGTTGCAGAACGCTGTCTCGGCAGCGCTGCCGCGCGGGCCAATGATGAGGTCGATATGAGCGACTTCATTGCCGTCGCCTACAAGCGACTCGCCAACCATAACTTTATTGATCATAGCCATTCCGGTAATCCTCCCGATTGGATTCACTTCGTCAAAAACGAAAAGCCTGAACCGGCCCGTTTTAAGCCGGAACCCAGACCAGACTATCCCAGTTTGCTGCGTTTGACGGAGTCGCCAAACCGGTTTCCAGATAGTTGCGCGGTTTGCGCATGGCGGACACTACTCATAGTAAACCGCGCACGCAAGTGTGATCGCGCCGAAATACAAGGCGTTACGTGGCCCGATCCAGCTTGGCGGCAAGTTCGCCGACGAACAGGGTCGCGACAGTCAAGTCCGCAATGGCGCCGGGATTCAGGCCGCGCGCCTTTAGGCTGGAGTCGAAGGCAATCAGCGGCTTCGAGCATTGTAGCGGATCATCCGTCTTCTCCCGCATTGCTGCGAATGCGCGCGCTTCGTCTCGAACGCCGCACGCAACGTCACGCCCGTATTTGCGCCAGATATGAGAATCCGGAAAGCTGCCCATGAGGGTCAGGTAGGCAAGGCTTGTCGCCCACCGGATATCGTCAAAGCGCGTTAACCCTTCTTGAAGGACGCTGTAGCCAACGCCGAACACCTCGCCAAAACTGTTTGTATATTGCCGCGCGATCAGATCGCGGCTCGCGGCCAGCCGCATCGCCTCGTAAAGCGTGATGGAGGCAGGCTGGCGCACATCGTGTTCAGCCTCACCCAAACCGCCTGGATTGGCGAGCGCGATGGCGCGGAAGGCGCGTTCGGCGTCCGCGACAGTGGAGTGAAAGATAATCTCCGCAAGCGGTTGCCGCAGGCGTTCCAGCGCGGCACCACCCTGAGCCTGCGCCCTTTCAGCCGCCATAGCCAGCGGCGCGCAAAGCAAGATGATACCGAGATTGGTGTTTTTGCCCACGGCCGTCCAGGTGGCGCGCACGGCGCTTTCGATGCGCTCGCCCAAGCTCATATCATGCGCGGCGATGAACGGCGCGGCGGCTTTGGCGCTCGCCTCGAAATCTGCAACCGTCATGCGGTGCCCCTCGGCGTACACATGCACATTGCCGGGCTTCAGCGCCTGCAACTCGGCATGGCACGCGGCCAAAAATGCGGTTTCAATGCCTACTTCGTTCACATCGACCCTATTGCACGAACCCGCCTTCGCTCACCGTAATTCGATAGCGCCAATAGGACCCCTTTTCGCCCGGCACCTCCTCGAAAGATTGCGTGCGCTTGTGCGGCGGGCGCTCGCCGCTCGCGATGAGGCGCGCCATGTCGCCGAATACGATTGGGTTGCCGCTGAAAGTGTTGTGATTGGCGCTCCAGAAGCTCGTGCTCAGGCCGGTGATATCGATGGTGTCCACGCCGTCGGCCGCCGCCGCTGCGCCGCCCGCGCGCGCATCGCCGCTCAGCCAGCCCGACAGCCACATCGCCTTGTCGTCGCGCGAGGTGTAAAGCGTCAGGCCGTACCCCTCGCCTTGCAGCCGCTTCGCGAGTTGACGGAACCGGCCTCCATCCACATCCGGATGCGCCAGGATGATCTCACCGATGCGCGGGCGCTTCTCCGCGCCACGCAGCGCAATTTTCTCCAGCGCGCTGAGCAAGACAAGGTTGCCCATGCTGTGCGCCACGATATTGAGCTTGGTCTCCGGCATGGTCTTGCCCGCCGCATCGAGAAACTCGACCAGATAATCGGCGGCGATATCGGCGCTGTCGCGATCCGCCAGATAACCCCAAAAGCGCGACTTTGACGGCCAGCTAAACAGCATGGGTTGCCCGGGAAAATCGAGGTCGAAGGCGACCTGCGCGGTGCGCTTCAGCGCGTCCTCGAAGCCGGTGTTGAAGCCGTGCACGAAAATCAGCGCCTGTTTCGGCGCGGGCAGCGCCTTGGCCGCCCCCTCCATGTCCGGTGCCGGGTCGATGCGGCGGATGGCGATGGAGCCGGAGGCGGTGAGGGCCGCGCCCGATTTATCCAGCATCCCGCCGCCGGAGGCGCGCCTTTCGCCGCGCGCCTTCACAATATCGCCCACGGCGAGCATGGTCGCCGCGCCGAAATTCAGCCGCTCGTCGCGCGCCGCGCCGAAGCCGGGGGTTTTCGCGCCTGCCTCCGGCGCACGGTTGGTCGCGAACAGGATTGGGAACTGCCGCGCGCCGCCCTGCGGCATGGCCCGCACCCGCTCGAACAGCGGCTCGGCCTCGGCGAGGCGGCCCTGCGCGCGGTACAGCAAGGCCAGATTGTTGAGACTTGCGCCGGTATCGGGGTGATCAGGGCCGAGGGCTTTT
>JAWXCE010000064.1:0-15651 GCA_034440495.1 Hyphomicrobiales bacterium | reverse complement strand
GCCTCAGCTATGTAACCTATTCGTACACAAGAGCAATAATGAGCAACCAGGCGCTAGGCGAACGGCGTAATTTAAGTTTATAAATGCGCGTGTAACGTTTGCCGCCGGAGATGTGATACATGGATACGACGCTTGTGCTGGTGCGCCATGGTGAAAGTGAATGGAACAAGCTCAATCTGTTCACGGGCTGGAAAGATGTGGAACTCACCGAACAGGGCGTCGTAGAAGCGCATCGCGCTGGGCGGCTACTAAGGGCCGAAGGGGTGAAGTTCGACATCGCTTTCACCAGCGTTTTAAAGCGCGCCAACAACACTCTTGACATTATTCTGCAGGAGCTGGGCCAAACCGGCCTTGAAACAATCCGCCATCAGGCGCTGAACGAGCGGGATTACGGCGATCTCACCGGCCTCAACAAGGACGACGCGCGCGAGCGTTGGGGCGAGGACCAGGTGCTCGTGTGGCGCCGTTCGTTCGATGTTCCGCCGCCAGCGGGCGAAAGCCTGAAAGACACGGCGGCGCGCGTTCTGCCTTATTATGAGGCTCAGATAAGGCCGAAACTCTTGCCCGGCAAAAGCGTCATTATTGCCGCGCACGGCAACTCCCTGCGGGCGCTCCTGATGCAGTTGGAGAATTTGACGCCGGAGCAGATTTTGAAGGTCAATATTGCCACGGGTGTTCCTCTGGTTTACACGCTGGATGCTCACCAGTCGGTGCTGCGCAAGTCTGAACTGGTGTAGGCCGAAGGCCGACGAGGTGGGTAGCGGAAGGCGGCAATATCGCGATCACGGCCCCAGGCCTCACCCATTTTTGTAACTTGCCCATGGTCTTTTCGTCCATAGCCACGCATCCGACCGTGCCCTGCTTCTGCCCGCGCCATAGATGCAGGAAAATACACGAGCCACTTTTCTTGTCACGGTTCTCCGGGAACTCGACGATGAATCCTTTCCGGTACAGCGGAATGACGCCCATGTTCTCGGCGGAAACTTTTTTCGGCAGACCGGCGCGATCGACAATCTTGCCGTATTCGGGCGCATTGACATCATCGACGCAGAAGGTTTTTCCAGCGGACAGACGCATGTAATCTGCTCTTGTATCCTCGCCAAAGCCGAACGGGCGCCCAAGCCGATAGACGCCCATTGGGGTTCGTTTATCCCCCTCGCGCTTGCGTAGCGCCGGGGTTTGCGTATCGCGACTCCCAGTTTCGCCGATTGACGGAATGTCCTGATCCCAGCCCCAGGCAAACCCCTTCACGCCCGCCACAACGCGCGCTGGCTTCATAACAGGTTTCCAGTCTTGTCCGCCTTCAGCTTTCTCAAACGTCTGGAGCGAAGCCGAGGCTGCGTTAAAGCCGTCGGGAGTAACCAAAATTAGTTGCTTTGCATCGCGATGAAGGGTTTTGCCTTCAGCCTGTGCGGGCGCCCACACCAAAAGCGCGAGCAAGCCAGCGATAAGCACCGTCAGCGGCTGCGGCAGCAGTAAATCCACACCCGGCTCCCGTTTTCATTGGCGTATTTCGTCCAGCCTTCGAGGCCTTCAATCGTGCGAACATACCACCAGCCATCCGGGCGCTTTTCGATCACCTCCAAAAGCGTACCGTTTGGCATTTTAGCGATGCGCGAGCCGGTACGGGACGATGGCTCTGTGCGTAGCGCCAGGAAATCGTCCGGCGGGCGTGTATCCCACACATAGCTGTAGGATTTCGGCGGAGGCTTGCGGAGCGCGTCGAGCCGCGCCTGCTGCTCCGCTGCTGCGGCCCGTTCAGCCTCAGCTCTACGGTTGGCTTCCTGCAGCGTTTTTTCAGCTTTGTCGCGTGCGGAGCCCTCCTCCTCCTGCTGAAACCGTTCGACCTCATTGCGCTCGATTTCGACGATCCGCGCGCTCGCCAGATCGGCGTAAAACGTGTTTGGGAAGCGGCGCTCGATGGCGCGAAGCTGGTCTTTGCTTGTGGGATCAACCAATTGCCAAGCTCTCTCCGCCTCGCCGACGACAGGATCAGGCTTTATGACCGGGGGCGTGACGGCTTCGGATTGGCCGGGCTTGGGGTTTGTTTGCTCCTGCGGCGGGGTTAGATACACCTTCTCGCCGCCTAGCGAACCGTAGGTAAAGGGCTGTTGCACCCCGCTCGTCGCCTTGATGACCGCGTCCTCCACCCGGCCCATGATGAAACGGATTTCCTCACCGGGCGTCGGTAAATGCTCGATGAGCGCGGTTGCAAACGGGCTGAGGCCACCCGCCACCCCGTCCTGCGCCTTTGTGCCATGCCGCGCGGAAAACGCGACCAGAATGCGCTCGCGAGGCTCGGGCCGCGCCAGCCCCCGGTCGGCCGCGCCGCGCGTCACGGTTTGCGGAAACGGATTGTCGCGGCAGGCGTCGAGAATGATGAGCTTCAGCCCGCGCGCCGAAGCCACCGCTTCCTCCAACGCAGAAAGGCTGAACATCTCCTGCCGTGCGGCAGATGGCGACTTGAGTTCAGCATCGACCGGCACGAGGAAATTGCCGCCCCCAAGACTGAGTTCGATGCCATGTCCGGCGAAATGTATAAGCGCCGCGTCCGCGCCTTCCGCCGTCGTCCCGAAATCGCGCAGGGCGAGCCGCATGCCGTCGTAGCCGAGGTCATATTTCGCGGTGACGGAGAAACCAATGCCGATCAACAGCCTGCCAATAGCCTCCGCGTCACGTCGTGCGTTAGGCAGATCGTTGACGCCAGGTTTTTGATAGTCGGAGTTGCCGATGACAAGCGCGACGCGCTTTTGCGCACCCTGCGCATACGCGGACTGCGTCATCACGATAAATGCCAGCCAGACCCACCAACGCAAAGCCGCCTCCCGCTATTTGCGATTTGGCCGGACTTTACATCGGGAAACGGCATTTGAACAGTTGGTTAGGACGAGGTTTGTCCGTGGACGGCAAGCGCCGATCTCAGCGCGACTAAAAACTCCTTTTTCTCCGCATCGCTGAGGAAAGCGCCGAAAACGAAGCGGGCGCCATGAGAGGTGATCGAGAGAACGTCCGCCGAGGTCTCGCGCTCCTCAAGGCCAAGCCGCACCCAGTAAGGATTGAAGCTCCAGCTTTCCGAATGCCCCGATGGCTGCACCCGCGTAATGCGCAACTCGGTGGCGTCCAACTCGACCTTTTCATACATGTCGGCGGCGCGGTAGTTGGCGCGAAACGCCCAGTAAATCAGCGCCACGTCCAGGCCGAAAAAGCCGGTGACAGGCCAGGCGCCCATCCAGACAAAAACTGCGCCCGCGACGAAGCTGATAACGCAGACAATCGCCATCAATACGACGAAACCCTTGCGGCTCAGTGATCGATAAGGCAGCAACGTCGCGTTGAACTGTTTTGCCGAAGTTTTCGAGATGTCGTTCATTTTTTAAGGTCTGAGCAAACGGGTTTGAAGGGCATCAGGATGGCACACGGTGAAGCAGGAGTGAAACGAGCAAATAAGCGCGGCCGTTCTCGTATGAAACGCATTACGAAGGACGAGGCGGCGGAGATGTTCCGGCGTTTTGCCGCAGCCAGCCCGTCGCCGCAGACGGAGCTTTACTTTTCATGCCCATACACATTGCTTGTCGCCGTCGCCCTGTCTGCTCAGGCGACCGATGTTAGCGTCAACAAAGCAACGCGCGAGCTGTTCCGTCTGGCGCCTACACCCCAAAACATGGTGGCGCTTGGCGAGGAGCGAGTGCGCGAGCTGATAAGAACCATCGGGCTTTATAAGGGCAAGGCGAAAAATGTGATCGCGCTATCGGAGCGCCTGCTTGCGCTCCATGGCGGAGAGGTGCCGCATGATCGCGAGGCGCTTGAGGCGCTGCCGGGCGTTGGGCGCAAGACGGCCAATGTGGTTTTAAACGTGGCGTTTGGTCAGCCAGCCATTGCGGTCGACACGCACATTTTTCGTGTCGGCAATCGCACGCATCTGGGCTGCGGCAAAACTCCGCTCGATGTGGAGCGCGCGCTAGAGGCCGTCATCCCGGGCGAGTTTTTGATGCACGCGCATCATTGGCTAATCCTGCACGGCCGTTATGTGTGCAAGGCGCGCAAACCGGAATGCCCACGCTGCCTGATCGCCGATTTATGCAAATTCGAGGAAAAAACTCTGGCGGTTACGCCCGCACCAGATCAAACCGTTTCTCAATCCGAACGAACAAGTCCGTAATTATACAGGTGCTCTAGGAACAATGCCCGTGTTGGCTCTCAGATTACGGAGAATGTTACTCACTTCAGCTTTAAGTTCGATCAAACGATCCTGAATATCTGGTTGGATGTGCATTGGCTTTAAAAGTGCGTTGCCTGAGCCTTTCCCAGCTTCCATCAGATCGAACCGCTTGCTCATGCCATCAAGACGCGCGTCCATGCGAAGCATAATGGTTGCGAGGAATTTTAGATCGACATTTTCTGGAAGGTCTGTCATGTCGCGAGAATAGTTGCTGCATGAAAGCTTTGCAAGCTATGTCAAAGCTTAACCTGGATTGAAGCTTGTGATGAATAATAAGACATTTGATGTCGTCGGCATCGGCAGCGCCATCGTGGATGTGATCGCGAGATGCGATGACGGGTTCATCGCAGCGAACGGCATGGACAAAGGCTTCATGCGCCTCATCGATGCGGGCGAAGCTGAGGCGCTTTACGCCAAGATGGGGCCGGGCGTCGAGACATCCGGCGGCTCGGTGTCTAATACGTGCGCGGGCGTTGCCTCCTTTGGCGGGCGCGCGGCGTTCATCGGCAAGGTGGCGGGCGATCAGCTTGGCGGTATTTTCGCGCACGATATCCGGTCTATTGGCGTGCATTTCGCGACAGCTGCCTCGGGCGACGCCTCGCCAACCGGCCGCTGCCTGATCCTTGTCACCCCCGAGGGCGAGCGAACGATGAACACGTTTCTCGGCGCCGCCGCTGAACTTACCGTGCAGGAGATCGATCCGACGATCATCGCACAGTCAAAGGTTCTTTATCTTGAGGGCTACTCCTTCGATCCGCCTCTCGCCAGAGCCGCATTTTACGAGGCCGCCCGCATCGCCATGGACGCGGGAACCATGGTGGCCGTCAGCCTGTCGGATCCGTTCTGCGTCGAGCGCCACCGCGACGCCTTTCTCGACTTCATAGGCAAGCACGCAGACATCGTGTTCGCCAACGAGCGCGAACTGCTGTCGCTGTATGAGACCGAGGATTTTGAAGATGCGTGCGCCCGCATCCGCGCTTCGGTCAAACTGGCGGCGGTGACGCGCAGCGCGAAAGGCTCGCGCATTTTGCACGGCGATGAAACCGTCGAGGTTGCGGCCGCGCCAGTTGCCGCGGTGGTCGATACGACCGGGGCGGGCGACCTTTATGCGGCGGGCTTTCTGTTCGGCTATGCCAATGGGCGCGATCTGGCGGCGTCCGGTCGCCTCGCCAGCCTGGCTGCAGCAGAGGTCATTTCGCACATCGGCCCGCGTCCGCAGATGTCGCTGAAGCTGCTGGCGGAAGAAAAAGCGTAACCCGCCTAGCGCTTTTCGGCCCGCCCGCGTTGACTTTTGCGCAGCGCCACGCCTATATCTCATTCAAACCAAAATCCGGAAGGAGTGCGGCTTATGAAGCGCACCTATCAGCCAAGCAAAATCAAGCGCAAACGTAACCACGGATTTCGCGCTCGTCGCTCCACAACCGCCGGCAATCTGGTGCTCTCACGCCGACGTGCGCGTGGCCGCAAGAAGCTTTGCGCTTAAGGCTGCCCGCGCATATTTTCGATAAGCGCGAATGGAAACGCTAAAGCGCCGTCAGGACTTTCTCCGGCTTAAGACTGGCCGCAAGTGGACGTCCCCCGCGTTCGTCCTACAAGCGCTACCGCAGGGTGGCGATCAGGCCGAAACTGCGCCGCCTCCCCGTTTTGGATTTACCGTATCCGACCGCGCCATTGCGACAGTTGAGACAAGCGGCCAAAAGCGCGGTGGAGCGGTCAAACGCAATCGCGCGCGACGCAGGCTTAAGGAGGCCACCCGAATTCTGGCGCAGCACCATGCCAAATCCGGTTTCGATTACGTCATCATCGGACGGATGGACGCGCTTAACCGCGATTTTGCTGATTTGCTTGCGGATATGAGATTGGCGTTCCATAAGGTGCATGCATTAGGCGCGCCCGCAAATGTCTCGCGGCGAAATTCGGGTATACAGCCACCACTTTCGCCGCCACCGGGAAATAGATCAGACTGCTGAAGGACACTCGCCTCCATGGACGATAATCGTAACTTTATTCTGGCGATAGCGCTATCCCTCGGCGTACTGGTGCTTTGGCAAGTTTTGTTCGCCGTGCCCGAGGCGCAGCGTCTGCGTGAGGCTCAGCAACGTCAGGCCGCGCAGCAGCAGACAACGGCGCAACCCACGCCGCAGACGCCTGGCGCAATACCGGCGCCAAACACGTCTCCCGTTGGAGCGCCGTCTCCAGTTAGCGTGGTCGCCACGCAAACGCAGACGAGGGAAATCGCGCTGCAGTCGTCGCCGCGCATAGCCATCGACACACCGGCTCTCAGTGGCTCTATCGCTCTTAAAGGCGCGCGGATTGACGACATTATTCTCAAGAACTATCGCGTCAGCATCAAGCCTGGCGCCGAGAATGTCGCGCTTCTGTCGCCATCGCGTTCCCCGCAGCCGTTCTACGCTGAATGGGGTTGGGTACAGGCAGGCGGCGACGCCATCAAACTTCCAGATTCTGAAAGCGTGTGGACGTCGGAAACGACCGGGCCGCTGACGCCAGCATCGCCACTGAGGCTTGTTTTTGACAATGGCGAAGGCGTCATTTTCCGCAACCTTGTTTCCGTCGATGACCGTTACGTTTTCACCTTTACCCAGCAGGTTGAGAACAAGTCCAGCAAAACAGCGGTTATAAGCCCTTACGCTCTCATCTCGCGCCATGGTCTGCCTAAAACTGAAGGGTTTTTCATCCAGCATGAAGGCCTGATCGGCGTTGCAGGCGATGGCGGTCTAAAGGAAATCGGTTACGGCGATTTGACTGGGCATGACGACTACGAGAACGTGGCGGTCAGGAAACGCCGTGAGGTTTTCAATGGCGTGCAGGGCGGCTGGCTCGGCATCACGGATAAGTACTGGGCTGCGGCGCTCATCCCTGACCAGGCGACACCCGTTAACTTTAGCTTCGGCGCTGAAGAGAAAGTGGGCCGTCCTCACTTTCAGACGGATTACGTAAACGCCGCCATTTCCATTGCGCCCGGCACGACGCAGTCAACGACAGGCAGGCTGTTTGCTGGCGCCAAGCAGGTCACTGCCATAGATGCGTACAAAACAGAGTTCGGAATCAAGAAATTTGAGAAAATGATCGACTGGGGTTGGTTTTTCTTTATCACCCAGCCGATGTTTTACGTGCTCGACTTCTTCTACAAGTTGTTCGGAAACTTCGGCGTTTCCATCCTTGTCGTCACCATCTTGCTAAAAGCGGTGTTCTTCCCGCTCGCCAACAAATCCTATGCGTCCATGAGCAAGTTGAAAAAACTGCAGCCCGATATGATGCGCATCCGCGAGCGCTACAAAGACGATAAAATGCGCCAGCAGCAGGAAATGATGGCGATGTATAAGAAGGAGAAGGTCAATCCGCTGTCGGGTTGTCTGCCTCTCCTCATTCAGATTCCTGTGTTTTTCGCGCTCTACAAGGTACTGTTCATCACCATCGAGATGCGGCACGCGCCGTTCTTTGGCTGGGTGCAGGATTTGTCGGCGCCCGATCCAACATCGATCTTCAACCTGTTCGGGCTCATTCCATGGGATCCGTCCACCGTGCCAGTTTTGGGGCCGTTTCTCATGCTGGGTATATGGCCGCTCATTATGGGCGCGACGATGTGGGTGCAGATGAAGCTGAACCCGACGCCCTCCGATCCTGTGCAGCAACAGATTTTCACCTGGATGCCGGTGCTGTTCACGTTCATGCTGGCGTCATTCCCTGCTGGTCTCGTTATTTATTGGGCGTGGAACAACACCCTTTCGATCGCGCAGCAATGGATGATTATGGAGCGCAACGGCGTTAAGGTGGACCTTTGGGACAACATGGGCTTTGGCGGTGCCAAGCCTGCGGAGGCGCCTGCTGCCCCCGTCAGTTCCGCAAATCTGAGGCCGAAGAATGACAACAGGCCAAATGGTGGAAAACCCAGAGACCGCCGCAAAGGCTCCTGATCTGAACTTGTCGGCTCCCCGCCCGGCGTCCGAACTGGACGCCTCCCTGGCCGCGCAGATCACGCTTGAGCATGAGAGAGCGCACAAGCTGTTTGCGGGGCCGTGCGATTTCGTCAAAGGCGTCGTCGATGTCGAGGGCCTGCCGCAGACGGATTTGCCGGAAGTCGCGTTTGCTGGCCGCTCGAACGTGGGCAAATCCAGCCTGATCAATGCGCTGGTAAACCGTCATGGTCTCGCGCGCACCTCGAACACGCCGGGCCGCACCCAGGAAATCAACTATTTCAACCTAGGCGGCAAACTGCATCTGGTGGATTTGCCGGGCTATGGCTACGCTGAAGCGCCGAAAAAGAAGGTGCATGCCTGGAACCAGCTCATACGCGATTACCTGCGCGGCCGCGTGCAGCTCCGCCGCGTTTACGTGCTCATCGACAGCCGCCACGGCGTGAAGCCCATCGACGTGGAGATCATGACGCTGCTCGATGAGTCGGCAGTGTCGTATCAAGCGGTGCTCACCAAAACCGACAAGCTGAAACCGGGAGGGCTTACCGCAGTTGAGGCCACGCTGGCGGGCAAGCTGGTGAAGCGCCCGGCCGCTTTTCCCTCGCAGATGTCCACATCCTCAGTAAAAACCATCGGATTTGAGGATTTGCGCGCCGCCATCGCCGCGTTTTTGCCGTAGGTCAATCGAAGCTCGCGCATTATTCCTTCGACGGGGCGCAGGCGGCGATCTCATCGCGTAGCCATGAATGGCATTCGTCGCGGTCGTTGCTGCGATGCCAGATGAGAAATGTCTTGTTGGTCAGCTTGGGCTGATTATGGCGCACGGAAGCGAGTTGCAGATGCCCATCCACCGCCTTGGCGACCGACGCGGGTAGCGTCACCAGCGCATTCGCCTCCAACGCGAGAAACAGCCCGGCGAATAGCGATGACGCCCACGTCACTTCGCCAAACGGAATCTGATACGCCGCCAGCGTAGATAGCAAATGCTCCTGAATCTTTGGCGGCGCGGTTATAACGACGTGGTTCTGTGCGGCGAACGTCTCCTGCGTGACCTCGCCTTTGGCAAGGGGATGGTTCTTTGGCGCAAGCGTGATCCACGCATCCTCGAACAGCAGTTTCCAGTGCAACTCCGCGCCCGGTTCCTCCGCGAGCGCTTCGATGATGGCGAACTGCGCGTGACCGAGCCGCAGCTTCTCCGTCCAGCTTTCCGGCTCGAAGCTGCTACCGGCCACGGAGATGTCAGGCGCCGACGCCTTCAACCGCTCGCGCAAGGGCTGCAACAGCGTGAACTCCGACGTTTCGCGGCAAAGCACGGTAAAAGCGCGCTCCTGCGTGGCGGGGTCGAAAGGCGTCGCCGGGCGCAGCAAGCTTTCGATGCCCGTGACGATGACGTGGATGGTGGGGGCGATCTCCAACGCTTTCGCGGTTGGCACAAGCCGTTGCCCGGCACGCACGAACAGATCGTCGGCGAACACCTCGCGCAGGTTGGCGAGCGCGTGGCTGATGGCGGACGGGCTGCGGCCGAGCCGCTTCGCCGCCTTGGTTACGCTAGCGTCGATCAGCAGCGCGTCGAGCACCACGACAAGGTTTGCGTCGAGTTCTTTAAGATGCATAGCTCTCAACTATATTATTCAGTAATATGAATTTCATGCATGTATTCAAAGGTGTTATCAGAAAAATCGGCTTGATGGAAGCGGCGTGCGTAAAACTTTTAGGCCGGTGCATGGGTTCGCGGCCAAAGGCTGCACAGGGTTTCAACGCGGAGATAAACGTCCACAATTTTGGGCGCATCAATTGAGGAGAGGCTTTTCATGTTTGTATCGTGGGATTATTTGCGGCGTGGCGCCGTCATCGCGGCGGCGGCCTTACCGGTCATGCTGGTGGGTGGCGCATCAGCCGACGTAAAAGTGAAAGATGTGCTGAAAACATACGCAGACATCGCTCTGGCCGGTTATGAGGATTCGCTCAAAACGGCGGAGGCGCTAAAGACATCAGTTGCTGCGCTGATCGCGACGCCAAGCGAGGAGACATTGAAGGCGGCGAAAACTGCCTGGCTTGCGGCGCGAGTGCCCTATCAGCAGACCGAGGTTTATCGTTTCGGCAACGCCATCGTCGATGATTGGGAGGGA
Organism: Hyphomicrobiales bacterium; assembly: GCA_034440495.1. Lineage (GTDB taxonomy): Bacteria > Pseudomonadota > Alphaproteobacteria > Rhizobiales > Rhodomicrobiaceae > JAWXCE01. Next base: position 5,368 of record JAWXCE010000064.1, on the reverse strand, counting down.
AAGGTAAACGCCTGGCCGCTTGACGAGGGGCTAATCGACTACGTGGACGCCAGCTATGGCGCAGAGTCTGATGAGAACGAGCTTTATGTGGCCAACGTCATCGCCAACAAAAAACTCAAACTCAGCGGCAAAATGATCGACACGTCCAAAATCACCAAAGCACTTCTCGCGGACAAGCTGCAGGAGGCAGGCGGCGTCGAGTCCAATGTAGCGGTTGGCTATCACGCCATCGAATTTATGCTGTGGGGGCAGGATACTAACGGCACGGCGGCTGGCGCGGGCAACCGGCCGGTGACTGATTTTGATGTGAAAAACTGCACGGGCGGCAATTGCGACCGCCGCGCGGAGTATTTTAAGGTTACGACCAATCTGCTGATCGACGACCTCAAATTCATGGTCGGCCAATGGGGCGTAAAAGGCAAAGCGCGCGCGTCGGTCATGAAAAGCGATAATGCCGGACTTGTCGCCATCTTTACCGGTCTCGGCTCGCTTTCCTATGGCGAACTGGCAGGCGAGCGCATGAAACTCGGCCTAATGATCCACGATCCAGAAGAGGAGCACGACTGCTTTTCCGACAACACGCACAACTCGCATTATTACGACATCGTGGGCATGAAAAATGTGTTCACCGGGAAATACGTGCGTGTCGACGGAACGGAAGTCTCCGGGCCAAGCCCTTATAATGTGGTGAAAGCCAAATCAGGCGAGGTGGCGGACGAACTTAAAGCGCGCCTGGACGAGACTCTCGCGGCCGCCGCGGCTATGAAAAAGCGCGCGGAGGACGGCGAGGCCTACGACCAGATGATCGGCGAGGGCAACGCGGAGGGCAACGCGGTGGCGCAGAAAGTTATCGACAGTTTAACCACGCAAACCAAGTCCATCGAGCGCGCGGTTGCGGCTTTAAAGTTGAAAGCTATCGAGTTTGAAGGTTCCGACAGTCTCGATAATCCGCAAAAAGTGACTGAAGAGCAAAAAGGTTGATGCACAGGCGCGTCGCTGTAGCAGAACGGCAACATCCGCGGCGCGCCTACAATCATAGAGGTTTATAAATTCGCGGTGTGAGAGGGCATCAATAGTATTCATGTAAGGAATTCATTCTTTAATGCGCCTGCGGTGATCTAAAAACTCAGTGCGTATCGTGGCGTTGACGGCGAATTAACGTTACACTATAACATGTACATATTGTTTTTTTGGGGGAGCGGCGAAAATGATTATAAATGAACGCAAGAGGCATTTGGTTTGGGGTTTTGCGGCGTTTACGGCGTTGCTTGCGAGTGGTGTAACGCTGCCGTTAAATGAAGCCATGGCGCAGGCAAACGTTCCCGAAGCGGCGCCTGAAGGTGTTGGCGACGACGGTGACGATGATGATGACGATAAGCCAAAATCGTACCCTTATCTGAAGGGTGAGATCGGTATCGAAATTCAAAGCGATCACACATTCAAGGCCGATGATAAAGACAACGAGGTCAGCGACACTTACAACACGACCGAAGCCGAGCTTGGCTTTTACTTTAACAAAAACTTTTCGATTCAGGCCGGTCTTGTGTTTGAGCCCGTGGAAGATATCGATGCTGGTGATGAGCGTTATTTTGAAAATCAAGGTCTGTTCGCCGAGCAACTTTACGCTCAGTTCGACTTCGAGCCTTTCAAAATCTTCGCCGGTAAGTACAACGTAAACTACGGTAAAGCCTGGGATGTCGCTCCCGGAGTTTACGGCACGGATTTCGCAGAAGACGGCTACGAGTTTACCGAGCGGCTGGGTTTTGGCGCGTCGGTCACAAAAGAAGCTGGGCGCATCGGCGAAGTCACTGTGACGGCTGGAGTTTTCAAGCAGGACATTTCAACGCTTAGCAACTCCACATTTAATAATCGCGGACAGGCCGACATCGACGACGGCGGTTTTGGCAACACTGAAGACCTGGAAAACTTTAACATAGCTATTGATGGTGAAAAAATTCCGTCCCTACCTGGCCTCAGCTATCACTTTGGCTACATTCATCAGGCTAAGGGTCGCGACTCCGGTATTGCTGGCTTCGACGCTCTGGACGACCAGAACGGCTTCGTCTTCGGCCTCGTGGGCGAGCGCGAATACAATAGCGTGAAGTTTGAGTGGCTGGCGGAAGTGACCTATTTCGACAACTTCATTCTCGAAGACGAGACCGCGCTTAAAGACATCGCTTTCTACACAGTTGGCGGCAAAGTGACGATGAACAAGTTCAACGTTGCGGCCGTGTACACCTACCGTCCAGCGGAGCTAATCGGCGGCGGAGATTTTGAGGATCATCAGCTTGCACTCTCGACTGGATATGAAATACGCGACGGTCTGACCCTCGACCTCGGCTATAAATATCACGTCGAGGAAGACGAGGATAATCACACGGTCGGTCTGCTTCTGACCAAAGAGATTGAATTCAACACAGGCGAATCTGCGCCACTTAAATAATGAATTTTAACAGGTCTGTTTCAGAAAACCGCGCCGTTAAGGGTTCCCCCCTTGGCTGCGGATCATTATTTTAGCCGCGAGCGTCGCAGGCGCCGTTTTGACGGCTGGGTTTGTTACCGCTGCCGCCCCCAACTCCAGGCAATCCGCACCGCCGATTGCAAAACTGGAGCGGGGCGAGGTTTTCCCAGGCGGCGCGGCGACCTCCAGAGGCAGCGTCGACAACGCGAACGCCTTTTCCCACGCCTCCGGCAACATGGCGTTTGAAGACGAACTAAAGTTCAAAGTCGGCAATGGTATGTTCAAAAAGGTGTGGGTGTCGTCGCCCGCATCGACGCTGGCATCGGACGGGCTGGGGCCGCTGTTCAACGCCAGATCCTGCCAGGCCTGCCACATCAAGGACGGACGCGGCCACCCGCCCGCCGACAATGATGACTCCGCCGTGTCCATGCTGCTGCGGCTGTCGATCCCCGCGCCGACCACGGAGGCCAAAACTGCGGGAGCCGTGCTCGAACCGCCGGTGAAAACCGCGCCGGAGCCGGTCTATGGCGAGCAACTGCAAGACCTGTCCGTGCAGGGACACGAGGCTGAGGGCAAAATTAACATCATTTATGAGGAAAAGCGCATCACGCTAAAGGGCGGCGAAACCGTATCCCTGCGCGCGCCACACTATAGCGTCGCCAACCCAGCCTATGGCCCGCTGCATCCGCAAACGATGATCTCGCCACGCATCGCACCCCCTATGATTGGCCTCGGGCTGTTGGAAGCCATTCCGGATAGCGCAATTCTCGCACTGGCCGACCCAGACGACAAAAACCGCGATGGCGTCTCCGGTCGTCCGCATATTATTCCTGGCTATAGGTTGAAAACCACCCCCTCTCTCGGACGTTTTGCCTGAAGGCCTCCACTGACAGCATCTTCAAGCAATCGGCAGAGGCGTTTGCTGGCGACATCGGCATTTCATCGCCGGTCATCCGCCGCCCGGCAGGAGACTGCACGGAGGCGCAAAGCTTCTGCCGCAACGCGCCGCACGGGGAAAGTCCGGGGGGCGCGCCTGAAATCGAGGACAAGCTTTTTGACCTCGTGGTGTTTTATTCGCAAAACCTCGCCGTGCCGCGCCGCCGCAATCCGGATGCGCCGGACGTGCTGAAAGGCAAGCGGCTTTTCGCGCAGTCAGGTTGCGCCGCCTGCCATAATCCCAGCTTCAAAACGGGCGAATCGCCGGGCCAGCCGCATCTGTCAGACCAGACCATCTGGCCTTACAACGACTTACTGCTGCACGACATGGGCGACGGCCTCGCCGACAATCGCCTGGACGGCGACGCCACAGGCCGCGAGTGGCGCACGCCGCCGCTGTGGGGCATTGGCCTCACCGAAACCGTCAACGGGCACACGTTCTTCCTGCATGACGGGCGCGCCCGCAACATTCAGGAAGCCATTTTGTGGCACGGCGGCGAGGCTCAAAAGGCGCGTGACGCATTCGCCGCTTTGACAAAAGCTGAGCGGGAGCAGTTAATCGCGTTCGTCAACTCGCTATAGGACTCCGACAATGATGAAATATGCGCGCGCATTCGCCTACACGCTAACGGCGATTCTTGCGACAACCGGGCATTGAGAAATCGGTCGCCATTGACCTGGCGCAGATGCGGGAGACGCTACGCGAGCTTAACGCAACGCCAGTTGAGACGGTGGTAAAATCGAAAGATGGGTGGAACCGGCTGAACGGTGTCATTTTCGAGCTTGTCACAGTGCAGCAAACCGGCGGCGGCGCCGTCGCGCGCGCAGCGGACATTTCACTGGGCTTTAACGCGCTGGATGGAGATTAAGCCATGCGCCGACGCGATGTGCTTATCGGGCTTTCTGCGAGTTTCGCCGCAGCGCTGCGCGGCTCCTTCGCGCTCGCCGCAGACGACGAGGTATATGCCGCATCGTGCCGTAAGGCGGACGGGAGTTTCGCCGCCATTCTTTACAGCGCGGCGCGCGGACAGTTTTTTACGCAAAGCCTTCCGGGCCGAGGTCACGATCTGGTGCGGCGTCCGCATTCGCCTGAATGCGTCGCCATCGCCCGCCGTCCGGGCCGGTTCGCCGTGGCTTTCAACGCCAGAGGCGGCGAGCCGCAATGGTTTTCAACGCAGGCGCGCCGCCATTTTTACGGCCACGGCGCATTTTCGGCTGACGGACGTTGGCTATACACCAGCGAGAACGATTATGAGGCGGGGCGTGGCGTCATTGGCGTGCGCGACGCGGGCGCGGGTTACGCGCAGATCGGCGAGTTTTCATCGCACGGCGTCGATCCGCACGATCTTCTGCTAACACCGGACGGCAAACGCCTCGTCATCGCCAATGGCGGCATCCTGACATACCCGGACAGTGGGCGCACGGGGCTGAACATGGCTGCGATGGAAGCCTCGCTCGTGTATGTCGATTTGGCCACGGGTGATTTAATTGAGAAAGTGACGCTCGACGACAGTTTTCAGAAATTATCCATCCGGCATCTGGCGCTCACAGGCGATATGGCGGTTTTTGGTTGCCAGTATGAGGGCGCGGGCGAGGATGCGCCGCCGCTGATAGGATTTCATCGGCTGGGCGAGGCTCCGCACCTGGCAAAGGCGCCGGATGCAATCCAGACATCGCTCAAAAACTACATCGGTTCGGTATCGGCGGATGCTTCAGGCGATATCATCGCGGCGTCCAGCCCGCGCGGCGGCTTGGTCACATTCTGGGATGCGGAAACGAAGCGCTTCATCGGCTCGCGCAGCATGAAGGACGCATGCGGCGTTGCTGACGCGTCTCAACACCGTAGCTTTTTGTTAACCAACGGTCTCGGTCAAATTCAGTTTGTATATAAACTTGGTGAGGATCTAGCAAACGGATCCGCTCAATTGCCCGTCGCATGGGACAATCATCTTATTCGCTGCGGATTTTAGG
>JAWXCE010000063.1:0-15428 GCA_034440495.1 Hyphomicrobiales bacterium | reverse complement strand
GCCATCGCGCTTATGATCTGGCGGCATTACTGCAGGATGCGCGCGTGGACGTGCCACAAACTCTCGAACAGGACTTACTGGCGTATTACCTAACGGCCGCAAGCCGCGACCCGCAGTTCGACGCCGCAGCTTTCACACGCGCCTATGCCACGCTGGGCGCGCAGCGGGCGACCAAAATTCTGGGGATTTTTGTGCGTCTTAACAAGCGCGACGGCAAACCGGCTTATTTGCGCCACATCCCGCGCATCGCTGGATATCTGGGGCGCAATCTGCAACATCCGGACTTAGCGGATTTGAAAGCATGGCACGCGAAGCATTTGCCAAACCTCCTATTAGAGGGAGGCTCGCATGACGGGTGAACGTATCATGAAAGCCATGGTGCTGGCGGCGGGTCTTGGCACCCGCATGCGCGCGCATTCAGACAGCGTGCCCAAACCTCTGGTGCGGCTCGGCGGACGCGCGCTCATCGATCACGTGCTGGATCGGCTCGCGGGTAGCGGCATTCAGGACGCGGCGGTGAACGTGCATTATATGGCGGAGCAGATCGAGGCGCATCTGGCGGGCCGCATGGCGCCACGCATCGCCATCTCGGATGAAAGGGGCCTTTTGCTCGAAACTGGCGGCGGCGTTCGGCGGGCGCTGGGTGTTTTCGAGGGCGCGCCGTTTATCATCCACAATTCGGACTCGGTGTGGATCGAAGGGCCGCACGCCAACATCGCCGCTATGATGGATGCATGGGACGATGCGACCATGGACGCGCTGCTCATGCTGGCCCCTGTTAAAACCAGCCTCGGCTATGACGGGCGCGGGGATTTCCACATGAGCGAGGGCGGGCGCGTTACGCGGCGTGACAAGGGCGAACCGGCGCCGTTTGTGTTCACGGGCGTCTCCATCGCGCATCCCCGGCTGTTTGCGGACAGCCCTGAGGGCGCGTTTTCGCTGAACCGGCTTTGGGATCGGGCGCTGGCCGCAGGCCGCGTTTACGGCGTCGAGCATCGCGGACTGTGGATGCATGTGGGCGACCCGGCCGCGCTGGCCGAGGCTGAGGCCGCGTTGCAGCAACTTCAGGCGGCGCAATGAACGGCGGAGCCAGCCGCCCGAATATCTTCACCATCTCCCCCGGCGCGCCGTTTCTCGACACGCTCGCCCGCGCCATTGTCGATGGCGTCTTGCCTTCCAGCCGCCCTGCGCCATCACAACTCGAACTCACGGATTACACCCTCTATCTGCCCAACCGCCGCGCCTGCCGCGTCATGCGCGGCGCGTTCCTGGAAGCGTCGCCGGGCGGCGCCACGCTGCTTCCGAAACTGCGTCCGCTGGGCGTCGAGGACGCAGACGCCGGACTTTCCACCGCCGGGGATGAAGCTTTTGCGGATGGAGGCGATGTGCCCGCGATCAGCGCGCTTGAGCGGCGCATGGCGCTTACCAGCCTCATCTTAAGGTGGACGCGCAAGATGGCGGCTGCACAGGGGCCTGGCGCTTTGTCCGAGCCTCTGTTTTATAACCCCAGCCCCGCTGGCGGCGCCGATCTTGCGTCCGAACTGATGCGGCTGCTGGATCAGGCGCAGTCGGAGCAGGTGGATTTGCGCCAACTCGCCCACCTCGCGCCGCAGCCTTTCGCCCATCACTGGGAGCTGACAGCCGACTTCCTGAAAATCGTCACCGTCGCGTGGCCGCAATATCTGCGCGCGGCCAAGCTCGCCGACCCGATCGCGCGCCGCAACCTGATAATGACGCGCGAGGCGGAGCGGCTAGCCGCGCCTCCGAATGGCCCGCCAGTTATCATCGCCGGATCGACCGGCAGCATTCCGGCGACGACGGCGCTCATGCGCGCGGTGCTTGGCTCCGTCAACGGCGCTGTGGTATTGCCCGGCCTCGATTTGGGCGTGGATGACGCAAGCTGGAACGCCCTCCCCGCCCGTCCGGAACATCCGCAATACGGGCTGCGGCATCTGCTCGACTCGCTTGACCTGCAACGTAGCGACGTTCGAGAGCTTGGCCCTCGAACGCCTTTGGCGCAATCGCGACACAGCCTGCTGCGCGAGGCTTTGCGTCCGCCCGAAACTGTTGGTGAATGGCCCGCTTTCGCCGCTACCACGCCGCGAGAGGAAGTGCGGGAGGCGTTGCGCTCGGTCTCGTATATCGCTGCGCCCACTCCGCAGGATGAAGCTGGCGCCATCGCGCTGATTATCTGGGAGGCGGCGGAAACGCCGGGCAAAACCGCCGCGCTGGTCACGCCTGACAGGCAACTTGCGCGGCGGGTGTGCGCGCAGCTCAAAACCTGGAATATCGACATCGACGATTCCGCCGGGCGCTGCCTTGGCGCAACTCCGGCTGGCGCGTTTCTGGATTTGATCCTCGCGGCCATGCAGCCCGCTGCGACGCCTGCCATTCTGGCTCTTTTGCAACATCCCCTAGCGCGGCTTGGGTTGCCTGCGGGGGAGGCGAGGCGGCGTGGGGAAATTCTCGATCTGGCGCTGTTGCGCGAACCGGGCCGCAAGGTTTCACTGTCGAATATCAAGGCCGCGATAAAACGCGCGCGCGGCGTTCAGCACGGCCCCCAGCATCCAGCCATGCGCCGCCTCACGCCCGATGACTGGGGCATGGCTGAGGATTTGTGCGGGCGGCTAGCTGACGCATTCGCGCCGCTCATACCGCTTGAAAAAGACAAGCCTGCGATGCTGTGCGCTCACGCCCGCGCCCATCTCGAAACGGCGAAGCTGCTATCGGCGCAGGAGGATGAGCTGGAGATTGCGGCTTGGAACGGGGCGGAATGCGAAGCGGCGTTGCGGTTCATGACGCGGCTCGGCGATGACGCCGTTCAAAGTCCAAAAATCGAAGCACGCGAATACCCGGCGCTATATCGGAGCCTGATGCGCGGCGAAACGGTGCACGGCGATCAGACCTCCGCCCGCTTCAGCGTCTGGGGGCCGCTTGAAGCCCGTCTGCAACAACCTGACGTTATAATTTTAGGCGGGCTGAACGAGGGCGTCTGGCCGCAGGCGGCGGAACCGGGGCCGTGGCTTAACCGCACCATGCTGGCGGCGCTAGGCTTCCAGCCGCCAGAGCGACGCAACGGACAGGCCGCGCACGATTTTGTGCAGGCGTTTGGCTGCGCCGAGGTGTTTCTTACCCGCGCGGAAAAAGCCGATGGCGCGCCGACCGTAGCAAATCGCTGGCTGATGCGGCTGCAGGCGCTGTTGGGGGGTCTCGATATGGCCCATGCTTTGACGTCCGACAAACCGTGGGTAGAGTGGGCGCGTCGGCGCCACGAACCGGACGCGCGCCAGTCTGCGACCCAGCCAAAACCGCGCCCGCCTGTCGCCGCGCGCCCGCGCTTGTTGAGTGTGACGGCGGTCGAGACTTTCATCGCCAACCCATACGCCATCTACGCCCGCTATATTCTAGGCCTTGAACCTCTGCCTGAGCTGGGCGGCGACTTTACGGCGCGTGAAAAAGGGCAGATCATCCACGCCGCGTTAAGCAGTTTCTCGGAGAGCTATCCGGGTGACCTGCCGCTAGACACAGCCGCCCGGCTGGCGGAAATCGCCTATAGCGTGATGGCCAAACTGGGCGAAAACGAGGGCGCGCGCGCCTTCTGGCGGCCCCGCTTTCAGCGCTTCGCCGAGTGGTTTGCCGAAACCGAGGCGGCGCGGCGCGAGGGGGTTGCGCGCATTGCAACCGAGATTCGCGGACAAGCGACTTTTGCCGCGCCCGCAGGCGCTTTCACGCTCACGGCCCGCGCTGATCGCATCGACATCGGCGTGGATGGCGCTTTGCGCATTTACGACTACAAAAGCGGATCGATGCCCGCGCAAAACGAGATGGCCGAGGGGCGCGCGCCGCAACTGGCGTTAGAGGCGTGGATCGCTTCGGAAGGCGGCTTTTCGGGCATCCGCGCCGCCAGCGTGTCCAAGCTTGCGCATATTTCGGCGAAAGGCGGCGAACCGCCGGGCGAGGAGCGCGCCGTCACTGGCAATGCAACCGCCCTGCTCGCGGCGAAGGCCAAGGCCGGACTTTTCGCGCTCATCGCGGATTTTGACCGCGAGCAAACGCCGTACACGGCTATGCGACGCGCGGCATTCGACAAAAGCTACCGTTTCGACGCCTACGAGCATTTAGCGCGTGTCGCCGAATGGTCAGCAGCCGATCTGGAGGGGGAGTCATGACGGCGGCGTCCGACATCGAACGCATCATCCGCGAGACGCAAGCGGCGCAGGCGCAAGCCGCCGACCCGTCCGCCTGCGTATGGGTTTCGGCGAACGCGGGCACGGGCAAAACCTATGTGCTGGTGCGCCGGGTGCTGCGTTGCCTGCTCTCGGGCGCGCCGCCAGACAGCATTTTATGCCTCACCTTTACCAAAGCCGCCGCTGCTGAAATGTCCAACCGGCTCATTGCCGAGCTTGGCCGGTGGGCGGCGGCGCCGGCGGATGCGCTCGTGGAAAGCGTCGGCGAGCTGCTGGGCCGCGCGCCAGATGCGACTGAGATGGAGGAGGCCCGCTGTCTGTTCGTGCGTGTGCTGGACGCGCCCGGCGGCCTCAAAATCATGACCATCCACAGTTTCTGCGACCGCGTGCTCAGGCGTTTTCCGCTGGAGGGCGGCTTTGCGCCCGGCTTCTCCGTGATGACCGACGAGGAAGCGCGAGACGCCCTGCGCGAGGCGGCGGAGATGGCGCTAGCAAGAGCCGCAAGCGGGGCGGATCAGGCGCTAGGGGCCGCGCTCAAGACTGTCGCGGCGTGCGCGACGGAGGACAGTTTTGTGGAATTGTTGGGGGACGCGCTGCGCCGCAAAGCGCAACTCGGCGCCATTCTTCAGCGCGACGACCTGGACGATCCATTCGAGGGAATGTCTGCGAAACTGGGCGCGGCGCTCGGCCTGAGCGCGGGCGATACGAGTGAGGCCATTCGCGCGCGGCAGTGCGGCATTATCCCCGCGTCCGTGCGGGCGAGAGCCGCCGATATTCTGGCCGCCTCCGATAAGGTGACAGATCAGGAGCTGGGCGGATTTTTTGCAAGCGCCGCTCAATCGGACATGGCGACCGTTTATGCAGCGCTCGCCAATGCATTTTTAACAAAGGCGGGCGAGCCGCGCAGCGATAAACGGTTTCTTACGCAAGTGGTGCGCAAGGCGCATCCGGCCCTCGTGGACACGCTGACACAGGCGCGGGACGAATTCGCTACATTGGAGCGATACGCGCGGGCCGCTGCAACCGTCAAGGCCAGCGTTGCGCTGATGCGCCTCGCCAACGCCGCCATCGAGCATTACGAGGATATCAAGCGCGAGCGCGGCGCGGCGGATTATCAGGATTTGATCGATAAGACGCTGAGTTTGCTGACCCGGCAAAGCGCGGAATGGGTTTTATATCAACTCGACAGCGGCGTGCGGCACGTGCTCATCGACGAGGCGCAGGACACTAACCCCGATCAGTGGCGCATCGTCGACCGCTTGACGCAGGAGTTCTTCTCCGGCGACGGCGCCGCCGAACACCCTCGCAGCGTGTTCGCGGTAGGCGATGAAAAACAATCGATTTTTGGCTTTCAGGGAGCCGAGCCGCGCCGCTTTCAGGAGATGGGCCGCAGTTTTTATGAGCGCGCGAAGGGCGCAGGGGGAGAGTGGCGTGATATTCCGTTAACGCTTTCTTTCCGCACGGTCTCCCCGATTTTGCGCGCTGTCGATCTCACATTTAGCGGCGTCGAAGGGCTGACGGCGGGACTGAGCGAAATCCGGCACGCGGCGCACCGGCAGGGCGACGGCGGTCTTGTCGAACTCTGGCCCACGGAGACTTCCACGAAAGCGGATAAAGGTGATGCCTGGCGGCCGTTCGATGACGACAGTTCCGAGACTCCGCCTCAGCAGCGGCTGGCCATTCGCATCGCCGATAAGATCAAGCGCTGGCTTGACGATGGCGAGATGCTGGCCTCGCAGGGGCGGCCTGTTCGTCCCGGGGATATTCTCATCCTGCTCCGCAAGCGCGAGCCATTCGCCCGCCTCATTATCCGCGCCTGCCAGGAGCGCGATATTCCCGTGTCAGGCGCCGACCGGCTCAAGCTGGCTTCGCAGATGGCGGTTCTGGACTTGCTGCGACTTGGCGATTGCCTGCTCCAGCCCGCCGATGACCTGGCGCTCGCCACGGTTCTGAAAGGCCCGTTCTTCGGATGGTCTGGCGATGACCTGTTCGCTGTCGCGCACGGCCGCATAGGGTCGCTCTGGGATGCGCTGACTGAAAGCCCCCTAATAAACGAGTCCTTAGCCGTTGCCGCCAAGCTGCTCACCGCTTGGCGGGAAGAGGCGGTTGGCCGCGCCCCATACGAATTTTTCGCCGCGCGGCTGGAAAACGATGGCTATCGTAAGCGCTTTCTGGCCCGGCTCGGGCCGGAGGCGGGCGATGCGCTGGACGAATTCCTGAACCTCGCGCTTGCCTATGAGACGAAAGCCGCGCCCTCCATGCAGGGCTTTCTGCACTCTGTTCGCGACAGCGCGGTGGAGGTGAAGCGCGATCTCGATCAGGGCCGCGACGATGTGCGCGTGATGACCGTGCACGGCGCGAAGGGGCTGGAAGCAAACATCGTGTTTCTCGCCGACACCTGCTCTACGCGCAGCCGCCGCACCTCGGCGATCCTCGACATTCCGGACGCCGCGTTGCCACCGACCGCGCAGCCCTTGCTATGTTGGGCCATTCCCGCCGCGAAAACTTTGCCGCCTGTCGTGGCTGCTTGCGAGACTGTAAAGCTTGCCGATACGAGTGAATACAAGCGCCTGCTATACGTCGCCATGACGCGCGCCAGAGACCGGCTTTACATCACAGGATATGAGGGCGCGTCAGGACAAAGCGCCGGATGCTGGTATGATTTAGCCGCCAATGCGCTTGAGGAAAATGCGATCAAAATTGAAACTGACGGCACCACTGTTTTGCGCCTGCATGAGCCGCAGGTAAAGCCTGTTAAACCCCATCACGGCGCTACCGCCATCAAAGTGACGGACGCTTTGCCGGATTGGGTAGGGGCCTTCGCTCGGGCAAATCAAAATGCAATATTCGTGCAGCCATCCCTTGTAAACCCGTCGGCCTTGGATGGGCGCCGAGTACCGAGCGGTATCGAGCGCGCCGATGCGGCTCTCAAGGGCGTGCTCACGCACAAACTGTTGCAGTATCTGCCCGCCATGGCAGAGCATGACCGATTTGAAGCCGCGACGGCCTTTTTGGCGCGTGAAAGCGGTGGATTACCGCGCGACGAACGAGACGCGGTCATCGCGAGTACGCTCGCCATTCTAAACAACGTCGCCTTCGCCAAGCTATGGGGGCCAAACTCCCGAGCAGAGATAGCATTTGATCTCGCTTTGCCAGCATCTCAGGGCGGGCCACCGACATATGCCTCCGGTCAGATCGATCGGCTGATCATCACCGATCACGATGTTCTGATTGTCGATTACAAGACCGGGCGTAGCGTTCCAGACACGGTTGCCGAAACCCCGCAATCCTATCTCTCGCAGCTCGCCTTATACCGTCTGGCCATAAAGAATATCTTTCCTAAGAAGACCTTAAGAGCCGCAATCCTGTGGACTGAAAAACCAGTGCTAAGCTTTATTCCTGAGGACATGCTCGATGCAGCCGCGCAGAACCTGCTATGCTGTTTGGAACGGCCACTTGACGCTAGCGGGGCGGGCGCCTAGTTTTATGTCAGAATCGCGCCGAGTCGCTTTTGCGTATTATGGCAATATGCTCTCGCGAGGCAGGCATAGGAGATGGTCTTATGGCGACTGTAGTCGTATCGGACGCGACGTTTGACGATGAAGTGCTTAAGTCAGCATCACCCGTGGTTGTGGACTTCTGGGCGGAATGGTGCGGGCCTTGCAAAATGATCGCGCCCGCGCTGGAAGAAATTGCAGTGGAACTGGATAGACAGGTTAAAATCGTCAAGCTCAACGTCGATGAGAATCCGGAAGTGGCCGCCCGCTATGGCATTCGTACTATTCCGACGCTCCTGATGTTTAAGGGCGGCGAGATCGCGGCCCAGCAGTTCGGCGCCCTGCCAAAGGGCAAGCTGAAAAGCTGGATCACCGAGACGGTTGAAGCCTAAAGGAAGGCCCGGCAACGGGCCTTTTTTATGCGGCGTCGCGATTTTCAGCCGGTGTTGGATCATAATTCAGGATGGGCGCCAGCCATCGCTCCGCCTCCGAAAGTGGCCAACCCTTACGCCGCGCATAATCCGCCACCTGGTCTGTCTCAATCTTGCCCACGCCGAAGTAATGGCTCTGCGGATGGGAGAAATACAGGCCCGAAACCGTGGCGGGCGGGGTCATGGCGTAGCTCTCGGTAAGCTCGACGCCTGTCGCTTCTTCAGCCGCCAGCACATCGAACAGCGTGCGTTTCTCTGTGTGGTCGGGCTGTGCGGGGTATCCCGGCGCAGGGCGCACGCCGACATATTTCTCGGCGATCAACTCCGCCGGGTTTAGCGTTTCATCGGGTGCATAGCCCCAGAATTCCTGCCGCACGCGCTGATGCATACGCTCGGCGAACGCCTCCGCCAGCCGGTCGGCCAACGCCTTGATCATAATTTTTGAGTAGTCGTCGTTCGCGCGGTCGAAGCGCTCGGCGATGGCGCCTTCGCCAACGCCTGCCGTAACGCAAAAGCCGCCGACATAATCGCCCAAGCCGCTCACCTCCGGCGCGACAAAATCGGCGATGGCTGTATTGGCGCGTTCGTTGGCGCGCGAAATCTGCTGGCGCAAAGTGTGGAATTTGGCGAGCGGGCGTTTGCGCGCGTCGTCCGCATAAAGCTGAATGTCGTCATCGCCGACGCTGTTAGCGGGCCAGAAGCCGATTACAGCGTTGGCGGTCAGCCATTTCTCCTCGACAATCTGGCGCAGCATGGCTTGCGCGTCCTCGAACAAAGGCCGGGCGGCCGCGCCGTATCTATCGTCGGATAGCACGCCGGGGTAAGTCCCCTTGATCTCCCAAGTGGAGAAAAACGGCGTCCAGTCGATGTAACGCGCCAACTCGCCAAGATCGTACTTGCGGAAGCTGCGCGTGCCGGTGAACGATGGGCGCGGCGGTTGGTAACCCCGCCAATCGATTTTGAGCTTATTAACGCGCGCCTGCGTAAGCGACGTGCGAGATTTCGCCTCGCGGCTGCGCTCATGCCCGGCGCGCACCTTCACATATTCCGCGCGAATATTCTCGACATAGCCATCGCGTCCATCGCCCAAAAGCTGCGAGACCACGCCAACAGCTCGGCTGGCGTCCGTCACATAAATCGCCTGGTTGCGCCGGTAATTCGGGCTTATTTTCACCGCCGTATGCACCTGGCTGGTGGTTGCGCCGCCAATAAGCAAGGGCACCGTGAAACCCTGCCGCTCCATCTCGGCGGCGACATGCACCATTTCGTCGAGGCTTGGCGTGATAAGGCCGGAAAGGCCAATAATGTCGGCGTTCACTTCGCGCGCTTTTTCGAGGATTTTTTGTGCGGGAACCATAACGCCCAGGTCAATCACCTCATAATTATTGCACTGGAGCACGACGCCGACGATGTTTTTGCCGATGTCATGCACATCGCCCTTCACCGTTGCCATGACGATTTTACCCGCTGAGGGCGAATCCTCCAGCCCCATCTCGCGCTTTTCCGCATCCATGTAGGGCATAAGATGCGCCACGGCTTTTTTCATCACCCGGGCGGACTTCACCACCTGCGGCAGGAACATCTTGCCCGCGCCGAACAGGTCGCCGACGACATTCATGCCATCCATCAGCGGACCTTCGATGACGTGTAGCGGCCGCGTGTAGTTGTGGCGCGCCTCCTCCGTATCCGCCTCAATGAAATCTGCGATGCCGTGCACGAGAGCGTGGGTAATGCGGTCGGCGACGGGCTTCTCACGCCATGAAGTGTCCACTTCTTTCTTTTTGCCAGCTCCTGCTTTGAATTGCTCGGCTGCCTCTAGCAGACGGTCGGTAGAGTCGGCGCGGCGATTCAGGATGACGTCTTCCACCAAGTCGCGCAGTTCTGGCTTGATATTGTCGTAAACGGCCAGTTGACCAGCGTTCACGATGCCCATGTCCATGCCAGCCTGAATGGCGTGATAGAGGAACACGGAGTGCATCGCTTCGCGCACCTGCTCGTTGCCACGAAAGGAGAACGACAGGTTCGACACGCCGCCCGAGATATGCGCATGCGGCAGGTTTTCGCGGATGCGCTTCGTCGCCTCGATAAAATCCACGCCGTAGTTATTATGCTCTTCGATGCCGGTCGCCACCGCAAAGATGTTGGGGTCGAAAATGATATCCTCGGGCGGGAAGCCCACCTGCTCGGTGAGGATTTTGTAAGCGCGCGCGCAAATCTCGAACTTGCGGTCGGCGGTGTCGGCCTGCCCCTGTTCATCGAACGCCATGACGACGACAGCCGCGCCATAGCGCAGAACCTTGCGCGCCTGCTCAATGAACTGCGCCTCGCCTTCCTTCATGCTGATTGAATTGACGATGGCCTTGCCCTGCACGCACTTCAAGCCCGCTTCGATCACGTTCCATTTGGATGAATCGATCATCACCGGCACACGGCTGATGTCTGGCTCCGCGGCGATGAGATTCAGGAAGGTCGTCATTGCTTTTTCAGAATCGAGTAGGCCCTCGTCCATGTTGATGTCGAGCACATTAGCGCCGTTCTCCACCTGATCGCGCGCGACGCTCAAGGCGGCGTCATAGTCGTCCGCCTCGATCAGCTTGCGGAACTTGGCCGATCCCGTGACATTGGTGCGCTCGCCGATGGTGATGAAGTTGCTGGCTGAATTTGTCATTCGGCGGCTCCGATAGCGGTCTCGTCAAATCAGAAGGGAACAAAGGCTAGCTCAGTCAGCTTCTGTTAGTACAACTTCAACGGGCGATAACCATGGCTCACTTAACCGAAACGATTGCCGCCCTTAAAAAGGGCGTGAAAAACTTGACGGTCGACAGCGCGGTGAAAACCATTGAAATGTGGGAAAAAGAGCTCAAAACAGTCGATGGGGCGAACATGATTATCAGCGACCTCGGCAAGCTGAAAACAGCGCTCCAGGCGGATAAACAGGATAGCAAAACCCTCAAAGACATTATGGGTAAACTTGCGGCCGAGACGAAAAAAGTCTCCAGCAAAGCCGGTGCAAAAGAGGACCAACTAAAAGATCTTGGAATGGCTTTGCAAGAAGCTGCATAATATCTAAATGCCAATTTACTTCGGGGGCTTCGGCCCCCGTTTTTATGTTCAGTGTGGTATATTCGCTGGTCTAAGATATTCACGAAATGCCTTTTCTACTGACTAAATTGTAAAACCTATTTCCATCAAAGGCCGGACTTTTGTTATCGTCCTGAAATCTCGGTCGTTATGCACAAGTGCTAGGTTCGCGTTTAATGCAGCCTGTGCAATACAACAGTCGCCAACGATATTTTTAAAACGCTCTGAAGCTAAACCTTCGCGGTCTTTCAACAAAAGCACCAATATTGACGTATCAATCAGAAAAATCACGGTCGGCCCTTAAAGCTTTAGGATCGAATCCTTCAAAAAACTCGATTTCTCCTGCCAGTTCGAGAAGGTTTTTCTTCTGTCTACGGCGAACGAGTTCCCGTAAAGCAAAATCGACCACGTCCTTTTTTGTCTTAAGACCTGTGAGTTTTTGTGCGTCCGCCACAAGCTCATCGTCAATATCTATGTTCGTTCGCATAGAAAGACTCCGTAATTTGGCGTCCTGATGTGTGTAGACACATTTCCATACACATAGACACAATCTGTCAATCATCCATGCACAAACGGCTCTAGGCCAGACAAGCGCAGTTTTGGCGGTACGCTCGGCAGCGCGCGTGGAGCGTGGTTTTCGACATGGCGGCGAATATGGGCTATGTGCTCGGGCGTAGAGCCGCAGCAACCGCCGACGATGTTGAGCAGTCCGTCGCGCGCCCATTCCTCCATCTTGCACCCCATCTCGTGCGGTGTTTCATCGTATTCGCCCATAGCGTTCGGCAGGCCCGCGTTGGGGTAGGCGGAGACGTAGCAATCCGCGACGGCGGCGATCTCGGCGACGGCGGGGCGCAAGTGTTCTGCCCCGAACGAGCAGTTGAGGCCAATGGAGAACGGGCGCAGGTGGCGCATGGAATACCAGAACGCTTCAGGGGTCTGGCCGGAAAGGTTGCGGCCCGAAAGGTCGGTGATCGTGCCGGATAGCATCACGGGCAACTCGACGCCTGTTTCCTCGAACACGCTTAGCACCGCGAAGCCCGCCGCCTTGGCGTTCAGCGTGTCGAAGATGGTCTCGATGAGGATCGCGTCGCAGCCGCCTTTGATCAGCGCGCGTGTTTGCTCGGAATAGGCCGCGACCAGTTCGTCAAACGTCACATTGCGATAGCCGGGGTTGTTCACGTCCGGCGAGATCGAGGCGGTGCGGTTGGTGGGGCCGATGGCGCCTGCCACGAAGCGCGGACGATCGGGCGTTAGCGCCGTCCACTTGTCCGCCGCCTCGCGCGCGAGCTTGGACGCTGCAACATTCATTTCATAGGACAAATTCTCCATGCCGTAATCGGCCATGGAGATGCGTTGCGCGTTAAAGGTATTCGTCTCAACGATGTCGGCGCTCGCCTCGAAATACGCCTCGTGAATGCTGCGTATGATGTCCGGCTGGCTTAACACCAGCAGATCGTTGTTGCCCTTGATGTCACTCGGCCAATCGGCGAAGCGCGCGCCGCGATATTCGGCCTCGCCCAGCTTGTGCTGCTGGATCATGGTGCCCATTGCGCCGTCGATGATGAGGATGCGCTCCTTCGCGGCGGCTTTCAGCGCGGCGATTCGTTGCTCGCGATTCATGCGGCCTCCTGCTTCGGTTCGTTTTGACCAGCGGGCCGCAGGCCAAGCAGGTGGCAGATGGCGTAGACAAGATTGGCGCGGTTTAGCGTGTAGAAGTGGAAGGTGTCTACGCCGCGCGCGGCCAACTCCGTCACTTGCTCGGCGGCGACAGTGGCAGCCATAAGCTTTGTGGTCTCATCATCGCCGTCCAACCCCTCGAAACGCTGGGCAACAGCGGCGGGGATCGTCGCGCCGCATTTTGCGGTGAAGCCCGCCACCTGGGTGAAGTTATGGATTGGTATCAGGCCGGGGATGATGGGGATGTCGATGCCGCGCGCGCGCACCCGGTCAAGGTAGCGGAAATAATGGTCGTTATCGAAGAAGAATTGAGTAATGGCGCGCGTTGCGCCCGCGTCCACTTTAGCTTTCAGAACATCGATGTCGGCGTCCACGGTCGGCGACTCCGGATGCTTCTCCGGGTAGGCCGTCACCGACACCTCAAAATCGCCGATGCGTTTGATGGCGGCGGTGAGTTCGGCGGAGGTCGCATAGCCGCCGGGGTGCGGTTCGTAGGCCGAGCCGACGCCGCCTTCAGGATCGCCGCGCAGGGCCACGATATGCCGCACGCCTGCATCCCAATACTCACGCACCACCGCATCCACCTCCTCGCGCGTGGCCGAGACGCAGGTCAGATGCGCAGCAGGCTTCATTGAGGTTTCGCGCACGAGCCGGGCGACGGTCGCGTGTGTGCGCTCGCGAGTCGAGCCGCCCGCGCCGTAGGTCACGGAGACGAATTTAGGATTTAGCGGCCCGAGACGGCGAATGCATTTCCACAGCGTCTCCTCCATCTGCGCCGTTTTGGGCGGGAAGAACTCGAACGATACGTTGATGCCGCCTGCCTCGAACGCCTTGGCCGCCGTTTTGATCGTCTTCAACATGGGCTTCTCCTGCAGCCTACTATCATCGCATATATCGTCATTGCCGAGCCTGACCCGGCAATCCAGCCTTTATCGTCAGCCTCGTGGATTTACGGGTGTGCGCTTCGCTTCGCCCGAGGATGACGGGCGCGACCGCTTTGCCCGCTGCAGCAGTGTTGATATTAGTTGCGGCGGGCTTGCCCGCCAGCCATAAGGCGACGGTTAGTTTTTCGGCTGGCGCGTTTCCGGCTGGTTTTAGTTCGCGATAGCGCTCGACCACGAGCCCTTGCGCGGCCAGCCATTCCGTCACCTGCGCGCGATCGAAGCCGAGGCGGCGATGCGCATGATTCTCGCGCAGGAATTCCAGATCGTGCGGCGCGAAATCGGCGATCAGCAGGCGCCCGCCGGGCCGCAGCACGCGCGCCGCCTCCGCGATGGCTTTCGCCGGATCGTCGAGAAAATGCAGCACCTGATGGAGCGTGATCGCGTCCGCCGCGCCGTCCTCCAGCGCCAGGTTGAAGATGTCGCCGAGCCGCACCTGCGTGTGGGAGAGACCGGGCTTGTCGAGCCGCGCGCGGGCGTAGGCGAGCATGTCCTTGTTCGCATCGATGCCGAGGCCGCGCTTGGCGTATGGCGCGAAAAGCTCAAGCACGTGCCCGGCGCCAGCGCCCAGATCGACCAGCAGATCGAACGGGCCGGGGCCGAGCGCCTCGCGCATCGCCCCCTCCACCTCGTCCTCCGCCACGTGCAGCGAGCGAAGGCGATCCCACTCGGCGGCGTGCTGGCGGAAATAGCTTTGCGCCGTCTCGAAGCGCTCGGCCCGGATGGTTTCGGCGCGCGCCAGATCGCGGGTGATGACGGGGTCGGCGGGGTTCAGCATGTCGAGGAGCGCGCGGGCGAAACCCGCCTCCGGGCCGCCGGTTTTCAGGCGGAAGAACACGAAAGCGCCCTCGTGGAAGCGCTCGATCAGCCCGGCTTCGGCCAGCAGTTTCAGGTGGCGGGAGACGCGCGGCTGGCTTTGCCCGAGGATTTGCGTGAGGTCTTTCACGTTCAGCTCATGCGCGGCGAGCAGCACGATGAGCCGCAGCCGCGTGGCTTCCGCGGCGGCGCGCAATCCGGTCAAAAGCTGGTTCGATGAGGCAAGCGGCATCGGTCGCGTCCATTGCATATAAGGATATGTTTATATGTTTTGGAGGTGGGATGCAATGATTATTGATGGTCGATCTAGGCCGCAAGTTTGACGTTAAAGTAGATTACCTTGCCGGCCCGTGTACTCTTTGTTGCTCCTAGCTTTTCAGCTTGGGCGCTTAGGGTTTTCCAAAAACTCATACGTGCTACCGGCTGTGCTTTTTGAGCGATGGCTTCGCGTTCATAAGCGGCGTAAATGTCGCTTGCACCTAACGACTGGCCTTTCGCCGCCCGCAATGCTTTTTGGATAAACATTGTTGGAGCCAAAACTGGCTGCTTCGCCTCGTTGGTCATCAACTTATTTTGGGCTAATCGACCGTCTGTCGCTTGCGAGTGGTTTGCGTAAGTCGGCCAAGTAGGAATATAGTTTTCTGTCTGATTGCCCCATGCTTGCCACCCCTTCCGTGCTCCTCGCGCAAACAACTCCAAGTAAGGCCCCGGCGAACAAGCCTCAATAATTGGGTAAAGTTCGTCAGGCTTACGGGAATGTTCCCGTTTCTGCGTTGCGATTAAATTCACCTGCCGACG
>JAWXCE010000062.1:0-97007 GCA_034440495.1 Hyphomicrobiales bacterium | reverse complement strand
GGTCATACTGATCCAGCCATCATTGCCGTCGGATCCGGCCCAGACAGCCTCGCCCGAGTTCTCGTCCGTGCCGCGCGAATAAAGCCGGGCGCTGCCGCCGTCACCGGTGGGAACGATAACATAAGCGCGGCTGTCGCTGTCCTCCCCGCCACCGCTTGAAACAGTTCCTGGCAGGGTTAACTGCGCGATCGCTGCCGCTCGTACGTCTGGCCGGCTGGCAAGATAGCCGTCCACACTGAAAGTGATACCCCGGTTTTCCCAACGACCGTGATTGCTCCAGTGGGCGCGGCCCACATCGGCGTTCGCGCCAATCGCATCCATGAGATCCCCATAGGAGGCGATGTAGGCCAGGGATTGTGCGTTACCCCAGCCATCCGCGCGCGGCTGCCAGCGCATCAGCATTTGTCCGCTCTCATTTACGGCGCGGCCCTCGCTGTTGCCATACTGGATGTAATGGTTAAGCAGTTGCAGGGTATTGTGTTTGAAGGCGGCGGCGAGGTCGGGATAGGTGTCAAGGTGGGCAGGATCGACGCTGATACCGAGCTCCTTTTTAAGGGATGCGATCTGGGCCCCCCTGTCCACCATATTTTGGAGTTGATCGGCAAGCGTTGCACCTTGAGGCGGACCGGCGAGCGCTAGAATTTGATCAAGCTTAGCCATCACGCCGTTACTTTGCGCCCATTCATAAAGGGGCGTGATGTTGCCGGCGGCATGAGCCTGGGGCTGGCTGAGGTAAAGATCGTAAAGCTCGGGGTGGCTGGCGAGATAGAGCATGAGAACCGTTGCACGTGACCCCACGGCATAAGCCTGTTCCTGGCTCTTTGCGGTATAGGAAAACTGCGGTGATCCGATCGCAGTGTTGATAAACACCTCGAACTTGCCGTCATTGTCTACACGCAAGCCATCCAGGATGCCCTGACGCATAAGGTCTGGCACGCCGTCGGCGTTGAAATCGTCATAAGTGTAAACGTTAGGCGTCGTGTGATCGGTTTCCCAGCGGACTTCTCCCATTTGGGCGATGAACGGCTTAAGGCTTGCAATGCGGCCGTCGGCACCGCCGATTGTACCCGCGTCAACGCCAAACGTGGCGCGTAGTTGAGCCGCCTGATCGGCAGAGATCGTGGAACTCTGGCTCTTGCCGACTGCTTTAACGTCCGGATTAATGGAGGCGAACGTTACATTAAGATCGAGGATATAATTACCTGTCGCCACCTCCGTTTGCGGCGCAAGCTGGCCTTCACTAATTGTAATCCAGCCGTCATTGCCATCGGATCCGTTCCAGAGGCGCTCGCCCGAACTGTCATCGGTTCCGCGCGATGAAAGCGTATGCTGCTGCCCGTCAATGACAATAGTAATTCGGTTGGCGTTACGAAGATCGCGTACCGGCCCTTGATCTGCGCCGTCCCAGTCCACACTCGACATTGAAGCAATGTTGTAGCGTCCATTTGCGGCGTTGACGAATGTCGTCTCCGGCCGGATCGAGTAGCCGACGCTCTGGATTGGCGCTTCGCTAGCCTGCCCGTTATAACGCACCCGGTTGCGATCCTTGTCCGATGTCTTCTGATCGACCGTGTCGTTTGTGAGGACTTGGCCCGTGATCGGGTTTTGCCCGCCATCTACGCTGACTTGGTTTAGAATGGACTGCCAATTCGACCAGTGCTCCTTATTGCCTGCGAACAGGCCAATAATGAACGTTACGACGCTAACCGCCCAGCCGATAACCGGCACCAGTCCCGCGACCGCACCCGCGGCGAACAGCGAAACGCCCCGGAAAGCCAACGCCGCGGCTTCAAGTGCTAGGGTTAACTCTCTCGGTGCCCCAAGGATCCCGGTTAAACTTGCAGCGAGCGAGGAGATGCTTGCACCCGCTGCGGGGCCGGTCAGGGCCCCGCTTGACAGTCCTGTGATTACATCGAGGGCCTGCTTGCCTGTGTTCACATAAGGCGCGATTCGAGCGATCTCGGGGGAGAATGCAGCAGCTGCATTGAAAAGCGCCAATGCAGCGTCGTCCAGCTTGCCCGATGAGACATTCGGATTGCCGCTGAACGCCTCAAGCAAAAGATTACCAGTATTCGCAAGGGTTACAGCCTTGCCTATTCCGGAACCGATCGCGGGATCGATCTTGGAGACAATGCTTTGAATCCAGCCAAGGTAGGTCGATACATCTTTAAGTACTGCGGCAATCTGATCAGGCAGCGGCTGACCTTGGGCTTTCGCTTCGGCTAACTCGATAACCTTATCAAGTTCCGGGTTATCCCCTTTCTTGATGCCTAGTATGCCATAAAGCTTACCCGCTGAAGCAACCAGTACAGGATCGTCCAAAAGAGCTCGGGGATTATCAAGGATGTAGCGGTAGCGGCCTTCAAATGCGTTTCGGACAAACTGGTAATCTCCAGGCCGAAGCCCTGGAAACAGTTCATTGGCTAATTTCACGCCAAAAACTCCAAAATCCAGATTATACGGATTTTGTAGACGATTTAAGATTTGGCTGGCTTCTTGTTGGCCAACCAAACTTAAAATCGCATTCACGGCTTTCCCGGCATCGGCCATGTTGTTTGGACCTGTCAGGACGATTCCGGCAACATCACTGGGAAGCTGTCCGAGACGGGCAAATCCGTATTCCCGGATGACGGAACTCCACGCATTCGCAACCGCGATGGCGCCATTGCCCTGATTTAGACCGCCGGAAGTCCGCGCCAAATCCCACGGACTCGTTCCAAAAACGAGTTGTGACGTGTAGTTGTAGTCTGCGATCGCTGGAATTCCTCGGTTCGGAATAACCGGAGGTCTGTAGCGATCTCTTGTCGACTGTGCTGCATCCCGAACAAACTGATCAAAATCCAGAATCTTCTGACCCTTATAAAAAATTCCGTTCAGATTTCCGCCCGTAAAGCGCATTTCTACACGATATCCGCCGCCGACAAAAAGGTTCGCGCCCTGTCCCGTCGCGGTCAAGGCGCCAGCCGCCGTTCCTAATCCAGCCGCAGCTCCCTGGGTAGGTGGCGTGGGTATAGCTGCCGAAATTAGTGCTAGACCGGCCAAACCTCTTGCCGCCACTTGATCCACGGCGACAGCGATGCCAACATTGGAGCTCACAGTACCGGTAAAGTCGTTTGGAAGTCCGCCTCGAATGTTGAACCAGACCATTACCGGAACGCCCACATTTAGGACGGCGCTTACTCCGGGCCCTGCTTCCCAGTAGTTATTGTCAGGCTTCCAGGTCGCAACACCGCCGCCTCCATACCCTCCCCTGAGGCTGAAGTTACGAATAGTTTGGTTTATGCTGCCAAAAGTCACCGGCTTGGCCGCAAAGATGGTGTTGGACTTCCCATCATCCGCAGATGAAAAATCAAGGGGATTGCCCGAGGGCGAAAGGATGAAAACACCGCCCTTAAATTGGGCGGGAACGGCGGCACCAGTTCCGACACCATAAGCCCAAACATCAGGTTGCAGCGGGTTTGGATTTGAGTTTCCCGCTAAGATCTGCTGCGTACTCAGAAAGTTATTGAAATCATCCACGGCGCCATAAGACACTAGGGTAGGGTCCACAGATGGTGAATTGGTTCTGAGAGCATCTATGGACATAAAACCTCCTAAAGCTCTTGCGGAGCTTGCGCTGGTCAGACCGTACTGGAAGACCTCCGGCAGTTGATAATACTTAGCTGACCAAAACCTGTCCGCCTGGGATTTTTAACGAGTCTGCACGGGATTATCAAAGTCCGTCTTATAATTCAGGAATGGGCCGTTCTTCTCAACAGGAGGCTGCGTATTGCCACGTGGATCATGAAGCCGAGCGCCTCGCTGCTCGAGGCCGAGCACGGCAAGAGCCTAAACCTTATCTGCTCACGTCGTAACGGCGACTAATATCCAGCGCCCCGTCTTCGGACGGGGCTTTTTTTTCAAGTTTCGCGGCGCCGCGAATGCGTCTGACTTTTTTTCCTGCAGATTGCGGAGAATGTCTCGCTTCTGCAACGCACTTCACGCAATGGCGATTTTTTTCGATAAACTTTCAGTTTGAGGTCTGTTAGTTCTTATTTGAAACAATTTATAGCTGACGTCGATAAGATTGCCCGCGCGCATCTCGCCTCGATTGATAACAAAATCATAAGATTGAAGCCGCTACGCCGTGAAATCGCACGCATGCTCGAACAGTGCGCGCAAGGGCGTATCGCCGAATGCCGGGTGATCGAAGCACTTGCGGATCATTCGTTGTGCGCAAGCGAACACGGCGCGTGACCAACATGAACGACTTCGCCCGGCCTTCCTATTCGAGATACAATTTGGACTTTAAGAATGTCAAAACAGTTTTATATCCGTTTCTTGCTCACGCTGTTCACTAGTTTGGTCAGCATTATGGCCGTACTGCAGGCCGTTTCTCCGCATTCTCCGTCAGAAACACCGGCGCAATTTGACCGCGCTGATGTTAGCGGGGCATTTATCCTAACCGATCAACACGGACAAAAGCGCGAATGGCGCGAGTTCGCGTCAAGCCGGTTGCGGTAATCTTCGGCTTTACATCCCGCCCAGATATCCCCAACGACGCTAGACGCTCTCACGAAAATGTTGCAGGATTTACGGCCATGATCCGACAAGCTAATCGTGCTTATGATCACCGTTGGCCCTGCAAGCGCCAAGGAGTTTGAAATAATGACCCAGATAAAAACCATGATGTCCAGACGATGCTTTGCGCGCGGCGTTGCGCTTATGGCGGTGGTTGCTGCAGTCCCTGCACACGGTGGAGAAAAGCTCAAAATCACCATCTACAAAAGTCCGACCTGTGGCTGCTGTCAGAAATGGGCGGATCACCTCGCGGCGGCTGGCTTTGCGACGGAGTTAATCAATCGCGGCGGCATCACAGCGCTTAAAACGGAGTGGGGAGTGCCCGAGACGCTGCACTCTTGCCATACAGGCAAAATCGAGGGCTATATCATCGAGGGTCATGTTCCTGCCTCAGCCATTACGCGACTTTTGGCGGAACGCCCACAAGCGGCTGGATTGGCTGTGCCGGGCATGCCTATTGGATCGCCGGGCATGGAAGGCGGAGAGCCGGAGGCATACGATGTGGTGCTCTTCGGCAAGGATAACCAAAAAGCGTTCGCAAGATATCGCGGCGCGGAAGAAGTTCGTTAGCGATGTGAACGAGCTAACTCGGATCAATGAATAAGGAAAACAATAATGAAAAAACTATGCGCTTTTGCTGTGTTTCTCTCCACCATCGCTCTCGTAACGCCCGTGATTTCGCAGGATGCCATGGTTGCAGGTGAGGTCACCAAAATTGACCAGGCGACGGGCCATATCACCATCAAGCATGGGCCGATCAAAAAGTTCGATATGGACGGGATGACAATGTCTTTTAAAGCAGGCGATCCAGCCATGCTCACCCAAGTCAAACCGGGCGATAAAATCCAGTTTTCGCCAGATACGGTGAACGGCAAATTCACCGTCACCAAAATAGAAAAGACAAAATAGCTTCGAGAGAATAACTACCATTCCATACCGCGCCCAAAATGTGGTTTCTTGGGCGCTAACCTCCAATCATGTTCTCCGCCCCTTAACCAGCCCATAAATCGCGGGGATAGCGATGAGGGTGAGCAGTGTGGATGAGACCATGCCGCCTATCATTGGCACGGCGATGCGCTGCATCACCTCCGAGCCAGCGCCGGTTGACCACAGGATGGGCACCAGACCTGCCATGATAGCGGCGACGGTCATCATTTTCGGCCGCACGCGCTCAACCGCGCCCTCCATGATGGCCGCGTGCAGATCAGTGCGGGTAAAGGCGCGTCCAGCGGCCACGCATCGCTCGCGCACGTCTTTCAGCGCATGATCAAGATAGATCAACATAATGACGCCGGTCTCCGCCGCCACGCCCGCAAGCGCGATGAAGCCGACGGCAGCCGCGACGGAGAAATTGAAGCCCATGTAGTCCATCAGCCACAACCCGCCAACGAGCGAGAACGGCAGCGACAGCATGATTATGAGGGTTTCAGTCAGCCGTCCGAAGTTGAGGTAGAGCAGCAGGAAAATGATCATAAGCGTCGCCGGGATGACGATAGTCATGCGCTTTTTCGCCCGCTCCAGAAACTCGAACTGCCCGCTCCAGGCCGCGTAATAGCCGGTTGGAAATTTCACCGCGTCCGCAACCGCTTTCTGCGCGCGCGCCACATAGCCGCCCAGATCGCTCTCGCGGGTATCGACGAAGACGTAGACCGCAAGCTGCCCGTCCTCAGTGCGGATCATGGTCGCGCCTTGCGTGCGCTTCACGCTCGCTACCTCGCCAATGGGAACGGATGCGCCATTGGGGAGGGAGACCAGCACCTCCGAGGCGATCGCCTCGGGGTCGGAGCGCACCTCTCGGGGATAGCGCAGCACGACAGCGTAACGCTCGCGGCCCTCCACCGCCATCGTCACTGGCTCCGCGCCGAGCGCCATGGAAATGGTTTTCTGCACATCCTCCACCGACAGGCCGTAGCGGGCGATCTGGTCTCGATCCGGCTCGATTTCGAGGAAATAGCCGCTGTTTACGCGCTCGGCATAGGCGCTCGCCGTGCCGGGTACAGGGCGCAGCGCTGCCTCCACCTCCTTCGCCAACCGCTCCAGCTCCTTCAGATCCTTGCCGAAAATCTTCACGCCGACGGGCGTGCGGATGCCGGTCGCCAGCATGTCGATACGGGCCTTGATCGGCTGCGTCCAGGCGTTCGACACGCCGGGGAATTGCAGGTTAGCGTCCATCTCGGCGACGAGTTTTTCCGGCGTCATGCCTTCGCGCCACTCATCCTGCGGCTTCAGGTTGATGAGGGTTTCGAACATCTCCATGGGCGCCGGGTCGGTGGCGGTTTGCGCGCGGCCAGCCTTGCCCCACACGCTTTCCACTTCCGGAAAAGTCTTGATGATCTTGTTCTGGGTTTGCAGTAGCTCAGCGGCCTTCGTCACCGACAGGCCGGGCAGCGTCGTTGGCATATAGAACAGCGTGCCTTCGTTAAGGTTCGGCATAAATTCCGAGCCGATGCGCTGCGCCGGGATCACGGACGCGCCAAGAATGCCGATGGCCAGCAGCACGGTGAGAACCTTCGCCCTTAGAACCAGCTTGATGACGGGGCGATAGAGCCAGATTAGCAGCCGGTTCAGCGGATTTTTCGCCTCCGGAATGATGCGTCCTTTGATGAACAGGATCATCAACGCGGGCACAAGCGTGACCGAAAGCAGCGCCGCCGCCGCCATGGCGAAGGTTTTGGTGTAGGCCAGCGGTTGGAACAGGCGGCCCTCCTGCGATTCCAGCGCGAAGATCGGCAGGAAAGACACGGTGATGATCAGCAGGCTGAAAAACAGCGCCGGCCCAACCTCCTGCGCGGCCTTGATGAGCACCTCGGTGCGCGGGGTGTCCGGCGGGGCGTGCTCCAGCCGCTTATGCGCGTTCTCGATCATCACGATGGCCGCGTCCACCATCGCGCCGATGGCGATGGCGATGCCGCCAAGGCTCATGATGTTCGACCCGAGACCGAGCAAATGCATCGCGATGAAGGCGATCAGAATGCCAATGGGCAGGCTGATAATGGCGACCAGCGCGCTGCGGGCGTGCAGCAGGAAGATAAAGCATACGGCGGCAACGATCAGACTCTCTTCGGCCAACGTCGTCACCAGCGTCTTGATGGCGCGGTAGATGAGATCTGAGCGGTCATAAACCGGCACGATGTCCACGCCCTCGGGCAAGCTGGGCCTAATTGCCTCGATCTGCGCTTTCACAGCGCCGATCACATCAAGCGCATTGGCGCCATAGCGTTGCACCGCGATGCCGGAGGCTGCCTCGCCCTCGCCATTCATCTCGGCGATGCCGCGCCGCTCATCGGGCGCGAGTTCGATCTTGGCGATGTCCTCCAGCAGCACGGGCGTACCGTTCTTCGCCTTCAGCGCGATGCGCTTGAGATCGTCGATGCCCTTCAGATAGCCGCGCCCGCGGATCATGAATTCAGTCTCGGCCAGCTCGATAGTGCGCCCGCCGGTATCCATGTTAGAGGACTTTACTGCGTCGCGAACCTGTTCAAGCGTGATACCCAGCGCCTTAATGCGGCGCGGATCGGCGATCACGGCGTATTGCTTGACGAAGCCGCCGACGCTGGCGATTTCCGCCACTCCCTGCGCCTTGGCAAGGCCAAATTTCACCTGCCAGTCCTGGAGCGAGCGGAGTTCGGCGAGGTTCTGCGTCTTGCCAGTCAGCGCGTATTGATAGACCCAGCCGACGCCGGATGCGTCCGGCCCAAGGCTCGGCGTGACGCCTGCCGGTAAGCTCTTCTGCGCGCTATTGAGATATTCCAGCACGCGGCTACGCGCCCAGTAAATGTCCGTGCCGTCCTCGAAAATCACATACACGAACGACACGCCGAAGAACGAAAAGCCGCGCACCACGCGCGATTTCGGCACGTTCAGCATCGCCGTCGTGAGCGGGAACGTCACCTGATCCTCGATCACCTGCGGGGCCTGGCCGGGGTAATCGGTGAACACTATCACCTGGGTGTCGGACAGGTCGGGGATCGCATCGAGCGGCACGCGGGTAAGCGAATAGATGCCCGCCAGCGTGGCGAAAGCGGCGGCGATGAGCATCAGAACGATGTTGGTCGCCGACCAGCGGATGAGCGCGCCGATCATGGTTTGGCCGCCATATCCGCGGCAGGCGCTGGCTCTGCGTCCGAAGTCGCCGTGAAACTGGAAAGCGCGGCTTTCAGGTTGCTCTCGGCGTCGATCAGGAAATTGCCGGTGACGACGATCTCATCGCCTTCCGCCAGCCCTGCGCGCACCTCCACCATGCCGCCGCCGTTCGCGCCGAGTTTCACCTCGCGCGGTTCGAAGCGGCCTTCGCCCTTGCTGACGAACACCACGCGCCGGTCGCCGTTGTCGATGATGGCTGAGGCGGGGATGGCGAATACCGGCTGACCGGACGCGGCTTCAATGGCGACATCGGCGTAAAGGCCCAGCTTGATGCGCTTATCTGGATTTGGCACTTCGATGCGCAACATCGCGGTGCGCGAGGCCATGTTAATTTGCGGCAAGATCAACGCGACCTTACCCTCGAATGGCTCTCCCGCGAAGGCTTTGAAGTTCACTTTCGCCCGCTGGCCCTGACGGATAGCGCTCAAGTCGCGCTCGGCGACTTCCGCCATCACCCACACCGTTGAAAGGTCGGCGAGTTTAAAAAGCATGTCGCCCGCGTTGAATTTCATGCCCTGGATGACGGGCTTCTCGATCACCGTGCCCGCCATGGGCGACGACCAGACGAGGGTGCGGCTCGGATCGCGGGTTTTCTTGAGGTTGGCGATGGCGGCGTCAGGAAACCCGAACGTGCGCAGGTTCATCTCCTCCGGCGTTGTTTTGCCGGACGGGCGTTCCTGTTCGAGCGCCCGCAAAAAATCGGCCTGACGGATGAATACCTCCTGGCTCGACATCCACACTTTGGCGAGCGGCTCGTCGGCTTTCACCTCCACGCCCATCTCTTTGACGTAAAGCTCTTCCACAAAGCCGTCGAATTTGAAGCCAACCACCGACAGCGTGCGCTCATCAGGCATAACCGTGCCGGTCGCCCGAACGGTTTTCGTCACGATCTGGCGTCTGACGGGTTCGATCTTCACCCCCGACCGCTGCACCTTGTCGAGGCTGACCTGAATCGAACCTTTTGGCCCCGAATCTTCGCCCTTATAGACGGCGATGTAATCCATCCCCATCCAGTCTTTTTTCGGCGTCGGCGAAACGTCCGCCAACCCCATCGGATTGCGGTAATAGAGAAGCTCGCGCTCTTTCGGAGGCTCGTTCACCGACGCTTTTGGCTCGGGCGCATCCTTCACGGTAAACAGCACTACGCCAGACACCGGCTCGGCTTGCCCCGGAACGGTCGCGGTGATGGCGAGCGCCCATCTCCCCGCCATAATAAAATCGGTCTCGAAGGCCAGTACGCCGGGCCCGGGCGACGGCAGCGGCCGCAGCCGCGAATCCATCGCCGCCATGCCGTCCGGCCCCATGTCGATGCGGGTGGAAGTGACCTTGATATCCGAGACGGGCACGGGCGCGCCGCTACCAGCAAGCCGAACTTCCAGCCGGATGGCCTTGCCCATGAAAACTTCGGCGGACACCGCTTCCCATTTCAGGTCAGCGGCGAAGGCGCAGCGGAGCGTTACAGTCAGAAAAAGCGCAGTCAAAGCGATGAGCGCCGCAGCGGCCATGCCGCGCGCCAGCAAAATATGCGATATCATAAGTTATGTCCTGTCTTAGCAATTCGAATAGCGGCCGCAGACATGCACAAGCAGCGTTTGCGTCGCCACAAAACAAAAGACGGCGTTCGCTTAAGCGCACCGTCCTTTAGTAATTGCTAAACCAGTCGGGGAGGGGGAAGTGGCGGGTCGAGCGTCGAGCCGGCGAGAAAATCAATATGCGCGATGGCGAAAAGCAATGGAGCGCCTAGCACCCTGGCCTTGTGAAACTCGACAGAGCTTGATCCCGCCGGACTATGACAGGCCGCACAATCGTTGCTCATAATGCAATTCGGCTTGCAGCCGTCACAATCGTCCGGGCAGTCGGAATGCGTTTCAACCGTCATGACGGCGCCAGCCATAACGCTTGCTACGTGCGACGCGGTGAAACCCGCGCCCAACATCGCAATCATCAAAAGCCTGACGAGTTTTCGCATCAAGAACGACATATCGATAGATAACAAACGCCGGTGCGCTTGCCAATCGCGTATCACGACACAATGCCGTTACATGGACAAAGCCCTCTGATCCCCTTTTTGTCCAAGAATTGAGGGCTTGACTGCGTTTCTTTCACACAATAACCAGCACTCATGATCTTTGTTTCGCTACGCGAACTTGTCCGCATTGTGCTTGCCGTGGCGCTTGTGCTCAGCATGACGCCGCACTCGCATTCCGCAAATTCGATCGATCATAATTTGTCACTCCAAGACACCGTGTCCAGCGATCATAGCCACGACGATGACGCCGAGATCGGACATCATCACGACGAGGATGACAGCGATCCACACGATCCCGGACACAGCCATGGCCACAAGGTGGCTGACCACAACCACGACAAGCCATGCGCGGTTGCTGTTGCTTTAGCGCCTTCTTTCCACGCGCAAAGGCGTTGGGCGGCGTCTACCGAACAGCGGGGATGGACGATCTTGCCCTCGCGACTTGAACGCCCCCCACGAGGCGGTTTCCTCATCTGATTTGTCGGCCGCCGTAGCTGCGGTCTGTTGCAATTTCCAGACTAAGGATAACTCATGCCTCCTGAAGCTTTTTTGCGCCAGGGAAGCCGTTTGCCATATTCGCAAACGCTGCTTCTCCTGCCAATCATCCCGTTTTGCCTCATCATCACCGGCTTCGCCTCCGAGGCGCTAGCCCACGGCGTCGCCACCGGCGATAAGGGCTATATCCAGGAAATCACGGGGGTAAACCTGATTTCCTTCATGTATCTCGGTGCCAAGCACATGGTGACGGGCTACGATCACCT
This sequence comes from Hyphomicrobiales bacterium, assembly GCA_034440495.1. GTDB lineage: Bacteria > Pseudomonadota > Alphaproteobacteria > Rhizobiales > Rhodomicrobiaceae > JAWXCE01. The sequence goes on along the minus strand of JAWXCE010000062.1, from coordinate 85,514 downwards.
GCTGTTCCTCTTCGGCGTGATTTTCTTCCTCTACAGGATGAAGGACATCGGGATTTACGTCACGCTGTTCGCTATCGGCCATTCGACGACCATGTTGGCGGGTGTTTACTTCGGAACCTCCGTCAGTTCCTATCTCATCGATGCTATCATTGGTTTTTCGGTGGTCTACAAGGCGCTCGACAACATGGGCGCCTATCAGCGCTGGTTCGGCTTCCAGCCTAACACCAAGGCGGCGACTTTGATTTTCGGCTTCTTCCACGGCTTCGGCCTGGCGACGAAGATTCAGGAGTTCGACATGTCGAGGGACGGGCTATTGCCCAACCTTATCGCCTTCAACATCGGCGTCGAGATCGGGCAACTTTTAGCGCTCGGCGCGATTTTGATCCTCATGGGGCTATGGCGGCGTTCGGAGAGCTTCTTCCGTCACGCCTACACAGCGAATGTCGCGATGATGACGGCTGGTTTCGTTCTCATCGGCCTGCAACTCACGGGCTATTTTGTCTCCTAACAAAGAGGGATTTAAATCATGTATAATACAGATCTGCCGACCCGGGCCGAACTGCCGACATCTGGCCAGCTTCTGCGCTCTACCGCTATCGCCATCGCAACAGCAGCGGCGCTGCTCATCACCGTGGTGCTACCCGCCGAGTACGGTATCGACCCGACCGGGGCGGGCGAGGCGCTGGGGTTGAAGCAGATGGGCGAGATCAAAACCCAGCTTGCCGACGAAGCCGAAGAAGACGCTGCAAAGGATGCGAACAAAGCCAATCCCGATCAGCGCTCCAGCCTGTTCGGGCGAATCTTCGCCGAACTTGTGATCGGCAAAGCGCAAGCCCAGGCCGCGCCCGCCGTCCGCACGGACGAGACGGTCGTGACGCTAAAGCCCGGCGAGGGCGTCGAATATAAAGTTAGCCTCGTGAAGGGCCAGAAAATCGCCTACTCCTGGTCAGTGAGCGGCGGCAAGGTCAACCACGACACCCACGGAGAGCCGCATGGCAAACCCGACGCGACCAAAAGCTACAAGAAGGAACGCGGCGTCGAGAAGGACGAGGGCGTCCTGGAAGCGGCGTTCGACGGCAGCCACGGCTGGTTCTGGCGCAATCGCGGTTCCGCTCCCGTCACTGTGACGCTGAAAACCAGCGGCAATTATGCCGAGATCAAACGGAAGTAACGGACGGTGCCCTCGCGCGATGAGCGCGGGGGCTATCTTTTGAAAGCCGCCATGTTCGAACCGCTTCACAACCGCACTTATCGCCACCTGTTTCTGGCGCAAGTGATCGCGCTTGTTGGAACGGGATTGCTAACTGTCGCGCTCGGCCTACTAGCCTACGAACTGGCGGGCGGCGATGCCGGGCAGGTGCTTGGCACGGCGCTCGCCATCAAGATGATCGCCTATGTCGGCGTTGCACCTATTGCCGGCGCAATCGCTGGAATGCTTCCTCGCCGCGCTTACCTTGCCCCGCATTCTCGACCGTTTATCCGACCGCACGGTAATGCTGATCGGAGCGGGCGTCTTGATCCCGCCGCTGCTTGCCGCCGCTTTAGCCCTGTGGCGCTGGAAGAGAGCGCCGCCTGGTATGATCCTCGCATTATGACCCGTTCTGGGGGCGCGATATGCGGCGGTTGTTACGCCGTCCGGCCGTCTCCTCCGCCGATCCGCGCATGATGCGGATAGACCGGCGCTGTTCGCCGCACAATTCGCTCTTAGCCATGTTTGCTGCCTGATAACCTATCCACTGGCAGGATGGCTTGGCGCGAAAGCAGGATTGCCGACGACGCTGGTCGTGTATGCGGCGCTGTGTGGATTTGCGGCTTTGCTCGCCTGCGCCAATCACCGCAGAGTGACGCCACTTACGCACCTCGGAACTGAGAGCACGGTTAATGGCAACAGCGGTTGACGAGTACAAACGGCTACAATCCCAGCTTAAATGGCCAGACAAACTAAAAACAGTCCTGCCTGACATTACTCGCGAACACTTTGGTCACTATATTACCTGCTTTAGCAAGTCGCCGGACGACTTGGTCAGTGGCGCGCCTATGGGGATAATGGGCGTGGATTTGCTATTGGACTTGCGCCAGAGCTTTTTCATTCCGAAGAACTGCGAGATCAAAAACCAAACGAGATTTCGTACCTCGCCGAAGTTAACTACGACCGGGATAAGGCGCAGCGAAGATTGATTGATCCGATAACACGTGTGTTTGACATTGCCGAGATGGCAAAGATACTGCGCCGTGAAGACGGCGAGGCTTTCCTTACAAACTGTCAAACGGCTATATCGGGAGCAATTCTCTGGTACGCTATACAGACCAAGCACCCCGCCTATCGGCATGAACAAGAAGTGCGCCTCATGATCCAAAAATCATCTTAATTCTATCAATAGCTATATCAAGACGCGAGCGCGTAGTTCATCCGTGGTGCCATTTATTAGAAGCCCGCTTGTAGTAAAAACTCCCGATAAGATCGTCGAGATTGTGATTGGTCCGTCCGCACCAGACCATGCTGAGGTGTGATAAGGACGTTTCTATTATCGCATAGCCTTGCGAAAGTCCCTGTTCGCCGGTCGGACATACCTTATCGCGCGCACTAACAATACCGTATAGGTGAACGTCTTGTAATAAGGATCAGGCTTCTGCGATGTCGTCCTGCAGCGCAGTGAGTTGCACGGTGGCGGCGGTTATCGCCGCTAGTTCGATGGCGCGGAAGCGCGTCACGATGGAATGGCCAAACGCTGTGAGCTTGGCGCCGCCGCCCTGTTTGCCGCCCGTTTGCGCGGCGACGACTGGCTTGCCAAGCAGCTTATTCGTCTCCTCCACCAGATCCCAGGCGCGCTTGTACGACATTTCCATGGAGCGCGCGGCGGCGGATATGGAGCCGGTTGCGGCGATGCGCTCCAGAAGTTCAATTTTGCCCGGGCCTATGCGGCGGTCAGGGCCCAGGTCGATCCGGAGGCTGAGTGTGAGCATGACAGTTTCAACTGATCCCGTGCTTTTTTGGTTTGTCACATTGTAGAGGCGGCATCGTCGTATCACTCGCCCTGCTATTCGAGCAAGCCAGCGTTTACTCCGGGCGAGACGTTTCCAGCGTCGAAGGATACGGTTTTGACCACGGCAAACACCGTCATGCCGGTGTGAAGCTGCAAGACATGCAGCGACTGGCGCGTGATCCGGGAAATCACCGCTTCGCCGCCGCACATCAGGCGTATCTCAACCAGCGGCCCACTTGTCTCGCCGATCTGGACGACTGTCCCTTCGAGCACATTGAGGGCGCTTAAGCCGCGAGGTTTTTCCATGGCGATCATTACGTCGCGCGCACGGATGCGAACTCTGAGCCTTTCGCCGATGGCGGAGGCTTTTCCAGGCGTGCGGATGTCTCCCGCCGCCGAACGCAGCACCGAGATGTCGAATGCATCGTCGTAGGACGCCATGACCATGTCGATGACGGCGCCGGTTTCGCCGCGCTCACCGGCTGGGATGAGGTCGAGGCGCTGCATGATGTCCCGCGCCGCGCCAGAGGCCAGCACCCGGCCATTGGACATCACCACGATATCGGTCGCCAGCCGCGCGACCTCCGAGATGGCGTGGCTGACATAGACAATTGGCGTCTTCGCCTCATCGCGCAGCCGCTCGATGTAAGGCAAGATTTCGGCCTTGCGCGCATCGTCGAGCGAGGCAAGAGGCTCGTCCATCAACAGCAGTTTTGGGCTGGCCAGCAGTGCCCGGCCGATGGCGACACGCTGTTTCTCGCCGCCGGAGAGTAGGTTTGGCTTTCGGTCTAGCAAGCTTTCGAGACCGAGCAGACCGACAATGCCATCAAAGTCCGTAACGCGCTCCGCGACAGCCGTAAACCAGCGGCCATACTGCAAATTCTGGCGAATGCTAAGATGTGGAAACAGCCGCGCGTCCTGAAACACATAACCAATGCGCCGTTGGTGTTTGGGAATGAAGATATCGGCCTTGGTGTCAACCAAAACGCGGCCGTCGATGGCGATGCGGCCCTCGCGCGGCCGCACCAGCCCGCCTATCAGGTTTACGATGGAGGTTTTTCCAGAACCCGAAGAACCGAAAAGCGCCGTCAACCGCCCCGAGCTGACAAAGCTTGCGTCGAGATGAAAGGCTCCGAACTGGTGGCGGACCTCGACTGTCAGTGTCATTCGATATCCATCCGGCGGCCAATCCGTCGCGCCAGCAGTTCGGAGGCGATCAAAGCGCCCATGGAGATGATGATGGAGATAATGGTAAGCCGCAGCGCGCTCGCGTCGCCTCCCGGCACCTGCGTGAACGTGTAGATCGCCGAAGGCAAAGTTTGCGTTTGCCGGGGAATGTTCGACACAAACGTAATGGTCGCGCCGAACTCACCCATCGCCTTGGCGAAAGATAGGATCATGCCCGCGACGATGCCGGGCAACGTCAACGGCAGCGTTATCGTCAGAAACACCCAGAACGGGCTGGCGCCGAGTGTTCCCGCCGCTGCTTCGAGTTTGCGATCCACCGCTTCTATGGAAAGCCGGATAGCGCGCACCATGAGTGGAAATCCCATCACGGCGCAGGCGAGCGCGGCGCCAGTCCAGCGGAATGAAAACACGATGCCGAAATTTTCAGCCAGAAATGACCCCGCCGGGCCGCGCGCGCCGAAGGTGAGCAGGAGCAGGTATCCCGTTACGACGGGTGGGAGAATGAGCGGTAAATGCACGAGGCCGTTGACGACGGACTTGCCCCAGAACTCGCGCCGGGCGAGGAGTAGCGCGGTTAACACGCCAAGTGGAAGGCTCGCGACCATCGCCCAGGCCGCAACTTTTACGCTCAGATAAACCGCGTCCCATTCCTCGGGGCTAAGTTCCATCCAGCCCATGTTCATCGCGCCGGTAAAGCCGGAACTATAAAGCCCTGCATTTCAAACAGCCGCCTTGAATTGGTAGACTGGAGATATTTGACGAAAGCCTCAGCATCAGGTTTGGTAGACGTCGAGATGACAGCAGCGGGATAAATGATTGGAGGGTGTGTGCTCTCCGGGAATATGCCAATTATTTTTACTCCAGGCTCTGCGGCGGCGTCCGTCTGGTAAACGATGCCTAGCTTTGCTTCCCCGGTCGAAACCAGCTTTAAAGCTGCGCGCACATTTTCAGCCTGCGCAACCTTGCCCTCGACTGAAGCCCACACACCCAGCGCTTCCAGCGAAGCCTTTCCATATTTGCCCGCAGGCACGGCTTTTACATCTGCCATCGCCAGCTTGCCGTCGCCGACTAACTCAGCTAACGGGAAACCTTTCGCGATTTCCGTTGTCGTCACCGACTCTCGCGGTGCGATCAGCACGATCCGGTTGCCAAGCAGCTTGACTTCCGTCGCGGTTTTAATGAGGTTTTTGTCCGATAGATATTTCATCCAGTCCAGATCAGCCGAGATGAAAACGTCGGTAGGCGCTCCGCTTTCGATCTGTTTCGCTAAAGCAGAACTCGCGGCATATGAAACGGTGGCTTGCTTTCCGCCTACAAAAATCCATTCCGCAATTACCGGATCGAGTGCGTTTTTCAGGCTTGCGGCTGCGAAGACGAGGACGTTGTCATCTGCCTGCGCACGCTGAACTGTCAGCGGAAACCCGCTTCCTAAGCTCACCATAGCGAATATAGCTGCCCAAAAAAGTCTGCGATGCAACATCTTAGCCCTTCCACTTTTGATCTGCGGCCCACATGTCTTGGATCAAGCGATATATTCGCCTGACCATAACGTCAAGTGCGGTGTCATGTGAATGCATTGGGCGGCGTTGGCTAGAGCATCGGACGTGAAATAGAAATCAACGTTTTTTGCGAGCAGAGCGAAGCAATCTAGCTTTTGGTCTGAAACTGTTATGGATCGCCACGGCGGCGAAAGCCGCCTCGCGAAGACGATCTACGTGCGATTAAGCGCGCGATTATTTAGGTTGGAAGCGCGACCGCAGAAATGCGTCGCGTTATGGTTGTGACAACGCCAGCAGCAAGCGACGCCCTACCATGGTGTGGACAACTTAGAGGAACGCGCTAACTGCCGCCGTGGGCCGGGCTGGCGGAAGGGTTTGACTTTGAAGTCGCGAGAAGCCCTACTGCGCGGCGCACTTCTGGTTGCAATCCGTGTCCACCAGCGCGCTCAATCTCGATTATCGCGTTGCGCATCCGAGGCTCCCAGAACTTTTGCAGATGGTCGGCAATTCCGGCCGCCGCATCAGCCGATTTCTGACTGATGAAAAAAGTGCCGATCTGATTCGCCATCAGCACCAGTCTGTCCGCATGCGACATGGATGCTTTGCTGTGAGCGCCTTCATGCGCGCTCTCCGGAGCTTTGCCAACCGGCTTGCCACGCGAATTGTCAGCGTTCACAGCGCTCACTCCGCCGCCTGCAACACGCCGATCCTGCGGCTTTGCTCGGCTTGCTTGTCGTATTGCTCCTGCCAGTCCGTTGGTCCGTTCGAGGGCGAGACCTGCACCGCCGTCACCTTGTATTCAGGGCAGTTGGTCGCCCAATCCGAATAATCGGTGGTGATGACGTTTGCCTGCGTCGAGGGGTGATGGAAGGTGGTGTAGATTACGCCGGGCGCGACGCGGTCGGTGATCGTCGCACGCAGGCTGGTTTCGCCCGCACGGCTGGCGAGGCGCACCCAGTCGCCGTCGCGAATGCCGCGATTCTCGGCGTCGTGCGGATGGATTTCGAGCAAGTCCTCCTGATGCCAGGCCACGTTCGCTGTGCGCCGCGTCTGCGCCCCGACGTTGTAGTGGCTGAGGATGCGGCCGGTGGTGAGCAGCAGGGGATAGCGCGGGCCGGTTTTCTCATCCGTCGGCACATACTCCGTCATGATAAACTTGCCCTTGCCGCGCACGAACCCGCCGATATGCATCACCGGTGTGCCCTCGGGCGCTTTCTCGTTGCACGGCCACTGGATCGAGCCGATTTCATCGAGCTTGGCGTAGGAAACACCGGCGAAGCTCGGCGTCAGCGCCGCAACCTCGTCCATGATGAGGCTTGGATGCGCATAGTTCATGGGATAACCGAGCGCATTAGACAGCGCGACCGTAATTTCCCAATCCTCCAGCCCGTTTTTCGGAGCCATGACTTTGCGGACGCGCTGGATGCGACGCTCGGCGTTGGTGAACGTGCCGTTCTTCTCCAGAAATGTGGAGCCGGGCAGAAACACGTGCGCATAGTTCGCGGTCTCGTTCAGGAAAAGATCCTGCACGACCACGCACTCCATAGCGTTAAGACCAGCCGCAACGTGTTGAGTATTAGGGTCGGACTGAAGAATATCCTCGCCCTGGATATAAATGCCCTTGAACTCACCATCCACGGCGGCGTCGAGCATGTTCGGAATGCGCAGGCCCGGCTCATTGTCGATTTTGACGCCCCAGAGCGTCTCGAACATGGCTCGGCCGCTATCGTCGGACACATGCAGGTAGCCGGACAGCTCATGCGGGAAAGAGCCCATGTCGCAGGCGCCCTGCACGTTGTTCTGGCCGCGAAGCGGGTTCACGCCGACACCTTCGCGGCCGATATTGCCCGTCACCATCGCGAGGTTGGCGATGGACATAACCGTCGTCGTGCCCTGGCTATGCTCGGTTACGCCGAGGCCGTAATAAATCGCGCCGTTGCCGCCGGTCGCGAACAGCCGCGCCGCGCCGCGCATGTCCGCCGCTGGCACTCCGGTGAATTTTTCGGTGACTTCCGGACTGTGACGCTCATCTGAAACAAAAGCGGCCCATTCCTGGAATTCGTCCCAGTCGCAGCGTTCGCGGATGAACGCCTCATCGGCCAATCCTTCGGTGACGATAACATGCGCCAAGGCGGTCGCGACCGCGACGTTCGTGCCCGGCTGCAGCGGCAAGTGATACGAAGCTTCCACATGGGGCATGCGCACCAGATCGATGCGGCGCGGATCGATAACGATGAGTTTGGCGCCCTCGCGCATGCGCTTCTTCATGCGCGACGCAAACACTGGGTGCCCGTCCGTTGGGTTGGCTCCAATGACGATGATGACGTCGGTATGCTCAATCGAGTCGAAATCCTGCGTTCCGGCTGAGATTCCAAAGGTTTTGCTCAAACCGTAGCCGGTTGGCGAATGGCAAACGCGGGCGCAGGTATCGACGTTGTTGTTGCCGAACGCGGTGCGGATCAGCTTCTGCACGAGGAAAGTTTCCTCGTTGGTGCAGCGCGACGACGTGATGCCGCCGACGGAGTTGCGCCCGTATTTACCCTGGATGCGCTTGAACTCGGAGGCCGCGTAGCCAATCGCTTCATCCCAGCTTACCTCACGCCATGGCTCGCTTGTGGACGAGCGGATCATGGGGTTCAGAATACGCTCCTTGTGCGTGGCGTAGCCCCACGCGAAGCGGCCCTTCACGCAGGAATGGCCGCGATTGGCCTTGCCATCCTTATAAGGCACCATGCGCACCAGCTCGTCGCCGCGCATTTCCGCTTTGAACGAGCAGCCGACACCGCAATAGGCGCAGGTCGTAACCACGGAATGCTCGGGCGTGCCGATATCGTAAACCGATTTTTCGATGAGGGTCGCGGTCGGGCAGGCCTGCACGCAGGCGCCGCAAGAGACGCATTCGGAGTCCATGAAAGCTTCGCCCATGCCAGGCGACACACGGCTATCGAAGCCACGGCCAGAGATGGTGAGCGCGAAAGTGCCTTGCACTTCCTCGCAGGCGCGCACGCAGCGCGAACAAACGATGCATTTCGATGCGTCGTAAGTGAAGTATGGGTTGGACTGATCCTTCTCCATTTTCGTGTGGTTATCGCCCTCATAACCGTAACGAACGTCGCGCAGGCCAACCACGCCCGCCGTGTCCTGGAGTTCGCAATCGCCGTTGGCCGCGCAGGTCAGGCAATCGAGCGGGTGGTCGGAGATGTACAGCTCCATCACGCCTTTGCGGATGCGCTTGAGGCGCTCGGTCTGGGTTTTGACGACGATACCTTCGGCGACAGGCGTGGTGCACGAGGCTGGAGTGCCGTTGCGGCCCTCAATCTCCACCAGGCACATGCGGCAGGAGCCGAACTCCTTCACCATGTCGGTCGCGCAGAGTTTGGGGATGTTGTTCCCCAGACCAGCGGCGGCGCGCATGATGGATGTGCCAGCGGGCACCGTTACGGCCATGCCGTCAATCGTTAGCGACACAGCTATTTCAGACTTTGACTCGGGCGTTCCGAAGTCGATTTCCTGGATGAGCGACATGGGCGTTTGTCCCTATTCCGCCGCGAGAAGCGGCTGACGTTGAATTCCGAAGTCTTCAGGAAAATGCGTGATCGCACTCATGACAGGGTAGGGCGTGAAGCCGCCCAGAGCGCAAAGCGAACCAAACTTCATGGTTTCGCAAAGGTCTTCAACAAGCGCGAGATTGGCGGTTGGGTTGATCCCCGTCCGTATTTTGTCGATGGTTTCGACACCGCGCGTCGAGCCGATGCGGCAAGGCGTGCATTTCCCGCATGATTCTATGGCGCAAAACTCGAAGGCGAAACGCGCCTGCGCCATCATGTCCACGCTGTCGTCAAACACGACGATGCCGCCATGGCCAATAAGTCCGTCGCGCGCTGTGAACGCTTCATAATCGAACGGCGTGTCGAACAAGGCGGGCGGAAAATAAGCGCCCAGTGGCCCGCCGACCTGCACCGCGCGCACGGGGCGACCACTCGCCGTTCCCCCGCCGATGTCGTTAACCAGTTCGCCAAGCGTAATGCCGAATGCGACCTCGAACAGACCGCCATGTTTGATATTTCCGGCAAGCTGGATGGGCATCGTGCCGCGCGACCGTCCCATGCCGAAATCGCGATAAGCCGCGCCTCCTTCCGCCATGATAAAGGGTACGGAGGCCAGGGAAATGACGTTATTGATGACAGTGGGCTTGCCGAACAGCCCCTGATGGGCGGGAAGCGGCGGCTTGGCGCGCACTTGTCCACGTTTGCCTTCAAGACTTTCGAGCAGCGCAGTTTCCTCGCCGCATACATACGAACCGGCGCCAACACGCACTTCCATATCGAATGCGTAAGGCGAACCGGCGATGCGGAGGCCGAGATAACCGGCGTCGCGCGCGATCTCGATTGCCGCGTTCATCGCCACAATCGCATGCGGATACTCCGAGCGCAAATAAACGTAACCCTTGGTTGCGCCTGTCGCGAGGCCCGCAATCGCCATACCCTCGATAAGGCAGAGCGGGTCGCCCTCCATCATCATCCGGTCGGCGAAGGTGCCGCTATCGCCTTCGTCCGCGTTACAGACGATGTATTTCTGGTCGCCCTTGGTCTCGGCGACCGTGCGCCACTTAATGCCCGTCGGAAAACCCGCACCGCCCCGGCCGCGCAAGCCCGAGGTCAGCACTTCCTCGATGGTCGCAACCGGCCCAATAGCAATGGCGCGCTCCAGGCCTTTAAATCCGTCATGCGCGCGGTAGTCGTCAAGTGACAACGGGTCGGTCACGCCGCAGCGTGCGAAGGCCAGGCGAGTCTGGAGTTTCAGGAATGGATGATCGTCCGGACGGCCAATTCGCAGCGCGTTGCCAGAGCCGTAAAGGAACCCCGCATCGAACAGCCCGGCCACATCGGATACGGAAACCGGCCCATAGGCGACGCGGCCATCGCCAACGACAACCTCGACCATCGGTTCAAGCCAGAGCATACCGCGCGAACCGTTGCGGACAATCTCTATCTCCACGCCCCGTATCTGACCGGCCTGCACGATCTCGCGGGCTACATCATCAGCGCCCACGCAAACCGCTGCAGCATCGCCGGGAACGTAAACTCGAATGCTCATCAGGCTGCCTCTTCAATCAGAGCGTCGAGCTTCTGCGCATTCAGCCGACCGTATATTTTGCCGTCCAGCATGGCCGATGGAGCGCAGGCGCAAAGGCCAAGGCAGAATGTCTGATCCAGAGTCACGCGCCCATCCGGCGTCGTCTCGCCCCATTCCACGCCAAGCCTGCTTTTCGCCTGCGCTTCGAGCGCCGCGCCGCCCATCGCCTGACACGCCTCAGCTCGACAAAGGGTAAGCCGGTGCGCACCAGAGGGGGCGAGACGGAAATCGTGGTAAAATGTTGCAACGCCGTAGATTTCAGCCCGCGTCACATTGAGCACATGCGCGACCACAGGCAAAACGTTTTCCGGAACATAGCCAAAATGTTCCTGAAGCGCGTGCAAGATTGGAAGCGCTGCGCCATTCTGCGCCGCGTGCTTCTCAATAATCGAGCGAGCTTGTTCCATGCCGTAATCGGTCAAAATGCATCCCCTGTATTCTTTGTTCTCTACAACACCCTAGATTGCTGAAATTATCAATAATGTCTTTGCGTGAAGCGATAGGGAATCCCGATCGTATATGTAAAGAAGTCAGGTTCGCGGCAAGCGCCGATTTTGTACGCGCCTACACGCCGGAAGGATTATTTGGTTGGAATAGTCGATGCCCGCCTGGCTTCAATCATAATGGCCGACACCAGCGGCGACAGCGGCTCACGCGGCCCGGCGATAAGTCCCACGGTGTAAAGCGCGTCGGTGTCCATGATGGGTATCGACGTGAGTTTATCGGTTAGATCAAACATTCTGGTCATGACTTCAGGCATGATGCTCGCCCATTGCCCGGTAAGGATATGAGTGAACAGTACGACAAGAGAGTCGCTTTCGAGCGTTGTTGACTGAGCGACGCCAGACTGTGCGAGATTGAGGTCGATGATGCGGCGGTTTTGCATGTCCGGCGTCAGCAGACAAAGAGGAATATTAGCGACATCCGCCCACGTCGCCGAGCTTTTCCCGGCCAGTGCGCTGTCCTGACTGACGAACAGGCAATATTTCTCCTGATAGAGCGGTATCGTGCTGACCCGGCCAAGCGGTTCATTATCAAGGTAAGTTATGCCAATGTCGATTTCGAGGTTTGCTAACAGTTCGGAGATCTGCTCGGAGCTTCGTGACAAAATCGAATATCGCACTTTGGGGTAGCGCGCGTGAAACGGCGTGGTCAGCGCGGCGATGACGGGCAGGGCGGTAGGGATGGCCGCAATGCGTAAATGTCCGGTCAAGCCGTGCTTGAGTGACTCTACGTCGTGCTTGAGCGCCCGCACATCCGACACGATGCGCCGCGCCCATTCCAGCACCCGCTCGCCTTCGATGGTGAATCCTAAAAAGCGCGAACCCCGGCGAATGAGAATGACGCCGAGCGCCTCTTCAAGATGCTTGATGCCGCCCGACAAGGTGGGCTGCGCGACGCCGCAAGCTTCTGCGGCCCGGCCGAAATGCCGTTCCCGCGCCACGGCGAGCAAAAATTCTAGCTTATCGATCATGTGAGCGCCGTCATTGGCCTTCAGCCGTAAAAAGGCGGTTGCCTTTGTCTGATCATAGTCCATTCCTCCTCCACGAATGGACTAAATATCATCAACTTCAGACCGCATCGCGAAGACTTTGAACTAAACCCGTTCGCACCTCTAATACCTCAGTCTCGAGGCTTAAAAACACCTGCGCCTTGAGCACTCGAGCCGCGCTTTATGCAGCCCACATATCCAGCAAGGTTTCCATTGCAGCCTGAGGGACTTGCCTTTGGCGTTTCCCGACTTTTTTTCTAAAAAACGACAGCCGGTTGCGGAACGGAAGTCTTGTAAACGAGTTCAAAATCTAGTCAGCGTTACGCGAAAGGAACCATATTATGCCAGCAATTCTGCTTTGGCTCATAGGAATTCCAATTCCAATCCTCATTCTCCTCTATCTTATCTTTTAAGGATTTATGACATGGCTTCGACTTCCCGCATGCAAGGGCGTGCCACAACCAAAATGATCGAGCCGCGCGATCCTTCATCCGATATGGCAGCATATGTCGATTGGGCGGCGGTTTTTGCAGGTGTATTCGTCTCGACAGCCAGCGCTTTGTTATTGGCGGGAGCTGGCGCGGCTCTTGGTTTAAGTTTTACAACATCTGCCGAATCCGCGAAAAGCGCCGCATTGGGCGCTGTGGTTTGGATAGGTATTGTCACGCTTTATGCGGCCGGTGTTGGCGGATACATAAGCGGCCGCTTGCGAGTGAACGCTAGTGTGGCTCCACCCGAAGAAATCGGCTTCCGTGACGGTGTCAGCGGTCTTCTCGTGTGGGCCTTGGGTGTTTTGCTCTCGGGCGTGCTTGCTGCAGTTGTCATTACCAGCGCCGCTAAAACCGTTGTACAGGCAGGAACTACCTTGACAGGCGCAACTGCTGGCGTTCTTGGCGCAACGGCTCCTGCTGCAGGATCGGGGCCAGTCGATTATCTTATCGACCGGGCGTTCCGCCCTTCCGAGACAGCCGCGGCGACCGCAGGCGGGGGCGATGTTCGGGATGAGGTAACCCGCATTTTGACCGCATCCGCCGTGAAAGGCTCAGTAAGCAACGAGGATAAGCAATATCTCGCGCGCCTTGCCGCTGCACGCAGTGGAGTGCCCGAAGCCGAAGCCCGCCAGCGCATAGATACACTTACGGCTGACGCGCAGGCCGCAGCGGCCAAAGTCTCCGGGGAAGCGAAAAACGCTGCCGATAACGCCCGCAAGGCGGGCGCGCTTTTCGGAGTGCTCAACACCGTCATCACGTTACTTGCCGGGGTGCTAGCTTGGTATACCGCGCGCATTGGCGGTCATCATAGAGACGATTCTTACTAAACGAAAGCCCGGAGGTCGACAATGACGGCATCAACGATATTGCTTATACTTCTTGTGCTTCTTGTGGTGGGCGCTTTGCCGAGTTGGGGTTACAGCCGTAACTGGGGTTACGGTCCGTCTGGCGTTATTGGAACCCTGCTCGTGATCCTTATTTTGCTGGCCGTGCTACAAAAAGTTTAGCTTTAAGCAAAAATGAAAAAGGCGCCCTTACACGGGCGCCTTTTTTGTTGAATGCATGTCCTGCAAGTTTGGGAGAATGCGGTTCTTTGTATGAATGGAACTTTAGTATCATCTGGCAGTAATGCTTTCATCACCGGCTATTATTAAGAGAACCGCCATGAACGACGCCGCAATGATCCTTTGGCTCTGGATTATTATCGCGCCAGCGCTTGCAATGCTGCTACTATCCAGGGCTTGACCGCACTGTCATCGCTCTCACAAAACTCGTGGCGATTTGCGGACATTTTTGAGTAACGGCGGAACTTTTAAGTCCGCCCGGTGTTTATCGCGCACGCCAATTGCCCGAGGACTGATATGCTCATTCGTTATGGTTATGAAATCGCGTTTTACTGCGCTCAGGAAACGCCGATTGTCTGTCTTTTGGACATTCACCCGGATCGTTCCCTGGACATTAAGTCCGAAATGTTTAGATGCACGCCGCATCGTACGCAGCAAATTTATATTGATGCTTTTGGCAACAAATGCCGCCGGTTTTTGGCCCCTGCCGGGGATTGTATGATCTCGTGTAAGGGCTTGATCGAAGACCCCGGCCAGCCCGATATTACCGAGCCGGAGGCCCAGGAAATACCTGTCGCGTCGCTTCCCGCCGAGACGCTCGTTTTTCTGCTTGCCAGCCGTTATTGCGATACCGAGCGCCTTAGCCAGATCGCGTGGAATATGTTCGGGAACGTGCCGACGGGCTTACAGCGCGTGCGGGCTATTGTCGACTTCGTACATAATCACGTCCGTTTCGGCTACGAGTTCGCGCGCTCCACACGCACGGCGTTCGAGACCTATGAAGAGCGGGTGGGCGTTTGCCGCGATTTCGCACATTTGACCGTATCTCTTTGCCGCTGCATGAACATCCCCGCGCGCTATGTGAACGGATATATGGGCGACATCGGCATCCCTCCTAATACTGCGCCGATGGATTTTAACGCTTGGGTCGAGGTGTATCTGGGGGGGCGCTGGCATACCTTCGATGCCCGGCATAACAAGCCGCGCATTGGCCGCGTCATGGTCGCGCGCGGTCGCGACGCAACAGACATCGCCATGATGAGTTCGTTTGGCCCGCATATACTGAAGTCGTTTCGCGTCATCACCGAGCAAGCGCAAACACTGTCGCCAAATTTTGCGGGGGGTATGCAGAACGAGCCGGCGGCGTTTCTGACCGTTTAGAGCATCGTGCGTGAAATCGAAACTAATGTCTTTGCGAGCGGAGGGAAGCAATCCAACCTTTAATTTAACATTGCTATGGATCGCCACGACGGCGAAAGCCGCCTCCCGACGACGATCTGCGTACCACGAAAGTCTAGACGGGCGACTGCGCAGGGGCGATGCGCGCAAATCCCGCTTCAAAATCGGCGATCAGGTCGTCCACATCTTCCAGTCCGATATGCAGTCTTAATGCGGGCCCTTCATAAGGCCAATCTGTGGCTGTGCGCGATGTAAGCGGATTAAACGGCACAACCAGGCTTTCGTATCCACCCCACGAATAGCCCATACCAAACAATGTTAGCCCATCGAGCATGGCCGAAAGGGCGGTGCGGGTGATAGGGTGCAAAACGACAGCGAAAAGCCCGGACGCGCCTTTGAAGTCTCGTCGCCATAGCTCATAACCCGGATCGCCTGGCATGGCCGGATGTAAAACCTGCGCAACTTCCGGCCGTTGCGAAAGCCAGCGTGCGACTTCAAGGCCAGAGCTCGAGTGGCGCTCCAAACGCACGCCCATCGTCCGCATGCCGCGCAGAGCCAGAAAGCAGTCCTCCGGGCTCGCGCATAGCCCAAAATGATCATAAAATGCGCTCATGATAGGGGTCGCGCGATCGCTGGTTGTAATAAGCCCTAGCATGGTGTCTGCGTGACCGGTCAGATATTTTGTCCCCGACTGGATAGAGACATCGACCCCATGGTCGAGTGGCTTGAAGTAAAGCGGCGTCGCCCAAGTATTATCCATCATTAGCCAGACGCCGCTGGCGCGCGCCACGGCCGCGATGGCGGGAATGTCCTGCACTTCGAATGTGTTAGAGCCAGGCGACTCGGCGAAGATAAGCCGGGTGTTGGGGCGGATCAAGGCGTCAATCGCGGCGCTGATAAGCGGATTGTAATAGGTGGTTTCAACGCCGAGCCTCGCTAGCACGGTGTCGCAGAACCGGCGAGCAGGCTGGTAAACTGAATCAACGACAAGGATATGATCGCCCGGCGAAGCGAACGCTAGAATTGCCGATGTGACTGCGGCGTAGCCAGACGGGGTAAGGAATGTTCTATGCCCGTTTTCAAGCCTAGAGATGGCGCCTTCCAGTTGCTGCGTGGTTGGAGTGCCGCGCCGCCCATAGGTGTATTCCTGCTTATACTCGGTCAGCGCCTCCAAGGTAGGAAACAGGACAGTGCTGCCACGGTAAATCGGAGTGTTGACGAAGCCATGCTGCTTGTCCGGATCGCGTCCGAGGCTGGTGAGCTGTGTTGAGGGCTTGGGCAGTCGCCCGAAACGGTCTTCGAATGAGTTTGACGACATTGGATATCCTGAGCGGCAAAGTTCATGGGTTAGAAAGTTATCCCACGGCGGCGCTCTACGCGCAAAGTCTTGTCGAAACGTGCTCTTACGGGTCTTGAAACCCGAAGCGGTTTGTGAACAATTGTTGAGACATTTTTAAAGGTTTAGCGGGCGCGAGGTAACTTATGGATCCGGATTTAGTGCGCCAGCAACTGGATGAGGAGGCGGATTTTCGGCTTTCTATAAACGGTTCATCCGCATTGCTAAAGCGTCCGCGCATGATCGATACGGCGCCCACAAAACGAAGCGATGCGCCTGCGCCAATCGCTGGAATCGAAACAGCCATAGACCCGGTTGTCGCACTATCTGCAACGCCCATGGCCTTGGTGGCCTCGGCTGAATTCATTGTACCCTCAATATTTTCCGCATTGCTTGCGGCGGTGTTCAGCGTAATGGCTGCTATCGCATGTTATCTGACGGCGATAACGCTCGGCGGCTCGGATATTTTTACTCTTTATGGAGGTGTCGCAGCGGCCGCTGCGCTGACGCTGACAATCGTACTTGTCGCGCCGCCGCTCGCTCAGCGCGAACGGCTTAGCGCGCTGCAGGCCTTTTTGATTGCAGCAGCATGCGGGGGGCTTGCGGTAGGCAGCTTTTCGCTATTTTACGTCTACGCGCCATCGTTAATGGGCCTGAACAACCCTATTGAACTGGGCAAACCCCTGTTTTGGCTTGACTTGGGCGTCGCGACGCTGTTCGTGTTCACAATTATTACGTTTGTTGCGAACGCTTTACTGCGCCGCGCGGCCCGCCACAACTTCGCATTTAGGATTGTTCATTCCTGAATGACTGGGGCGGTTTCGTCATTGCTCCACTCATTCCATGAGCCGTCGAAAACGGGTGTGTGCTCATGGCCGATGACGGCGAGGCCAAGCGCCAGCGTGCAAGCTGTAACGCCCGATCCGCAGGTGAGCGCGATCGGTTTTTCAGGGTCTAGGCCGGAGCGCTGAAAGATGGCGTGAATTTCGGCGGCGGGCTTTAAAGTGCTGTCTGCGTTAACAAGCGATCCGAAGGGCACGTTGCAGGCGCCCGGCATATGGCCCATGCGCGGCACTGGGCGCGGCTCGCTCTCAACGCCCGCAAAACGGCCCGCAGAGCGTGCGTCTGCGATCTGGTTCCCGCCTTTTGCGACCATCGCCTTCATGTCATACAGGTCGCGAACCAGCGATGTGTTTTTGCGCACGGTGAAATGGCGCTCCGAGCGACGCGGCGGTTCGCCTGCCTCAAGCGCGCGCCCCTCGGCCTTCCATTTCACTAGTCCGCCATTAAGCACCGCAACGTCGTCGTGCCCCATGACGCGAAACATCCACCAAGCGCGCGGGGCGCTATAGATACCGCGTGCGTCATACACGATGATGCGCATGCCGTCGCCGACGCCCATTCTCCGCATGCGCAGCGCAAACTTCTCCGGACTGGGCAGCATATTGGGGTTCGCGTTTTTCTCGTCGGACAGATCGTCGATGTCGAAAAAAAGGGCGCCAGGAATGTGCTCGTCGAGATAGGCCTGACGTGCGCTGCGGCCGTCGGGCAAAGCCCCTAATGTCGCGTCCAGAACAACGACGCCTGGAGTGCGCAAAAGGTCGGCCAGCGCATTGGTTTCGCACAGCCATTTGCTGGAGTTGTCGTTCATGTCCGCCTCCCAAAAGTGTTGTCTTTATTTTTGATGAGATTAACACCGCGCGCGAACAAGGAAACACTTATTGGAAGGCTGCCTCGATTTTGCGGTCATAGTTTGCCATTCAAAGGCCCCGTCAACGAACACACGGCCTAAGCTTTGAGCAGATAAACGCAGTTAAATCACAAATAAAAAAAGCACTCATCCGTTTGGATGACGACCTGCGGGCCCAGTTCAGCCACGCTAAATCCAAACCCCGAAAGGCGTAATGAGTTAAGGAGTGTGACGGATGCTCAAATCGATAGCACAAATCCTTGCTTTTTTACTTGCCGGAGAAGTCATCGCGATCGCGCTGGGCGGAGTGGCGCCAGGGCCCTTATGCGGCATGATCATGATGTTCTGCTGGCTTCAAGCCGCCGAGCCATCGCCCGAACTGGAGACCGCCGCCGGATTCTTGACCGGCAATCTCGGACTGCTTTTTATTCCCGCAGGCGTCGCCGTTGTGAACTTTGGCGATTTGCTTGCGCAGAACGGCATCGCGCTGTTCATATGTATTGTCGTTTCAACCGCGGCCGCTATTGCGTTAACAGGGCTGATCGCGAGCGCCCCGCCTTTTGGCGCCTATCTAGCCAAGCTGCGGCGAATGACGATTATAATCATGCGGCGCTGGGCATGACTATCTTTCTGGAAAGCCCGATTTTGTGGTTGTCGGCAACAATTGCCGCATATCTCGCGGCGCAATGCATCGCCGCCTGGGCTGGCAAACCACCCATTCTTAACCCCACTTTGCTGGGGATTACGGCCATCGCCACCATGCTACTGGTCGCAGGTATCCCATACGAACAATACTATAAAGGCGCCAGTATTCTGCATTATGCTCTGGGAGCGGCAGTTGTTTCACTGGCCGTGCCTTTGAACCGCAACTTGCGCCGGTTACGTGCCGATCCTGTGGTTCTCAGCGCTGCTTTACTTGCTGGTGTCCTAACCAGCGCATTTGGCGGCGTGGCGATCCTGATAGCGCTTAACGCCGGACATGTCATTATCATGTCTGCGGCGCCCAAGTCGGCGACAGCGGCGGTCTCCATGGAAATCGCTCGCGGCATGGGCGGGCTTCCCGCAGTAACAGTCTGCGTCACGATTGCAACCGGCATTACCGGCGCGGTGATCGGGCCTTACATACTCAATATACCGGGAATTTGTCGCCCAAACGCTCGGGGCGTCGCGCTTGGCGCAGTTAGCCACGGTATCGGCACGGCGCGAGCGTTCAATGAAAGTGAGATTACGGGGTGCTGGGCGACGGTTGCCACGTGTCTTGGCTCTCTGATGACAGCGCTTATATGCTCCGTATTACCGGCATTGCTCTGATGGCGCGAGCGTCGGTTAGATAGCGACGGAGGGGAGGGGCTTGCCGGTGATGAGCCACGGCGGCACGGGCAGACCGCGCTCGATCAGGAACGGCACGTTGAAGAGTTTGCTCTGATAGCGCGTCGCATAATCGCACAGAATTGTAACAATGGTTTTGCCCGGCCCCATTTCGCGCGCCAGACGCATCGCGCCTGCGATATTGATGCCGCTTGATCCGCCGAGGCACAGCCCTTCCTCCTGGATGAGTTGAAAGACAATCTCCATCGCATCGGCATCCTGGATTTGATAGGCGCGGTCGATGACGATGCCCTCAAGATTAGCCGTGATGCGGCCCTGGCCGATGCCCTCCGTGATGGATGCGCCCTCGGATTTCAATTCACCGGTGGTGTAATAACTGTAAAGCGCCGCCCCCATCGGGTCAGCGAGGCCGATCATGACGTTGGGGTTTTTCGCCTTCAGACCCATCGACACGCCGCCGATGGTGCCGCCGGTGCCCGCCGCGCAAATAAAAGCATCAACGCGGCCTTCAGTCTGTGCCCAGATTTCCTCCGCCGTAGTCTCGATATGGCCCTGCCGGTTGGCGAGGTTGTCGAACTGGTTCGCCCAGATCGCGCCGTTCGGCTCAGTCGAGTCTAGTACCTGGGCGAGCCGGGCCGAGTATTTCACATAATTGTTCGGATTTTTGTACGGGACGGCGGGCACTTCTACTATGCGCGCACCCATCGCCTTCAGCGCGTCCTTCTTCTCAGCCGACTGCGTTTCTGGGATGACAATCACAGTTTTATAGCCGAGCGCATTGGCGACGAGCGCCAGCCCGATACCAGTATTCCCCGCCGTGCCCTCGACAATCGTGCCGCCCGGCTTCAGCGTTCCACGCCGGATCGCATCCTGAACGATGAACAGCCCGGCCCGATCCTTCACCGACTGTCCGGGGTTCAAAAACTCCGCTTTGCCAAGAATTTCACAGCCAGTCGCTTCCGACGCGCGTTTGAGCCGAATGAGCGGCGTATTGCCGATAAGGGAGACGACGGAGGGAATGACGGTCACGGGCGCTACTGCACTGTTTCAATGCTCGCGACTGTAACGGCCACGTCACTGCACTTCAAGTTTTACAAATTTAAGGGACGACGATGTTGAAAGGCATTCTCATCCTCTAATGGCGCCAGGTCATGCCCCGCGTCATAAAGCGGCTTTGTCGCAGCCCTTCCAGCGTCACTTGCAGCACTACGGCTTTGCCGGGATATCCGTCGCGTGATCTAGGACTAAGAAACATACTGCATTCGGCTAGTAAGTCCACCCAAAGACGCCGTGAATTTCTGCGTAGCAGATATGCATATTTGATGTGAGTAGTTCCTTATCTTGTCATAGACTTGTTATGCACTAATCATAAAAAAGAAAGTAGCAAATCTGGGGGGAACTATGACATATTTTTTAATAAAACCGGTTTATTTACAAAACCGTTTGAACATTGCTGAATACGAACTGCAAAGAAAATACGATTTATTTAACACAGCTTTATCTCAAGCAATAAGCGTTGATAAGAATACATCTCCCAAAACAGCACCTCAAGCTCAACAGCAAAAAAAGACAGAAAGTCTTGAGACCTCCTATAGCGTGACATATAAAGCAAATTCGCAGTTGAAAGGTCCAAATACCCCGGAGGTTGTGCTAGGCGCGAAAAATACACGCCGGTTAGGGGGAATAGGGGCCAAAAGTGAGGACATGGGCAATGCGGAGTACTCTGCAGGCGCTGAAGCAAGTCTCGGCAGTGCTTCAATAAAGATACAACGTAAAGAAGATACGCATCCCGCAAATATTAGTGCGGGCAACGCCAATTCGGATCTTATGTCACGAGCAAAACAAGCGACAGGGCAGTTTTTAGGTCAATTTTACCAAGGCAACGCACAAAGCATCGATTGCGGCGTTGAGGGGAAAGGCTTTGCGGGAATAAAAGTCAAACCCAAAGGGCCGAAAACAGAGTTTACAGCCACGGTGTCGGAACTTACAACCGAGGGTAAATGCGCCGCAAAAATAGAAATTAGACGTAAAGAAGTCAGCCTCGAAGCAGGTGGCGGCGTTAACGGGAAGGTATCAGCAGGGGTTGGCGTATCACTCAATTCTTCGACTACAAAAGCTGGAACGATCGGTCCAGTTCCGGTCTATGCAAAAGTGCCAACCGCGAATGTTGAGGCAATTAACGTCAAAATAAAGCCCGCGTTAAAACAAGTGAACGCGGCTTCTACGAATGCGAATTTTTCTAATCTGCGCGCTGCGGGGCAAGATGCGAACTCCGATGTGGCTAAAAAAATTCAAGACCTCTTTCGCGTACAACACTCTGGGCAGATCACGCTAAGTGTACCCAATAATCTGGTGGTTTATGGCGGGACAATTACGGCTGGCGAGTCACGTGCAACAATTCGCAATGCAGGTAATGAGGGCAAGACGGAAAGCAAGTCAAACATGCTCGACCGTACTTTAGCTGGGCATTACGTTGCCGTTGATGATGTTTCGCGATGGATGCGCGAAGTTGGAAATCAGAATGCTGGCAATCCTCAATACGCTGACTTAAGAGGAATGACATCAGAACGGCTTATTAAACTTAATACTGAAAAAGTAAAAGTTGTTAACGTAAACAGGGTTCCGCGCACAGTGATTTCTCAAGAGAACATATCTACGGGAATGTTTTTTAATGACAAAGGCCATTTAAAGTACGCAAACCAGGTGCAAACTAAAGATGGCGTAGTTAACTTCAGATAAAATTGTTATTAGCTATCGTTTACTTACGAATAAAGGCGGCGCAAAGCTGCCTTTATCGGGATATTTTAAAAGGGCCTTGTCGATGCTCGGCCTCAAATGGGCAGAGTTCCCACGACGAACTGCGGCGGTTATTTCACAGTGGCTGGGTGTACGATCACGGGGCAGTTGATCGTAACTTTAAGCGGCTTCAGGCCGAACAGCCACGGGTTGCCGGGCGCGTCGGGGTTTGCGCTGGTTATCAGCTTGGCCTCGGCAAGCTCTTTCAAGTCCTCAAAAGATTTTATGCGGCGCACTTTGCCTGCTTTCACCGCCTCTGGCGTCCAGGCGACCACATGCGCGTCCCAGAGCGGGCTGTAATTGTTGCTCTCCGATGGGTCATCGTTTTTAGGGCCGATAGGGAAGACGTTGATCGGGTCGATTCCGCCGTTCGCGAGCGACGCCTCAAAGCCTTGAAATTCCGGGTTTTTCACATCCGAGATACCGTTCACCACAGGCGAAAAGCCCAACAAAGCGGATTTATCGGACGGTTCCGATTTGCCGAAAGCCGGGATGAGCGCAAGTTTAGGCGCATAAACGCCCTGCTCTAGCACGGCTGGCACGTCAGCCGAAACGTCCGTGACGAGGTGATAGAAATATTGCTTACCGTCCTGGAAGCCGTCCAGCACGGACAAAGTCACAGCCATTTTTTTCAAGTCAATGGATTTCAACCGGTCATGTGCCCCGGACTTGTTCTGCACGAGCTGAATGTTCAGAACATTGCCGCTTGGCATGACGGCCATGGATGACCATTCGCCGTCGGCGACAGCGCCCGGCTTGGCGACGGTAGGCGGAAACGGCGCAGGCGAACCAGCCTTCACCTCGTATTTTGGCGAGAAATCAACGTCGCCCTTAAACTTGACGAGCCCCTTTTCAAGCGTTACCAACTGAGCACCTTCAGTGCCGACGATATTTTTCATCTTTGGCGCGTAGTTTACGCCCAGCTTTTCGGCCACTTTGAAATCAGAAGATTCTGTAATGATGTAATATACATCCTCTCCCTTAGGCGACAGGCCGCGAAACAGCGGCAAGGTTGCGGTGGCCTTGTTGTAAGTGAAGTCAACTGCGAGCGTGCTTCTGAGATAGACGTTGTCGCTGGCTTTAAATTTGACGGCGGTAGTCGGCGAATAACTGGCACGCCCCGACTCTTTCGCTTCAAGCGCTTGAATGTCCGCGGCTTCTTTAAGCCCGTCCGACGCGCTAGCGCCCAGGGTTGCGGCGGCAATCATACATGCCGCCAAAATTCTGGTTTTCATTATGTTACCTTTTTGAGAAGACGCCCGGTGATGCCGGATTGTCAATTTCATGTTGTCAATGGACTTTGACGACGGCAGAGAAACACAACGGGGCTAACAGCGGAAATACTCGTTTAACATCAATCCATAGGAAGTTTTTATTTGCGAACCACGTTTAAAAGGCTAACTGTAGTGCCTTTAAAACATGGCAAATGTCTTTTACCCTTTTCAGAATAAAAGGCATTCCACGTAAATTTTTTAGGAAGTACGCGAGGCTATAGACGCGGCCCCGTGAAGCGCTTAAATGTCGTTGACCTCAGCGGGCGTGGCGGAATTGGTAGACGCACTGGTTTTAGGTACCAGCGACGCAAGTCGTGGGGGTTCAAGTCCCTCCGCCCGCACCATGTAAACGCCCGCCCGCACTCACTAGAACCCCCAGACGCTTACAACACCAGCATTATAGAATACGCAAGGAACCTTATGAACAAGGGCGGCGTAATCAGCAAAGTGCAACAGTTGTGATAGGCGGCTCCATTGATGGATGAACAGGACAAACCCTCCGGCGACCAGGAAGGGCGAGTGCAGTCCAACGTAACCCGGCGCGAAGTACTCTCGACAGCCGGGGTTGCGGGCGCCTCGGTGTCTTTTACGAAAACGGCATTCGCGCAGAAAAGCGAGGCTGGCGCCAAGCTTACTTCGGAAGTTAAGATCAAGCCTTATGAAGGGCCAGCGGGCGGATGGGGGTCTGTGCAATCGGTAGCGACGCACCTGTCTCGCGAGGGGGTTCCCATGACCGGCAGCACAACCCTTTGGAATCAAAATAAGCCTGGCGGGTTTATGTGCGTGTCCTGCGCATGGGCTAAGCCGAAGGATCACCACCCATTCGAGTTTTGCGAGAACGGCGCTAAGGCTACGGCGTGGGAGATAACCTCTGAACGCATCAAGCCGGAGTTTTTTGCGCGGCACACATGCAAGGAGCTTGAAGCCTGGACCGATTTCGACCTGGAAAAGCAGGGGCGGATAACCGATCCTTTAAGATGGGACGCGACCAGCGATAAATACGTAAAGGTTTCCTGGGCCGATGCATTCCGCGATATCGGCGAACGTCTCAAAAGTTTTAACCCGAAGGAAACGGTTTTCTATACCTCGGGGCGAGCGGCGCTGGAAACATCCTACATGTTTCAGTTATTTGCCCGGATGTATGGGCATAACAACCTGCCGGACAGTTCTAACATGTGCCATGAAAGCACCTCTGTAGGATTGCCGGAAAGCATTGGCGTATCGGTTGGCACTGGCACGCTGGAAGACTTCAAACATTGCGATCTGATTATCCATATCGGCCAGAATCCGGGGACTAACAGCCCGCGCATTCTCCACGAGTTTCAAACAGTGCGCAAACGGGGTGTAGGTTTCATCGTTTTTAACCCGATGCGAGAGCGCGGTCTGGAGCGTTTCACGAATCCACAAAGCCCTGTTGAAATGCTGACGCTGTCCGAAACAACGATAGCGACGCAGTATAATCTGATCAAAGTCGGGGGCGACATTCCCGCGTTGACTGGCGTCTGCAAAGCCGTAATCGCGCTTGACGACGCAGCCCGCGACGCCGGACGCGCCCGTGTGATCGATGTGTCTTTTATCGAACAGCACACCCACGGATTTGAGGAATTCGCAAACTATTGCCGCAATACAACCTGGGAGATGATCGAGCAAGGCTCGGGCCTCGGGAGAACGCAGATAGAGCAAGCGGCGAATACTTACGCTAAATCCAAGGCTTGCCTCGGCATATACGGCATGGGAGTTACGCAACAGATCAAAGGCACTCAAAATGTGCACATGATTTGTAACCTTTTGTTGCTGAGGGGGAATATCGGCAAACCCGGCGGCAATGTCATCCCGGTTCGCGGACATTCTAACGTTCAGGGACAGCGGACGGTTGGCATTACCGAAAAGCCTGAGTTGGCCCCACTTGACAAGCTCGAAGTTCAGTACGTTTTCAAAGCGCCTCGCGACAAAGGCATGAACACAATCGAAGCGGCGCAGGCTGTTCTCGACGGAAAGCTAAAAGCATTCATAGCCCTTGGCGGCAATTTTGTGCGGGCACTTCCGGACTTCCCCGAGGTCGAGGCAGCGTGGCGGAAAATTCCGCTAACCGTTCAAATCGCCACTAAACTCAATCGCAACCATATCATTCACGGGGAAGTTTCCTACATCCTGCCATGTCTTGGACGCAGCGAAATCGACCGGCAGGCGAGCGGCGAGCAGGCTGTCTCCATGGAAGATTCGACTGCGCATTTTCACGGCTCGAAGGGCCAAGTTGAGCCTGCCAGCGCCAACCTTTTATCCGAACCGAAAATTGTGGCGGAACTCGCTAAGGCCACGTTAGGCCAGAACGGAAATGTGCCCTGGGATGCCTGGGTGGGTAATTACGGCAAAATCCGTGATGAAATGGAAAAAACCTGGGACGTCATGTTCAAGGACTACAACAAGCGTCTTTTCACTCCGGGCGGATTTGCACGCCCCGTTGCTGCGAGAAAACGCCAGTGGCATACGCCCAGCGGACGGGCCAATTTCCTGATTCCGGAATCCGCTACGCCCGACACGCCGTCGCGAATGCAAGATGGCGGGGATATTCTGCGGCTGACGACTGTCCGGAGCAACGATCAATTCAATACGACCGTTTATGGCTACAGCGATAGGTTTCGCGGCGTAGAAGGCACCCGGATGGTCGTGTTTATGAATGATCGCGATATACGCAGACTAGGGTTTAAAGATGGACAATTTGTCAATCTCACCACGGCGGCAACCGATGAAAGCGTAAGGGAGGTAAAAGGCTTTCGTGTCGTGAGGTATGCCATATCGGAAGGCTGCGCCGCTGCCTATTTTCCGGAAGCCTCGCCGCTGGTTCCGCTTTGGCATTATGAGCCGAAAAGTCATACACCTGCCTATAAGTTCATCCCGGTGAAAGTAACTGCTGCAATCTGAGTTGCGTAAATATTAAGAAGAAACGGAGTTTTACAATGACTAATGCAAACCCTTACAGCAAACGCTTGGTCTCTTGCTACAGTAACCAGGGCTCGACACTCACGACGGTCGGCCTTGCGGCTTTGTATGTGTCGCTTGCGGGTATATTCCTTTGGGTTGGAGGAATGAAATTCACCGCATACGAGGCCCAGGCGATACTTGTGTCTGCACAAAATAGCCCTGTAACTTCATGGCTTTATCCGCTTTTTGGATTCAGGGCGTAAGCAATATTTTAGGCGTTTATGAGGTTGCGACAGGTTTGCTGCTTTTGAGCAGAATAGTATCTCCCCGTTTATCGTCCGTCGGGGGCGTTATGTCTATTATCACGTATCTGGCTACGCTTTCATTTCTTTTCACGACGCCAGGCGTGGGTGCGCAGCCAGCAGGCGGTTTTCCCGCTCTTTCGGCGGAAATCGGTCAGTTTCTCGCCAAGGACATGGCGCTTTTAGCGATATCACTGTTTGTTACCGGTGAATCTCTGCAAGCTAAAAGACCGGACTAGACGCGTAGGATAGGAACTGGCAGGAAATTTTTTGCTACCTGCCAGCCTGCTAAGTCCTTTCTTTTTTCCATTTCAGCTATAACTAAGTTTACTCGTCCGTAACGATTCCGGCTCCATCAGAGCGAAAACGCGCGACACCGTTGCGTCGGTCGTGTTTCTGCTTTACCCAGACGATTAACCCAAAAATTTTGTCAATCATACGCTTACAAAGTGAACAACCAATGCAAGTTACAGAAATGAACTCCGAGGGCCTGAAGCGCGAGTTGAAGGTTGTTATCGGCGCGGGCGAATTGGCCGAGCGCGTGGCGGCCAAACTGGGCGAAATCCAGAACAAGGCTCACCTTAAAGGCTTCCGCCCCGGCAAGGCGCCGATTGCGCACATCCGAAAGGCTTATGGCCGCTCCGTAATGGCGGAAGTTGTCCAGCAGGCTGTGAATGAGACGACTGAGCAGGCGCTCAAGGGTCGCGACGAGAAGCCAGCATCCGCGCCGGATATCAAGCTGCCGGAGGATGAGGGCACTGTAGAGCAGGTGATGGCGGGCAACGCCGATCTTGAATACGTGATGTCGTTCGAGGTGCTGCCAAAAATTGACCTCAAGGATTTGAAGTCGATCAAGCTGGAAAAGCTTGTCGCCGAGCCGACGGACGAGGAAGTGACCAAAAGCCTCGATGAAATCCGTGAGGCTAACACTGGCTATGAGGCGAAAGACGGCGGCGCCGAGACTGGCGACCGCGTTACAATCGACTTCGCAGGCAGCATCGACGGCGAGTCGTTCGAGGGCGGCGCGGCCGAAGACGCGCCTGTTATTCTCGGCCGCGGCCGTTTTATCCCCGGCTTTGAGGACGGCCTCATGGGCGCTAAAGCTGGCGATGATACGATGATATCGGTCACATTCCCGGAAGACTATGGCGCCGCGCATCTGGCTGGTAAGCTGGCGGAATTTAAGGTGACGGTGAAGGAAGTGGCGCGACCGGTGAAACCGGAGGCTAACGACGAGTTTGCCAAGTCGCTAGGCCTCGATTCCATGGACAAGCTCGACTCCGCTATCAAAGACCGTATTGCGCGGGAATACGAAACCGTTTCCAAGACAAAGCTTAAGAAGTCGCTGCTGGATGCTCTCGACGACACGCATAAATTCGAGCTGCCGCCATCGCTGGTAGAAGGCGAATTCAAAGCGATCTGGGCCGACATCGAGCAGCAGATGCAGCGCAGTGGCAAAACCTTTGAAGACGAAGACTCCACGGAGGAGACCACACGGGCCGAATACCAGGGGATGGCCGAGCGCCGGGTGCGCCTTGGTTTGCTTCTGTCCGAGATCGGCCAGCGCAATGAGATCAAGATAGGCGATGATGACATCAAGCGCGCAATTATCGAGCGCGCTCGCCAATACCCAGGGCAGGAAAGCCAGGTCGTTGAGTACTATAAAAAAAACGCCAACGCCGTCGCGGAGCTGCGCGCGCCCGTTTATGAAGAAAAAGTTGTCAGCTTCATCCTGGAGCTGGCTCAGGTGAGCGAGAAGAAAGTAACCTCCGCCGACCTGCTCGCCGCCGCGCATGAGCACGATCATGAATGCGGCCCGGATTGCGGCCATGATCACGACCATGCGCATTAAAGTGAACGCGGGTCGCTAAAAATTTAAAGGTCGCGAACGAGCTTTTGCGGTCATTCAACAGGTTACAAATTTGTCATGGATTATGGTTGCAAGCCCATGCCATACTTACACTAGTTCTGACGTTTTACGGCGTCGCTTTGTAGGTTTGTAATCTTCTCTGGAACTTTTGGTTAATCAGAATCAAATAGACTTATCATCTGGTGGCGTTAGGCCGCCGAATTCAGGAGCCTTCTATGCGCGACCACGCTGATTATGTCGTTTCGACACTTGTTCCTATGGTTGTCGAGCAAACCAACCGCGGCGAACGCGCTTACGATATTTATTCGCGGCTGCTGAAAGAGCGCGTAATTTTCATTACTGGCGGCGTCGAAGATCACATGGCCGCCGTTATCACTGCACAGCTTCTGTTCCTCGAATCGGAAAGCCCCACAAAAGAAATCTCGATGTACATTAACTCGCCTGGCGGCGTTGTCACGTCTGGCATGGCGATTTATGACACCATGCAATTTATTCGCCCTCCGGTTTCCACATTGTGCATCGGTCAGGCAGCCTCGATGGGTTCCCTGCTTCTAGCTGCTGGCGAACCTGGCATGAGATATGCTTTGCCAAACGCGCGGATCATGGTGCACCAGCCGTCGGGCGGATTTCAGGGGCAAGCGAGCGACATCGAACGGCATGCAAAGGAGATTCTGGCGGTACGTGAACGCCTGAATAAAATCTATGTGAAACACACGGGCCAAACCATGCAATCGGTAATCGACGTTCTTGAGCGCGACACCTTCATGACGGCGGATGCGGCAAAAACATTCGGCTTGATCGACAAGGTGATTACCAAGCGTGAACCAGGCGAAGCGTGAAATCAGCATTGGATGTGATGGTTGACTCGTGGCCTTCAACCTTGAACAATGGTTGTCTAGAGACCTAATGCAGGAGGACGGCTGTTAGCCGATTTTAGTCAGGACATTTGATGAGCAAAGCATCGGGAAACGAAACCAAGAACACGCTGTATTGTTCTTTCTGCGGGAAGAGCCAGCATGAGGTGCGTAAGCTTATCGCCGGCCCAACGGTGTTCATTTGCGATGAATGCGTGGAACTGTGCATGGATATCATTCGCGAGGAGAACAAAAACTCCTATGTAAAATCTCGCGACGGCGTGCCAACGCCTGCTGAAATCTGTGCGGTGCTTGACGATTATGTCATTGACCAGTTTCACGCCAAAAGGGTGTTGTCTGTCGCTGTCCACAACCATTACAAGCGGATAAGTCACGCTAATAAGAACAACGATGTCGAACTAGCGAAGTCTAACATCCTTCTGATTGGCCCGACCGGATGCGGCAAAACGCTGCTCGCCCAAACGCTGGCCCGGATTCTTGATGTGCCATTTACCATGGCCGACGCGACGACGCTGACTGAAGCGGGCTATGTGGGCGAGGACGTAGAGAACATCATTCTCAAACTGCTTCAGGCGGCTGATTATAACGTAGAACGGGCTCAGCGCGGCATTGTCTATATCGACGAAGTGGACAAGATCAGCCGTAAATCCGACAACCCGTCGATTACGCGCGACGTATCGGGTGAAGGTGTGCAGCAAGCGCTGTTAAAGATCATGGAAGGCACCGTGGCCAGCGTGCCGCCCCAAGGTGGGCGCAAGCATCCGCAGCAAGAATTTTTGCAGGTCGATACGACAAACATTCTGTTCATTTGTGGCGGCGCTTTTTCGGGCTTGGAGAAGATAATTACGCGGCGCGGTAAGTCCACCGCCATTGGTTTCGGCGCCAAGGTGACGGCGGACGAGGATCGCCGTACGGGTGAGGTACTTCGCCATGTCGAGCCGGAAGACCTGCTGCGCTTTGGGCTTATTCCCGAGTTTATCGGTCGGCTGCCAGTGCTTGCGACACTAGAAGACCTCGACCAGGAAGCTCTAGTTCGTATTCTGACAGAGCCAAAAAATGCGCTGCTTAAGCAGTATCAAAGATTGTTCGAAATGGAGGATGTGCGGCTCACCGTTTCAACCGAAGCGTTACGAGGGATTTCACGCAAAGCAATAGATCGTAAAACTGGCGCTCGCGGCCTGCGCTCCATCATGGAGACAATCCTTCTGGACAGCATGTTCGAGCTGCCTGGCATGAAGGGTGTCGAGGAAGTGGTTATCAGTCCGGAAGTGGTGGAGGGAAAAGCCAAACCTTTGCGCATTTATTCCGAACGTGCAGCAGAGGTCGGATCAAGCGCTTGAGTAAGTAATGATAAGCCCACCAGCAAAATGCTTTGAAAATTTTAGACATGGATTATCCACCGAAAAAAATCCGTTTAAGTTGTCCAGGCTCGGCTACTTGACGATACCTTTTCCGCTCTCTATGTACGACGGATTGCATTATACGAATGCAATCAGTTCTTACTCCAACAACTTGGCTTATATCTTCCAACATCTTACGCCACTTACTGGGGCGGGTGCCGCCCCCGGTCTCGCTCCGGGGTTTTCCTATCATACCGATGCACTGTGGTCTGTCCCCACTGCAGTCCCATCGGACGGAGACTGACATGCCACAAGACACAAATCCCAAATCCGCATCCGATTTGCAAACCTATCCGGTTCTGCCACTGCGCGATATCGTCGTCTTTCCATACATGATCGTTCCGCTTTTTGTCGGACGCGAAAAGTCCATCAACGCGCTGGAAGAAGTTATGCGCACCGACAAGCTAATTCTGCTTGCCGCCCAGAAAAACGCTGGCGACGACGACCCTGACACTGACGCTATTTACCCAATGGGCACTCTTGCGTCGGTGCTTCAGCTTCTAAAATTACCCGATGGCACTGTTAAGGTGCTCGTCGAGGGCACTCGCCGCGCAAACATCCGCAGCTACACTGAGAACGATCATTACTTCGAGGCCGAGGTCAGTCGCGTAGCAGAGACCGACGGCACCTCGGAGGAAATCGAGGCCCTTGCGCGTTCCACCGTGTCGCAATTCGAAAGCTACGTGAAGCTCAACAAGAAAATTTCGTCCGAAGTTCTCGGCACGATTAGCCAGATCACCGACTATTCCAAGCTGGCGGACACTATCGCCTCACACCTTGCCGTCAAGATTGCTGAAAAGCAGGACGTGCTCGAAACCACGACGATCTCCGAGCGCCTGGAGAAAGTTTACATGCTCATGGAGAGTGAGATCTCCGTGCTGCAAGTGGAGAAGAAAATCCGCAGCCGCGTCAAGCGCCAGATGGAGAAGACCCAGCGCGAGTATTATCTGAATGAGCAGATGAAGGCCATTCAGAAGGAACTCGGTGACAATGATGAGCGCGACGACATTTCCGAATTTGAAGACAAAATCGAGAATGTGAAGCTTTCGAAGGAAGCTAAAGATAAGGCGCTTGCCGAACTGAAAAAACTTCGCCAGATGAGCCCAATGTCGGCCGAGGCGACGGTTGTTCGCAACTATCTCGACTGGATTTTGTCGATTCCGTGGGGCGTGAAAGGTAAGGTCAAGAAAGACCTCGATGAAGCGCAGGCCATTCTCGACGAGGATCACTACGGGCTCGAGAAAGTCAAAGACCGCATACTCGAATATCTCGCGGTTCAGAAGCGCACGAATATGCTTAAAGGCCCGATTTTGTGCCTCGTTGGCCCACCCGGCGTAGGAAAAACTTCGCTCGGCAAGTCCATCGCGAAAGCGACGGGACGTGAGTTTGTGCGCATGTCGCTGGGCGGCGTTCGCGATGAGGCCGAAATTCGCGGACACCGGCGCACCTACATCGGCTCCATGCCGGGCAAGGTGATCCAGTCCATGAAAAAGGCCAAGAAAACCAACCCGCTCTTCCTTCTCGACGAGATCGACAAAATGGGTTCGGATTTCCGCGGCGATCCTGGCTCGGCTCTACTGGAGGTGCTCGATCCCGAGCAAAATCACGAGTTTAGCGATCACTACCTTGAGGTCGATTACGATCTGTCGAACGTGATGTTCGTCACCACCGCCAATACGCTTGATATCCCGCCGGCACTCATGGACCGGATGGAAATCATCCGTCTTGCTGGCTATACCGAGGACGAAAAGCTTGAAATAGCCAAGCGCCACCTTATTCCATCGCAGATGGAGGCACATGGCCTTGTGGCTGCCGAGTTCGGCGTCGATGATGACGCGATGATGACGGTTATCCGCCGCTACACCCGCGAGGCGGGCGTGCGCAGCCTTGAGCGTGAAGTCGCCAAACTTGCCCGGAAAGCGGTTAAGGATATCGAAAGCGGCGCAGCAACCTCGGTTCGCGTGACCGAAGAAAAAGTCAAAGACTACCTTGGAGTGATGAAGCATCGCTTTGGTGAGGTCGAGCTTGAGGATCAGGTTGGCGTCGTCACTGGCCTCGCCTGGACGGAAGCGGGCGGCGAGCTGCTGACGATCGAGGGTCTGATGATGCCCGGTAAAGGCAAGATGACGGTCACTGGCAACCTGCGCGATGTGATGAAGGAATCTATCTCGGCGGCGGCGTCTTATGTCCGTAGCAGAGCGGCGATCTTCGGCATTGAACCGCCGATGTTCGATCGCAAGGACATCCATGTCCACGTGCCGGAAGGCGCAACGCCTAAGGATGGGCCATCTGCTGGCGTTGCCATGGTCACTGCGATCATTTCGGTGCTGACAGGCATTCCAGTCCGCCGCGATGTTGCGATGACCGGGGAGATCACGTTAAGGGGCCGTGTCCTGCCAATAGGCGGCCTTAAGGAGAAACTGTTGGCGGCGCTGCGTGGCGGCATCAAGCGGGTTATCATTCCTGAGGAAAACGTGAAGGATCTGGCAGACATCCCTAGCAATGTAAAGAACGGGCTGGAAATTATACCCGTGGCGCGCATGGACGATGTTCTGGCCATCGCACTGGCGCGGGTGCCAGAAGCCATTCACTGGGATGAGGTGGCTGTTGCAGCGGCGGCTGCTGTGGTTGAGGATGCGGCAAAGCCGGGAATCACTGCTCATTAGTATCTGAATCAATCAGTTCCGAAATGGCTGAATGAGGAAACTCATTCGGCCATTTTTGTTATGATTTGCCTTGTTTGAGACGCATTGTGCGATTGCGCCACTAAAGCGATGTAATCCATGCTAGTTTTATCGCTTTTTCGTCAAAAATTGTGATGAATTTGCCGCGCTGTACAACCCTTATCCATAAATACGCTTGTTGCGCTTGCTTCGAAGGTAAGGGTGGGTGTTATTTACGCAGCGTGTGGCGCTGGGTAGATAGAGTGATGGCGTCTTGCTCAGAATTTCATCAAACAGGAACTTTCTAATGCGCATTATGAAACTTACACTTGCGGCTTTCGCAGCTCTGTTGAGCATGGGCGCCGTAGCGTCCGCTGCAGACCTGGGCCGCGGATCTTACAAAGACGAGCCAATTCTTGCACCAGTTGCAACATGGGCTGGCTTCTACATCGGCGGCAACGCTGGCGCTGCTTTCTTTGACGAAGACGATAATAACGGCGGCGATGACAGCGATGACAGGGATGACAGCGATGACAGCGATGACACTATTTTCATCGGCGGCGTGCATGTCGGCTACAACCGTCAGGCTGGCAATATCGTTTATGGTATCGAAGCAGACGTGAATTTTGCTGACGACATCGACTATCTCGCAAGCGTCCGCGCTCGCTTGGGCTTCACGTATCAAAGCGCTCTGATCTACGCAACGGCTGGCTATGCCTTTGGCGAAGATGACGTTACTGAAGTTGACGGCTTTGTGGGTGGCGTGGGCTTTGAGAAGAAGCTGCGTGAAAACGTCAGTGTCGGTCTCGAAGGCTTGTACTATGCTCTCGAAGCGGATGAAAACGTTATCGGCGATGACGAAGTGGATTTCTTCACAGTACGCGCCCGCCTGACGTTTCATATGAACCGTCATGAAGAAGCTCTAAAATAATCTTTGGTCTTCTCTTCTTTTCTGGAAAAAGCCGGGATCTGCACCCGGCTTTTTTATTGCACGCGGTTGATAATCTCGCAAGAAGCCTACCTACACACACTCAAGGTTGGGACAACCAAACGTACAGCCAAAAACAGTATAAAATGTCTCAAAAATACATCACATTTGTGTCAAATTTAGTTAAAATGCGTTTTAAATAAGCCGAAAATGCGAATCGCATTAAATCTCCACTTGCGGGCTAAACCGCACCCAAAAAGACTTTTCCGTATTGCGTTGCGTCTCTTGTGTATTGGGGTAAAACGGGGGATTTTACAATGCGCATTTTAAGAACGGCAGCCGCTCTTGCGGCTTTTGTCGGCGGGGTTTCTATTGCTCAAGCCGACGGTATGTATAGTAATGCATCTTATAAAGACGCGGTGCCAGCCGCTTCTTTTTCCTGGACAGGCTTTTATATCGGTGGATCGGTCGGCTTCGGCTCAGGGACAACTGAAAATAACTCCGATTTGGAAATCTCTAAGGGCGGCAAGCTAGAAGAGGTAGAAGTGCTAGCTCGCAGAGATGGTGGAAACGGTTTGTCCATACCGCTGGTTAGCGAAGACTCCGATCTAAATGGTGGCGTTTATGGTCTTCACATCGGCTATAATCTTCAGCGCGGTCATATGGTCTACGGTTTAGAAGCAACGATTTCAGGCGCTGAATTCGATAGCTCGACATCATGCGGTTTCCTCGCACTTTTCAAGTGTGAAAGCGACCTGGATTATTATGGCACTGTTGTCGCAAGACTGGGCTACGCCGTGGATAAGACATTGTTCTACGTCGTTGGCGGTCTTGCTTACGGCGAAGTCAACAATGATCTCAGCCTTGAAGCTTTAGGGTTCAAGCTCCCGCTCGTAGAAGAAAGTGACACAGCTGTTGGCTGGACTGCGGGCGTAGGCATAGAGCATGCCATGTCGAAAAATTTCATCATTCGCATTGAATATGCGCATATTGATCTTGGCGACAACGATGCATCCAAAACATTTGGTTTAGGCGGCGTTGACCTAAAGGTTTCCCATCACACAGACCTGGAGTTCGACACCATCAGGATTGGGGCGAGCTACAAATTAGATGATCGTCACGCCGTGCTGGAGCCTTGAAGTAAGCTTAAACCAAACCCTCCTCTTTAAAAACCTTAAGCCGGGCGGATATCCCCCGGCTTTTCTTTCTGTATTGTAACAGGTCGTGCGTAAGGCTATGGTGCGATTTCCGGGCGATTAGCTCAGTGGTAGAGCGCCTCGTTTACACCGAGGATGTCGGGAGTTCGACCCTCTCATCGCCCACCATCGGTTTTTGTCCTTGGCAAATGTCGAAGTGGACGCTATGACTTAAAGCCTACATTTTGCGCGGGTGTAGCTCAGTCGGTTAGAGTGCCGGCCTGTCACGCCGGAGGTCGCGGGTTCAAGTCCCGTCACTCGCGCCAGCTCTGATTCCATATTTAATAATCTTTCTGACAAGTGAGATTCGGAAAACGGTTTTACAAAACCAATATGTTACCGCAATAAAAGACCGCGCTAAGGAGTGCGGGGTTACGCCCATCAGCGCGATTTCCGTTGCGATCGCTTTTATTGTCTCCAGCGTCCCGGATGCTGTTTCGGTCCGCGTCAGAGCCTTTCGTTTGTTGGTCAGCTTTATCGCCTTGACTATCGCGGGCTTGTTTGTCGCTGGCCGTTACGCCAGAGCCTTTAACACTTGGTCTGTTTTGCCCATCTACGCTGCTTAGCAACCCGCCGCTCTTATCGCGGCCACTAGAGCCCGATCCAGCAGAGTTGTTAGTCCCGCTTTGGTTTCCGGCACCGCCCGGAGTTGTCTGCCCCCCACCTTATTGCCCAGCTGGCGCGCCGCTATTGGCTCCGCCTTCTGATGATGAAGCTCCGCTGTTAGACCCGGCTCCACTGTTGGAAGATCCGGCTCCGCCACTGGAAGAACCACTTCCACTGCCCGAAGATCCGCCACCGCCTGAACCGCCGCCGCCGCCTCCGCCCTGTGCCCATAAAGGCAATGCGGCGAAGCTTAAGGCTGTCGCTAGAGCAGCAGTCTTTATAATTGAGTTACGCATGCATGTTTCCTTTTAGTTGTATTTTGAGTCAAAGCGTGGGTTTTTCTCAAAGTTTCATGCATGGGCTGGGTAAGCTGACGGTTGCAGACGCAAAAAAGCCGCGCGGCTGCGCGGCTTCACTGATCCATGCGGTATATTTACGCCGGAATCACATCCACTATAAGACCGGTGTCAGGCTCGATGATGACAATGTTGTCTCCAACAAGCACATACTGATACGCGCTATACTGCGGCACGATCTCGATAATGGTTAGCGGCAAGGCATAGTAAGTTACCGTTTTTGGCACTCTTTGACCGACGGTCACATTAAAGTCGACAGTCGCGCGCGCTTTGTTGTCGCCTCGTATGACTGTTTTGATGCGGGTGCGCTGGTCGTTGTTGATCGTGACTTTGGTTTTCGTCACGTCCTTGTCGCGATTTTTGTCGTTAGAGTTGGCGTTATCGCGTTGATTGTCACGGTTGTTCTGGTTATCACGGTTGGCATTGTCGCCTGTGTTTTGGCGTTTGTCGTCCATAGGCTTGCTATCGGCCGCGCGGTCTTTTGGCTGGCTGCTTTCGCCAGCTTTATCGTCGCCATCGGCTTTTTTGCCGGGAGCCTTGTTGCCAGGCTGCGTATTAGCGTCGGCGTTTTTATCGTCCGGTTTAGACTTTGCGCCCTTTTCGTCGTTTGTGCCTTTGCGGCCGCCCTGTTCACCGGGATTGGTCTGAGCGTCTGGCTGCGCTGCTCCAGTGCTATTTTGGCCCGCACCAGGAGCTGCATTCGGCGTATTTGCGCCGCCGCCCTGTCCCCCGCCGCCTTGAGCATTGACACTTAGTCCAGCCGCAACGAGCAGCGCACTAGCTGCGGTAAGAGTTAAAAGCCGATTAACCATTTCATTTCCTCCATGTTATTGTTGCTAATGCTGTTAGACGTTCAGACAGGCTTATGAGTTCCGGCATAGGGGTGACGTGCCCGTCTAAGGTTGCGAACCCAGGAATTTTAAGGTTAAGTCCGTTTAGCTCGCACCGGCACAATCTTACTCATGCAAGGAAAGCGCTCTTGAATCAGCTTCTGATGGACTACCTGCCGCTTGTGATTTTCTTTGCCGTTGCACTGGTCATTGGATTGGCGCTGACGGTTGCGCCGTTCATCATCGCGCCAAACAACCCCGACCCGGAAAAGGTGTCGGCGTATGAGTGCGGCTTCCCCGCTTTCGACGACGCACGCATGAAATTTGACGTGCGCTTCTACCTAGTGTCCATTCTGTTCATTATTTTCGACCTTGAGGTGGCGTTCCTGTTCCCCTGGGCAGTGTCGTTCAAGGAGGCGGGGCTGGCGGGCTTCTGGGCGATGATGATCTTCCTCGGCGTGCTAACCGTAGGTTTCATATATGAATGGAAGAAAGGCGCGCTTGAATGGGATTAATTTTGCCGCCTTACGATCAGCCGCTGTCGGACACGCCCGGCAGGGCAGGTACTGCCGCTCCGGCCAAAAAGCCCGATCCGTTTTTCACCGACATCAACAACGAACTGGCCGATAAAGGCTTCCTCGTCACCTCGACCGATGACATCATCAACTGGGCGCGCACCGGCTCCCTCATGTGGATGACGTTCGGCCTCGCGTGCTGCGCGGTGGAGATGATGCACGCCTCCATGCCGCGTTACGATCTGGAGCGGTTTGGTTTTGCGCCGCGCGCCTCGCCTCGCCAGTCGGACGTGATCATTGTCGCAGGCACGCTGTGCAACAAGATGGCGCCTGCCATCCGCAAGGTCTACGACCAGATGCCAGAACCGCGCTACGTCATCTCCATGGGCAGTTGCGCCAACGGTGGCGGCTATTACCACTATAGCTACTCCGTGGTGCGTGGCTGCGACCGGATTATCCCCGTGGATATCTACGTGCCCGGTTGCCCGCCTAGCGCCGAGGCGTTGCTTTACGGCGTGCTGCTGCTGCAAAAGAAAATCCGCCGCACCGGCACCATAGAGCGCTAGCCTGCCGGGAGATAGTCGATGACTATTTGGAGTATTCTGGGCTTAGTGGGGCTGACAGCCGTGTTCATCTTTATTCTGGCTAAAATGAGCGCGGGGAGAAAAGGCGCTTCACGTGCTCGCAACGTGGATGGCACCACATCTTGGTAGTCATTCGGCGGAAGCGGTCGCCATGATACTCCCGATGGCGGGAACGGCCATGGTGGAGATGGCGGCGGTGATTGATATGTGGTTCGGAACGGAATGCAGGCGCCATTTATGAGAATGTCAGCAATCCCTTTCGATATAACCGACTGGTCTGCGGTCGAGCCATCCACGCATAAGGGCGACTTCGGCGTTGCGACGTGGCGGACGCGGGAGTTTGGCGGCATTTCCGTTCGAATGGTTGAATATTCGGAAGGTTATGAATCAGACCATTGGTGCAGCAAAGGGCACATTCTGCTCTGCCTAGAGGGCGAACTGGAAACGACGCTCGAAGACGGGCGCATATTCGTGCTGAAGCCCGGCATGAGCTATCAGGTTGCGGACGGGGCCGAGCCACATCGCTCGAAAACCACGACGGGCGCTAAACTTTTTGTCGTCGACTGAGGATGAAATGACGATTGATCTGAAGATACTTGGCGAGCATATCGCCGCCGCGAACAAAGATGCGGTGACAGATTTCAGCCTGGGCCTGGGTGAACTGACGCTCAACGCTCGCCGAGACGCTCTGTATGATCTCATCGCGTTTCTCAAGGCGGACCCGCGCTGCCGGTTCAGCCAGCTTATCGACATTTGCGGCGTCGATTATCCAGAGCGCGCAGAGCGTTTCGATGTCGTGTATCACTTTCTCAGCCCGCACCTGAACCATCGCATCCGCGTTAAGATCAGCACTGATGAGCGCACGCCGGTGCAATCGATTATCGGTCTTTACCCCGCCGCAAACTGGTATGAGCGGGAAGCGTTCGACCTCTACGGGGTTCTATTCAGCGGCCACCCGGATTTGCGCCGCATTCTCACCGACTATGGATTTCGCGGCCACCCGCTTCGCAAAGATTTTCCGCTCACCGGCTTCGTCGAAGTGCGGTATAGCGAAGAGGAAAAGCGCGTTGTTTACGAGCCAGTAAAGCTGCAACAGGAGTTCCGCAGCTTTGACTTCCTAAGCCCCTGGGAGGGCGCCGACTATAATCTGCCGGGCGACGAGAAAGCCGCGAAACCATAACACGAGGAAACACCATGGCCGAGGAAACCACATTCACGCTGGCTCAGTCGCTGGCCGCCCAGAAAGCGCTCCGCGATGCAACGGGTGCCGAGGAAGAGCTGTTTAATCTGGCCGAAGTCGTCGGCATGGCCAGCGAAGAGATCGAGATGCTCCAGGGCCAGGGCAAATCCAACGCCGATATTGCGGCGATGATGCAGACCGCCACAGGCAACCCAATCACGGCAGAGGATATCGAGGCGTTCTATCTTAGCCCCGAGGAACGCGAGCGCTGGGGCGAAGATAATGACGACGAAGACGCATGAAGCATGCGTTCCAATCGGGTCTGGTTATTTACCCTCGTCATACGCACAACTAAACCCGCACTGAGAGTTAGCGCTATATCCACACACTAACTGGTAAGCTAGCGTTATATTTTGAGAAATCCAATATCCTACAAGAAGCAATAAAAAGTTTATCAACCACGGAGCTGTTATGAGAAAGACAAATGCCGTCCGGCATAATCTTCCATCCAAGCCGCCGCGAAAAAGTTTTTCAGACAGGTCCGAACTTGCGTCATTGTTTGTACGGCCGGGAGATTTAGTTTGCGATCTCGGCGCCGGTGCACAGCAGTTAAGAAAGTTTTTACCAGCCAACACGAAATATCTTGCTGTTGACGGCGTTGCAGCGTTGCCGGGGACACACTTAGCTGATTTTGAAACATCTGATTTTACCTTGCCAACCGAGGATTTTAACGTAGTGATGGCGCTCGGTTTGTTTGAACACATCCTCAACCTTGAGCAGTTTCTCGGTCGCCTGGCAAAAGACTGTGAGGATAAATTTATCATTTTTAGCTACGATTTTTGGCGTTCTCCCAAAGAGAAGTTCGAACCGGCTGGTCAAGAGCGCCGCGTGCGCCGAATTTGCAACCTTGAGGATGGCATTGCTATATTCTCAACTTACATTCAGGATCTAACGGTTGCCACGGTTATGCGGCGCCGTGTCGTTTTCACAGGGGTGCTTGGCATTGGTGGTTCTGAACCAAATACTAGAAGGGCGGTAACGCAGATTGCATACCAGAATTCGTCTTTGGCAGAATTTTTAACTGTTAAACTTTTTAAGACACGCATCGCTCCAACATGGATTGCATAGGTAGACGATAGATAATGGCCGATGGCGGAGCAGTTACAAAGACTAGCGCATCAAAAACCCCAGAGGCGGAGCTGCGCAACTTTACTATCAACTTCGGGCCGCAGCATCCGGCGGCGCACGGCGTGCTACGTCTTGTGCTAGAACTGGATGGCGAGGTGGTCGAGCGTGTCGATCCGCATATCGGGCTTTTACATCGCGGC
This sequence comes from Hyphomicrobiales bacterium, assembly GCA_034440495.1. Classification (GTDB taxonomy): domain Bacteria; phylum Pseudomonadota; class Alphaproteobacteria; order Rhizobiales; family Rhodomicrobiaceae; genus JAWXCE01. The sequence continues at coordinate 44,501 of JAWXCE010000062.1, read as the reverse complement.
ACTGAGAAGCTAATCGAGCACAAGACTTACCTCCAAGCGATTCCGTATTTTGATCGGCTTGATTACGTCGCGCCGATGAATCAGGAGCACGCTTTCTGCCTCGCAATCGAAAAGCTGCTCGGCCTGGAAGTGCCGTATCGCGGTCAGCTCATCCGCGTCCTGTATTGCGAGATCGGCCGTATCCTTAGTCACTTGCTCAACGTCACAACGCAGGCGCTTGACGTAGGCGCCCTGACGCCGCCGCTGTGGGGGTTCGAAGAACGCGAGAAGCTGATGGGCTTTTACGAGCGCGCTTCCGGCGCGCGTCTGCACGCCAATTATTTCCGTCCCGGCGGCGTGCATCAGGATTTGCCGCCTGCGCTGCTGGAGGACATTTATGCCTGGTGCAACCCATTCCGAAAAGTCCTGGCGGACATTGACGCTCTCCTTACGCCGAACCGCATCTTTAAACAACGCAACGTGGACATCGCCATTGTGAGCCTTGAGGATGCGCTTGCCTACGGCTTCACCGGCGTAATGCTGCGCGGCTCGGGCGCGGCGTGGGACTTGCGCAAGAGCCAGCCCTATGAATGCTACGCCGAGATGGAGTTCGACGTGCCTATAGGGAAAAACGGCGATTGCTATGACCGCTACCTCATTCGCATGGAAGAGATGCGTCAGTCGGTAAGCATTATGGAGCAATGCCTCGACCGGCTTATTGGGCCTAAGGGCGGCGGCTCGGTGATGACTACAGACAATAAGATCGCGCCGCCGCGGCGGGACGACATGAAGCGTTCGATGGAGGCAATCATCCATCACTTCAAACTTTACACCGAAGGCTTCCGCGTGCCTAAAGGCGAGGTTTACTCCTGCGTGGAGGCGCCTAAAGGTGAGTTCGGCGTTTATCTCATCGCCGATGGCTCCAACAAGCCTTACCGCTGCAAAATTCGCGCGCCCGGATTCCCGCACCTCGCCGCGATGGACTTCCTGTGCAAGGGCCACATGCTCGCCGATGTTAGCGCCGTGCTTGGCAGCCTGGATATCGTGTTCGGCGAGATCGACCGTTGACGCGCAAATGGTTTTTGGGCCGATCCGCCAATGATTACATGACTGCTCTAGCGCTAACAATAAGCGTTATAATTCTTTTTTCTACGTTATATTATAATGACAAAACTATAAGGCTGCAAAAAACACAGGCTTTGCAGGTTAAAAAGGTCGAAGCTTGCTCAAATATATTATCCAGCATCATTATGTATAGACGATTTTTGGAAAACTTTGATTTAATAAACTTTCAGAGAGAAAAAGGGTTAGTTATTGGCGTTATAATATCCAATAGATTTTTCTTCCTAGAGGGGCGAAGAAAAATTATAGACTCTGTTTTGCTTACTATTGAGCAAAGTAATGTGAGTGATGAACGTCAAAGGCTGCGAGCCGTTGAAAATCTGAATGAAAAGCTATAAGCGCTGGACTCGACTTGCCGCCTAATCATGCGGGGCAAAAAATATCGATTCTAGACGCTATTCAGTTTGAGGCCCAAGTGCGTCGGCTTGTCGCATTATTTTTGCGTGGAACACGCATGTGTTGCCCGAAACGCTCTTTAAGTGTAATCATCCTAGCCATGGCAAAACAGTCATGAAAGTATTGCAAGCGTCTGAATTCGCTAACTTTACTTTAAATTAAAAACATAGTTTGGGGAGATTTGCGTGCTGTTGAACCTTTTCGGAGCTGCTCCCTATGACGTGCGCCGTTGTCCTGATCTGCGACACGAATTTTATTCTTCCCAGCTTCGCAACCGCAATTTCTGCGAGAGCAAACGTTTCACTTGATAATACTCCAGTCGTTATCTTTGTTACCGATGCAACGGAGGCGACCCTCGCCGCGCTCAAGCCCGCCGCCCAAAGTCGAAACATTGAGCTAATTGCCGCACAAATTCCTGAAATCGAGGCGTTCAAAAGCACACACCGGGACAGGTTTTTGCCTGTAGCGGCCTTGTCGCGATTTTGGGTGGACAGGTTTCTACCCTCTCACGTTGACCGCTTCCTTTATCTCGACGGAGACATTCTGGTGAACCCGTCAATTGACGAGCTTCTCATGGCGCCAATCCCTGAAGGCGGGATTTTGACCGCGCCTGACACTGTCGCTTTGTGCGCTGACGAAATTGGCCCGGCTCCGCGCCGCGAAAAAGCCTATCTCGATGGTTTGGGCAGCACATTTGACGATTATTTCAATTCGGGCGTGCTTCTCGCGGATCGCAGCGGATGGCGCGCCATTGCGGACGATGCGATGGCGTACCTGCGCGATCACCCGGAAAAATGCCGTTCCTCGGATCAAAGCGCGCTCAACGCGGTGACCAAGGGTAAGCGTGGCATGTTATCACTATGCTGGAACTACCAGTCCGATCATATGACAGTACTTGATCCACGCACGATTGGCGTCGAACCGGCGATCTATCATTTCACCGGTGGCCCTAACCTTGGCATCAGGCCACATGGCCATGGGACGAAAGCTTCAATTGGGCATATCGGGATGCGCTTAAGGTTTTAGAGGGCCTTGGCGTTGCTGACCCTAAGCCGTCGCCTGCGCAGCTTGCGGAGGGCTTGGCGCACCGCGCTCGCGCGTGGTCAAGGCTGAAATACTATTTTCCCTGGCGCCGGATAACACGTGGCCGCAGGATCAGGCAGTTGCTTGCGCAGGGAGCCGGTGGAGTCAGTCTGGTGGCAGGCGTCAACAAGGCTGCCTGAGGCGCGGTTACTAGTGTTTCTCTTCCTGGGCCGCATCTGCGTCACGCTTACGTCTGGCGGTCAGCTAAAAACTGTATTATCACAATTGTAATCGATGTGGTGGACAAGCGTTTAGAGAGAGCAGATGATAAGACCGGTTTTTTGGATCATCGCTTTTCTGGCGGGTCTCGGCCTTGCATACTTTATCGCCCAAATCGACTCGATCTACATCCAACCAACGCCCTCATTGCTTCCTTTTATGCTGTTGATGCTGATTATCGTAACCGTGCTTTATCAAGTGAGGTTCAATCTTGAGAACCCGCCTCCAAAGCCTGTCACGTTCGTTTTCGCCCCTCCGACAGCCAGCATCTTCGGCGAGCTTATCGCGATTTTTTTGGGTTCCTCGCTCCTCAATCAGATGAACGGTTAAGATCGCATGGTCGTCCGTAGACTTGATCCAAACCAGCCTAAAGATTTTGTATTCACACCAGGCAATCTCGACTGGGCGCGAGAAATGATCGAGAATTACCCTGAAGGCCGACAGGCGGCGGCGGTAATTCCCTTGCTGTGGCGCGCGCAGGAGCAGCACGCATTCTGGCTGCCCGAGCCTGCCATCCGTTATGTCGCCGACTTACTCGACATGCCTTATATCCGCGTCTACGAAATCGCCACATTCTATACGATGTTCAACTTATCGCCGGTGGGCAAGCATCACGTACAGCTTTGTGGCACCACGCCCTGTATGTTGCGCGGGGCGGAGGACATCAAGCGCGTATGCCGCACCATGATTGGCGAGGAGGGCGCGGTTTCGGCTGACGGCATTCTTTCGTGGGTGGAGGTCGAGTGCCTTGGCGCCTGCGTCAATGCGCCTATGGTTCAGATCAACACGGATTATTTCGAGGATTTGACACCGGATAATTTCACAGTGCTGCTGGCAAAATTACGTGAGGGCGTTTCGGTAAAACCTGGGCCGCAATCCAACCGCCAGCTTTCCTCGCCTGCTGGCGGGCCGAAAACGCTCAAGAACGTGCCTTTGTACAAATCAGCCGGGTATGATCCTGGCCCTGAGAATAAACTCACCGATGCCGAGGCAAAAGAACCCACCGAGTCTGCCAATATGCGCGAGTCGCCAGCGCCCAAGCCGCCAATCGACGACAAGTCCAGCCCCGGTTCCTCATAGCATGCGCAGCGTTTTATGCTAGACGCCGAGACGCTTGCGACTTTGTTCGCCATAGCCATCCTAGCTGGGTGTTTTGACGCTATCGCGGGCGGTGGTGGGCTGATAACCGTTCCGGCGCTGCTTCTGGCGGGTCTGCCTCCGCTGGAAGTCATTGCGACGAATAAACTTCAAACCACATTCGGTTCAACATCTTCATCGTTGACGTTCGCCCGGCGGGGCCTGATCGAGTGGCGGTCCGCCATTCCTTTTGCGCTGCTGGCATTTGCGGGGTCGATCGCTGGCGCACTGTCTGTAAAACTTGTACCTCGCCCTGTACTCGAAGCCGCCGTGCCCGTCATGCTAATCATCATCGCCAGTTATTTCGCACTGTCGCGGCGCATGACCAACGAAGATGCGAAGGCCAAAGTTTCACCGCTCCTATTCGGCGCGCTTATTCCTCCGGTGGTAGGGTTCTACGATGGGATTTTCGGGCCCGGGGCTGGGTCATTTTATATGGCGGGTTTTGTGTCGCTGCTAGGATATGGCGTTGTAAAGGCCACAGCCCACACCAAACTCGCCAATGCTGGCAGCAACTGGGGCAGCCTACTTGTTTTCATGGTCAGCGGATCGATTGTCTGGACGGTTGGACTGATCATGGGCGTCGGCTCTCTGATTGGCGCGCAGATCGGTTCACGGCTGGCAATCCGGTTCGGAGCAACGTTGATCCGCCCGCTGCTTGTTGTCATATGTATAGCAATGACAGTGCGTTTATTGGCCGACCCGCAAAACCCGCTACGAGTTTTTGCTGAGCAAATTTTGTGAGAGAAAATCATGCTTGAAGATAAGGATCGTATCTTCACGAACCTCTACGGCCAGCTTGATTGGCGGCTGAAGGGGGCGCAATCGCGCGGGGCGTGGGACGGCACGAAACACTTCCTGAGTAAGGGGCAAGACTGGATCATCGACGAGATCAAAGCCTCCGGGCTTCGCGGTCGCGGCGGCGCGGGCTTCCCCACCGGCCTTAAATGGTCATTCATGCCGAAGAGCGATCCCCGTCCGAGCTATCTGGTCATTAATGCCGACGAGTCCGAACCTGGCACCTGCAAAGACCGCGAGATTATGCGCCACGATCCGCATTTGCTGCTCGAAGGCTGCCTTTACGCCGGTTTCGCCATGCGCGCGCCTGTGTGCTATATCTACCTGCGCGGCGAATACGTGCTGGAGCGAAAGCGCCTGCAGGCTGCAGTCGATGAGGCTTATGAGGCCAAGCTCATCGGCAAAAACAATATCCACGGCTGGGATTTCGAGATTTACCTGCACCATGGGGCGGGGGCCTATATCTGCGGCGAGGAAACGGCGCTGCTCGAAAGCCTGGAGGGCAAGAAAGGCCAGCCGCGCCTGAAGCCGCCGTTCCCCGCCAACGCCGGCCTATGGGGCGCCCCAACAACTGTCAACAACGTCGAATCCATCGCCGTGGTGCCCGACATCCTGAGGCGCGGCGGAAGCTGGTTCGCCAAACTCGGACGCCCGAACAACACGGGCACGAAACTGTTCTGCATCTCCGGCCATGTGAACGAGCCGTGCAACGTGGAGGAAGAGATGGGCATCCCGTTGCGCGAACTTATCGACAAACACGCGGGCGGCGTGCGCGGCGGCTGGGACAACCTGATGTGCGTCATCCCCGGCGGGTCGTCGGTGCCGCTGGTGCCAGCCAGTCAGTGCCAGAAGCTGCTTATGGACTTCGATTCGCTTCGCGATGTGCAATCCGGCCTCGGCACGGCGGCGGTCATTGTCATGGACAAATCCACCGACATCATCAAAGCCATCGCCCGCATCTCCTATTTCTACAAGCACGAGAGTTGTGGCCAATGCACGCCTTGCCGGGAGGGCACCGGCTGGATGTGGCGCATGCTGTCGCGTATGGCGGAGGGGCGCGCCACCTCACGTGAAATCGACCAGTTGCTGGATGTGACAAAGCAGGTGGAGGGCCACACCATCTGCGCGCTGGGGGACGCCGCCGCGTGGCCGATTCAGGGCCTTATCCGCCACTACCGCCATGTCATCGAGGAGCGCATCGAAGGAGCCGCAGGCCGCATTGCGGCTGAGTAGCGGGGCAGTCTTATGAAAGCCGCTTCATTTATCCTGGCGGCTTTCGGGAACAAAACTTCTTTTTAGGGATTTTCTTGCCGCGAACGGCTTGCAATGGGCCGCGCCTTCCAAGCAAGGCTGACGATGACCCTGAATCTCTCACCGCATACACTCTACTGGATTATCGCTCTTTCCCTGGCCGTGCTCCTTGTGGCCTTTCTCGGCGACATCCTTACGCCATTCGTGCTGGGCGGCGTTATTGCCTATCTTTTTGATCCTATTGTCACCCGGCTGCACCGCGAAGGACTATCGCGGGGCGTCTCTGCATTCGTCATCGTCTGCGCTTTAGCCGCGTTGGTGTTACTGGCGATTGCCTTGCTCGTACCTGTGCTGTTCGCTCAATTCTCAGCATTGGTGGAAAATTTCCCACGCTATCTTCAGCAGTTGCAAACTTATATAGCGGAGCGCTGGCCGGACTGGCTTCAATCTCTCCGTCCTCAAACCGTCGCCGCAGATGCGCCACCAGAGCAAGGCGCTTTCTCGGGGCAATTGACGGGCTGGGCGGTTGAGCAACTGAAAGGTCTTGCGGCGAACGGATTGGCGCTCGCCAACTCGCTGGCTTTGCTTTTTGTTACGCCTGTGGTCGCGTTTTTCCTTCTCAAGGACTGGCGCAAGCTGCTGAACTCCGTCGATGAAACACTGCCACGCCAGGACGCCCCTGAGATTCGCAGCATCGCCGCCGAAATCGACACAACACTATCGAGCTATCTGCGAGGCACCGCGACTGTGATTCTTCTCCTCTCCGCGATTTTCATGATCGGGCTTGAACTCGTCGGGCTCGATTACGGTCTGGTTATTGGGCTGGGCGCGGGCATTCTCAGTTTTATCCCCTATGTCGGGGCGCTTGCAGGTTTGGTGATCGGCGGCGCGGTCGCGTTCGCGCAGTTCTGGCCCGATTGGGTCCAGATCGTGCTGGTGCTCGGGGTGTTTCTCGGCGGGCAGGCTTTCGAGGGCAATGTTCTAACGCCGAAAATAGTCGGCGATAATGTCAGGCTGCACCCGGTTTGGCTTATCTTTGCGCTGCTTGCGTTTGGCTATGCTTTTGGTTTCGTGGGTCTTTTGATCGCAGTGCCAGCCGCTGCAATCTGCGGCGTGCTGGTACGTCGCGCTTTACAAAAATACTACGAAAGCGAGGCTTATCTCGGCCGCAAAGCTCCCCATCCTCAATGAAGGCGACCAACCGGAATAGTTTCACTTCTTGTTCCAATCTACAACCGGTTTCGACATTAAAAATCTGTTCGCTTCAAAGTCGCAAGCCTCGCCATTTGCATGGTCATAGGTTATGTAACTTGATATTTTATTAATTATTGCAGCCCCGAATGTGACGGAGCAATGAATTTGAATTGCAAGGATTTGCTGGTGGCGGCGATTGTAACCTTTTCTGTCATTGGCGCGTCACGGGACGCCGCAGCCGCAGCATCATGCACGGACTATAAAAAGCAAATGAGCCAGGCTGAAGCCGCCGGGGATATCGGTCGCGCAGAAATTTTGCTTGAAAACTTGACGGAAACAATGCCTGCAACGCCGAAGACGGCGCCATGAAGCTCATGGAGTGGTTGATCGCGCGCAACTATTTCATCACAACGAAAGGGCAGTGCGACCGCGCCATTGCCCTGCGCAAGCATTTGGAGAAGAGCGGTTATCCCAAAGGCCGGTTTGAAATCGATGGATTGGGCGAAACGGCTCCCTGTCGGCCCCTCCAGCGCCGCCAGCCTGACTCAGGAGGAGATCTGGCAGGTCAACCGCCGCGCGGAGTTGAAACGCAAATAGTGGGAAGCGGTCATGCCATTGAAACATCTCCTTGCGACTGCATTTACCGTTCTAGCGCTGTGCATGGGCGGCGCGGGTGCAGCGGACATTTACGCGCTATCGGTTGGCGTTAACCACTATGACCGCGAGAGGCCGTTGCGAGGCGCCGTCGCTGATGCTCTCGACATTCGCAAAGCGGCGATGGCGATAGGCGCCAAGCGAGCCACCGTTCTTCTTGACCGCGAGGCGACCCGCGATCGTGTACAGACCGAACTTGCCGCAATGCTTCGCGACGCAAAAAAAGGCGACACGCTGATTTTCTCCTATGCCGGGCACGGCACGCAGGAAGCGGACGCGGCGCCGCTAGATGAGTCAGATGGCCGCGACGAAGCGTTTTTATTGAGCGGGTTTGATCGCAACAACGCCGCCACCCGCAACTTACATCGTCTGCTAGATGACGGTATTTACCTTTGGCTGAAACAGGCTGGCGGCAAAGGGTTGAAAGTCATTTTCGTGGCCGACGCCTGCCATTCCGGCACTATGACGCGCAACGTGGACGGCGGCGACCGCATGGCGGCTACGAATCCCGACCTTCCTCCGCAGAGCGCAAGTCCCTCCAAACCAGATGTAGGCGAGGATGACCTGGACCATGTGACGTTTTTTTCCGCCACGCAGGAGTCGCGCACCTCACCCGAAGTCACCATCGATGGCGCCAAGCGCGGCTCACTCAGCTATGCCTTCGCGCGCGGCATCGAGGGCGCGGCTGACTATGACCGCAATAAGAAGCTGACGCGAGGCGAGCTTGGGCGCTATGTACGGCGCAGCGTGCGCCAGATTTCCGAAGCCAACCAGACGGCTAAAATCCGCTTCCGTTCCGGCAGCGAGGAAGACGCTGTGTTTGGCGGTGCGCCAACGTTCAGGCAAGAGGAAAGCATCGTTGGCGTTAGCAAGCTGAAGGTGCATCTTGCGGCGGCCTCGCCTGAGCAAATGCAAAACCTCATGCAGAAGCTTCGTAACGTCATTTTTACCGACCAGAAGACAGAAGCCGATTTGGTTTGGAGCGCCAAGGACAAGGCAGTGACAAGCGGGGGCGGCGATGCGGTTTCTTATGGCGTAGACGACACGAGCTTGCAGGAAGTGATCGATAAATGGCTGGCGCTGGCTTACATCAAGCAGCTTGTGCTAGCCAACCCCCTCGACGTTAGCCTCTCCGAGGGAGATGTGCTGCATCGGCAAGGTAAAATCGTGAACTTTGTCACCCTGCCTGTGAATTACACGCACCTGACCGTTTTTAACCTGGCGCCCGGCGGCGAAGTGCAATTTTTGTATCCAAGAGCTAGTGATCGCCCGGAGTGGCCGATACGGACTCCGTACACGCTAACGACGATTGTCAAAGACCCGCCTTTCGGGGCGGAGCATGTCGTCGTTTTATCGACGCCTGTGCCGCTAGTTGATATGCATTTGAAGCTTCAGCGCGCTGCGTCGGCCGATGTCGCAGTTATCCTCAACAAGGCGCTAAACGGGGTTGAACATCAGATTGGGCTTCAGGGCTTGTATACTGCTTCCAAAGGGCCTGCAAGGTGAGCGCTTGTGTGTATGCAAAGCGCTTTTTGCGTGATCTCGCTTCCGTTGTGGAAGCTCGCAGTGTGCTCAAACGAACAGCCTGATTTAGTAACGCGCCACAAGTTCACGAGCGGAAAATTCAACGTACTCGATGTGCGCTATAGCGGGGCGGTCACGCAGCTTTTCCCGTGCGTGTGTGGCCTGGCCGGCAGCGCGACTGGCTGGTCAACTGGGTGCTCGCCAAGGCCCGCTACCAGATCGTTCCATAGCTAAGGTTAGTCCGCGCTGGATATGCGCCGCCGCACGCCCCATTCCGCTAGAATTTTATCCATATCCGCCGCAACAAAATGCCTGGCGCTTTCCACGTCATATCCTTGCTGCAGAAGCTCGTCATAGTCCGTTAGCGCATGCCGGACATAAGCCACAAGCGATAGCCACGCCGCCGTCTCGGCCGAAGCGGGGCGCAAGCCAACGCTGTCCATGGCATGATCGACAACTGCGCCGCGCTCATAAGGCGGTATCTTGGGTGCGAGACGCAGTAGCGCGGCGTCAATGTTATCCCGCTTACCCATTAAAACCCGGCTTTATAGTGTTAGCGAGGGCGAACAAAGCATGGTTTGCCCCTATGACTATCTTTGCAAGCCACTGCATGCAACGCCAGAGATGTTGCAAAGCCCGTTAGTTGCGTTCATGATTTGTGCATGATAGCGGCTGCTGTACTTGCTGGTTTATCTCAACGGGATTGGCTTCACCATAATGATTTATGAAAAGTCCACCCGGTCGCGCATACGTAAAATTCATAGTCAAAACTAGCAAGCGCGGCTCATAATGGGATGGCGGTATGGCAGCGTGCAGAACGCCCGTGCTATTTGATGTAAAATGCCAATAACGCGAACCAATAAGCGATTAAGGGAGAAACCACCATGTTGATGCAAGCGCTGGAAGACCTCAAAAAGAGCGTGGCGATGCGGCCGCAGTATGACAATTTCATTGGCGGCAAATGGGTTGCCCCTGTGCGCGGCCAGTATTTCGACAATTTGAGCCCGATCAACGGTCGCAAGGTCTGCGAGATCGCGCGCTCGACCTCTGAGGATATCGAACTTGCGCTAGACGCGGCGCACGTGGCCAAAGACAAGTGGGGCCGTACCTCGCCGTCCGAACGCGCGGTCATGCTGAACAAGATCGCCGACGTCATCGAGCAGCGCCTGCCTTTGCTGGCGATGGTGGAGTCCATCGACAACGGCAAGCCGATCCGCGAGACGACGCATGCCGACCTGCCGCTCGCCGTCGATCATTTCCGCTATTTCGCGGGCGTAATCCGCGCGCAGGAAGGCGGCATTTCCGAGATCGACCACGATACGGTTGCTTATCATTTCCACGAGCCAATCGGCGTCGTCGGCCAGATCATTCCATGGAACTTCCCGATCCTGATGGCGACATGGAAGCTTGCTCCTGCGCTCGCCGCTGGCAACTGCGTGGTGCTGAAACCCGCCGAACAGACGCCGATGAGCATCATGTTGCTGATGGAAATGATCGGCGACATCCTGCCGCCGGGCGTGCTGAACGTCGTTAACGGCTTCGGCGTGGAGGCGGGCAAGCCGCTGGCGCAGAACAAGCGCATCGGTAAAATCGCATTTACGGGCGAGACGACCACCGGCCGCCTAATCATGCAATATGCATCGGAAAACCTGATCCCCGTCACGCTGGAGCTGGGCGGCAAATCGCCGAATATTTTCTTCGCCGACGTGGCCAACGAGGATGACGACTTTTTTGACAAGGCGCTCGAAGGCTTCACCATGTTTGCGTTGAACCAAGGCGAGGTCTGCACCTCTCCGTCTCGCGCGCTCGTGCACGAGAGCATCTACGACCGGTTCATGGAGCGGGCTGTTGCGCGCACCAAGGCCGTCAAGCAGGGGCACCCGCTAGACGCCTCCACCATGATCGGCGCGCAGGCGTCCAACGATCAGCTTGAGAAAATCCTCTCCTATATCGACATCGGCCGCAAGGAAGGCGCTAATGTGATGACAGGCGGCGAGCGCTCCGATCTGGGCGGCGAACTGACGGAGGGCTATTACGTCCAGCCCACAATTCTGGAGGGCCACAACAAGATGCGGGTGTTTCAGGAGGAAATCTTCGGCCCGGTCGTGTCCGTGACAAAGTTTAAGGATGACGCCGACGCGCTAGCCATCGCCAACGATACGCTATATGGCCTGGGCGCCGGAGTGTGGACGCGCGATGGCAACCGCGCGTATCGCTTTGGCCGCGCCGTGCAGGCGGGCCGCGTCTGGACGAACTGCTATCACGCCTATCCGGCGCACGCGGCGTTTGGCGGCTACAAGCAGTCCGGCATCGGCCGCGAAAACCACAAGATGATGCTCAACCACTACCAGCAGACCAAGAACATGCTGGTCAGCTACAGCCCGAAAAAGCTCGGCTTTTTCTAAACTTTGCGCCACAATCCGCCGTCCCGGGCATTCCGGGGTGGCGGATATACAAAGCTATATTCTATAGGACAGTACGCCGCTACAAAGCCTGTTACGGAGCTTTTTACCGTAGTCAAAGGCTTTTTTAACCGCTGCGTAGCGCTGAACTTGCAGTTTGGCGGAGGGGGTGGCCGCCAAGTGATTGTTGTTTAACATCTATTGCCGTCGATCTGTGTGCCGAAACAGTTATGTAAATCAACGGCTAAATTCGATAATTATCTATTCACGACGATTATTGTCGGTTAACATCGCTTCGCCTGATATGGGCTGGAACATGGGCGGGCGATGGCGAGACTTACAAAACGGCTTACTGCGGTCAAGGTGCAGGGTCTAAAAGCCAAGGGTTTGCACGCCGATGGTGACGGGCTTTATTTGAAGATCACCGCGACCGGCTCAAAGAGTTGGATTTACCGTTTCACGATAGCGGGCCGCACCCGCGACATGGGGCTAGGGAAATATCCAGAGATCGGCTTATCCGGCGCGCGGATTGCGGTGCAGAGCCTCAAAGAGAAGGGCGGTGATCCTATCGAGGCAAAGGCGCTTAAGCGCCTTGCGGCGCAAAATGCAACCGCCGAAAGTGCCCGCGTTGCCCTCACATTCAGCGAAGCCTGCGAGCGCTACCTTGCCAATAAACTGGCTGGCTATCGGAACGCCAAGCATCGCCAGCAGTGGACGAATACTTTGACGGCTTATGCGGTTCCAATAATCGGCGGCAAGGCGGCGCTAACTCTCTCCCGGCGCGATATCTTGGCAGTGCTCATGCAGCCCCACAGAAAGGCCAAGCAACCTGTAGAAGCCCCGTTGTGGCTTGGCCTGCCAGAAACGGCGTCACGGCTGCGCGGGCGGGTTGAGAAAGTGATTGATTTCGCCGCCGCCCATGAAGGTGTCGAGGATCACCTTAACCCCGCCCGCCTGGATGGCGCACTTAAGATGCTGCTGCCAGATCGTCCGGTTGCCCCAGAACAGCACTTTCCCGCGATTTCGATAGCGGATGCGCCAGCGTTCATGAGAAACCTGCAACCTAAGGAAAGCCTGTCTGCCCGCGCGCTCAAATTCCTTATCTACACCGTCACGCGATCCGGCGATGTGCGTGGCGCTCGATGGTCAGAGGTGGACGCGGGCCGCACCTTGTGGACGATTCCGGCTGAACGCATGAAGGTGAAGTCCAAAACTCAGCCGCACCGTGTGCCATTATCCGCACCCGCGCATGACCTGCTCACAAGCCAGCCGCGCATCGCCGGATGTGATCTGATATTTCCCTCGATGCAGGGCAAGCCCCTTTCAGATATGGCGCTATCGGAACTCATGCGCGGGTCTAAGTTCACGGCGGCACCGCCCTATCAGGATCGCAAGCCCACACCACATGGTTGGCGGTCGACGTTCAAGGATTGGGCGCGCGAGAACACCAGAGCGCCCGCCGATGTTGTGGAGCTCTGTCTTGCTCACAAAAACCCGGACGATGTTGAGCGGGCTTATGGCCGATCCGATCTGCTGGAACTGCGTCGCGAGCTTATGGACGCTTGGGCGGCGTTTTGTGATGCGGGCGGCAATATTGTGACTCTGAGGAAGTTCGCCTAAAGTCAAAACGCGCGGCTAGGTTTGATCCCCGAACGCTGGAAACTCGCATCCAGCCCGCCGCGCGCCAACCATTTGCGAGGCGCTTGCGAGGGCGCATGACACCCAACGACGAGGTAGTTTTCCGCGCCGCCATAGAGCGCGAGCACACTGCGCGACTTGCGCTGTCTATGGCACATGCCTCAGAAGCTCCGCTCCGATACGAAGCGCGCGAATGGTGCGCGTCCGTAGGAACGTTGCTGGCGCTTTACGGCCACTCACCCGCCAATGCACCGCTTCCGGCAACACTATCTTTGACGCTTTCCGGAATGTTTGAATATTTAGCTGTAGGCAAAATACCGGAACCATTCATGGATGTCGTGGGCAAGGGCGTGCCACCAGCGGGGCCGTCAGAGCGGCGCGATATCGAGCATGCCGTTCGCTATAGATTGCTCTGTGAGGCGGGTGTTATCAGCGATCGCGCGCCCGTACAGCGAATTTCACGGGCGTTCTCAGTTAGCGAGCGGGCTGTGCAGGGTTGGATGAAAAAACACCCCGTGAATATTGCGGCATGGTTCCCGCTGGTAGTGAATGAAGATCGCGGGAGCTTGGCCTTGTCGCTTATGCTGCGGGCTGCGGAGCGGTACAAGTCAAGTGGGCGATCACATGCTGCTATAGCGTCCCGAGCACGGGGTGAATCCAAATAGCGGATTTCGTCGCGTCTTTCCCAAAATGCGTGCGCCAGTAAGGTCTACCACGACAACAATCGTTGGAGGTAGACATGTCAGGCAATCAGGCGACTCAGCTAGCCCATTCTCTGCAAAGCGCGTCAAAAACTACAGGCATCGGACGCGATAGGCTTTACGATGCGATGGCCACGGGTGAACTTAAGGCCCGCAAATACGGCAAGCGCACAATAATTTTGGATGATGATCTTCGCGATTTTCTGCGCGCTCTCCCGCCCTTAAAACTCTCCCGCTCGGCTGCATAAATGGGCTTGGATATGGGCTGCTTAAGCAGCGGAGCCTTTATGCCAAGCGGCGTAGGGCTCAATGGCGGATCGACCGTCCGCCAAAAACGAAAACCCGCACCAATTGGCGTTGGCGCGGGCGACTTCGAATTAATTAAATTGGGCGACTCAAAATATAGCGATTTTTCCGAAAATTGCAACGCGCCCGAATTTATTGGGTGCGGTGATGCTCAGCACGCATGAATTTCTCAGCAGCATAAGCACACACATTCAAAGGATCGGCGCAGTCGGCCTTTTGCCGCTTGTGATCATCCAGCCTGGCGGCAAGGTTTTAACTCAAAAGTTTCGCACCGATGATTGGAAAGCCATGGCCGACGAGGCCTTGGCGCGGTCTCAACACGCGAACGTCTATGCCCCATTGCATCTGGTAAGGAACGGGTTGGCATCGTATGAGCGCGGCAAGTTGCCTGATATTTCAGCCGTGTTCGGGGTCGTCATTGATGATGACTCTGACAAACGGGCAGTTGAACCGCCATTCGCGCCGAGCTTCGAACTGGTCACCTCGCGGGTTCCACATCGGAATAGACAGCTTGGATTTCTGTTTAATAGGGTCTTGTCCGGCAGCGAAGCGTTGCCGATCGCGGCCATGCTTCATGCCAAATGCGGCGGCGACCACGGTACGAAGGACGTTGTGCACGTCTGGCGCATACCGGGGACGTTGAACCACCCCACAGCGAACAAGATCGCTCGCGGTCGGCCTCAGACACCGCAACTGGTCGAGGGGGTCTGGCATGCTGGCGCATGATCCTGATGCCATGGTTGAGGCCTTGCGGCTAATGCCTGATAGGAACCCGTCGCGCCCGACCGGGCAAGCCTCGGGTGCAACTGGCGCGGTCGGCCTCCTGCCTCAGTACGTTCTCGACAGGCTGGCGACGGTGCCGCCCGAAGGCGAACGTAGTGATGCGGTTTATAATGTTACCTGCTGTCTTTTCGAACTCGGATATTCGATTGATGGCGCGATCGCGATATTAAGCGACGCGCCGATTGCCGAGAAATATCGGTTTAGGGGCGACCTCGCCGCCGAGGTGGCGCGCACGCATGGAAAGTGGGCGGGCAAGACGCCTGCCCACGCCAAATTTGCTGAGAGATCGAAGCCGGTAGTCAATTTCAATATCGTCTATGACGAGGATATTGTGGCGACTGCCCACCGCGAACTCATCAAAGGAACGCTTCCGTTTTTTGGGCTTGTGCTCTTGGGCGGACAGAGCGGGGCGGGCAAAAGCTACATAGCTGTCAGTGTGGCTGTGGAATTGACGCGACAGGGGGGAAGTTTTTTTGGGCGTCCGGTTCGCGAGCGCGTCGGCGTGGTTTTCGTCGCCGCTGAAGGTGCGGGCACAATCGAGAATAGAATTGCCGCCGCTAAAAAAGCGTGCGGCCTTAGCGAACCTCTGCCGATTGCGGTAAGCAGGTCATCGCCTGACCTATCTGATGAAAAAACAATTCAAGCCCTGATAGTCGAACTTAAGCGCATTGAGAGTGTTTTTCGCGAAAAGCACGATGTCCGGCTGGGCGCGATCATTATTGACACCTTAGCGGCAGCATGCCGCCTCGACGACGAAAACGATAATGCCGAGGCCGCTGAAGTCTGTCGCAACCTTCGCAGCATCGGAGAACCGTTCGGAGCGCTGGTTATCGCCGTTCATCATTTCGGCAAATCAGTTGACACTGGCTTGCGCGGGGCGAGTGCGTACCGGGCCGAGGCCGATGCCGTCCTTGCAGTCTTGGCCGACAGAAAAGAGGCCATAGGCGACGTTTCTAATCGGAAAGTGGCTCTTGCTAAATCCAGAACCGGTATCGAAGGAGTTATTGCCCCATTTGCTTTGCGGTTTGTCGCGCTTGGCAGTGATGAGTTCGGAGATGAGTTTGGAGATTGTGCGATCGAAGCTTCTTACGTGGTCAATGCATCCAAAATAACCGGGGGGTGCGCCCGCTTCATCCAAGCATTTGAGAAGGCTGCCAGCGGCGCTGGCTTTGCAACTGAACGGGCCGTGCGCGATGAATATTTCACCACCCAGCCTTCCGGCGGTGCCGATCCGCGTGAAGCTGCTCGGAAGGGCTTTGCAAGCGCGCTGGAAAAACTGGCCGCAAGATATCAAAGGGAAATACGGGATGGAGTGAAGTGCATCTCGGAAATTTAAGCTGACCGGAAAGACCGGAATTTCCGGAAATTTCCTTAAAATCCGGGCCAAAAAGACCGGAAGGACGGAAAACCCCCTAAGGGGTTTCCGCTTTCCGGTTGGCTTTCCGGCTTTAAGTTCTGATTTTTGAATAGGAGAATTTATGAAACGGTACGAAGCTGGCGCGATCCAGACATACGTTATCTACCGCGATCCTGAACCGGGCGAAGGCGAGTTCGTGGCAGCCTTCTCGGAGTTATGCGAAGCCTACTGTAAAGCGAGAGGTTTTGAATCTGAGATGCGCGGCACGTGCTGTTGCGTGAGCCTCCCAGCCTGTGGCACGCATGCCATTCTCATTCACTGGGCGTCCGGCGCTGACCTGCAGTATTGGGTGGATCTGATGCATGAGGCGCGGGATGCGCTGCGCGACGAATTTAAAATCTACATGCACATTATTCACACGGCAGATGATGACGCTAGGGGCGAAAAACCTACGCGTTGCCCGCGCGACTTCCGACGCTGGCTCACCAACGTTAAAGGCAAGTCCGTACTCAGAGATATTTTGAAACGCCGCCCGCGCTGCTCGTCGCGGCCCGCACGCCCTTAGCGTCGGCGATTTTGATGAGGATGACCGCCCCGAACACTGGGAGCAGGCGCTGACCAGCGGGGCCGACGTGATGGAGGCGAACTTTGCCCCTCTGTTGGAAAAATGCAAAGAGCTTGAAGCCGCGATTGATCGCGTTGACCCGACGCCTATCTTTACCGGTAGTGCTTCAACGGCGTCATAATCGGCCTGATGAGATTGGAATAACTGCTTGTTAAAAAAAGGCCAAAAGATAACTCGCGCCCCTCTCACTACGCTGCCCGGCGTCGTGGTCGAGATGGGGCGCATTTATCGTGCGATGCGAAGCGGCAAGGTTCCCCACGACGAAGGGCGTTCGCTGGTATGGGTTTTATCGCAATTGCGGGCCGCGCTTGAATCCGAGGCGCTTGTGGCGATCGAGCAAAAGCTTGCCGATCTGGAAACGCGCACAATCAACATGGTGCCAGTTCAACCCATGAGGCTCATCGATGGCGACGCGCACACAGATTCTCAAGCTGGCCGCCCGAATTGACGCCCTGTCAGAGCGGATAAATCCCGCGCGCCGGTTGCCGATCACGATCATGACCTGGGATGGCGAAGACGTAGCCGCGGCGAAGCGTCGGCATTATGCCCGGCATCCCGAGGATTTGGGGTGCGATGAAATCATCATAACGATCAGATGGATGACGCCGGAGGAAGCAGCGGCGTGTGGGATGGTTTAGCCGCCTGTCGCAGTATGGGCTACACCATGGGCTGAGACCCAACATTCAGAGAAAATATCAACAAAATCAATAGGTGATGGCGGAGGGGGTGGGATTCGAACCCACGGAACGGTTGCCCGCTCGCCGGTTTTCAAGACCGGTTCCTTAAACCACTCGGACACCCCTCCAAGTCGTCTTATTCCAACACATAATCCATGATACCGTCAAAATCCAGCTTATGATTACAAAATCACCTTGTCGCACTCTGGCTTTGGATGCAGTAAGACAGGTGAATTTTATACAACTATTGTTGTGTTAAACGGTCACATTGTGGCCGTCTTCTCACACCATCTTCTGTTGCAATGCAATAAAAAAGGAAGTTCCCTAACGAAATGCAAAAATGTTTGTTCCTCGCCTTGTGTTTGATCAGTGCATCGTCCGCGTTCGCGCAGTCAGGTAACGATGTGATCAAAGGCGAAACTCTGAGAAAGATGTTGTCGGGAACGACAATATTTATCAATACTCCATTCGGAGAATTGCCTGTTCGTTATTCCGGCAACGGCACTATGACATCGTCATCACCATCCCAGCTTGCTGCGATGGCGGGAGAGCCTACGAACTCAGACACGGGCCAGTGGTGGATCTCCGGAAACAGGCTTTGCCAGCGATGGCAGGTTTGGGTTCAAAAGAAATCATATTGTTTTGAAATGCGCGGCGATGAAAATTCTGTCACCTGGCGGCGCAACGACGGTAAATCTGGCACCGCACGAATCGGCTCTTAAAGCATAAGTTCCTCATGCACCCGCCATAATTCGCGGCAGTGATTGATAGTGGTGGAGCATACTCAGGATATGCTGTTTTAAAAGCACTGGAAGCGACGCTTCGTCCCTTGCTTCCAATCTCGTAATAATTTCTTCGTGCTCGATCATGCTTTGATCCCACAGCTTTTGCGATACGCCCGTAACCAGGCGCGCGCGACGAATCCGGTAACTTACCTGGTTATAATGCAAAGTGAGAAGTTCGTTTGCAGCTCCGTTCCGGATTTTGTCGTGGATGCGTCTGTTCGTAGCGAAGTACGCTTTCTGATCACCTTCTTCGTATCGCAAGCGTAATTCGTTATGCAGGCCGCGAACTTCCGCGATCTGTTCGTTGTTCATCATACGAGTTGCAAGAAGTCCGGACAGGCTTTCAAGCGCCGCCATGACGGGCAGGATTTCCTCCAGCTCTTCGAGCACGATAGGAGCCACGACGGCCCCGCGGTTGGGCGCTAGGATAACAAGGTTTTCCGCCGCGAGCACTTTGAGAGCTTCGCGTAACGGCGTCCGCGACACGCCAAACGTCTCGCAAAGCTGACGTTCCGGAACCTTGGTTGAAGGCGCCAGGTCGCCGTTGATAATCATATCGCGCAAACGCTGGCGCAGTTCGTCGTGCAGGGAGCGTCGGGCTAAGGGACTTAGGGAACTCATGTGCGCATTCTCTGGTTGAGATGAGAGTTTGATACAATCTTTTATATAGAATAGTGTTTATTTTATTTTGAGTTCAAAGCCAGCTTGAAAATGACCGCAGTGTGAAGCGGCGAGCGGCTAACCCCATCGCGGATCTGCTGTCGGCAGGAAAAGCCGTCGGCTATCACCAGAGTGTCCCGAGACGTCCCGCGAATGCTGGGAAACAGTGTCATTTCACCCATCGCTAGCGACATCTGGAGATTTTCCGCGCGGTAGCCGAAGCTTCCCGCCATGCCGCAGCAGCCGGAAGTGACATCCTCGACAACCAGACCCGGGATCAACGCGAGCGCAGCTGTTGAAGAGGGCATCGAACCGAATGCTTTCTGATGGCAATGGCCGTGCAAAAGCGCGCGGGCTTCAATGGGGCGCAAGCTTGGCGAAAAACGGCCTTCAGTCCGTTCCTCTGCAACGAACTCTTCGAATAGCACGGCGGCGGACGCAAGCCGTGAAGCCTCCTCGCCTGGAATAAGCGCCAGATACTCATCGCGGAGCGTAAGCAAACAGGCTGGTTCGAGGCCGACAATGGGCACGCCACGATCCAGAAACGGCTTTACCGCCTCAATCACGCGCGCCGCCTCGATACGCGCCTGATCGACCATGCCGGCGCTCAGGAACGTGCGTCCGCAACACAGTGGCCGTTCTTTTGGCGGTGGAGCGATCACGTGAACACGATACCTCGCCGCCGCAAGCACATCGATGGCCGCGCGCAGATTGTCAGGCTCGAAATGGCGATTGAACGTATCAGCAAAAATCGCAACCTCGCGTCCATCCTCGTGACCAATAGGGCCGTTGACGCGAAAGCGGCGGCCAGTCCAGCGCGGCAAGGCGCGTTCGGCGGAAAAACCGGTTAGCCGCTCGGTTGCGCGGGCTAGGGGAGGGATGGCGTCACGCAGGTAAAGCAGCCAGCGCCAGCGTCGTGCGGCGGCGGCATAGTGGGGAAGATAGGCGTAGATTTTGTCATGCAATGGAACGCCATACCTCGTGGCGTAAGCGTGTGACGCCTCAATTTTTAGCTTGGATATGTCTACGCCCATCGGGCATTCCGTTCGGCACGCCTTGCACGACACGCAAGACTTAAGCGCATCCCTCAACTCCGGCGAATCCAGCCGCCCTTCGCCTGTTTCAGGCGCAAGCGCCGCGCGAATGGCGTTTGCCATACCTCGCGGAGATTCGGCTTCATCCAGTGTGACACGGAAGGATGGGCACATGTCGCCACCCTCCAGCTTTCGGCATACGCCACTCCCGGTGCAGATGTCTGCGGCTGCCAGCGCGCCGTTTGTTCCAGCCGGAGAGTCCCATTTCAGTCCCAGAACCATCCCGCTAGCGTCTCCATTGTGTCTCGGACGCTGTAGCATTGGGTCGTCAACGCGGGGCGCAAACACGATCTTACCCGGGTTGAAGCGCATCTCCGGGTCGAACAACGCTTTTACCTCCTCATAAATGGAGATCGTGCTGCGTCCGTGGATAGCTTCGGTGAACTCCGATCGCGCCAGTCCACTGCCTTGTCCGGAAGACATCGCGCCTTTCAGATTACGGATTTGAACCGACATATCCTCAGCCAGCGCCCGCAGCCGCGCTCGGTCATGCATTGATGTGACTGAATATAGAGGGCGCAGCGAGAAGGCGTAGGTAAGTGCGTAACCATGCCAGGCGAATGGTACGCCAGCCCGTCCGAGCATTTCCTCGACGCGATCCGCGAAGTGGATCACTTCGCTAAAGGGCACGGCGCAGTCCTCCAGAAACGGCAGCCCCTTGCCCTGATGATTTTTGAACTGCGTTTCCAGCGCCGCGTCGCGCGCGTCCCAAACGGCGCGTTGCACCTCGGTGCCCACGGCCTCAATGACGCGGCATCCGGCGCCCTTGCCCGCGACAATATCGTTCAGGCTTTTCAGGCGGCGGACGTTTTCCACCTGATTGTCTTCCGCAAATTCCACGATCAGCAGCACGCTGGCGCCGCCGCGCAAATATCGCGCCACCGTCTTTTCATGGAGGGCGCCAGCGGCTTCAAAGGTGTCCGCCTGAATGAGGTCGATGGCGGACGGTTTTAGCGCCGCGATCTCGGCAATGCTCGCCAGTGCTTTGCGCAAGGTGCTGAACTGGCAGACCCCGAGGGCCCAGTTGCGCGGCAACGGCTGCACTTTCAGCTCGATACGCCGCGACATCGCCAGCGTACCCTCGGAGCCAACCAGCAGCGACGCCAGATTATTAATGCCGGTTTCCGGAAGCAGGGCGGCGAGATTATATCCTCCTGCCTGGGAAGGCGCGGCCTTTATCGCTTTGCGTATCAGCGCTTCGTATCGTTCGCCAACCTGGAGCAGGTCGAAGGGCAGGTCGCGCTGAGACTTAGCGCTAACGTTGCTGACAGCATTATCCCGGATTTCGCCAAAGCACACCTCCGAGCCATCAGGCAGCACTGCATCAATTGCAGTCACGTTGTCGCGCATGGAGCCATAGCGCAGCGAGCGCAGCCCCGCCGCATTGTTCCCGCACATGCCGCCAATTGTCGCCTGACTACCTGACCAGATATCGACGGGAAACCATACGCCGAGCTTCGCCAGTTCGATGTTCAGCGCGTTGAGGGTCATACCCGGCTGCACGACGCACGTCATTGAGCGCAAATCGTAAAAAGTCATGGCGCGCAGATATTTTGAGAAATCGACAACCAGTCCTTCGCTGACAGTCTGCCCGGCTGTCGAAGTGCCGCCGCCGCGCGCCACCAATGGCACGCGCTCCTCGGCCGCGATGGCGGCGATTGCGGTCACATCCGCCTCAGTCCTGGGAATAACGACGCCAAGCGGCATAATTTTGTATATCGAAGCGTCGGTTGAATAGCGGGCGCGGGCCAGGGCGTCAAAATGCGCCTCGCCATGAATTTCGCTTCTCAGGCGGTTCGCCAGCCGCGAGCCGCCGATGCCTTTATCCAGAATCGCCACCATCCTAAATGTTTAATCACTAAAACGCGTTAAGACTATAGCCGCCTGAAAGCGCGAACAGGCTATTCGTTTGAGATTACGGTTAGGCGAAATCGCCCAAATCCGACCCGAATCAGCAGTCATAGGCCGATACCGAACATTTGTGGATATCGGGTTTACCAATTCTTGGTGGTTCTCACACTATAGAATCAACCTTAGGATGTATTTGCGTGGTGCCTGCTCGTGAGTGAGCATGTCGTCAGTTCGGATAGGAATTAAGGCTTTGGTTTTTTCTGTTCGCTTAAAGTCGATTTTTGCGGGTCTGGTTTGGCGTTTGCTGGTCGCGGCGTGTGTGCTTTGGCTCCCATCCTGTGGCGGCGTCGATGGCGGCATGAAAGCCGTCAAAGACGAATCGATGAGCTTCAGCCCTCGCGTGGTCGATTTGGGCGAGCCGGTGCCCAAAGGCGGCGGAGTGGTCAAAGTCGGCATTCCCTACACCATCGCCGGGCAAACCTTTGTGCCACGCGCCGACCCGGCCTATGACAAAATCGGCACGGCGTCATGGTATGGCGTGATGTTCCATGGCCGCAAAACCTCGAACGGCGAGATTTATGATATGGAAGCCTTGAGCGCCGCGCACACGACTTTCCCGATGCCATCCTATGCCCGCGTTACGAACCTTGAAAACAACCGCTCCATCATCGTGCGAGTCAACGATCGTGGGCCTTACAAGCACAACCGCATCATTGATATGTCTCAGCGCGCCGCCGAAATTCTGGATTTTAAACGCAAGGGCACGGCGAATGTGCGCGTGCAATATGCTGGCCCCGCGCCGCTCAATGGCGACGACCGTTACGAGCGGCAAGCACTGCGGCGCCAGCCGTGGGCGGCCCATATCGTCGAGGCAAAAGCCGATAATGCGCCCTTACAGCCCTCGCCGCGTCTTATTCAAGCTAATTACGGTGGCGCGGGCCAGTTTCCGCAATCTGGGCAACCAGGCATGTCCTCGACATCCAGGCCGAATGGCGTCGTGGCAGCCGCACCTAGATTATTCATGCAAACGGGTTTATTCCGCGACCCTATAAACGCGGAGGCTTTCCGACGTCGCATGGAAGGCATCGGGCCAGCGCAGATGACCCAAGTGGACATGGGCGCCGAGGTTCTGCACCGTGTCGACATCGGGCCATTTGCAAACGAAGATGCGGCCCGGCGGGCAATGACAGACGCCACGCGCTTCGGCGTCCGCGATGCGCAACTATTCATGCGCTAACATGCGCAACGAACACGCTTTAATCCTATCTGTCACGCTCGCTCAAAAGACGGTGAAGCCAGTTGATTTTTAAGGCGCCAAACCGGATAGTCGCAATGCCGGACGGCCTTTTGAGTCCCTATCTCCGGCAACACCGGAGCCGCTCCATGCCAAGCCGTTTTCAATATGCCCGACTTTTCGTGGCCCTTATGCTTTTCTCCCTCTCGCCGACGCAGGCAAATGCGCAATTCGCCACCAAGGCTGAATATGCGATCGTGATGGATGCGGCGTCGAAAGCGGTTCTCTACGAGAAAAACTCGGACACGCTGATGGCCCCGGCTAGCATGAGCAAGCTGATGACGCTTGCGGTGGTCTTTCAGCAGTTGAAAGAGGGCAAGCTTACCCTGGCGAACGAGTTTACGGTGAGTGAATACGCCTGGCGAACAGGCGGCGCTCCTTCAGGCGGCGCGGCCATGTTCGCCCCGCTCAACACGACGGTGAAGCTGGAGGACTTGCTCCCCGGCATTATCGTGCAGTCGGGCAACGACGCCTGCATCATTCTGGCAGAAGGGATCGCCGGCACGGAAGAGGCATTTGCGCAAATCATGAATGACTATGCTCGCAGAATTGGTCTCACTAAATCAAACTTCGCCAATTCAACCGGGCTGCCCGACCCAAGACACCGGGTCACGGCAAGAGAGCTGGCGGAACTCGCGCATCACATGATTAACGAGTTTCCAGAGTATTATCAGTATTTTAAGGTCAAGGAATTTAAGTATCGCAAGCATAATTTCTTCAACCGCAACCCGCTCATCTATCTCAACATCGGTGCGGACGGCATGAAAACTGGTCATACGGAGGAATCCGGCTACGGCGTCGTCGCATCGGCGGAAAGCCAGGGGCGGCGGCTTATTGTCGTGATGAACGGCCTGACCAATGCCAAAGATCGCAAGGAAGAAGCGGTCAAAATGATTAACTGGGGCTTCAACAGCTTCAAACAGTTCTCGCTGTTCGAGCCGGATGAGGTCATTGGCGACGCGCGCGTCTGGGGTGGCGACAAGCGTTATGTGCAATTGAAAGGTGACGGGCAGGTCAAAATCCTGCTGCCCATCATCATGCGCGACAAGAAAATCAACGCGCAGATCGTCTATAACGGCCCGCTGAAGCCGCCGATCAAGGCTGGCGACAAAATCGCCGAACTTGTCGTCACCGCCGAGAACGGCGTCCGCAATAGCGCACCGCTCTATGCAGCTGAGGATGTGCAAAAGGGCGGCGTTGTGGCGCAAGGGTTTGACAGCTTGCTGATTTTGGCGTTCGGCTGGCTGCTGTAGCAGTGGGAGCTTCACCGCCGCATGAGCCAAGGTAAATTTATCACGCTAGAAGGCGGGGAGGGCGCGGGCAAAAGCACCCAGGCCGCGTTGCTTCGCGATAGGCTTCAAGCAGCCAAGCTGCGCGTGGTGATGACACGCGAGCCGGGCGGCAGCCCGCGGGCGGAAACCATTCGCGGCATTCTCCTATCCGGGCAGGCCAAGCGCTTCGGGCCGCTGGCGGAGACAGTGCTGTTTTATGTCGCCCGCGATTCGCATCTGGAGTTGACCGTACGCCCGGCGCTGGCACGCGGCGCCTGGGTGGTGTGCGACCGTTTTTTCGACTCCACGCGCGCTTATCAGGGGGCGGCTGGCGGGGTGTCGCTGGCCGCGCTCGACGCATTTGAGCGCGCCATTGTTGGCGCGACGCGGCCCGATCTGACCATCATCCTCGATCTCCCGCCGGAAGAGGGTCTTCGCCGCGCCAAGGCTCGCGCTGAAATGGCGAAAGATGGCGCGCCAGACCGATTTGAGTCTATGGAGATCGCGTTTCATAATAACTTACGGCAGGAATTTCTCGATATCGCGGCTGTAGAGCCGAAGCGATGTGCTTTAGTTGACGCAGCGCGGAGTATTGACGCGATTTCCGCCGATATCTGGGCGGTCGTTAAGCAACGCCTTAACGCCGTTTAGCGCGATCATGGCGCGCGTGAGCAAAACCGCCGAGAAAGACGCTGGCGATCAACATCCTAAGGATGCGGATCAACTTGCAGGACAACTCGCTGCGCGCGAAAACCCTAATCTTTTCGGGCATGAGGCCGCAGAGTCGCTATTTTTGGCCGCGTTCGAGAGCGGGCGCTTCCATCATGCCTGGTTGATGACCGGTGAGCCGGGAATAGGCAAGGCCACCTTCGCCTATCGCATGGCCCGGCGCATTCTGGCTGGCGGCGATGGCGAGAGAGCTGTGAATGATCCAGCATCCGCCGTCTTCCGGCAAGTTGCGACCCTCGCGCATCCCGGCCTGTTCGCTGTTCGCCGTCCGTGGCAGCCGCAGACGGGTAAATTCGCGGCCCTCATTCCCGTGGAGAAGGTGCGCCGCCTCAAGCATTTTTTCGAGACCACATCGGCGACGCCCTGGCGGATCGCGATCATCGACCAGGCGGACGATCTCAATGTCAGTTCAGCCAACGCGCTGCTGAAACTACTGGAGGAGCCGCCTCCGCGCAGCCTTTTCCTGCTGGTCAGCGCCGCGCCCGCAAGGTTGCCCCAAACGATCCGTTCCCGCTGCCGCCGCCTGGCCTTGCGACCACTTTCCGCCGAGGCTAATAGGAATGCCGTCATGACGGCGCTAGACGCTGGCAAGTCGGAGTTCGCACTCGAAGCCGTAAACACGGCGCTTGACGCATCACAGGGCAATCCACGCCGCGCCCTTGAAGCGCTCGACGGCGCCACGCAGACGCTGGAAAAAGCCATTTTGGAGTTATTTAACCAGTTGCCCGCGCTCGACCAGCAAACGCTGTGGAGCCTAGTGGATAAAGCATCGGGCGCGCAAGGCGGCGTGTCCGGACAGATTTTGGACATTGTGGAGAGACGTTTGACCCAGATCATTGGCGAGACAGCATCTGGCGCCGCTTGCGCACCCGATCATTTCGCCAAAGCGCGGCGTCTGTTTTCACGCGGCAATCTTGCGCTTTGGACGGGGTTGTGGGAAACGTTGGGACGCGCCCGCGCCGACGCCGAAAGGCTTAATCTCGACCGCGCCACGCTGGTTATCAATATTTTTGCGCAAATGCAGTCCGTCGCGCGTGCGGCGCAACAAGCCAATACAAAAACACTGTGAGGGGCCATGCCCGATAAGCCGTCATTCACCATCTCTACCGCCATTTCCTACCCCAACGGCGAGCCGCATATCGGCCACGCCTATGAGGCTATCGCGACCGACGCCATCGCGCGCTTCAAACGGCTGGATGGCTATGACGTGCTGTTTATGACGGGCGTTGACGAGCATGGCATGAAGATGAAGCAGACGGCGCAGAAGCTTGGGATGACCCCGGCCGAGCTGGCGGACAAGAACACGCCGCGCTTTCAGGAGATGCTGGCCGTTCTCAACATCAGCCACGACGATTTCATTCGCACGAGGGAGCCGCGCCACTACGCTTCCGTCACCGAGATGTGGAAGCGCATGGCCAAAAACGGGGACATCTATCTTGGCGGCTACAAGGGCTGGTACTCCGTGCGCGACGAGGCGTTTTACGCGGAGGATGAAACCTCGCTAGATGCGGACGATGTGCGCGTTGGCCCGCAAGGCACGCCTGTGACATGGACGGAGGAGGAGACTTTCTTCTTCAATCTGTCGAAATACGAGAAAAAGCTGTTGGCGTTCTATGAGGAAAACCCGGATTTCATCTTGCCTTTGGAGCGCCGCAACGAAATCGTCAGCTTCGTTAAGGGCGGCTTGCAGGATTTGTCCATCTCACGCACCACGTTCGACTGGGGCATCCCCGTGCCAGACGCGCCGGGCCACATCATGTATGTGTGGGTCGATGCGCTGACGAACTACCTTACTGGCGCGGGCTTCCCCAACATTCGATCCAAAGCGTACAAAACCTACTGGCCCGCCGATTTGCATATGGTCGGCAAGGACATCATGCGCTTCCACACGGTATACTGGCCTGCATTTTTGATGTCCGCGAAGCTGCCGTTACCCAAGCGCGTGTTCGGTCATGGCTTTGTGCTAAGCCGGGGCGAAAAGATGTCGAAATCGGCGGGGAATGTGACCGACCCGTTCAGCCTCGCCGCAGAGTATGGCGCGGATCGCCTGCGCTATTTCTTTCTGCGCGAGGTGCCGTTCGGGCAGGATGGCAACTACACGCACGAGGCGGTGGTGAATCGCACGAACGCCGATCTGGCGAACGACCTTGGCAACCTCGCCCAACGTTCGCTTTCGATGATCGCCAAGAACTGCGACGGCATGTTGCCTACTCCCGGCGAATTCACAGAGGCGGATCATGCGCTGCTCGGCTCGGCGGATGTGCTGCTGGAAATCAGCCGCGAGGCCATTGACCGGCAGGCAATCAATAAAGCGCTCGACGCCATCTGGGCCGTGGTTGGCGACGCGAACCGCTATTTCGCCGCGCAGGAGCCGTGGGCGCTGAAGAAAACCGATCCGGAGAGGATGGGCACGGTGCTATACGTGACCGCGGAGGTGGTTCGTCAGGTCGCGATTCTGGCGCAGCCGTTCACGCCGGAGGCGGCGGGCAAGCTGCTTGACCAACTCCCCGTCGGTGACGCGCGCGATTTTTCGCATTTAGGCGAGGCTGGCCGAATGAAGGCGGGCGCGGCTATCGGCACGCCTACGCCAGTGTTTCCGCGTTATGTGGACGCCGCCGAGGAGAAGCCCGCCGCGTGATGCTCGTTGACAGTCACTGCCACCTCGATTTCGCCGACTTCGCGCCCGAACTGGACGCGGTTATGGCGCGCGCCCGTGCGGCGAGCGTCGGCCATATGTTGAGCATTTGCACGCATGTGCGCAGTTTTGCGCAGGTGCTGGCCGTCGCCGAGCGGTTTCCGGACGTGACATGCTCCGTCGGCACCCATCCGCATTACGCTAGCGATGACGCGGAAAAGAGCGTCACCGTGGAGGAGATCGTGGCGCTGGCGGCGCATTCGCGTGTTGTTGCCATTGGTGAGGCTGGTTTGGATTATTTCTATCAGAAAAGCACTGCGGAGGATCAAGCGAGAGGTTTCCGCAACCATATCGCGGCGGCCCGGCTCACAGGCTTGCCGCTGGTCATCCACGCCCGTGAAGCGGACGAGCACACCGCCGCAATCCTCCGCGACGAGATGGGGAAGGGCGCGTTCAAGGCTGTTTTGCACTGCTATACCGGCGGCCTCGCGTTGGCGATGACAGGCGTCGAACTGGGTCTTTACGTCTCCTTCTCCGGCATCCTGACATTCCCCAAATCCGACGCGCTGCGCGATGTCGCCGCCGCTGTGCCGCTTGATCGCCTGTTGGCCGAAACCGATGCGCCGTTCCTCGCGCCCGCGCCCCATCGCGGCAAGCGCAACGAGCCGTCATTCGTGCGCCACACCGCCGCTGCGTTGGCTAAAGTGAAGGGCGTAAGTGAGGAGGAAATTGCGAGCGCGACAACTAAGAATTTCTTCCGCCTGTTCGACAAAGCCGCGCGCGCCATTGGGTGGGCCACAGCCGCATGAGCCTCAAATTCACCATCCTGGGCTGCGGCACTTCGACGGGAGTGCCGCGCGTTGACGGCGAGTGGGGCGCGTGCGATCCGTCGAACCCGAAAAACCGCCGCCGCCGCTGCGCGCTGCTGGTAGAGAAAGCAGGGCCGGGCGGCGTCACGACCGTTCTCATCGACACTGGCCCGGATATCCACGCGCAGCTTCAGGACGCGAAAGTGCAGCGGCTCGACGGCGTGCTCTACACTCACGACCACGCCGACCACACACATGGCATCGACGATCTGCGCATCCTCGCCTACCGCATGAAAAAGCGCATCGACGTGTATTTCAACGCCTACACAGGCGAGGTGCTGAACAAGCGCTTCGATTACTGCTTCGCCACGCAACCGGGCAGCAGCTATCCACCAATTTTGAAGGGGCATGTCATCGTGCCGCTGAAGCCGGTGATAGTATCCGGGCCGGGCGGCGTTATCGACGTGCTGCCATTTTTGCAGCATCACGGCGAGGTGGACTCGCTCGGCTTCCGTATCGGCGGCCTAGCCTATTCCAGCGATGTGGTGGATTTTCCACCGGAAACCCTGCCAATGCTGAACGAGCTGGACATCTGGATTCTGGATGCGCTACGCCCTGCAACGCACCCCAGCCACCTGAACGTCGCGCAGGCGCTGGACTGGGTAAAAAGGCTTCAACCGCGCCGCACAATCTTGACGCACATGCATATGGATCTGGATTACGACAGGTTGCAAGGGGAGTTGCCTGAAGGCGTTGAGCCGGCTTATGACGGCATGGTCATCAAGCTTTCGCCAGCCTTATAATGATCGGCAAGCCTCGGAAAATGCCGTAAAAAATCGTCTGGTTATCACCCGGCGCCGATGATACTTTCATGCCATTCGGTTCTTAATTTCGCTTTACATTATCATCTCATTTCAGGGAAAGCCTCGATTTACATAATCGGCGGGCGCACGTTGCAAGGAATTGGCATGAAATATTATCCGCGCTTGATCATTGCCTCGATTGCCGCAACTGGACTAGCGACGCTTTTAGCCTCGACGGGAATAGCTGCATCCGGCATGGAGGGATTAAGCGTACTCAAATCCCATCATGCAGTGGCGAATGCAAACGCTAATCAGCCGATTTTGCATTCGATTGCAGACACTGATGTCAACGCCGAGAAGGACGCCTTCGGCAGCGCTAAGGAGCTTGGCACACCGGACGCCTGGAACGCATTTCTAAAAGCTTACCCATCCGGTTTTCACGCCGACCTTGCCAGAGCTTATCTGAAAAAACTCGGCGAGCAGCCATCTGCGGCGGCGGCTGCAAAACCCGATCTAGCTGCAAAGCCCGAGATAAAGGTTACGGCCAAGACTGTGACGCGGGTGCAGTACGACGGCGGCGAGTTCATTAAAACCGGGCCTGGGAAGTGGGTCGAAACCAAAAACACGGGCAGTGCCCAGATAGCGCTGGAGGAAGTCTCCACGTCGCGGCAGGAAATCTATCTGTATCAGCCGTCAAACCAACTATCCTTAACCTTCGATTTTGAGAAGAAGATCATATTGCAGGCGGGGGACGGGCAGTCTGAACGGCGCAAAATCCATGATATTACAGCCGCGTTCAGCAACCCCGAGGACTTAACCGACACGGAGTCGGCGAGGGACGATCAACCTGAGCCTCAGGGGCGGGTGGAAACCTATAAGCCGCAGCGGCGCGAGGCGCGTGACGCCTATGAACCAGAGCGGCGGGATCGGCGAGACAATAACGGTCGTGCGCTAAAAGAGCAGCAAGAGGAGTACGAGGCCCTACTGCGGGAAGCTCATGAAAGGCGGAGAACGTCTGGCGAAGGGTTGACGCAGCGCCGCAGAGTTGAGACCTACAGGAAGGTCAAAGGTTGCGAGGAGGGGTATTATCTCGAAAACGGGAGATGCAAGCGCAGGCCCGCGAGCAAACCAGGCGGTTGCCCGCCGGGGACAGTGCCCGTCCCCCAGACGGATAATTGCGTGAAGCCAAAACAGAAGCCGGAGTTCGAGGTAAGGCCCTGGACAAAGCCCGGTTGCAAGACCTGGCAGGCACAATGTGCGCAAGGCAATAACGCGGCATGCGGAAAATACGAGACCACCTGTCAGGTAAACTAAAGCGGCGAATTGAAAAATAGCGGAAGCCGCATTCCGGTTGACTGGTCTTCGCAACGAATAGTTGGCAACCAAACCTTTGCAGGCTTTTCTAAAGTGTGTCCGCTTGTTACGAGTCTCTGGATGGCCGCGTCAGGCCCGGCCATGACGAAAAGTATGCTGCTTTTATCTAAACCGGAAACGCTCTAAACTGCACCGCGACCTCCAGAATCGCTGCCGCGCCGTGCGCGGCTGAGTTGGCTCGCAATTATAAACAGAGCCGCCTCGTCCGAAAACCGCGCACTCTTTCGGGAACGGGTCTAAAGGCGGATGATCTGGCCATTTTTGATGCAACCAGCACACGCCAGATCGATAAAAGCCGGGGCGGCGATCGACGGATCGGGTAAACTGGCCTGATTTTCACCGGGAAACGCTTTTCCTCGCAGATGCGTGCGCGCCGGGCCCGGATCGATAAGGTTTACACGCAGGCAAGAGTTTTCAACTTCGCGCGCGTAAGTCAGCGCAAGCGCTTCGACCGCCGCTTTTGAGGCAGCATATGGCCCCCAATAGGCGTGTAAATCGCGCGCGGCAGCGCAGGTCACGAAAATCGCTCGGCCAGCGTCCGAGCGGCGGAGCAGGGGGTCAAGCGTGCGGATCAGCCGCCAATTTGCGTGCACGTTGACATCGAAAACCGATAGCCAGTCCTTGGTTTGTGTGTGAGTGAGGGGCGAGAGCACGCCAAGCACGCCTGCGACGCCCGCGAAAATATCGAGGCGCCCAAAGCGTTCATAAAGCGTCGGCCCGAGCGCATCGACCTTTGCCGCATCCGTCAGGTCGAGCGTGATAAGCGATGCTTCGCCGCCATGCGCACGGATGGCGTCGTCAAGGTCCGTCAGACCGCCGCGCGTGCGGGCGACGGCTATAACGTGCGCGCCCTCCTTTGCGAATGCGAGCGCCGCTGCCCGGCCGTAGCCGCGTGACGCTCCCGTTACTAGCGCCAGGCGTCCAGCCAAGCGCGCCGGTGAAGTAGGCGTGGCGGTAGCTGAAACAATCTCGTCCATCACTGCTGCTTCTTGTCTTTGTTATCGGCGTCTTCCTGCGCCCGCTGACGAAGCTCTTTCGCTTTGTCTATTGCCTGTTTAGCAAGGTCTTCCGCATTCTTCTTCAAGTTTTCCAGAAGCGGTCCTGATTGCTGACGCGCTTCTTCGGAAAGCTTCAAAGCCTGCTCAATTTCGGTGGTCGATAATTCCTTCGTGCGCTTCAAAAGCGATGCAAAAAAACCTTCGCCCGGAACCAGAAGGCTGCGATCCAGCGCTTTCACAATACGGATCATATCCTCATGATTGGCCCGATCAACGCCAGCGCCGATTTTTTCTGGCGCGCCGGTGAAGAGCGTGACAGGAGTGCACGACGTAATAACAGTTTCGCCCTTTTTGAGGAATTTCGGGTTCGAGATTTCTGTTGCCTGAGCGTAGTAGATTTTTTGCCCGCCGATCTCCTGCTGCAAAATAGCGCGGTCGATAATGGGGATAAACTGCCCTGCATTTTCGTCAATCACCTTGAAGCGGGCATTATTCGGGTCTGGGAACTGAACGAACAGCGTCACAAGATCATCCTCAATCGACAGCGCCTGATCTATCGCGTCATCTGCGCTGGCGGCGTAACTAATTTTTTTTGCCTTGCCCAGACCATCCGGATCGATTTTCTGCAAATATTCAAATGTTGCGGTCGCACCGCTGCCCTTCGGCGGCAGGACGAAACGCAAATACGGCGCTAAAGCCGCCACTTCGCCATAGGTTTTGAAGGTCTTGTTGCGTGTCACCATGAACAGGCATTCGCGGCCGATGTCGTCGCGGATGAGCGTTAAAGGCGCGCTACCGCGTTTTGCCGTCTCGCGCGCGAAAATATCGAACTGCGCGAAGCCGATTTGTCTGGGGTCGGCCAGAACGCGCGAGATATTATCGATTGAGCCATCCGACGGCGCACACTTGAAATCCAGCTTCGCATCGGCGAGCGATTTCTCCAGCCCAGGGCAGAAATTCTTATGATATGCACCCGATTCGTTCGCCGTGTTTATCGGCGCGGCCCGTATTGGGGCTAACGCTGCTGTCGTCAGTGCTAGCAGGAGTAAAAGAATTGCGCCGGGCATTTTCGCGAATGTCATAGGGCAAACTCCAATACATGGGCTGCGCAAGTTTTCCGCGAATTCCGCGTCGAACCTCCGTCGAATGCCGCCGTTCAAGGGTGCTTTTTAGTCATTTGCGACGGCCGTTCGGCGAAATTGGGGCCGTGCGGGCTTTTTCTCGGCAAAATCCGGGCTGTGGCTGTGAATTACCGATCATGATGGCCCACTAAGACGGCGACCGCCCGCGTCCCAGCGCCACAGATTGGCATTGGTCAGATGAACGCCGCCCATCCAACGATTAATACGGCGGTGTTTGGAGGCGTCGGTCGTATTGCGCAGCGCGTTTTGGCCTAAGTTCGTCAGGCGCAAGTCTGCGTTAAGGTACGGCGCAAGCTCCGCCTCGCTGATCTGCGGAGAAAACTTATAGCCTTTGAAACCAGTGATGAGCGGGGAATAGCCCATGCCGAGCTGATCGAGAATATGCCAGAAACTCCAGTCCCCCATAAACTGCGCGTCTTCGCGGTCGTTAAACTCCGCATATATGGTTTGAGGTGAACCCCGTCCTTCCTGAATCAGTCTTAAGATCGAAAGCTCGGTGCTAGTAAGCCCGTGAGCGGCGGAGGGCAGTTCCTCAAGCTGGCGCAAGATGGCGGAGCGCAGAAACGGGAAAATGCTCAAGTCAAAATGCAGGAGCGCGGCCCATGCCCGCGGCGAGGACGCACGAAAGCTTCGCCAGGCCATACGCGCCAGATCTAGATGTAACGGCGTCACCTTCTCCATAAGGCGCAGATGCTGTTTAAGCGCAGCGGGCTTCTCAGCGCCCAGATGACGCCCAGACTGGATGATAAAAAGTCCGTCTCGCCGCGTCTCGCTTGCAAAAAAATCGAGAATTTGCAGCAGTTGCAGTTGGTCGTATAAATCGTGTTCAAGCCAGATCAGAATCGTTTCAAAACGCGCATGATCGCGAATGGCCGCGTCACGTGCAGAGAATGCAGACGCGAGCTGCTCGGGGTCGCTCCATCCGCGTTCAGCGAGGAAAGCTGCGCGCAAGGATGATAACGCCTCCAGCGTGTCTGTTTGAGGCGCCGGGCCCTCGTGCAGGATGTCGCGCCAGCAAAGGATATCTTGGCCGATGCCCGCCTCGCGAATGCGGTTAGCCGCCGATTCGCCGTTGGTGATGATGAGTCGCGCCATCAGCCGCGCCCCCGATACGGAGCGACGCCCTGATCCGGCGCCCACATGCCCGATGGCAACTCGCCAGCTTGAAAAAAGATGTCGATGGGGATGCCGCCGCGCGGATACCAGTAGCCGCCAATACGCAGCCAGACGGGCGCGATTTCGGCGATCAACCGCTTAGCGACGCTTATGGTGCAGTCCTCATGAAATGCGCCGTGATTTCGGAAGCTGGTGAGGTAAAGTTTGAAGGATTTGGACTCGACGAGGTAAGCGCCGGGAACATAATCAATCACAAGATGCGCGAAATCCGGCTGGCCGGTCATGGGGCAGAGTGAGGTGAACTCCGGCGCGGTGAAGCGCACGAGGTAATGCACATCCGGGTGAGGGTTTGCGACCCGCTCAAGCACAGCCTCCGATGGCGAGGCGGGCATGGCAATGGTGCGACCCAACTGCGTAAGCTGGGTTATACTATCAGGCTTGTCTGTGGGGCCGGAGGTCATCTCTCAGCTTTAGTAAAAAGCCCGGCTTCGATCCATTAAAACTTTTATAATCTACCCGAATATATGCAACCCTCGCCGCAACTTGGGCGCGAAACATGCACTTCGGCAAGGCCGGGCACGGAAGGAGCGAGCCGCGTCCATATCCACATGGCGATGCGCTCAAGCGTGGGCAGGGTAAGCCCGTCCACGTCATTAAGAAACTGGTGATCGAGGATTTGACGGCATCCGGCGATGGCGGCTTCCAGATCGTCGAAATGGAAGATGAAGCCCGTTTGCGCGTCCGGCTCGCCATCGACGCTAACGCGGCATGTGAATGAATGGCCATGAATACGCGCGTTCGGGTGCCCCGCCGGTGCGGTCGGCAGGAAATGGGCGGCCTCGAAAGTAAAGTCCTTGTAAATGCGCATTTTTGACCGGCTATGGCAATCCAATCAGCTTGTGAGTTTGCAGTGAAAGCCGCCACTGTGGATGGTTCAAACAATAAGCGGCGGCAGCCTGTATATTGGCGCTCTGCGCTGGCCCGTCCATCGGTTGCAGGAAAAAATGCTGGAAATCAAGATTTTCATACAGCGCAGGCTCCGCGCCGTGTTGCGGATACACGAGTTTTAACTCGCTACCGCGCCGCTGGACAAGCTCGGCTCCCGCTTTCGGGCTGACGCATATCCAGTCCAGCCCCCCCGGGGCAGGCAGTGTGCCGTTCGTTTCCACCGCCACCTCGAAGCCCCGCACATGCAGTGCCTCGATGAGCGCTGTGTCGATCTGCAACAGCGGCTCGCCGCCCGTGCATACGATATAACGCCGCCCACCCCTCGTCATCGCCGGGCTTGACCCGGTGATCCAGTTCTGGCGGGCGTGCAAGCCTGGATCCCCGGGTCTGAGCTTCACTGCGCCCGAGGATGACGGCTGGCGCCACGCGCGCGCCACGGCCTCCGCCAGCGCCCCCGCATCCGCGAATTTGCCGCCGCCGGGGCCGTCGATACCGACGAAATCCGTATCGCAGAACTGGCATACGGCCCGCGTGCGGTCGGCCTCGCGGCCCGTCCACAAATTGCAACCCGCAAAGCGCAGAAACACGGCGGCGCGACCGGTTTGCGCACCTTCGCCCTGCAAAGTGTAATAGATTTCCTTCACGCTATACATGTTTGAGCTTCTAACACGCTTGCGCCGTTCATCAATCGCGCCAAACCGCACGTTATCGTTTAGCGCTGCGTCAAAGGTTGGCGTTTTAGCGAATGTGCGTTAAAATTGGGCAAGAAATATCCGGAGCGATCCAGGGTATGGCGGCAAACGGGTACGGAAGCGAACATGGTTGAACGGGTCACGGCGACGGATGCGGCTTTGGCGCTCATCGATAAAATCAAGGCGATGCATGGCCCGCTGATGTTCCATCAATCCGGCGGGTGCTGCGACGGCTCGTCGCCCATGTGCTACCCGGCGGGCGATTTCAAAGTCGGGCAGCAGGACGTGCATATGGGCGAGATCGGCGGCTTCCCGTTCTACATGGGCGCCGCGCAATTCGACTACTGGAAGCACACGCAGCTCATTATCGACGTGGTGCCGGGGCGCGGCTCCGGCTTCTCACTCGAAGCCCCCGAGGGCGTGCGCTTCCTGACCCGCAGCCGCCTCTTTGACGACGCTGAGGCAGAAGCGCTCGACAGCCAGCCCCTCGTTTACGGGGCCTAGCCAGACCTCGTCGAGCTTTGCTCGCGCCACTCCTTCCAGCCCGCCGCGCGCAAGGTGCAGGCGGGGCATTGGCTGCAGCCGTAGCCCCAGTCGTGGCGACGGGTCCGGTCGCCGTGGTAGCAGGTGTGGGTCGCCTCCACGACGAGATCGACAAGCGCCGCGCCGCCGAGCGCGTCCGCCAACGCCCAGGTATCCGCTTTCGAGCGCCACATGAGCGGCAACTCCAGTTGAAAGCGCGCCTCGGTCGCCAGCCGCAGCGTTTCCTCCAGCGAGCGCAGGGTCTCGTTGCGGCAATCCGGATAGCCGGAATAATCCGTCTCGCACATGCCTCCGACGAGCCGCAGGATGCCGCGCCGGTAGCCGAGCGCCGCCGCGAAGGTCAGGAACAGGATATTGCGGCCGGGCACAAATGTGGTCGGCAGGCCATTCGCGCCGAAGGTGATCTCCGCGTCACGGGTGAGCGCGGTGTCGCTGATGGCGCCCAGCGCGGCGATGTCGATGAGGTGATCCTCCCCCAGCCGCCCCGCCCATTGCGGAAACTCCACAGGCAGCCGCCGCAATATATCCGCGCGGCACTCCAGTTCGACGCCATGCCGCTGGCCGTAGGAAAACCCGACCGTCTCCACCCGCGCATATCGCGTCAGCGCCCACGCAAGGCATACGGTCGAATCCTGGCCGCCGGAGAACAGCACGAGCGCCGCATCGTCAATCGGTTTCATGTTTCTAAAACCCGGCCTTGAAGCAAAACGTCTTTCGCGCGTCTTCCGAAACGGATACATATCATGCAAAATGACGACCACATAGGGAGCGCAATTTATGACCGCCATTTCCGACATTATCGGCCGTGAAATTCTTGATAGCCGCGGCAACCCGACCGTTGAGGTGGATGTGGTGCTGGAGGATGGCTCCATGGGCCGCGCCGCCGTGCCATCGGGCGCATCGACCGGCGCGCACGAGGCGCACGAGCTGCGCGACGGCGCCGCCCGCTTCATGGGCCGTGGCGTGCTCGCCGCTGTGGACGCGGTGAACGGCGAGATTTTCGACTCGCTCCAGGGTATGGATGCGGAAGACCAGGGCCGCATCGACCACACGCTCATCATGCTCGACGGCACGCCGAACAAGAAGCGGCTCGGTGCCAACGCCATTCTCGGGGTCTCGCTCGCCTGCGCGAAGGCTGCGGCGGACGCAACCAACCTGCCGCTTTACCGTTATGTGGGCGGCGTATCGGCCAAGGTGCTGCCCGTACCGCTGATGAATATTATCAATGGCGGCGCACACGCCGACAATCCAATCGACATCCAGGAATTCATGATCGTGCCGTCGGGCCTGCCTTCGTTCATGGAGGCGCTGCGGGCGGGCGCGGAGATTTTTCACACGCTGAAAAAGCTGCTGAAGGACGGCGGACATAACACCAACGTGGGCGACGAGGGCGGCTTCGCGCCGAACCTCGCCAGCGCCGACGCCGCGCTTGGCTTCATCATGAACGCTATTGAAAAAGCCGGATACAAGCCCGGGCAGGATGTGTTTCTCGCGCTCGACGCCGCATCGACCGAGTTCTACAAGGACGGCCGCTACGAGTTGCACGGCGAGAAGAAAAGCTTCGACGCTGGCGGCATGGTGGCCTACCTCGCCGATCTTGCGGCCCGCTACCCCATCGTCTCCATCGAGGACGGCATGGGCGAGGACGATTGGGACGGTTGGAAGCTGCTGACCGGTGAACTTGGCAAGAAATGCCAGCTTGTCGGCGACGACCTGTTCGTCACCAACCCGAAGCGGCTGCGCGAGGGCATAAACAAGGGCCTCGCCAACGCGCTGCTGGTGAAGGTGAACCAGATCGGCACATTGACCGAGACTATCGAGGCGGTCGAGATCGCGCACCGTGCAGGCTACAAAACCGTGATGTCGCACCGCTCGGGCGAGACTGAGGACGCGACCATCGCCGACCTCGCCGTCGCGCTCAACTGCGGCCAGATCAAAACCGGCAGCCTCGCCCGCGCCGACCGCACCGCCAAATACAACCAGCTCCTGCGCATTGAAGAGGAGCTGGACGACCTCGCGATTTACGGCGACGGCGCCTTTTCAGCATCGCCGCAAGTTTAAATACGGCGAAAGAGTAGGCTGTCATAGCGTCACGCTATCCGGCCATAGCAAGCAAGTCTTGGCCTCGATAATCACGCGCGCTTATTTCGTGGGTTGTGATTGTTAACAACAACCCAAAGAGAAGAAAAATGCGCAAGTTTTCTGCCGTCGCTGCTCTGCTCGTTTGTTTATCCGCCACGCCATCATTCGCAATGGATTGCCAGAAAGAATTCCGCGTCCGCGTTGACGCCATGATGGCGGAGGCGTCAAAAAGCAGTTCTCTGAGCGATGCTATCATGGTCAATCGCACCCGTTTCGCCTTGCAAGGCTATGATGCGTGTATGAAAGGCGACATGAACGCCGCCAAGGATTATTTCGCACAAGCTGGCAAGTCGGGTAACTGACCAGAGTCGCGAACGGTTTGCCCCGAACAGGCCGTTCGCACTCCTGTCTAATATCTGCTCTGATTTCACTAAAGCAGTGCGGTTGGTTTACTTTAAATTTACAGGCGTCGCTGTTTACTGCCGCAACCATTCATCGGAGCGGCAAACGTGATCCGGAAGAAACTGATTTTATTGCTCGCGGTCAATCTCGGGCTTTGCGGGTATTTCACATATCACGCCGTTAACGGACGGCACGGGCTTGAAGCCCGCATGGGGGTTGAGGCGCGCGTAAAATCGCTGGAGGCCGAACTCAAGCTCATCAAGGCCGAGCGCGAGGGCCTGGAGCGGCGCGCGGCTGCGATGACCGATGGGCCCGCTGGCGACCGCGATCTGATCGAGGAGCAGGCGCGCGTCATTCTCAACTTCTCGCACCCCGCAGACATCATTATGCTCGACACGAAACGCAACGCGCCTTAGCCGCGTTAAATCTTTGAAGCTAATCACGGGAACATGCGGGCTTTCACGACGGAAATCGTGGCGCGGCGGCGGGTCTTGATTTAAGCTCGATTTAACGAAAGCTTAAGAGGGGCTAAAATGGCTAGCATTAGAGCGAAGGCCGTGAGCAGCGCTATAGCGCACATTGACCGGCATCCGGATGAGGCGCCTACGCCAGCCACGTTCACAAAAGCGGAGGAACTGCACGCCTATCGTGAGATGCTTCTCATCCGCCGGTTCGAGGAAAAAGCAGGCCAGCTTTACGGCATGGGCTTCATTGGCGGCTTTTGCCATCTCTATATCGGGCAGGAGGCGGTCGTCGTCGGCATGCAGATGGCGATTCGCGACGGCGATCAGGTCATCACCGGATATCGCGACCATGGCCATATGCTCGCCTGCGGCATGGATGCGAAGGGCGTCATGGCGGAGCTGACCGGGCGCGCAGGCGGCTATAGCCGCGGCAAGGGCGGCTCCATGCACATGTTTAGCGTCGAGAAGGGTTTCTTCGGCGGCCACGGCATTGTTGGCGGCCAAGTGCCGCTCGGCACCGGGCTGGCGTTCGCTAACAAATATCGTGGCGACGGCAAGGTGTGCCTAAGCTATTACGGCGATGGCGCGGCCAATCAGGGCCAGGTCTACGAGGCCTTCAACATGGCCGAGCTGTGGCGGCTGCCGGTTGTTTACATCGTCGAAAATAACAAATACGGCATGGGCACGCGCATCGACCGTGTTTCGGCCACGACAGATTTATCCAAGCGGGGCGCGAGCTTCGACATCCCCGGCGAGCAGGTTGACGGCATGGACGTGCGCGCGGTGAAGGCGGCGGGCGACAAGGCGGTCGCGTGGGCGCGCGAAGGCAACGGGCCGTACATCCTCGAAATGCTCACCTACCGCTATCGTGGCCACTCCATGTCCGACCCTGCGAAATACCGGAGCAAGGAGGAGGTCGAGAAAATGCGCGCCGAGCACGACCCGATCGAGCAGGCGCGTCTGCGCATCATCGAGTTGGGCTTTGCGGGCGAGGACGATTTAAAAATCATGGACAAGGAAATCCGCGCCGTTGTGAACGAGGCGGCTGAGTTTGCGCAGACCGACCCCGAGCCGGATGTGGGGGAGCTTTGGACGGACGTGACTGTTTGAGCGTGGACGATCCGAGCTTCGGGATGCGAAGGCTTATTCGCAAACAAGCGCACGCCACCTAATCGCCTCTCGCGCGTTGCCTTTTCCGTCCAAGATAAGATCAACATAAAGGGGCGCAGCGTGGCGAAACCCGTTCGAGCTTACAATCTCAGCAGCATTTCCGGCATCGAGCGCCGGTTAGAGATCAACGCCTATCCGCTCTGGCTGCGGTATCTCGTGGTCGCGCTGTTGCTGCTGGCGGCGTCCTGCGCGCTTTTGCTGGCCGGGCAGGGCGGCGGGCTGACGCTCATCGATGCGCCCAAATATCTCGTGCTCATCGGCTCGCTGCTGTTTATCGGCCGCGCGTTGTGGCGCGTGCAGCGCAAGGAGAGCAACCTCTATTACGGCAACCTGCTGTCCAGCATCGCTCTCATGGTGGCAAGCAGGCGCGAGAAAATGCGCTCGACGATCATAGCCGCGCTGGCGCTCGTTTTCGGCGTCATCTTCCTGTGCTTTGCGGTGAGCGCCTTGCTCTATGCGCTGGCCTCCGACGGCGTCTACAATCCGCTCAAGGGCGCGGTCGATTTCCGCTCGGTGTTCGTGTTCATCGTTGATCAGGCGCTGAAGGGCGTGTTTTTCGACGCCATGGAAATCTTTGACATCAACCTGTCGCCGCTCACCATCGACGGGCGCGAAAAATGGGTGTTCGGCGCTTTCCTCGTCATCTTCCGGCTGTTCTTTTCCGTCATCGTAATCGGCGCGTTCGTCGCTTATGTTTTCCAGCGCGCCATGAAGCTCGCCGGGTATAAAATTGCCGTTCCATAACGGGTGGCGTGGGCGCTAAACGGCTTGCCGCATTGTGCTAAAACGGGCAAAGTCGCAAAGATAGCGAACCGCGTTTCAGCCATCCACAGACGATGGAAAGCGCCGGTGATATCGACGAAAGACGCCGTCCATCCTCGCGGCGAGAAAAAGGCTTCCAATGCCCGTTCAAGTTCTGATGCCCGCCCTGTCGCCAACAATGGAAGAAGGCAAGCTGTCGAAGTGGCTCAAGGCCGAGGGCGACACGATCGCATCGGGCGATCCGATCGCGGAGATCGAGACGGATAAGGCGACGATGGAGGTGGAGGCGGTCGACGAGGGCGTGCTCGGGCGCATCCTGATCGAGGCCGGCACCGAGGGCGTGAAGGTAAACACTCCGATTGCATTGATTTTGTCGGAGGGCGAGGACGCCAGCGCGCTGACGAACGGCCACGCGGCGACCTCCACAACCGCGCCGCAAGCGGCCAAAGCACCTGAGATCACTCCATCGGGCGGCGATAGCGTGCCTTGGCCGTGGCGCGCCAAAGAAACGTCCGAGGCTGAGCCAGCGACAGCAAAGCCTGAAATCCCCGCTGGAGCTAAAATGGTCCCGACAACGATGCGCGAGGCGTTGCGCGACGCCATGGCGGAGGAGATGCGCCGCGACGGCGACGTGTTCGTCATGGGTGAGGAAGTCGCGGAATATCAGGGCGCCTATAAGATCACGCAAGGGCTGCTGGCCGAATTCGGCGAGCGGCGCGTGGTCGATACGCCGATCACGGAATACGGCTTTGCGGGCCTGGGCGTCGGCGCGGCGATGGCGGGCCTGAAGCCCATCGTGGAGTTCATGACGTGGAACTTCGCCATGCAGGCCATCGACCACATCGTCAACTCCGCCGCCAAGACGTTGTATATGTCAGGCGGGCAGATGCGTTGCCCTATCGTGTTTCGCGGGCCGAATGGCGCGGCGGCGCGGGTGGCGGCGCAGCACAGTCAGTGCTATTCGGCGTGGTACGCCCATTGCCCGGGTCTGAAGGTGATCGCGCCATCGAACGCGGCCGACGCCAAGGGGCTGCTGAAAGCCGCGATCCGCGACCCAAACCCCATCGTGTTCCTTGAAAACGAGATGCTTTACGGCGTGATCGGCGACGTGCCGGACGACGCGGACTGGACGCTGCCCATCGGCCGCGCGCGCATCGCCCGCGTCGGCCGCGACGTAACCATCGTCTCGTTCGCACGCGGCATGATTTATGCGCTAGAGGCGGCCAAGCAGCTTGAGGCCGAGGGCATCGACGCGGAGGTGATCGACCTGCGCACGCTGCGTCCGCTCGACATGGAAACCATCATCGCATCGGTGAAGAAAACCAACCGCATCGTGACGGTGGAGGAAGCCTGGCCGGTGTGCTCGATCGGCTCCGAGATTTGCTCGGCGGTCGCGCTGCAGGCGTTTGATTACCTCGACGCGCCCCCCACCAAGGTGACGGGCGCCGATGTGCCCATGCCTTACGCCGCCAACCTCGAAAAGCTCGCATTGCCCAGCGCCGCCCAGGTTGTGGCCGCCGCTAAATCCGTACTTTACAGGTAAATTCGATGTTTCCTAGGACAGCCGCGACTTTGGCTTTAGTCATCCTTTTTGGTTGGCAAACTGTTAACTCGGAACCAGTGAAACCTGCTCAAAGCGACGTTTATTACGATGTTGTCACGTCAGGCGGAGAACCCAAAGTTTGCAGCATTAAGTTTTCGATGGTGTATCAGGACTTTATTTATAAAAACGGCGGTTTAGTTGGCGTTACCGGTTCCGTTAGTTGGCTTGGAAATGAATCTTATGTCGGAGTAATGCTAAAAGTTTTCGCCGTTGACATAGCCAATTACCAACCGCTTACCACAAAATCAGTCAGGATCGGCAGCGCCAATATAACTGCTGGCAGCGAAAACTATAAACCATTAATGAATTTGCAATGTGAGGATCCGGCAGCTTCATGCAGTGTATACAAAACGGATACAAGTTTGCTATTTCTTGAAGTCCTTGAAAACAAAAGTCTTTTTGTAAATTACAACCGGCATGCCAGTGGCATTGACATCAAGTTGCCTATTGTACCGCGCTCAAACATATCCGAGGAAAGTAACTTTCATAAATGTCTTGAGCATATAGTTAAGGCAATAAACTAGCATGGCTATATCCGATTTGATGCAGGCGCGGTTTGAGTCGGCGCAGACGATCATTGGGATCTTCTCGCTATTCTTCACTATCGTCTCGGCCTACATCGCCGCGCTGTATTTCTTCATCGGGCGCGCGCCCTTCGCCATGCGCCTTACCGTGTTCGGCCTGCTCACCATCAGCTTCCTGTTCCTCGCCGCGGTGGTCGGCAGCGTGACGGAAGTCGTGGAAGTGCTCATCACGCAGTGGGCGGCGGCGGATATACCCGTCGCACCAGCCGAGCGCGTGCGGCGGCTTTTCCTCGAAACCGGTTCGGACTCTATGCTGTATTATTCTGGGCTCGGCCTCGCCACGGCGACTGGCGTTCTGGTTTACATCGTGCTTGGATATCTGACGTTCCTTTATCGCTGGACGCTGCGCGACGAACGCTGACAGGACAAAGCCATGCCCATCCAAATTCTCATGCCCGCGCTTTCACCCACTATGGAGTCCGGTAAACTCGCCAAGTGGCTGGTCAAGGAGGGCGACAAAGTCACGTCTGGCACGATGCTCGCCGAAATCGAGACCGACAAGGCGACGATGGAGGTCGAGGCCATCGACGATGGGGTTGTCGGCAAAATTCTGGTGCCCGAAGGCACGGAGGGCGTGGCGGTTAACGCCCCCATCGCCGTGCTCCTGGAGGAGGGCGAGGATGCGAGCGCAATCGCCGCTCCAAAATCCGCGTCTGCGAAAGCTCCGCAGGCCGCCGAAACCGGTCGCCCGGGTGAGGGCGCAGGCCTGCACAGCGCCACGCCGGCGCCAATGTCCGTCGGCGCAGCGCACGGCTTGGACGCGCCGGAGCAGGTCGCCGCGAATGTAAAAGCCAACGGACACGGCGGACGCGTCTTCGCATCTCCGCTCGCACGCCGCGCGGCG